>JBHELY010000072.1:0-13410 GCA_046262815.1 Chthoniobacterales bacterium | reverse complement strand
GAAGGCACCGGCGATTCAACCGACTTCACCTTTACTGTAACTAAGACGGGCAGCACGGCCTTCACGGCTACGGTTGATTATGCTACCGTCGATGGAACAGCGACGGCTGACTCTGATTATTTCCCGGCCAGTGGCACGTTGAGCTTTCCTTCAGGAACCACCAGCAAAACCATCACAATTTCGGTCTTTGGCGACGCCGATCTGGAAGCCGACGAGCAATTCACCGTCCATCTCACCAATCCGGTAAACGCCACTATCTCAAAGGCGGATGGAGTAGGCACAATCAAGAACGATGACGCGGCCCCTTCTCCGACTGCCACGGCGACTGCTACAGCAACGCCTACGGCTACCGCTACTGCCACAGCCACGACCACGCCCGTAGCCACAGCAACGCCTACGGCCACTCCGACAGCTAAGCCGGTTCAGGCGCTGAACATTTCCACGCGTCTCCGCGTCGACACCGGCGAAAACGCCATGATCGCCGGGTTCATCATTACCCCTGCGAACGGCAGCAATAAGGCTGTCGTGCTCCGCGGTATCGGACCCTCGCTTTCATCCTTTGGTATTACCGGCGCTCTCCAGGATCCAGTGGTAGAGCTGCATGGTTCCAACGGTTCGTTAATTACGATGAACGACAACTGGAAGGACACGCAGCGCAGCCAGATTGAAGGCACTCTCTTCCAGCCAGCCGATGACCGCGAATCGGTGATTCTCGCGACCTTGAGTCCGGCGGCTTACACCGCCATTCTCACTGGCAAGAACAACGGCGTCGGCATAGGTGTCGTGGAGGTTTACGATAACAACCAGGGAGCCGACTCACAGCTAGCCCAAATCAGCACCCGCGGTCTTGTCCAGGGAGGTAACAGCGTCATGATTGCCGGTTTCATCCTGGGCGGCAGCCAAAATCCAACTCATGTTGCCATCCGCGGCATCGGACCATCCTTGAGCCAGTTCGGGATCAACAGCCCGCTGCCCGATCCTACTCTTGAGCTACACGATGCCAATGGCGTCTTGCTCATCGCAAACGATGACTGGCTTGACGACCCGGTGTCCGCCGCGCAGTTGACCGGAAACGGTCTCGCGCTCTCGAACCCGAAAGAGTCCGGCATCTTTACCTCGCTGCCCGCGGGCCAATTCACCGCCATCCTCGGGGGCAAGAATGGCGCTGTCGGCATCGGGGTGGTCGAGGTCTATAATTTGAAGTAAGACCGCCGGATTAGCTTTGACATTCCGGCTCGGAATGAGTGAGTAGGACTCCCAAGTCCTATGAAAAGATTCATTTCGTTCTTCTGCCTTCTCCTCGCTTCGCTGGTTTGGTTGCCCGCCGCCGAACCGGAAACTCCTGCTTTCCCGGGCATAGAGAAAGCGATGACGCCCGAACAATACGAAGCAGCCGGTTTATCGAAGCTTGATGCGACAGAACGCGCGAAGCTCGACGAGTTCATCCGGAACTATGTTGCCGTCAGCAATGAGAAGGTAGCTACGACCGCGGTCGACAAAGCGATCAAGGAAAAGAAGGTCTCGGAACCGGAAGTTATCCAGAGCCGGATCGTAGGACCATTTACGGGTTACAATGGCCGGACGGTTTTCACCCTCGAGAACGGCCAGCGCTGGGCGCAATCGCAGTATGATACCGCCTACTACCCGAAGATGGATTCACCCGCCGTCACGATCATCAAAGCAGGCTTCGGTTACCGAATGTATATTGCCGGCGCCAGTGCGATTCGCGTCTCGAAAGTTAGGTAAGCTGAAATAAACAGCCTAGGCACCGGCCGGCGCGGGAGCTTTGCCGTTTCCGTCTTTGGCGGTATCGGCTTGGTGATGCATGTGGCCGCTGCGCAGAAACGGCACGCGATCCAGAATATTTTCCTGGACCCATTCCAAAGCGAGATAGATCACCGGCGTGATGTAAAGAGTGATGAGCTGCGAGACGATCAATCCGCCGACAATGACAAGACCTAGCGGCCGACGTGAAGAACCATCAGCGCCGTAACCAAGGGCAAGTGGGACCGCGCCCATCAAAGCCGCGAGCGTGGTCATGATGATGGGCCGGAAACGTTCGATACTCGCTTCGTGAATCGCAGAGCGCAAATCGTAGCCTTCATCGAGTCTATGCAAGGCAAAGTCGACAATCATGATGCCGTTCTTTTTCACGATGCCCATGAGGAGAAAGAGACCGATGACGGAGTAGAGCGAAAGGGTGGAATGGAAAAGCCAGAGAGTGAGCAAGCCGCCGACGACCGCAGGGAACAAGGTCGAGAGCACAGTCACCGGATGGACGTAGCTCTCGTAAAGAATCCCGAGGATGACGTACATGACGAACAAGGCGGCGAGGACGAGGAAGGGCAGGGCTTGAAATAATTGCTGGAGGACGAGTCCTTCGCCTTGGAGCTCGCCTTTCACCGTTCCTGGCAAAACTTCGGCGGCGGTTTTGTCGATCCACTGGGTCACGTCCCCGAGGGCGACGTCCGGGTTGATATCGAATCCAAAAGTGACGCTCGTGAATTGATTCAGGTGGTTGACCGCCTGGAGCCCGAGCTGCGTCTTCGACTTCGTCAGTGTCCGCACCGGAATCAGCGTGTCTTTGCCCTCAGGCCGAATGTAAAGCTGGCGCAGATCTTCCGGTTTCGCGCGATCGGCGTCCTCGACTTCGAGGATGACTTGGTATTGATCGTCGGGCTGCTTGATCAGGTAGACGTAGTTCTGCGAATAGGCGGCCCGGAGCAGACTTTGGATTTGCGACGTCGAAACGCCGTAAATGCTGGCACGATCACGGTCGATGGTGATGTCGAGATTAGGCGTGTTGCGAAAGAGATCGGAGCGTGGCGGGCTGGCGAATCCGGGATAGTCCTTGAATTTCTCCTCCAGCGCGTCCGCCGCCGCATAGACTTCGTCCGGATTGAGCCCGCTCAGCACATAGGAGTAACGGCCAAACGAACTTCCGGTAGCGCCGATGTCGATGCGCAGAGCAGGCTGGGGATTGAGCGTCGGAAAAACGCCGGGAATTCCGCTGCACGCTTTCCGCAATTCCGCCGTCACGTCTTCGATCGGCGGACGTTCACTCCGATCCTTCAGGAACAGGACGGTGAACACGCCCGCGGTCTGGCCGGCGCGGCCCGCGATCGTAAAATATTTGTCGACCGCCGGGTTAGCCTGCAAAACGGGATCGAGCTGATCCTGCAGCTTCTTTTGCTCAATGGGCGAGGTGCCTTCCGGCATGATGAAAAAACCGCGAATCACGCCGCTGTCGCCGGTGGGCAGAAGAGTGAACGGAAGCGACTTGAAGAAGACGAACAGGCCGATGGCGCAGGCGGCCACAATGGGAACGGCAAGCCAGCCGTGATTGAGAAACCAATCAAGCGAGCGGGAATAGAACCGGAGGACTGGGTCGAAGACGCGACCGAAGAGACGTTCCGTCCAGGTCTTCGCATGATGCGGCCCGCGCTCGGCCAGAATGCGCGAGCACATAAGGGGCGTGAGAGTAAGCGAAACCAGGCCAGAGGCGAAGATGGCGATGATGATGGTGATGGCGAATTCGCGGAAGATGCGCCCCAGCAATCCGGGCATGAAGGCAAGCGGAATGAAGACCGCCGCGAGCGACAACGTCATCGAGAGAATGGTGAACGAGATTTCGCCGGCGCTGTTCAAAGTCGCTTTGTAAATCGACTCTCCGGCCTCGGCCCGGCGGACGACGTTTTCCAAAAAGACGATGGCATCATCGACGAGGAAACCGACGGCCAGGGTCAGCGCCATCAGAGTCAGGTTATTGATGGAATAACCGAGCGCCCACATTGCAAAAAAAGTGATGAGGAACGAAAGCGGCAAGGCGACCATCGGGATGAGGGTGTCACTGGCGCGCCCGAGAAAGATGAAGATGACGAGGATAACGAGGACAAACGCGATCCCGAGCGTGGTCTGCACATCATGGACAGAATGCACGATGGTGGCGGAGCGGTCGAAGGTCGGGATGAGCTGGATCGAGCCTGGGAGTTCGCGCTGCAGTTGCGGGACGAGCGCCTGCACTTCACGAGCGACCGCGACGGCGTTCGCGCCCGCCTGCCGGGAAACGGCGAAGACAATCGTGGACGCCGGCGGACGATACCCACGCGCATAGAAATGACGGGACATGCGTTCGTCCTGCACGCCATCTATGACCCGCGCGACGTCGCGCAAATAAACCGGCGAGCCGTCCTTCCCTCGCGCGACAACCATGTTCTGATAACCCTGCACGTCGCTCACCTGCCCATTCGGACGCAGGATAAACGTCTGGTTCTTGCCATCGAACTGCCCGGCGCCGGAATAAGAAGTGCCGGCGCGGATCGAAGCCGAAAGCTCATCGAGGGTAATGTTGCGCGAGGCAAGCGCCGAAGGATCTACCTTGATCCGGATCGCTCCCTTGACCCCGTAGACCTGCACTTCAGAAACCCCAGGGAGAATGTTGATCCGCTGCTGGACGTCGGTGCTGGCATACTTGTAGAGGTCGCCATCCGAAAGCGTCTCACTAGTCAGGGCGAGATACATGACGGGCGAATCATTTGGATTCGTCTTCGTAAACGTGGGCGGGCTCGGGAGGTCGTTAGGTAATTGGCCGCTCGCGCTTTGGATGGCGGATTGGACGTCGGTGGCGGCGGCGTCGATTCCCTTGTCCAGACCGAACTGGAGAATGATAGTGGTGCTACCCTGCGTGCTCGTGCTGGTGCTCAACTCGAGCCCCGGAATCTGCGTGAACTGCTTCTCCAACGGTGTGGCGATCGTGTTCGCCATCGTTTCCGGATTCGCACCCGGGTAGGAAACACGGACGCGGATGATCGGGTAATCGACCGATGGGAGATCATTAACCGCCAGCAGATTGTAGGTGAGGATGCCGAAGACGATAATCGACGCCGTCAACAGCATCGTCATGACCGGCCGCTGAATGAACGGCCGCGAGAGCCCGGAAGAAAATTGGATTAGCTTGCCTGCGACGGTTTTCTCGCCGGCGGCGCCGTCCCGGTGCTCGCGCGGGTCGCCGGGCGCATCGGTCTCGTCGTCCTGTCCGCGGTCGTGATCGCTCATTGTGACCTAATGGGTCGCGTTCCCGCCTGATGACGTAGGTTTCTCCGGGCCGTTTTGCCCCGCGGGCCGCGGATTGACTTTCATCCCAGGCGACAATTGAAGCTGACCGGAAGTGACGACCATTTCGCCTGGCTGGACCCCATCGGTGATGACGGTAAGATCGCCCTGCGCCTGGCCGGGTTTCACTTGTCGGAGGTCGAGCGTGGAATCAGGTTTGACGACGAAAAGATACGGACCGTTCTGGCCGATTTGGACGGCGGTGCTCGGCACAAGCTTGGCGTCCTTTAAGACGTCGAGGATTAGTCGCACCTTGACGAATTGCGCGGGCCAAAGCGCGCGATCGGTGTTCGGCGTCACGCCGCGCAACTTCACCGTGCCGGCGCCGGGCTGAACGGCTTCGTCGATGAAATAAAGTTTGCCATCGCGCGGCTCGATGTTGTCGCCGTCCGCGTCGGTGACAACTTTCAGGTTCGGATTGCTGAGATACCGCCGGACAAGCGGAAGATCCGGCTCCGCGACCGTGAAGTCGGTGTAAATCGGATCCAATCCCATAATCGTCAGCAACGGCGTGGTCCCGCCAGGGCCGACGACGTTGCCAATGTCGACATTCCGCAAACCAGCCCGGCCATCGATCGGCGATCGTATGTAACAGCGGTCCAGGTTTACCTGCGCGGCGGCGACAGCGGCTTCGGATCGGCGCTGATTTGCCTGCGCGGTGTCCCATTCCTGGCTGGCGGTGACGTTTTTGGCCTTCAATTCCGCCTGCCGTTTGAACGTCGCCTGATTCAACGCCAAATCCGCCTGGGCCGAGGCGAGGGCCGCTTCGTACGGTTTCGGATCGATCAGGAAAAGCAGGTCGCCTTTTTTCACGTCGGCGCCGTCTTTGAATTCGCGCGAAATGATTTGGCCGCTGACTTGCGCCTGGATTTGCACGGTCTCGTACGCGGCCGTGCTGCCGATTTCGTCGAGATAAAGCGGCACATCCTCCGTGATGACCTTTGCCGTCGTCACCGGCCGCGGCCCGGGCGGCTGAGTTTGTTTCGGCCGATTCGCAATCGTCCGCAGAGTGAGCAGAAGCGCCACCACAACGATCAGGCCGCCGCCCCAATAGAGTTTCTTGCGACCGAAGCGATGCTCCAGTTTTCCGACTGTGTCGCGTGCGAGAAGATTGGCTTTGGCCATTGTCGTCATGACAACCCGTTGGCTTTCGTCAGATCGGAGTGACCATTGCGCACGCCATTCGCCGGTCGTTCCGCCTTTTTTCTGATTTTCGAGAGCACTTTAATGCAGGTTTGAAGGTCGCGCTGCGAAATATCTTCGATTAATTCAGCGCGCAAATCGTGAGCTGCGTTGAAAATCTTTTCGAGGACGGACTTGGAGCGGCGCTGGAGATGGACGGTTTTGCAGCGACGATCCTGCACGGAATCGCGTCGTTCCACCCAGCCGTCGTTCTCAAGCCGATCGAGCAAGCCGGCAAGCGTGGCGCCTTCTATTCCCATCCGCTCCGCGATCTGTTTCTGGGTGAGTTTATTTCCGCCCTGCGAAAGGTGCATGAGCGTCCGCCATTTTCCCTGGCTCAGCCCGAGCGGGCGCAAACGCTGGTCGAGCTTCGTCCGCCAGGCGCGCGCGGTGCCGAAAAGAACGAGGCCAAGTTCATTGATGTTCAGTGGAGGCATGACGGAATTGTTAGCGTGCTAACGAATCCCGATTTGCCCCAATGTCAAGACTATCGGTCCCCTACCCTGGCCAGAACGACCGTGTGGTTTCGATAATCGGTGATGTGTTCGATCGGCTGCGGGCGCAATGGAAGCCAGCGCTGACTTTCGGTCAGTTCTCGTTCGCGTTCCGCCTGGACGAGCAAATACCGCGCGGCCAAGGGCACGTCTTCTAGTCGGCTGACGTAAATCAAATGCGAGCGGACATAGAAAAGGAACGGCTGATAATTGGGATCGACGGCGTAAAGCGGCTCTCCAGTCGGCACGAGCCGGTCGATCTTTTGCGCGATCGGTTTCACTTTCGAGCGGCGTTGCAAAACAGGAACGATCGCGGCTGCATACGCGCACAATCCAACGCTCGCCACGATCGCCGTCGCGATCACGAAACGCTGACGGCTCCTTTTCGACCAAAGTTTGTCGTGCCACCGAACTTCCGGTGCGGACAACGTCATTGCCATCAACCAGCAGGCGGGAACGAGCGCCGGCATCGAGTAACGGGGCAGACCGCCCGGCAACAAATTTACCATTAAAAAAGGCACAGCAATTCCCCAACTCAATGCCCGCGCCAGACTGCGTTCTGAATTCGAAGTCCAGTTTGTCCGCCGAACGAGCGGCAACAAGAGTGTCCAGGGCAGAAAGTAAGCGAGTCCGCGGGGAATATTCATCAGCCAGCTGCCGAGCTTAAAATCGTCGCCAGTAAAACGGCCGGTTAATTGGACGGCCCAGTTTTGCCCGACGCTCGCGCCGTGCATCGCCTGCCAGTACGGAATCGCCCAGGCCGCGAAGATTCCGATCATTATCAGAACGCCGGCGAAATGTTTGACGCTGAAGATCTGGCGCAGGTCCCGATCAAAAAGAAGGACGGCAACCACGATCGAGTAAAAAAACAAAAGATGGACCGGGCCCTTGGCCAATATTCCGAGCCCGAGAAAAATCCAGGGCACTGTCCAGGTGAGCCAATCGGATTTCCGCTGCCGCCACAAACTCAGCCAGAAAATAAACGCGAGTCCGAAGAGCGAAACATAAAGCGCCTCGATCTCGATGAGCCGGCCCTTCTCGACGATGCCGGCGTTCGCCAGCCAGATGAGCGCGGCGATGAGCGATCCGTTTGGGCCCAGGGAAGCCCGGGCGGCCGTGAGAAACGCCAGTGCAACGAATAGGACGCATAAGACCGATGGCAGGCGCGCTGTCCATTCGTTGCGCACGCCGGTCAGTTTGAACGATGCCGCCACCAGCCAATTCACGAGGGGCGGCTTGCGGAAGTACGGTTCGCTCCCGACCTGCGGCACGAGATAATTGCCGGTCTCGAGCATCGTCACCGCCGGCAAAATCCGCCGGCCTTCTTCTCCCTTGATTTCAAGCGAGCCGAGTCCGGGCAAATAAATCGCGGCCCAGCAGGCGATAACGAGACAGAACGAAGCGGCGCGCGACATCTCAGCGCTCATTGTTCAACCGCCATCTTTCCCGGGTCAACCTCTGCTTGACGAAACGCCCTTGGAAAATTAAGTTGAGCGTCTAGTCCGCGCTGGATCGAGTGGGAGCTGGTGTCCCACTCTTTTTAGTCTGCGGGCTGCGTCTTTTATGAACGCCGAGTTTATTGCCATGCTGGATTACCTGGAGCGCGAGCGCGGGATCAAACGCGAGGTCCTGCTCGAGGCGGTCTCCAACGCGCTCCTTTCCGCGTCGAAGAAAAGCGTGAGCGCCTCGCGTGAATTGCGCATCGATATCAATCCGAAGACCGGCGAAATTCGCGCCCTGGCGAAGTTGCTCGTCGTCGATGAGGTCACGAATCCGGCGGACGAAATTTCCGTAACCAAGGCGCAACGGATCGATCCCAGCGCAGCTGTTGGCGGCGAAGTGGAAGTCGAAGTCACGCCCAAAAATTTCGGACGCATCGCGGCCCAGACCGCGAAGCAGGCGATGATGCAGCGCATCCGCCAGGTCGAGAAGGAAATGATTTACGAGGAGTTCAAGGACCGCGCCGGCGAGATCGTCAGCGGGACCGTGCGACGTTTTGATCGCTCGGACGTGATTCTCGATCTCGGAAAGTTTGAAGCGGTCATGCCGCAGCGGGAGCGGGTGGTGGTCGAAGATTACAACGTCGGCGATCGGCTGCGCGCGTACGTGGTCGCGGTCGAGAACGGGATTCGCGGGCCGGAAATCATCGTCTCACGCAGCCATCCGAATTTTGTCCGTCGTTTGTTCGAGCTGGAAGTCAGCGAGATCAACGACGGAACCGTCGAGATTCGCGGGATTGCGCGCGAAGCCGGTTATCGGACCAAGATCGCGGTCACGAGCGCGAACGAGAAAGTCGATCCGGTCGGCGCGTGCGTCGGGATGCGCGGTTCGCGGGTGAAAAACATCGTCCGCGAATTGAACAACGAGAAGGTCGACATCATTCGCTGGAGCTCCGACCCGAAGGAATTCGTTCTCGAAGCGCTCAAGCCGGCGAAGGTGAAGAATCTCGTCTTCGATCCGGAAAAGAAGAGCGTCCAGATTTCCGTCGATGAAGATCAGCTTTCGCTCGCGATCGGAAAGAAAGGCCAGAACGCGCGGCTGACGTCGCGGTTAACGGGCTGGGAAATCAATATCGATCGCGACACCTCCGCGACGCACGCCGTCGAGCAGAAGGTGGCGCAGGCCGCGCAAACCCTTTCCGCTGCGTTGCCGATCACCGACGAGCAGGCGCTGTCACTGGTTAAATCCGGGTTTACGAACCTGGAAGGATTGCGCGACGCGGCGGTCGAAGATTTGGTGGAGATTCTTTCGGTGGACGAAACGAAGGCGAAGGAAATCCACGAAGCTGTTCATCAGGAGACACCCGCGGCACAGTAGGCGCGGCCCGCCACGGGACGGACTCGCCGTGGCGAGTTTGTTGGTGGAACGGCCAAGGCCGAATTAAGAAATTTTTGTAATGGCAGCGAAGACGACGACAAAGAGCTCAGCCAAGAGCAAGTCCGCGACCGCTCGTAAACCGGTCAAGGCGGCTGCTTCGTCGTCGCGCAGTCCGGCTCACGCTGAGCCGAAAAGGAAAGAAGCCCCGGCAAAGACCGCGAAAGCGCACGCTCCCGCGAAGGTTTCCAAACCCACGGTCACGCACGCGCCAGCAAAGCCGAAATCAGAACCGCATTCGGCACCGAAAACGCCGGCGCCGCCCGTAAAACCGCATCCAGAAATGTCGAAGCCTGTCGAGCCGCCGAAACCAAAAGCGGCCGCGCCTCGCAACGTTGAGAGCGTTTCGCTCATTGACGAAAAAAAGCCGAAGGCGAAACGTGCCGAAACCGATGGCGCGGTAAAGCGCGCCGCCATTCTTCCGCCGATTTCGCGACTCCGCACGCCGGGCCCGCTGCCGGCGCCGGTCGCGCCGCCGCCAGCGCCGAAACCTGAAGCGCCCGTCACGCCGGCCGAACCGACCGCCGCCGCTCCGACGGCTGAACCCGAAGCAGAACAAAAAGTCATCCACATCAAGCCGCCGATCATCGTCAAGGAATTGGCGACGCACCTCGGCGTGAAGCCCTATCAGCTGATCAAGGAGCTGATGACCGACTTCAATATTTTCGTCAACATCAACCAAACGGTTGAGCCGGACATCGCGACCCAAATTTGCCAGAAGCACGGGTTCGTCTTCGAAATGGAGCGCCGCGAAAAAGGCGGCGGCGTTCACAAGGTCGAGCAGGTGGTCATTGCGCCGCCTCCGCCGGTCATTGAGAAGGAAGAAGAACTCAAGGTCCGCGGGCCGATCATCACGTTCATGGGGCACGTCGACCACGGCAAGACGTCGTTGATGGACGCGATCCGCAAGACGCGCGTCGCGGCGGGTGAAGCGGGCGGAATCACGCAGCACATCGGCGCTTACACGGTCGATTACAAAGGCGCGCGGATCACGTTCCTCGATACGCCGGGCCACGCGGCCTTCACCGCGATGCGTGCGCGAGGCGCGCACGTCACTGACATCGTCGTGATCGTTGTCGCCGCGGACGATGGCTTGATGCCGCAAACGATTGAGGCGATCAACCACGCGAAAGCTGCGCCGCACGTCAAAATCATGGTCGCGATCAACAAGATCGATTTACCGGGCGCGAACATCGATCGCGTGAAGAAGCAATTGCAGGAACGCGAGCTGACGCCGGAAGATTGGGGTGGCGAAACCATCGTAGTGCCGGTTTCCGCAACGAAGGGCCTGGGCATCGACGAGCTGCTCGAGAACATGGCCGCGCTCGCGGAAGTCTCTGAATTGAAAGCATCGCCGACGGCTACGCCACGCGGCACCGTGATCGAAGCGCAGGTGGAAGCCGGCCGCGGCCCGACCGCAACGGTGATTGTACAAATGGGCACGTTAGCAATCGGCGATCCCTTCATTTGCGGCGATTACGCCGGCAAAGTGAAGTCGTTGATCGACGATCGCGGGAAACCGATGAAAGAAGCCGGCCCCTCGACGCCGGTGAAGGTGCTTGGGTTCAGCGGTCTTCCGCAGGCCGGCGATGAATTTCTCGTTATGGAATCGGAGCGCTCCGCGAAAACGCTGAGCGAAGAGCGGCTCCTCGGCCGGCGAGCGGACAAACTGGCGGCGCCGCAGCGCGCCACGCTCGAAAGCCTGCTTGAAGCGGCGGACGGAATGAAACATCTTCGGATCGTACTGAAGTGCGACGCGCAAGGTTCGCTCGAAGCATTGAGCGGCGCGCTTTTGCAGATCGAGAGCAAGAAAGTCGATCTCGAGATCATTCATTCCGGCGTCGGACCCATTTCGGAATCGGACATCCTACTGGCGAGCGCATCGAATGCGGTCGTGATCGGGTTCAACATCAAGGTCGAGAGCATGGCCGTCGGCGCGGCGAAACGCGAAGGCGTTCAGGTCAAACTTTATAGCATTATCTACGAATTGATCGATCAGATCAAAGACTCGATGGCAGGTCTGCTCGATCCGGAACATCGCGAGACCGTGATCGGCCACGCCGAAGTGAAACAGATTTTCAAGCTGAGCAAGGGCATCGTCGCCGGATGTCTCGTCACCGATGGCCGGATTGCGCGCACGGCGCGCGCCCGAGTGTTACGCAAGCGCCAGCCGGTTTACGATGGCGGCCTGTCTACGCTGCGTCGTTTCCAGGACGATGTGAAAGAAGTCCGGGTTGGCCTCGAGTGCGGCATCAAGCTGGGGGATTTCAGCGAATATCAAGTGGGCGACATCATCGAGTGCTACCTGCTCGAAGCGGTCGCGCAGAAACTCTAATTCGGTAGGGCGAGACTCCGTCGAGCCGATTAGATCGGAGCGGGGCGGCTCGACAGAGTCTCGCCCTACCAAAAAGACATGAAACATCGATTACTTCGCGTGAACGAACTTCTCAAGCGCGAGCTGAGCGGGATCATCACTCGCGAGATCAACTTCGAGGGAGCGCTGGTTACGTTGAACCATGTGGACGTCACCCCCGACCTGAAAAGCGCCCACGCTTACGTCAGCGTCCTCGGGAAAGAAGATCAGACCGCCGTGATGACGAATCTCGAAGAGCATCGCGCGATTTTGCAGTCCGCGCTCGCGAAAGCGGTGACATTGAAATACACGCCCCAGCTTGTCTTTCATCTCGACGATTCCATCGAGCGCGGCGCGCGCGTTTTCGAAATTCTCCAGGAAATCGAAACGCCGGAGAAGGAATGAAGCAATCGAGCTTCGAAGAAATAGGCGCGGTCTTGCGTTCGCAGCAGACCTTCGCTGTGCTCAGTCATGTCCGGCCGGACGGCGACGCGCTCGGCAGCCAGCTCGGCCTGGGCCTTTCCCTTTCGAAACTCGGCAAGACCGTGATGGTTCGAAACGAGGACGGTCTTTTGGAGAAATACAGTTTTCTGCCTGGCGGCGAATTTTTGCAGGCGCCACTGAGCGAGCCGCAGGATTTCGACGTTGCCATCGCGCTCGACACCGCAACGCAAAGCCGCCTCGGAACTGCGACCTCGCTCGTCCGCAGCGCCAAGACATGGATCAACATCGATCATCATCCGAGCAATCCTGGTTATGGCGATCTGGTTTACATCGACGCGAACGCGCCGGCGACCGGCCAGATTCTTTTCGAGTTAATCCAGAGCCAGGGATTGCCCATGGATGCGGCGATTGCCGAGAATCTCTTTGTCGCGATCTCGACCGATACCGGTTCGTTCCAATATCCGAACACGACCGCGCGCACCTTCGAAATCGGCGCGGAGCTATTGCGCGGCGGCGTGAACGTCGGCCGCGTGAGCGAATTGCTTTACGAAAGTTATCCGCGCCGCCGCGCGGAATTGCTCCGCGAATTGCTCGGCACGATGCGGTTTGAAGGTCACGGCAAAGTCGCGAGTTTCAGTCTCAGTTTGGAGACGGCCGCGAAATTAGACGCGAAGCCGGAGGACAACGAGGGCCTGATCGATCATATCCGCGCCATCAAAGGCGTGGTCGTCGCGGTTTTCTTCGAAGAATTACCGGAAGGGAAAGTCCGCGTGAGCATGCGGTCGAAATCGGAGGCGGCGGACGTTTGCGCCATCTGCGAGAAATTCGGTGGCGGCGGCCATAAACTCGCGGCCGGCGCGCGCGTCCGCGGGACGCTGACGGAAGTGGAAGAAAAAGTTCTGAAGGAGATTTGCAATGTCATTGACTGCAACTCCTGACGGCGTCCTGCTG
>JBHELY010000071.1:0-13529 GCA_046262815.1 Chthoniobacterales bacterium | reverse complement strand
GGCACGCGGTTTCGCAAACAACCAACGTTTGACCCGAGCGCTCTTACCGCGTCTGCGAGGCACGATATTTTGCCGCCGCAGCTTCATCACCAGTCGCTTCGTAAAGCGCCACCAAACCTTTAAGCGCCTCGATCGTGCGCGGATTTCGTTCGCCCTGGCTAGCCTTAAGATCACGGTAGCTTTCGAGTAAGAGCGGCTCGGCTTCCGAATAGCGTTTTTGCGTCATCAGGCATTCGCCTAATGCTTCCTTGGTGACCGCGATTTGCCAGTGACCTTTGGGCAAAACGCGTTCGCGAATAGCAAGGGCCCCTCGTAAGGCTGACTCGGCTTCGACCGAACGTCCGGTCTTGTTCAGGATCAATCCCAGAGTCGTCATGGCTGTCGTAGGACCAATGTGGCCTTCGGGCAGCATGGCCTTGAAAATCTGCAGCGCGTCATTCGCAGCTTGTTCTGCAGCGGCATAATCTCCCTTGAGATAAAGAACCTGCGCAAGCGCCATCGAAGCCAGGCCAACATTCGGATTACTGCCGCCAGCCAGCCGCTTGGAAATAGCGATTGCCTCCCTTAAGTCTCCCTCAGCCTCGAGATACTGGCCTTTGAGAGAGAGAAGGTCTCCGAGAAAGGTCAGACTGGTCGCCAGCTCCGTTCGTTCTTGCGGTAACTTGCGATACTTCTCAATGGAAGTCCGATAAAGCTTTTCCGCTTCATCTAGGTCCCCCTGGGCCGAGCGTATCCGCGCCAGATTAGTCAAGTAGATCGCTGCGTAGACGCGGTCAGTTCCGGCAAATTGGGCCGATAACTTGACGGCCTCTCGCAGGTATGGCTCGGCTTCCGCGGACCGGCCACTGGACATCAAGATCAGTCCGAGATCATTCAAGGCACCTCCGAAAGCAACTGCTCCAGTGTGACCATTAGCAAAAAACTCACGATAGATAGCGACAGTCTCGCGCAGCAGAGACTCCGCGGCGCCGTAATTTCCTTTCAGGGCAAGGATATCGCCAAGGCCATCCAGGACTTCGGCTAACTCAGGACTGTTCGGCGGACTAACCTGTCTCTGGAGGTCGAGCGATTTCCGAAGAAAGCTTTCCGCGAGGTCGAATTGAGCAAGGTTACGATAAGCCGTGCCAATGGTGAAGAGCACTCGCGCGAGCACGGCGGGTTGATTCGATAATTCGGTTTCCGCGCGTTGCGCAGCATAGTTAAGCGCCTCACCGATGGTAGCATTCGGTCCTTTGCCATGGCTGGGGGCGAACCAGCCCGGATCGGCAAAACCTATCGTATCCTGCAGAAACTGATTGATTCGCTCGGCTTTCGCCGTCTGCAGTCGCGCACGGTCACGTTCTTGCGTAGCGAGATGGGCCTGTTTTCTGGCAATTTGAGCTTCCCAGAAAGTAGTAGTTAACCCTGCTATAAGACTCAGTAAAACAAGCGCAGCGGCTGCTACCGCCAGTTTGTTTCGGCCGATAAACTTCCCGCTTCGATAGCCTACGGTATCTTTGCGGGCGACGACTGGCCGGTTCGTCAGATAACGGCCGATGTCTTCGGAAAACTGCTCGACCGAAGCGTAGCGACGCTGCGGCTCTTTCCGCAACGCCATCAGGACAATAGTATCGAGATCACCGCAGAGGATTTTCGATTTCCCATCGCGCTTGGCGACGACGCTTGGTTTCGTCGGTTCGGTGTCACAAACAATCCTCACCATCTCATCCGGCCGACGCGCCGCGATGCGGAACGGCCGTTGACCCGTAAGCAACTCATAAAGCAGGATACCTAACGAATAGATGTCGCTGGCAGTGGTGACCAATCCTCCCCGCAACTGCTCGGGACTGGCATATTCCGGAGTAAGGGCCGCGGCAAGAGTCATCGTAGAATCGACGGGCAACCGCTGGTCCGGCTCGAGCAACTTCGCGATCCCGAAGTCGAGCAACTTTGGTTCGCCGCCTCGGGTTACGAGAATATTGGATGCCTTAATGTCGCGATGAATAACGAGATGCTGATGCGCATAATGAACGGCGCTGCATACTTTTCGAAATAGCTTGAGCCGATCAGGAACGGACAGTTGTTCGGCCCTGCAGTAATTGTCGATGCGAATGCCTTCAACATATTCCATCACAAAATAGGCCAGGCCGTCGGGCGTAATGTCCGCGCTGTAGAGTTGCGCAATGTTTGGATGATTGAGCCTGGCGAGAATGTTGCCTTCGTGATGAAGATGTCGATGGGTCCACGCCCCAAATCGGAGTAGCTTGACCGCCACGTTCCGGCCCAACGTCTCGTCCAGCCCCAAGTAGACATCGCCCATGCCGCCACTTCCAAGGTGAGAAAGAATTCGATACGACCCTATCGTTTGCCCAAGCATCGCCTCGGTTCCAAATGCCGCTGAAAAACCTGGGGCCGGCTCTTCCAGAAACTCAGCCGTCTTCTTGCTAAACCTTAGAAGCGACTCGACTTCGCCGCGCAGTTTCGTGTCATCGGGGCAGGCTTGCTCCAGGAACGCCGGCCAATGCGCTTCGTCCTGCTCCATCGCAGACTTGAATAACTCAGCAGCCAGCGCGGCTCGATCGTCAGGCATACTCTTCTTCGCTGAGCTTTCGGCAAAGCCAGGCCTTGGCGAACTGCCAGTCGCGCAGGACTGTCTTGGCAGAAATGTTCAAGACCTCAGCGATTTCTTTGGCATCGAGACCACCAAAGAACTTCAGTTCTACTACCTGGCTTTCTCGTGGATGAGAAGCCGAAAAATTTTTGAGCGCTTCGTCCAGCTCGACCAGATCCGGCGTTCGCTCTTGAGCTAGTTCCCTGGTCTCATCAAGGTAAAGCTTGTGTAATTTTCCACCACGCTTATCGGCATTTTTTGCTACGGCATGCTTAACCAAAATTCGGCGCATCAACTGGGCAGCTACGCTACAAAATTGCGCATGGTTTTTCCAATTCGCGCGTTCCTGGGCGACCAGCTTCACATACGCCTCATGCACAAGAGCGGTGGGCTGAAGAGTGTGATCCGGCCTTTCGTGGCGAAAACAGCCGGCGGCGCGCTGCCGCAACTCTTCATAGACGAGCGGGATCAGCCGGGCCGGCGCGTCGGTATCGCCTTCGTTCCAGTCCTGTAGAATCTGCGTAACTTCAGCCGCCGGGGAGAGAGTCACCAATATCCTCCTTCCGGGAACCTTATCAGAGTTGGGCAGGGAAACGCAAAATAATTGTCCGTTTTCATTCGCAAATTCGGCGATTCAACGATGAGGTGATTACGTACCGAACTCGTTCCCGGCTTGGCCGACCCGCAGTCGCGCGATGGCTTCTGTTGCTGGCAACAGTTTGGTTTCAAAGCGGCTCGGCCGAAGCCGCTGGCGCTATCGATCCGACATTTAGGCCGAGCGTAGGGTGGCTAGGATCCGCGGAAGGAAAAGCGATCGTGGCGCAAGCTAACGGCCAGATCGTTATTGCAGGCACCTTCTTCAATATTAACGGCATAGCTCGAAAGTTTCTGGCTCGCCTGAATACCGATGGATCGCTTGATCCTTCTTTCCCAGCGGGCCTGGGTCCCGACGATGAAGTTGTGGAAATGTTTGGCCAGGCAGACGGGAAGATTATTATCCTGGGTCGATTTCACAACGTCAATGGCGCCGCGACGAGCCATGGGTTAGCCCGGCTTAATGCAGACGGCTCGCTCGATGACTCCTTTCATCCGAGTTTGGGCACGAATGATTTTCCCTTTACGGCTGCACTGCAACCAGACGGGAAGATCCTGATCGGTCTTTACGCTAGCGCGACCGATCCCAGCGATATCCATCATGATAGGATCGCGCGGTTCAATTCAGATGGCTCGGCCGATCCCTCCTTTCGTTCAGACACGAGCATCGAGGCAGCTTCTATCGCTTTCCTCAATCCGATGGTCATTCAAGCAAACGGGAAAATCGTCGTGACTGGCCTTTTCGACAGCGTCAACGGCCAAGTCCATCAGGATATTGCTCGACTTAATCCCGATGGGTCGGTCGATTCTTCCTTCAATGTCGACTTGGGAAACAATCATTACGTGACCGTCGTTGCCCTCCAACCCGATGACGACATTCTGCTGGGAGGCATTTTTAGCACTATCAATGGCTTCAGTGTTGCGAATAACCAGGCTTATCTTATCCGGCTTACCGTTAATGGGTCTTACGATGGTTCCTTCCAGTCAGGGCCACACGGGAGCGGGCCTATGATCGTTCAACGCGATGGCAGGATTCTCCTTTCAGAAAACGGGGTCATCCGGCTGGAAGCAGACGGATCGCAGGATAACTCTTTTCACGGAGAATTGGCAACGCTTAGCACTGTAAAATGCTTCGGCTTGCAATCAGACGGCAAAATTCTGGCCGCAGGTTCCATCGTCGGCGCAATCCCAACGGCGCTGGCACGATTAAACGCGAATGGTTCGCTCGATTCGTCCTTTAGTCCGCGGTTTGGCGGTTACGCAGGGGCGACTCAAATCACTTTGCAAGCAGATGGAAAGATTTTGATCGGCGGATCATTTAACGACATAGACGGCGCCACCCACTATGGCTTTGCCAGACTGAACGCGAATGGCGCACTCGATCCTTCTTTCAACCCACCAGTCACGGCCAGCGCATCAGTCATTGTTATCCAGCCCGACGGAAAGATCCTGCTTGGCGGAAATTTTTCAATCAACGGGGCGCCGCGCAATTTTCTAGCGCGGTTTAACCCGGACGGGTCGGTGGATCCTTCGTTTAACACTGGAGCAACCTTGACGGACAACGTCACCAGCATCGCCTTACAGCCCGATGGGCAGATTCTCATCGCCGGCGGATTTCGCCAGACCAATGGGATTTACCAAAGACCTCTGTCGCGTCTTAATTCGGATGGCTCTCTGGATAATTCGTTCGCGGTCTCCAGCTCTCTCGCCTCGGATTTTGGATCGCGGCTCATTGGGGTCCTGGGCGACGGTCGAATCCTTGCTACTGTCGCCTTTAGCTCCTCAGGCCCGGTCCATAATCGTTTCGTTCGGCTGTTCCCGGATGGTTCGATCGACAACACTTTTCGACAGGACGTGGAAACAAATCAGGCGGTAGGAGCGACCGCTATTCAGGCTGACGGCAAGATTTTGATCGGCGGATATTTCACGGCTATTAACAGCGTGCCTCAAAACCATCTCGCGCGACTTAATTCGGATGGATCTTTGGACAGCTCGTTTGATATCGGATCCGGCCCGGCCAGCGATACGTCTCCCGGCCTGACGAACATTAATGCTCTAGCAGTGCAACCAGGCGGCGGGATTCTTATCGGCGGTGAATTCACCAACTATAATGGAGTAACGCGTGGTCGCATTGCCCGTCTCGATTCCGGAGGATCGCTTGATTCTTCATTCGATCCCGGATCGGGGGCGAACGATACTGTCATGGCGATCACCGTCCAGGCAGACGGAAAAATCCTCGTTGGCGGCTTCTTTAGCACTATAAACAATGGGACGCATTTGACGATCGCCCGACTTCTGGAAGGACCGGCGCCGGCCCAACCGCTGAACATTTCCACGCGGCTTAGGGTGCTGGCTGGTGACAACGTGCTGATCGGTGGCTTCATCATCACCGGAACTGACCCAAAGAAGATCATCGTCCGAGCTATCGGACCATCGCTTCGAAATGTTGGCGTTAATGACGCGCTGGCCGATCCAGTGTTGGAGTTGCACGAGCCCGGCGGCGCTGTCCTCACCAACGATAATTGGAAAGACAACCAGGAAGCAGAGATCGCAGCCACTGCTTTCGCACCCGGTAACGAGTTGGAGTCGGCAATTGTAGCGCCGCTACCGCCAGGCGCCTACACCGCAGTCGTTCGCGGGCAAAACAACGGGACGGGCGTAGGATTGGTGGAAGCGTACGATCTGGATCCGACCGCCGATTCCCAACTGGCAAACATCAGCACCCGCGGCTTCGTCGATACGGGGGAAAACGTAATGATCGGAGGACTTATCGCCGGTCCTATGGGCGCCGGGAACAGTCAAATGCTCGTGCGCGCGATCGGCCCGTCCCTTGCCAACTTTGGCGTGCAGAACGCGGTGCAAGATCCCACCTTGGAATTGTATGACGGAAACGGTAACTCGATTGCCACCAACGATAACTGGAAGATCAGGTCCGATGGGAGCAGCCAGCAGGCTGAGATTGAAGCGACCAAGATCACGCCCAACGACGACCGCGAATCAGGGTTGCTGCCCATCCTGGCGCCGGGTAACTACACGGCGATTGTGCGCGGCAAGGACAACGGCGTCGGCGTGGCTCTCGTGGAAATTTACGATCTCCAGTGACGTTCGCTGATCGAGCGTTGAGCTCGGCGTTGCTACTTCTTGCTTTCCCATTTCACTTTACCGGGCGGCTCCCAATCCATGAGCGTCTTTTCGGTTTTCTCGCCGTTCGCCTTTAACCATGCGCCCATCTCTTCGGACGCCTCGTTTCCGTAGACGCGATGCGAATACACAAACGAATGTCCTTTGCCATCGTGAAGCTTCACTCGCGCGAACGCAGCCTCCGCGAAATCCGGTCGAGTGAACAGAACGGCAATGAAATGCTCCGCCGGGCTCTCATCGGTGGCCGGCACGGAATGAGTCCGAATAACTTTGCCCGCGCGCTGGTAATTTCCCAGGACCGCGTTCGCGACCTCGGCCAACTTTTCACCGTCATCCACAGCCGGATAGGTGTTGATCGTGATCATGTCCGTCCAATGATCGAGATCCTCCTGTTTCGCTGGCGTGAACTCATGCTGGTTGTCGCCCGACCAGCGATGGAAATAATCCACGTGCTGGAAGGAAAACGCCGACGGCTCGTCTTGCGCCAGCGCGCTCGCGAGCAGCAGAAAAAGAAGAGCGCCCCGAAGGACCATCCCTGAATGGCGATTTCGACCGTTTAGCGCAATCGCAAAGCGCGAATCACTCCGGAAGTGATTCCGCCGGTCACGTCGAGTCCGTGATCTCGCTGGTAACGCCGCAAGGCGTTGCGGGTGGCCGGACCGAGCTTTCCATCAACTGCGCCATCATAATATCCTTCCCGGGCCAGCGCGCTCTGCACGTCGTTCACCCGCGCATCGCCGCTATATTCCGGGTTCGCCGCGTCCGGTGCCTGCGCGTATTCCTCAGTGGGATAAGCGCCGTCGTCATAATACGAAGAGTAGTAGGGACCGTACGGATAGTAGCCGTAGTCCCATGGGTAACTGTAGAGGAACGGATCGTAGATGAACCAAAACCCGTTCCGGAAGTGGCAACGATGCCCATGCCAGAAATGATCGCGCCCGCGGTCCCAGCTCCGGTGCCAATTGTTCGCGCTGTAGCGCCCGATTACCCGTTCGCTATTCGCCGCCCGAGTGCGATTCGCCATCGTTCGATTTCCCGCGCTCAGGCGCGCGTTCGATGCCGAATCGGTGCGCGAATTGAAAGCTGCGGTGCGATCGCCCGAAAGTCGGCGCGAGCCAGAAACGTAGGTCGGATTCCGAAGCGCAGTTGTGGTTGGTGAATAGCGCGGTCGCATCGCGATCGAGCTGCGGTAATTTGGCATCGACGAAAGGCGCGGCGAATAATAGCGACCGGCCGCGCTGGAAAAATTGCGGCTTGGTCCAGCATAGCTTCGCGGTGCCGCGTAGCTTCTGGGTCCCGCGTAACTGTGTGCCGGCGCCGAAAAATGTGCGCCTCCCGAATAATGCCCTCCCCGAGCCTCCGCCGATTGCATCAAAGCGAAGCTCGCCGCGACTGCCAGACTGAATGTGCCGATGATTCTCATTCCATGCGCCCTCCCGCGCTGACCGAATTTATCAGCGGCGCGACCAGATGGGAAGTAAGAATTCCGCGGTGGTCCGGACCCGAGGATCAGTTTCTTCTTCCTCGAAGGTTGCACCCTCGGTAAGAAAAAGGGGCGCGCGACGCGACATTTATGCAAGGCCTCGGCAGCGATATCACGATCAATGTCATCGCTTCGGTAATCGCGTCGGGCCTTTTGCTCGGGATCGGCTTTCTCGCCGGCAAGCTGAAAGAGCGGCGGCGTTACGGTCGCCGGCTCGAGGAGTACGATTTTTACCCGTACACGATCAACCGCGATAATTTCCCCGAGTTCAGCTTGCGCGATTTCAGGCTGGGCGTGCATTATTTTCTGCGCAATCACGACCCGACAGCCGCGCGCCAGCTCATCTTCATCGGGGAGCAAAACAATGTCCGCGGCCAGCTCGAGCCGGCCGAGCAAAAGGTTTACGCGCGCCTCTTCGAGAAATACGAAGGCAAAAAAATCGCCGATGACACGAGTGAATATCTGGAGAATTTCGCGCGCCTGGTCCGCCTGATCGGCAAATCGTTTCCCAACCTCGGGATCGAGGTCCTGCTCCACGATCTCTCGAATCCGTCCCATTCGCTCGTCGTGCTCGAAAACAACGTGACCGGTCGCAACTTGCGGGACGGCACCACCAATCTCGTGATCGACCTGAAGAAGCGACAGCTTCTCCAGGAAGACAAGTTGAACTACGAGCTCAACATTGGAGCGCGAAAATTCAAGTGCACCACCATCCCAATCATTCGCAAGGAATACGGCGTCGTGGGCGCGATCTGCATCAATGTGGACGCGAATTATCTGACTGAAGAAGTGCTCTCCAACGCCGATAAGCTTCGCGCCTTTTTCGAAACCTTCTGCCGGACCGACATGAAGCTGGATGAAAACATTCTGAGTCGCGACGAGTACGCCAGGGCCTTAAAAGGCAAACGTCACTTTAAAGACGACCACATCGTCTGACGGTTCGGGTTTATCGGAACGCCGAGCGGCGAAATTATTTGCGTTTCGGGATCGGGACCAGCATCGCTACTTCGCGTTGGTACGCTTTGTAGGCTTCGCCGTGGATATTGGTCAGATCGCGCTCCTCGAATTGAAGGGCGACTAAAATGTAGGCCAGCGTTACGGCGGCGAAAAGAAGATGCCCAGTTGTCATTCGCGGCGTGGCCCAGAAGGCAATGATAAAACCGAGCATGATCGGGTGCCGCACGAGCCGGTAAAGCCATGGAGTGTGAAAGCCGGGATAGGTGTATTCGACGCCACGTTGATGAAGATAAACCTGGCGCAGACCGAACAAATCGAAGTGCCCGATGAGAAACGTGCTCAGGAGGACGATCGCCCAGCCGAGCCAGAAGAAGAATTGAAGCACGGCGCGGCCGATGGAATTCTGCACCTCCCAGATCACGCCGAGCAGCGGATGCCATTTCCAGAAGAGTAAGAGCAGAATCAGACTCGCGAGGAGCACGTAGGTGCTGCGCTCGATCGATTTCGGCACGAAACGCGTCCACCATTCCTTGAAACCGGGGCGCGCCATCACGCTGTGTTGGATGGCAAACAGTGAGAGTAAGACAAGGTTGATGATCAAGGAACGGGCGAGCGATTTCTCCAGCCCGGAATCGATCGATTTCGGCACGATCAAATTACCGACAAACCCGATCGCATACAGAAACGTGACGAAGAAGATCAGATAGCTGATCAACCCGTAGAGAAAGGCGAGGGTGCGAGAAATCATGAGGAGCTCCCGGTTGAACCGCCCCGACGATGCCAGATCACCGGTTTGTTCTGCAAGCTTTCTTAATTCTTACTTTTCACTTTCCATTCCGCCCCGCCCAACAGCGGGAGCACGAACAGGTTTGCCAGGATGTCGATGATCAATCCCGCCAGAACCACCAAACCAAAACGTTGCGTCGGCGGAAAATCTGAGAGAACGAAAATGGCAAACCCGGCGGCAAAGATCACGTCGGAATAAACAATTCCGCGCCATTGCTCCCGGCGACCGGCGACCCAGGCATCCCATCCCTTCACGCCATCGCGCTGGGCGCGGCGCACGCCGAAGACGAGATGAATCATCGAATCGATCGCGATGCCGATGCAGACATTCGTGGCCGGCGACGAGATGATATCCATCGGGACATGGAGCGAGCCGATGCCGCCCAGCATGCAGAGCGGCACCAGGCTCAGGCTCACGATCATCGCCAAAGTCCCGCGGATGGATCGCGCCACCACCCACGCGATCGCGACAAACAACACATTTAACCAGAACAATCCCGTGACCAGACTGGAGGCGACTAACTGCCCCAGGCGGCCTTCCAAATAATAGATGCCGCCGACCAGCACCGGCTTGAACCCGTGCTTGCGGACGATCGCACGCAGATCGTTCACCACCTGGAGCCGATATTTGTCCCGTCCCGTTTCGATCATCCGCAGCACGAACACCGCTTCGGTGTGCTTCGCGTTGACAAAACTTTTAGCGACCCGGGCATGCTGCGGTTCCTCCAGTTTGCGCATGATCGTTTCGTAGCTGAAGAAAAACGAGAAAGGCGTGCGATCGGCCTCGGCCAAAAGAGTCGGAAGCGAGATCACGGGCCCGACGTCCTTGTAAGCTTCGAGGGCTTTTTGCAGCTCCCACATTCGTGCGTAGGCCGCATCGGTATTCAACGGACTCCCATCCGCGGACGCGACCACGATCTGGAGCAGGTTCGCGCCGCCGCTGCGATCCACGTATTCCAGGCCATCGCGCAACTCCTGGTTCGGTTTGAAATAATCGAGCAGGCTCGGGTCGGTATCGATCTTCGTGACGCCGAATCCCAGGGTCGCGCTCGCCAGAATAATGCCTAACGAGAGCAAGGCGTAACGGTGACTCCAAAATTTTCTGGGCGGTTCAATTTCCGCGATCTTGGTCTTGTGTGGAACCGCCCAGCGCAGAAACGGTGGGTAAATCGCGTAGGCGCACATGAAGGCGACAATGCTTCCCAGCACACCGCCGAATCCCAGTTCACGCAGCGGCTTCGCCTCCACCAGCAACAAACTGCCGAATCCGAGCGACGCGCAGACCATCGACCAAAACGAAGCCGGAACAGTCATGCGCAGGGCCGCCATGGCCAGCTCGCCCGACTCTTTTCCCAAATGCTTCGCCAGCGTCTGCCAGTTAAACGTCATGTAGACCAGATGCGACAACGCCACCACGAACACGATCGTGCCGAGATTGACAGTCAGGACGCCGATCCGGCCGCCGAAGATCGATTGCAGCAGCAGCGTCAACAGCACCGCGCTCGCGCAGGTGGCCAGCATGCCCACAAAAATTCGGATCGAGCGAAACATGACCGCCATCGTCACTCCGAAGAGCACCACGGCGGTGAGACTGAAGTACCAGAAGTCATGGGCCAGACTTCGCCGGATCATCTCCACCACATAAGGCGGGCCCGCGATGTGAATTCGAAAATCCTTCTCATCGAGCTCGTGCACAATCCGCTCGAACCCTTTGATCGTTTTCTCCGGGTCCTTGTTCTCCATGAACGCGACCACGTTGCTCGACTTGCGGTCGGGCGCGATCAGCAACCGGTGCCAGAACGGACTCGCCGCCGCGTCCGCGAAATCCTTCGGGCCACTGGTCAAACTTTTGACCGTAGTCACGGCATCGATTTCCTTGAGCGCCTGGGTGAGTCTTTGGATCCGCGCCAGGTAACGTGGCGAAGAAATATCGTGGGACGACACTGCAAAGATCATTTCCGTCGGCGACGGGAACTGCTTCTCGATCTTTTTCGTCTGCCGAAACTGCGGGTCCCGGGTGGAAAAGAAAAAATTCTCATCCACCTTTGGCCTGAGATCGACAAACGCAGCGACCAGCGCGAAGAGCACCGCGGTTAGCGCCAGCATCCACCAGTGCGCGCCGAACCAGCCCGGCTTGTAGACCATGAGGCTAGCTTACCCCATTTGCCCTGCGGGCCAACGCGCGCCTTTACACCTGTAGCCGCCTCGCTCTGTCGAGGCGTTTGTCGGCATGGCGATCCCGCAAAGGCGGGACCGTCGCTACAATTAATTCGCCGCGAGGCGAGTCGTCCGGCTGTGCGAGTCCAGCTTCGCTTTCGCGACCGCAGCGCCGAGCCGCGTGTTCGCGATCTCGATGCGTGTGCCAACGCTCACCGCGTTGAACAGCCGCGCGACATCACTCGATCGCATCCGGATGCAACCGAAGCTTGCCGGCCGGCCGATGAATCGCTCTTCCGGCGTGCCGTGAATGTAAATGTTACGCGAATAAGCCCGCGCGTTCTGCTTCTCCAAACCACGCAGCCAGAGAATCCGGCTCACGATCGGATCGCGTCCGGGCGCATTCGGCTTCAGCACTTCACCAGTCGGGTGGCGATTCTTGAAGACCGCACCAAGCGGGGCGTTCGCGCCGATCTTGGAGGCGATCGCCATTGCGCCGAGCGGAGTGGCATAGGTGCCCGAGCCGTCTCCGAGCCCGAACTTCGAAGTCGAAACCGGATAGCGCGCCAGGACCACGCCGTCGTCGATCAAAGCCAGCGTTTGGTCTGGAACGCTGACGACGACCGACGACGAGGCGTGGGCGGCTGCGGGGTTGATGATGACCGCGAGCAAGCCAAACAGAGAGAGAATGCAGGGTTGGAGAAGCCGCATACGGCGGCTGATAAAGCGGACTCCGTGCCACGACTTCGTGCGGAAAATTTCTGAGATGCGATTGGCAGGTAGAGTGGCGAAATGGAGAAGCTTCATGGGAAAATGGAGCCGGAGAAATACTCCTGAACGCCGCGCCTGCCCACTTAATCAGTTTGAGAACAGTTACGAACACTTTGAGAACAGAATGCCCGATTCCGCGCCTGCGGAACGCTCGGCGAAGGCGCTTCCGACCTCCGACTTCCGATCTCCGACCTCTGATTTATTTTTTCCCGCCGACCAATCCGTCTTTCAGCTCTGAGTTCGGCGGATTTTTCCCGATCCAGACGCGAATCAGTTGATGGCTGAAAGCTTTGTCGCCTACTTTGCCCACCTTCTGCCCGCGAATCATCACGTCCACTCCGTCGGCCAGGAAATGATACGCCATCGTCTCCCCCTTCTTCATATCCTTCAGCAAACCTTGCAACTTGCCGATGTTTGGCTTGAGCTCCGCGCAACCGGCCACGCAGTTTTTATCGAACCCTTCCTGGAACGCGTCCGCCATTTGTTTTGCGCTGACATCGCGCATGAAAACCATCTCGATGCTCTTGGCCTGGTCCGAATTCGCGATCGCGTCGCCGTCATGCATCGCATTCTCGAGATACAAACCGGCGGCATATGCGTTGATCTTGAGAAAGGTCGCCTGTCGGAGGCCGGCTCCGTTCAGCTTCAACGTCTTTCCTTGGACGGTGACCTGATCGGGCAATTTCACGCCGCTAATTTCCGCCGCCCTTGTGTGATCCGTGACAAACGCCAGTCCAGCTACGGCGATGAAGGGCAGAAACAGTTTCCGTGTAATTCGTGATCTCATGGTCATGACGTTAGCGACAAGTCGCGCTGAGATTCGAGAACAAAAGCGTTGGAAGAAGAACGCCTCGACACAGCGACGCGCCTCCATCAGAATCGCCAGCCGTGCCCATTCGTACCCGACGCGATTTTCTTTCTCTGGCCGGCAAAGGCCTCGGTCTCGCCGCGCTTTCCTCGGCCACGATCGCCTCGTTGTTGAAGAACGTCGAAGCCGCCACGAAAGCTGTCGCCCATCTTACGCCCGAAGAAGCGGCGATGGATGAAGAT
>JBHELY010000070.1:0-13891 GCA_046262815.1 Chthoniobacterales bacterium | reverse complement strand
GAGGAACTAGAAAAGGGATTGGAAGCGCTACGCAGGAAATACATCCAGATAATCAACTACACTTGGGATATCGCGAAGGAATGCCGGGAATAAGGTGGTCTCTGACTATTTTTATGGACGATCTGGTCGCAAGCCGGCAGCACCTAACCATGCGATGGAGCGGACGGCGGACCGCTGTGCGTCCACATTTGAGATGACTTCCACGCATTCGCCCCGAGTGACGCGCGGTCTTGTCCGCTGTCGCTGATCTTATTCTCGTTAGGCCGCAGCGCTGCCGATTTCTTCGCGAAGATATTGGATGACGAGCCGGAGCCGGCGATTCAGCGAAAGTTCCTCGAGCAATTGCTGGCGGCGCAGGGGATCGTTCACGAACGTCGCCGCCATCAGGTCCGCGAGCATTTCCATGTCGGTCAGGTTCGCCAGATATTTGTCGACCTTTTCGGGCAGCTGGCGCCCCTCCGTTTTCAATTTGGAATAAAGCTCGATCACTTTCGCGCCGAGCGCCTCGGTCTCGACCGTGGTCGTGGTTTCCGATTTAAGCGGCTCAATCCGGGCGATCGGGAACGGCGCGTTTTGCTCGAAATACGTGAAGCGGGCGCGACGCAGTCCTTGCAGGATCAGGTTCGAAGTCCCATCGCCGCCGCCGACGCAGGCGCGGATCAACCCGACGCCGGCGATGTGGAAAAAATCGTCGGTCGTTTTCCATTGGGCGCGTTGCGGTTTAATCAGCGCGACTGAGAACATGCGATGCTCGCGCAGGGCGAGTTCGAGCATTTGCTGGTATCGCGGCTCGAAGATGTGCAGCGGCAGAAGCGCGTTCGGGAAAAGGAGCGCGCCCGGGAGGGGCATGACCGGGACGTGGTCTGGCAATGAGATGGATGGGTCCATGAAAAAGGCAGGCAGTACTTATTAAGATACGGCTTCGCGCCGGCTGGCAAACCGTCGCAGGTCTTGGATCGATAATTGGCCGGCAGCGACTGGAGAACCGAGGTGCGCGTAATTGAGAATGCAACCGCGCCGGGCGAGTTCCAGCCGTGAAGTCCGTCCGAGTTTGCCGATGCCCATCGCGACCACGTCGGACGTTTGCCGGTGGTGGTCAAAAAAATCCAGGAGCCGATCGAGTTGCGCGGGCGTGTCCGTCCGGGTGGCGACTTTGATGACGGCGGCGCCTAACGAACGGCCGCGGGACGCGATGTCATCGAGGCGGGCAACGGATGGCGTCGTTTCAAAGTCGTGGAAGGAAAGGATCGTCTCGACGTTATTCTCGGACGCCGACTCCAGAACGGAATGGAGCGCGCGCGCCGAGCGCAACTCGACGTCGATGTACTTCGCCCGAGGCAAAAATTCCAAGAGCAGTGCACGTCGCCGCGAAGCCGACAAATTATTGGCGCCGCCTTCGCGAGGATCGCGAGCGGTGAGGATGAGGGGGGCGGGCAACGGCGCGATTGCAGTCTTGATGAGACGGTCGAGCCGCAGTTCAAAAAGATCCGGCGGCTTGCGCATCAGGACTGCGCGCTCGAGATCGGCGCGGGAAAAAATCACGCCGACGATTTTCGGCGCTCTCATGTCCGATGGAGCATGCGCTCCACATATTTCGCCAGCAAATCGAACTCGAGGTTTACGAGATCGCCAGGTTTGGCATCGGCGAGATTTGTCTGCGAGCGCGTGTGAGGAATGATCCAAACCGCGAAACTTTTCGGCGACACTTCCGCGACGGTGAGGCTAATTCCGTTGACGGCGATCGATCCCTTGAACGCGACGTAGCGCGCGAACTCCGCCGGTAGCTCGATCTCGATTCGCAGGTCGGCATTTTTTTTCTCGACCGTCAAAATCGGCACCGCGCAATCGACATGTCCCTGGACGAAATGACCGCCGAGACGCTCGTTTGCGGCGAGGGCGAGCTCGAGGTTCACACGGCTCTGCGGATTCAAGACGCCAAGATTCGTCCGGTCGAGCGATTCCTTTAGGATGTCGAAACTGAGTTTGTCGCCGTCCCGACGTGCGACGGTGAGACAGCAACCGTTAACCGCCATGCTGTCACCGATCCGAACCTGTTCGGCGAGGCGCGGAGCGATGAGTTCAAGCTCGGTCGCCTGTTTCGCGGCACGCAAAGCGACGACCGCGCCGACTTCCTGGATAAGGCCGGTGAACATTTCTGAAGAATCGCGGCGAAGTTTTGTGAAGCAAGCCCGCCTACCGGAAAAACAGCAGCGACACGGCGATGAAGATTGGAATCAAAATCGGCAGGGCGAACTTGAAGATGTAGCCGAAAAAGCCGGGCGTCTTTATTCCGGCGTGGTCAGCCACGGCCTTCACGAGAAGGTTTGGACCGTTGCCTATATAAGTAAGCGCGCCGAAACAGGTGGCGCCTAACGAAATCGCGACAAGCGAGTGATCGTGCCGCGCGATGAACGCCGAAACTTGGCCGGCGTCGTCGATGCTCAGACCGTGAAGACCGAGAGCGCCGGCGAAAAAGGTGAGGTAGGCGGGGGCATTATCGAGCACGGCCGAGAGCGCGCCAGTAGTCCAAAAGAATTGCGCGTCCGAACGGAGACCGAGATCTGCGGCATGGCGTTCCATGTAATCGAGAACCGGAATCATGGTCCCGAAGATGCCGAGGAAAATCCACGCGATTTCTTTCAGCGGAGCGAAACTGAATTCGTTGCGTTGCCTGATCTCCGGCGGCGTGAACCAATACGCGGCGGTCGCGATGAGAGCGATAAAAACTTCGCGCCACCCCGACGGCAGGATAACCAGGCAGACGAGCATTGCTGCCATGACGATGAAATTAGCCGCGCCTGCGCAGTGCCCCTTCTCACCGGGCTCCATTTTTTCGGGAGCGGCGCGGTAGGTCAGGCGATCCACAAAATAAAAACAGATGAGGACGGCTCCCAGGATAATGGTCCACGGCAGCCAGCAGTGTTGCGCCACCCACCAGAACGGCACGCCTTTTAAATAGCCAAGCAGAAGCGGGGGACCGATGGGCAACAGGACGCCGCCGATATTACTCACGACGAAAATAAAAAAGGCCAGGTGAAACTGGGCGAAGCGATCCCGGTTGAGAGCGATCCACGGACGAATCAAAAGCATCGATGCGCCGACGGTCCCGAAGAGATTCCCAAGGAGCGCGCCGGCGAAAAGAAAAAGAGTGTTGAGCGCCGGAGTAGCGCGGCCTCGCAATTGGAGATGGATCCCGGCGGCGACGACGAAAAATGCGCCGACCACGATGATAAAACCGGCGTATTCCCAACCGGCGTGAAGGACGCGCGCCGAGCCGTGAAGGACGAAGATGTAATAGACAACCGTGATCGTGGCGAAACCGGCGCAAATCTTCGCGTAATGCCGGTGCCAATGCTCGCGCAGCAGCGCAGGCGCGAGCGCGATCGTCAGCAGCAAAGCCGCGAAGGGCACGAGGCTGAGCGGATGCGGTTCGGGATTCGGGACGGACATGGCGGCACGGAAGGTTCCGCGTTATCGCCGACGCGAAAAAGAAAAAAACGTCGCGACGGCCTAACGAGTAATCGGTCAAATCCGCGGCCGCTCGAAAATTTTTTCAACGGATTTGCGGGAAGATTGTCGCGCGGAAACCCCCCCCTTTTTTTGTTGCACGAGCTGCCGCGATTTTCGCAGAATCTCCGGAAATGACGGTGGAAGGGGCGCCCGGCCCGACATCGCGCTGGCGGGCCCCGTTCAAAAAATTTTCAAAAAAGTGAAAAAAAGGCTTGTCAGCCCTCTAAAACCTCGGTAATCCTCACCGCCAAACCTAACCAAACCATAGGAGAAACTAATGATAAGAAACGTACTGCACACGTTAGGATCCCTCCGCACAGCTCTCGTAGCTGCCGCCGGAATTCCTCTCGTCATCGCGGGCGGCGCTTACGCGCAAGCCCCGTCACCGGCGGAAGCCACGACCGAGCGCGTTTACGTGACCGGCACCTACATCCCGACCGCGGAAACCGAATCGGCCTTGCCGGTGACGGTCTACACGGCGGAAGTCCTGAAGAAACAGGGCGCCAATACGCCGGTCGAAGGTCTGCGCCAATTGCCGTCCTTCGTCGGTAACGCGGCCACGGAAAACGATTCCAACGGCGGCGACGGCACAGCGACGATCAACCTGCGCGGCATTGGCTCGGCCAATACCCTCATCTTGGTCAACGGCCGGCGCACCTTCAATTTTAACGACATCAACGCCCTTCCGATCGGTGCGATTTCGCGCACTGAAGTTCTGAAGGATGGCGCTTCGGCCGTTTACGGTTCCGATGGCGTCGCTGGCGTTGTGAACTTCATTCTGCTCAACGGGCCGGGCGAAAAGCCGTATGAAGGCGCGGAACTCTACGCCCTTTATGGCAACACCACGGAAGCCGATGCGCACGTGCGCCAGGTTTATCTCCGTGGCGGTGTCACTGGTTTGGACGGCAAAGTCTCGATCGCCGCTGAGGGTGAATATTACTCCCGCGCGAACCTCTATTCGAAAGATCGCGCCAGAGTCGCGGGCACTGGCAACACTGCCAATGACCCGACGGGCACAGGATGGGGCGGTCCGAACAACAACAGCCCGACCTTCTCAGGTCGCGTCTCGGTTGCTGCTTCGGTTACGAGCCAGACGATCCGGCCGACTGCGGGCGGAGTTCCGATCACCGGCCAGTTGGTTCTGCTCAGCCTGAGCAACAATCAGGTCACCCCCCTCAGCTATCGCCGGTTCGAGCCGTCGGCTTCGGTAGTCGCCGCCAGTGGCGGCAATCTGCCGGGCGACTTCGCGATTGGTCAGGATCCGTCGCGGTTTAACTTCCGCGCCTTTACGCCCGCTATCCCGGCGATGGAAAAGGCGATGTATATGGTCACCGGCCGTTACAAGATCTTCGGCGATGGTCTCCAACTCTATGGCGATATCATGTATTCGAAGGTCAAGCAGGACAACGGTCTGGCCGGCGCGCCCTTCCTGCTCCCGATTGCCGGGGCAAGGACGAACGAGTTCAACCCGTTCGGCAACAACTTGAGCTCGGTCCGATACCGTTCACAGCAGGAGTTGAAAAACCGTCGCTCGTTCTTCGACAAGGATTACTATCGTTATGTCGCGGGCGTCGAGGGTGACTTCAATATCCCGGATAACGATTTCATCAGCCGGTTCCACTATGACTCCGGCTTCGTCTATGAGCGCTTGAATTATCAGCGCATCGATAGCGGTGACCTTCGCGGGTCCTTCATTGATGCCCTGACGGCGGCCAACCTGTTTAACCCGTTTATCGGCATATCCGCGCCGACCTCGGGTTCGGCGCCGATCTACAACAATACCAATTCGGCTGGGGCTGAGTTCCAAACCGGTGTTCCGATCGGCACGGCGACGTATAACAACAACATTATTGCCCAGGATTGGACCCAGGGGGGCGCTTCCTACGTCGGTCACTCGTTCTTCTACGAGCGCGACTGGCTGGCGGACGTCAAGTTCAGTGCCCACCTCTTCCCGAAACTGTGGAATGGTGGTATCGACGTGGCCGCCGGTTACGAGCGCCGCACGGTCAATCAGAAGCAGATCCCCGATCCGATCCAGGCCTCCGACGATCAGTTGGGCTTCAACCAGGCGCCGCTCCTGAAGTACCGTCAGGAAGTCGACTCCTACTTCTTCGAATTGGGTATCCCGATCATCACTTCCACGATGAACGTTCCGTGGGTGCGCTCCTTGGACTTGGACATCGCCTGGCGGCGTGAAGAATTCGACAACACGAATCTCTTGCTGGTCGCAGGCTCGCCCGCGAGCACTTCGGCAAGCTTCGTGAACGAGAATCCGGACGAAAACTTCAAGGGTTCGCCACGTGTATCGCTGCGTTACCAGCCGACGCCGGATATTACCTTCCGCGCCAGCTGGGGCCAGTCGTACCGCTCACCGAGCCCGAACGAGCTCTTTACTCCGGTCTTCCAGAACTTCCCGGTTCTGTTCGATCCGCTCACGGGCGCCACGCTCCAGCCGCCGGACGGCGTCTATGGGGCGGGCTTCACGGGCCTCGTTCCAGAAACGACCGACGCCTACTCGGCTGGTGTCGTCTGGACGCCAAAGTTCCTGCCTGGCTTCACGATGACCTTGGACGTGTATCAGCTCTTCACCACTGCGTTGGTCTTGAGCGCTGCTTCGTCCGCGCAGGTTGAGTTGACCCAGAATGGTCAAAGCAATAATACGGTCTTCGTTGATCCGGATAATTGCGGTCTGGGTCTCGCGGGCTTGGGTGGCCCGGCTCTCGGCGTCACGCGCTTTGCCGATGGCACGGTGGACTGTATTGACGCTCTATCAGCTAACGGCGGTAAGCGGCACGTCACCGGTCTCGACCTGACGGCGGTTTACGAGTTGCCGACTGAGCGTTGGGGCAAATTCACCTTCTCGGGTGGTTACAACCACTTCTTCACCTGGAAGGCGCAACCCGGACAGGGCCAGGCATTCAATAGCTTCCTGGGCAACTATAACAACGGCACCTTGCCGTTGGCCCCGGGCGCCATTCCGTGGAACAAGGGCTTCCTCCGCGGCGAGTGGGAGTGGAAACACTTCGACTTCATCGCCACGGGTAACTACATCGGCGACTTCCGCGATGATCCGGCCTTCCTGGCGGCCTTCGCGAGACTGTATCCTGGCGAGGCACGGACGATTCCGAGCTACATCACCCTCGACCTCCAGTTGAGCTACGAGTGGGTCAAGCCGCCAACGGAACCCGCTCCGTATGTCAAGGAGTCCAAGGACAGCAAGAACGCGCCGGTCACCGAAGCCGCTACGGCCTCGATCTGGCAGCGCATGCTGTGGGGCACCAAGCTCACGGTCGGCGTCAACGACGTGTTTGATCGCTATCCGCCATCGGTTCTCGGCGCGTTTAACGACAACTACGATACGTCGCTCTACTCGATCCGTAACCGTTACTGGTACGTGAGCCTGACCAAGCGGTTCTAAACGAAATAGAGTAAGGATTCATTAGGCGGGTGGCAGCAATGCCACCCGCCTTTTGTTTTCGCTCGGGGAGCTTCCAGCGCAGGCTTGTTTTCGCCCTTGTTTTGATTTATCAAAGCCCTGAGATGGCGACGCAAACAATGCCCCAGCCTGGTCTATCTGGCGCCAAGCTTCCTCCCTCGGCTGTCGTTTCTTCGCCGACTGGAAAGACTTCTCCGTGGATCCTGGATCGGTGGCGCGATCTTCTGCTTTTTGTCGGCACCCCGGTGGTGCTGATTCCGATTTTCACGGCGGCACAAGCCCGCTGGAGCGCTCAGGACATCTTCCTTTTTGTCGGAGCATTCGGCGCCATGGGGCACCACCTGCCGGGGATGATTCGTGCCTACGGCGATCGGGCACTGTTCGATCGTTTTAAGATTCGGTTCGTCGTCGCTCCGATCGCGTTGCTCGCGGTATGTGTCTGGTCCTCCGTCTACAATATCCAGGCGATCCAATTGGTCGCGCTTGCCTGGGGAATCTGGCACGGAATGATGCAGACTTACGGTTTCTGCCGCATCTACGATGCGAAGGTTTCGGCGAAGGCGGCCGCACGGGCGAAAACCGATCTCGCCCTTTGCTTCGCCTGGTTCCTCGCCGCAGTGATCCTTTCACCGATGCGTTTTCGAACGTGCCTCGAGCTTTATTATGAGAGCGGCGGACCTGTAATCCAGCCGGGTGTAATCCTGAGCGGAAGATACGTGGTCCTCGCCGCGCTGACGGTCGTCACGGCTGTTTTTGTATGGAGGCAATGCCGAGACTGGTTGAAGGCCGGCGTGCTGAGCCCGATCAAGATGACGCTGCTCGTCAGCAGCATCGCCTTTTGGTGGTATTGCAACAATGGGGTCCAAAACATCCTTGTCGGAATTGCTCTGTTCGAGGTGTTCCACGACGTCCAGTACCTCGCGATCGTTTGGATCTACAATCGAGCTCGCGTGGAACGCGACGAAAGTATCCACGGGTTTATGCGCTTCGTTTTCCGACGGAGCGGTTCCCTTGTTGGGGTCTACGTGGGCCTCGTTCTCGCCTATGGATCGATCGCACTAACGACTTCCGGCGTTTCTGTCGAAGCAATCAAGCATGTGTTGATTGGAATCGTGACAGCGTCCGCGCTGCTGCATTTCTACTACGATGGATTTATCTGGAAGGTTCGCGAGACCCAAACCCGGGCGATGCTCGGCATCGATGGGTCCGGCGTCTCGACATTGCCGGCGCCGCGTGGTTGGGCCCCGTGGATCCGCCACGGCCTGCGTTGGGCCGTGCTTGTTGTGCCGGTCGCAGCCCTCTGTGCAGCGCAGCTTGGAGGCCGGGTGGTGCCGGCAATCGAGCGAACGGCGAAAGTCGCAGAAATTCTTCCCCGGGATGCGTGGGCCCAGCTTAACTTTGGAAAGGCGCTGCATCAGGCAGGCCGGGTTAATGAGGCTATCGAGCGGTACGAGGAAGCCCTCAAGCGCGATCCGAAGCTCGGCGATGCTGAATTCTATCTTGGGCTCGCTTGGTCCGATCTAAAGGATTACGACAAGTCGATCGAGCACCATCAGCGCGCAGTCCAGCTCGATCCGAAAAACGGAGAATGGGAATTCCGTCTGGCGCGTGCCTTGGTCGACAAGGGCCTGTTGGAAGAGGCGCGCTCACGATTCGAACACAGCCTCGCGCGCGATCCGCATCAAATTCACGCCCCCTTGGCTCAGAAAGAATTCGCCGATCTCCTTTGTCGTCTCGGGGAATATCAGGCCGCTATCACACATTACGAAATCGCTCTGCGAATTCAGCCGGACTATGCTGAAGCAAAAGAAAATCTCGCTTTCGCACGTTCCTTTGTCCGGAACTAGGTTCGCGGTATCTGAACCGCGGGCGGGATAAAGACATGAATCTGCTAGCAGCTGGCCAATTTAATGGCACAGCCGGTGCTAATAAAAACCATAACGAGTATGGTTTTAATCAGCATCCAGCCTTTTGCCTTCCGGAAAATCTTCCTCGTCATCGCGGCCCTCGTCTGCTTTTCCGCTCTCTGCTTCGCCGATCCCGTCCTCATGGCGGAACACTACGCGCCCCGTGCGGGACTCTTTGAAACGACGACGAGTCTGGGGATGCGTTCCCAATGGAAGTCAGAAGACGTGTTTCAAGGGGTGGATTTGCCCTCGCGTGATCAGCGCTTGTTGCCCAGATGGGAGTCCACGTCGGAAATGTTGGGGCAAGACGATCCTGGGCATATTTTTCAGCAAACGGCCTAGGGTCGGTTTAGTACCAAACTGTCAAATTACGGAGTAGAGGGATCCGGGATTACGGACCCCGAAAAATCTGCTTGGGGGGCAAAGATTTTTATTGCCCCAAGCGAGGAAAAGCTCTACCATCGTTTTTGTGGATATGGAAATTATGAGATCACTCGCCTCTTCGTTTGCCAAGTTTTCCGGTTGCATTTTGGTCTCCGCCTCGACCGTCTTTGCTTCCGATATCGTTCTTCAAAAGGTTCCTGATGCCGCGAGTGAAATCTCGTCGCCCTCGAAAGCGAATCTCGGCCCGCAGGCGAGCTTTGCTCTTATGAACTACAAAGTTCGCACGAGTGCCCGCGCGCTTTACGTCAGTTCCGGCAGCGATCTGAAAGTCGCGAATAACATGATCGATGATCAGGCGACGACGTCCTTCGGCTTCCTGCCGACGGACAATTCGCCGGTCGCGATCGTTGATCTCGGCAAACTCTCGACTCTGCGGCGCCTGTCCGCCGTTTATTCACCGCGCGCGACGGCAATCGATTTTTACGTGCTTCAATCGCTGCCTGGGGTTGATGGTGACAACACCCCTGGCTCGCTCAAGCTCGACGAAAAAACGATCGCAAGATTGAAAGCAGTTGGTTCCGCGATCGATGATGGAACGCAGGGGCGCGCGTCGATCGATTTCCCGGCGACATCCGGACGTTACGTCATGGTTCGTTGGACACCGGCCGCCCACAGCGACACTCCATTTACGGTCGCCGAAGTTTCGGCGTTCAATCCGAGCCGCGGCAATCTACTGGCTTCGAACCGCAACTTCTCAAACACGACCGCCGATTCAAAAGACGTCGCGGACTCGAAAGACGTCGGCGAGAGCAAGGATGTGCCTGAAGTTGCTCCTCCGCCTCCGGCTGAAGGTCCGCCGCCGCCGCTCGCGCCTCCGCCGCCGTTCACCTTTATTCCGCAGCTCTCTCCGCAAAGCGAATAACGGGACGCTCTTTCGAAAGCCCGCCACTCGGCTCGTCCGACTGGCGGGTTTTCTATTGGTTGCCGACCGACCGCGCAGACATGCGCTAGAGCAGGTCGCGAATGATTTTGAAAATCGCGGTGTTATCTATCGACCCGTGGATGGCATTGGTTCCCGGCCCCGTTCCCAAAACCATCACGTCCTCGACGGTGTCGAGAGCCGCTCGCGCGTAGAACGCTGCCGGTTCCTGGGGTGGTTCGGGCGGGAGCGTCTCCGCGGGCGCCTGCGAATTCAACTTCGCGCTGCCGTACGATTTCGCTCCGTTCGGACCACTCGCCCACGAGAACCATGGATCGCCCGCGGAATTCAAGCCGAGCAGAGCGATGCCGCGATCCGTCCGGAAAGGCGAGCCATTCAGGTGTAATCCACCCAGCGCGACATTACCGGCGACGATGATCGTCGAATTTTCTCCCGCATAACGCAACGCGACGGCTACGGCGCGATCCAGCTCGGTTGTTTCCGCGAGCGTGTGTTCCGCGTCGTTTTTCTCGGCCGCTTTTCGCATCAGGTTCGCGTCCACAACCAGGAAATAGCCGCCGCGATTGTACTGAAGCAACTCGATCGCACGCCGAACCATATCGGGCAGGCTGGGCTGTTCGTGATGCGCTTCAATGTGGTCCGCATAACTGAGCTCACTGCCTGCGAAAACGCCGAAAAGTTTTGGCCGTCGCCAGCCCGGAATGGATTCAAGCTCGGCTTTCGTCCGCGCGACATCGAACCCTTTCCGGCGAATTTCCGACAGCAAGTCGCGGCCATCTTTGCGCGCGCCGTTCTTTGCCTCGGGAAGAAAATCCTCGGCGCCGCCGCCCAGCGCCAGATCAACGGTCGCGACCTCGATGAACTGCCGGGCGATCTCGAGTTGTGCAATCGCATCGGTCGCATGCGCGTAGAAAGCGGCCGCGGTAGGCCCCGCGATCTTGCCGTCGGTCACGAGACCGGTGGCGCGCCCCGCCCGCTGGGCGAGCTCTAGGAGAGTCGGTGCCGGTCCTCCTCGCAACTCGGCGCCGATCGTGCGGCTATCGACTCTAATTCCGGTGGCCATTGCTGAGGCCGCGGCGGCCGGGTCCGGCGCAGCGAAGTCGTTGGAATAATTTCTCATCAACGCCAGGTGCGGCAGGGAGTCGAGGGTCAAGGGCTTGTCGACCCCACCAGTGTAGATGCGAGTGGGCGCGATGCGGCCCGGGGCGAGGCCTTCACCGATAAAGAGGATCACCCCGAACGGTTTCTGGACGACCCAATGCTGGAAATAGAAGACGCCAAAGGCGGCGAAAACGAGGAGACAGAAAAGCGCGAGTAACTGATTGCGCCACTTCATCCGCCGATCTAGGAGCCCGCTCCCGGCCTTGTCAATCCACAACCGGGAAACCACTTGTCGGTTTTCCCTAACGTCGCGAAACTGACCTCGTGCCGCGGCCTGTCATTCTCATCATTCGCGATGGTTGGGGCATCAACCCCGGCGGCCGCGAGAAGCGCGAAGAAAACGGCGACGCGACCTTGCTGGCGCGGACGCCATTTCACGATGGCCTTTATCGCGATTATCCGGGCGGACGATTGAGCGCCAGCGGTCTCGATGTTGGATTGCCCGAAGGACAGATGGGCAACTCGGAGGTCGGCCACCTGAATCTCGGCGCGGGCCGGATCGTTTATCAGGATCTCACCCGGATCAACAAAGCTCTCGCCGACGGCGAACTGGAGCGCAATGCGGTCGCCCAGGAAACTTTTGCGAAAGCTCGCGGTCATCGCCTCCATTTTCTTGGCTTGGTTTCGGATGGAGGCGTTCACAGCCATTACGAGCATTTGATTGCTCTCGCGAATGCGGCGCACGCAGCCGGCGTGACGGACATTTTCGTTCACGCTTTTACGGATGGGCGCGACACCTCGCCGACGGGCGGCGCGGATTTTCTCAAAACGTGTTCGGATGGCCTAACGAACAGTGGCGCAAGAATCGTTACGGTTATCGGCCGTTATTTCGCGATGGACCGCGATCGCCGCTGGGACCGCACCAAGAAAGCTTGGGACGCGATTGTACTCGGTCGTGGCGAGCAGTGTGCGAACTCTCCGGCCGACGCCGTCCGCGCTCAATACCAGAACGGAAAAACGGATGAATTCCTGCCGCCGATGATTTTTTCGAACGCGAGCGAGCAGCGTGTTCGTGATGACGATACCGTCTTCTTCTTCAACTTCCGCGCCGACCGCGCCCGGCAGCTTTCCCAGGCGTTTTTGCTCAAGGGATTCGACGGCTTCGACCGCGAAGTCTGGCCGCAGGTGAATTACGTCACGCTCACCCAGTACGACGTCACCTATTCGTCGCCATTTATTTTTGCGCCGGAAAAATTGCCCAACATTCTGGGCGAAGTCGTGAGCGCCGCCGGCAAAACGCAATTACGCATCGCCGAAACCGAAAAGTATCCGCACGTCACCTATTTTTTTAACGGCGGTATCGAGCGCGCGTTTCCAAAAGAGGACCGCAAGATCGTCCCGTCACCCAAGGTCGCGACTTATGATCTCAAACCGGAGATGAGCGCGCGTGAAGTCACCGGGGAAGTGCTCTCCCGCTTGGACAAATACGACCTGATCATCCTGAATTTCGCGAACCCCGATATGGTGGGGCACACGGGAGTCGTCGAAGCCGGGATCAAGGCTGTGGAGACAGTGGATGAATGCGTTTCTCGGATCGTGCCGGCGGTCCTCAAATTGGGCGGCGCCTGTCTGATCACGGCGGACCACGGGAACTGCGAGCTCATGCGGAACCCGGACGGCTCGCCGAATACCGCGCACACGACGAACCTCGTCCATTTCATCTACGTGGCGGAGAACGCGGCCGAGTTTCGGGTCGAAGACGGGATCCTGGCTGATGTTGCGCCGACCTTGCTCTTCTTGCTGGACCTGCCCCAACCGAAGGAAATGACCGGCCACAATCTGCTCGTGGCGAAACGAGGCTGATCAGGCGTAGCCGAGTTCTTCGCGCGTAATTGCGAAAGCGCGATTGAACTGGCGCGTGCCGGCCACTGCGATTCGTTGCAGCAATCGAATCCGCGCATCATTCGAATTGTCCTGCCAGGCCGGTTTACGAACCAGGTCGAGCGACGCATTCTTTTCCACCAGAACGCCCCAGCCCACGGGCGCTTCCGTTTCCCGAAACAACTCGTTAGGCAAAACCAGAAAAAACAGATTCGCGCAACGATAACGAACGAGGCACTCGAACTTCGTGCCGCCATAAAGCCGATTCTCGAGCGCGGCCGATTCGCGCAAAACGCGCCGATAACCGCGGTGGCCGATCGCCTCGAAATCGTGCGAATCGTATTCGGCGAAAAGCGAATCGCCGGTCCGGAGGGTGGGGTAGTGAACGCGAAGATGTCTTTCGAGAATCTCACGCCGCCGCGCGAGCGAGCGAAGGCGTTCGCGCGTCGTCGCGGTCTCGCAATTGTCCCGGCGCAAATCCGGGCGCGCCTGTTTGCATTCGAAGATCGCGGTCACAGTCTGCTCGCGAAGGCGCGCGCGATACGCCGCCACATCGGCGCGATAACGGCACTGCGGTAAACTCACTTCGGCCGCGCAGGCTGAATATCCATTCGCCTGGGCCCAAAGAAGCGCGAGCCTCTTTAATCGTAAATGCGCTTCCGTTTCGGCGCGTCGCGTCGCTACTGGCGTATCCATTCAGTGAGTTCGCGGGCCCAATACGTCACGATCAAA
>JBHELY010000069.1:0-14003 GCA_046262815.1 Chthoniobacterales bacterium | reverse complement strand
CGTTATTCTGACTTTGTCGCCGGGGCCGGTGCGCGATCAATCGATCAACAACGTCGCGCGGCAATGGGCGCAAACCGATCCGCGCGCGGCGCTGAATTGGGCGCAGGCGTTGCCTCCGGGCGATGGACAGCGGAACGCGCTTCGTTCCGCGCTCGCGAGCTGGGTCCAATCCGATCCGACCGCTGCCGCTCAATTCATTTCCGGATTGCCGCCCGGCAAAGCGCAGGAGGAAGCGGCCATGTCGATCGCGCTTCAGCTTGCCAATAGCGATGTGCAAAGTGCGCTCGATTGGGCCCAGAAACTTCCTTCCGGTTCGTCGCGCCAGACAACCCTTGCGAACATCCTTTCGCAATGGAGCGAAACCGATCCGCGGGCCGCGGCGAATTTCGCGCTCCAGGCAAGCGAGCTCGATGGCCGCAAAGCGCTGCTCGAAAATGTTTCGCGCGTCTGGGCCCGCAACGATCCGCAAGCCGCGCTCACCTGGGTCGGAAACTTGCCGGATGCGGCTGTGCGCGACCTGGTTTTTCCGAGCGTGATCGCGGTCGTCGCGGAATCCGATCCGCGCGAAGCCGCCCAAATGCTCTCGCGCCTGTCTTCACCTGAAGCGCAAACGAACGCGATTACCGGGATCGTCTGGCAATGGGCCGGGAGCGATCCGCATGCGGCCGGTGATTGGGCGGTCTCGTTGCCGGAAGGTAAAATCCGGCAGCAAGCTTTCGAGAGCCTGGTCAATCGCTGGTCGGAAAGCGATCCTGCTGCGGCGGGCGCCTGGCTCGGGACGTTGCCTTCGGGTGGTTCGCGCGATAGTGCCGTCGCTGCGTACTCGCGCCGAATTTTTTCCAGCGATCCGCAAACAGCCGCGGCCTGGATCGAAACGATCGGAAACCAAAATCTGCGCGAATCCCAATTGGAATCTCTGGTGGTCGGGTGGCTGCACACCGATCCAGCGAATGCCTCGGCCTGGTTGAGTCATTCGTCATTGTCGCCGGAAGCGCGGGCCCGGCTGCTGTCGCAAGGGCGATGAGTCGCGATCATGAAAGCCGTTGCAAAATCGAAGGCGAAAGAGCGCCAGGCCGAAATCGGCCGCGTCCTCGGAATTCTGCGGCGCTGGGGAATTGAGTCGTTAGGCCAGTTCGCGGCGCTGGAAAAAGAAGCGGTCGCGGCCCGGCTAGGGCCGATCAGCGTCGAGCTTTGGGAACGCGCCACGGGAAAAACGACGCGGCTGCTCAAGCTCGTGCCGGTCGGGGAATCGTTCGAGGAAGCGTTCGAATTCGAAAATGAAATTGAGACGAGCGAGCCGCTCCTCTTCATGCTGCGGCGCTTTCTCCAGCAGTTTTCCGTGCGGCTGAATGCGCTCCATCTCGTCGCCAGCGAGCTCCAGCTCGAAATTATTTTCAGCGACAAGAACCGTTACGCGCGCCGATTCAAAATTCCCGAGCCGACGAACAACGTCGAAACGCTTTTCCGGATGCTCCACACGCATCTCGAAAATTTTACCTCGAAATCGCCGATCATTGCCGTCGGGCTCAAGGCGAAAACGACCAAGCCGTCATTCGAACAATTCCACTTGTTCGAAACCGCGCTCCGGGATCCGGCGCGGCTCACCGAAACTCTCGCGCGATTGACGGGACTGCTCGGCTCCGAGCGTGTCGGCACGCCCGTTCTCGAAGAAACCCATCAGCCCGACGCGTTCCGGATGGAACCGTTCTCGTGGCAATTGGCTGAAACGAAAACCGACGAGCTTCCTTCGTTGCCGGCAAGTGTGCTGCGACGGTTTCGCGCTGCGTTGCCGGCGTCGGTGTTGCTCGCGAAAAATCGGCCGATCCATTTTCGCAGCGCGAAAGCGGAAGGTGCGGTCCGGGCCGGGAAAGGTCCGTTCCTCGCATCGGGAAATTGGTGGGACGAAAACGCGTGGGACCGCGCTGAGTGGGACGTGGAGCTCGACAACGGCGCCGTTTGCCAATGTCATTCGACCGGCGGCCAATGGGCGCTCGACGGCATTTATGATTAGCGGAGTTCGCTATGGCGTATGTCGAACTTCACGCATGCAGTGCCTTCAGTTTTCTCCGCGGCGGATCTTTTCCCGAGCAACTAGCTGAGAGGGCCGCCGAGCTCAAGATGCCGGCGATGGCGTTGCTCGATCGCAACGGCGTTTATGGCTCGCAGCGATTTTCTGTTGCCGCGCGCGAGCACGGTGTCCGGCCCATTACCGGCGCGGAGTTGCCGATGGAAGATGGAACTGTCCTGCCGGTGCTGGTGAAGGACCGGGGCGGTTACGAAAATCTGTGTGAGCTCCTCACCCAGGCCCATCTCCGCAGCGACGAGAAAGGAAAATGTGCGGTGCAATGGAAGGAATTGCCGCAATTCGCTCGCGGACTCATTGCGGTTTTTGGATTACCAAAAAGCCCGACTTTGGTAATCGACGCGTTCGGCCGCGAAAATGTCTGCGTAGAAATCCAGCGCCATTTCCTTCGTGGCGAAGAGCGCGTGAACCAGCAACTCTGCGATCTGGCCGAGCAACATCGCCTGCGCGTGATCGCCACGAACGGCGTCCAATACGCGCGTCCTTACGGTCGCCAAGTTCTCGACGTCTTCACCTGCATCCGCGAGCACACCCATCTCGATGCGGCCGGCAAACTCCTCACCCAAAACGCCGAGCGCCATTTGAAAAGCGATGCCGAAATGCGCGCCCTGTTCGCTGATCGACTCGACGCTATTGAAGATACCGCGCGCCTCGCCGATCGCCTCGAGTTTTCCCTCGAAAACATCGGCTACGAATTCCCTTCCTTCCCGGTTCCCGACGGCCACGACATGAATTCGTTCCTCCGCACGATCACTCTCTTCGGCGCGCAACAGCGATACACATCCATCGGCACCGCGGTAAAACGAAAGCTCGAAGAAGAGCTCAGTCTCATCACGCGGCTCGGATTCTCCGGATATTTTTTGATCGTCTGGGACATCATCAATTTTTGCCGGGAACATAACGTCATGGTCCAGGGTCGCGGGAGCGCGGCGAACAGCGCGGTCTGTTATTGTCTCGGCATCACGCCGGTCGATCCGGTCAGCAACAATCTCGTCTTCGAACGCTTCCTGAGCGAAAGCCGGAAAGGCTGGCCGGACATCGATCTCGATCTGCCGAGCGGCGATCGGCGCGAAAGCGTGATCCAGGAAGTGTATCGACGTTACGGCAAACACGGCGCCGCCATGACCGCGAATGTCATCACGTATCGCGGACGCAGCGCCGCGCGCGAAATCGGCAAGGCACTGAATTTTTCTCCGAACGTTCTTGATCGATTCTCACACCTCTTCGCCAGCGGCGATTTCCCGCACACGCTCGACCTGCGCGCGCAGATCGAGCAGGCCGGTTTGCCAAAAGCGCATCCGCGCATGACGGCGTTCATCTCCCTTTATCAGGCGATCTACGGATTGCCGCGGCATCTCGGCCAGCACTCGGGCGGCATGATTATTTGCCAGGGAAAACTCAGCTCATTCGTGCCGCTGGAAAACGCGTCCATGCCGGGCCGTGTCGTTGCGCAATGGGACAAGGATGACTGCGAAGATCTCGGCATCGTGAAAGTGGATTTGCTCGGGCTTGGCATGATGTCGGTGATGCAGGACGCGTTCGAGCTTTGTCGCGAGCGCGGCCGGCCGATCGATCTCGCTCACATTCCGACCGACGACGCGCCGACTTACAAAATCATGCAGGAAGCAGACACGATCGGCGTGTTCCAAATCGAGAGCCGCGCCCAGATGGCGACGTTGCCGCGGCTAAAACCGAAATGTTTCTACGACGTCGTCATCGAAGTCGCGATCATCCGGCCCGGCCCGATCCAGGGCGATATGGTCCATCCGTATCTCAATCGCCGCGCCGGCCGGGAGAAGATCACTTACTTCGACGACCGATTAAAACCGGTCCTCGAACGCACCCTCGGCGTGCCGCTTTTCCAGGAACAAATGCTGAAGATCGCCATGATCATGGCCGATTTTTCCGGCGACGAAGCGGAAGAGCTTCGGCGCGCGTTGAGTTTTCATCGTTCGGAAGAACGGATGAACAAAGTCAGCGTGAAATTGCGCAACGCGATGGAGCGAAACGATGTCGCGCCGGACGTGATCGAGAAGATCCTGCAATCGATCACCTCATTTGCGCTTTACGGATTTCCCGAATCGCACGCGATCAGTTTTGCGATTCTCGCTTATGGAAGCGCGTACCTGAAGATGCATCGCGCCCCGGAATTTTACGCGAGCCTGCTCAACAATCAGCCGATGGGTTTTTACACGCCGGCGACGATCGTGAAAGACGCGCAGCGCCATGGGACGCGCATTCTGCCGGTCTGCGCGCGGGAATCGAGCTGGCTTTGCACGGTGGTTTCGGATGACACGGTCCGGCTCGGGTTTTGCGTCGTGAATGGATTGCGGAAGGAGCATGGGGAAGCGCTGGTGAAGGAACGCGAGAGCGCTGCGTTTCAATCAGTCGAGGATTTCAAGCGGCGAGTCGTGTTGAGCAAAGAAGAGCTGCGCACGATCGCGGAACTCGGCGCGTTGAATTGTTTTGCCGAGCATCGCCGCTCCGCGATGTGGAAAGTCGAGGAGGAACCGCTCGAGCCGTTATTTGATCGTCATCCTTCTACTTCAGTCGCGATGACTCCATTGAGAACGATGTCCATCCCCGAACGCGTGAAAGCGGATTACACGACGATGAACCTGACGACCGGCCCGCACCCGATGAAATTGCTGCGGGCGCAACTGCCGGAAATCTGGCGCGCGAGCGATCTGCGATCGGCTCGCCACGGCTCGACTGTGCAGATCGCGGGCAACGTGATTTGCCGGCAACGGCCCGGAACCGCGAAAGGATTTGTCTTCGTCAGTCTGGAGGATGAAACCGGCGTCTCAAACGCGATCGTCACGCCGGATTTATTCGAAGAAATGCGTCTCCTCATCACCGAAGAACCGTTTCTCGTGATCGAAGGTCAGGTGCAAAACACGGACAACGTCGTTTTGATCAAAGCCCAGAAGATTCGGCCCCTCGCTCACGAAGAACTCATCGGCAGCGAGTCACACGATTTTCGCTGACGATTTCGTTACTCGCCTGCGTGCCGCTTCGCTGGTTCTTTCGGCGCGGCTGTTTTCTCCGTCGGCGTTTTCTCGGACTCCATCCACTCGGTGTGAAACACGCCAGGCTTGTCCACGCGCTCGTAGGTGTGCGCGCCGAAGAAATCGCGCTGGGCCTGGAGCAGATTCGAAGGCAAACGTGCTGAGCGGTAACTGTCAAAATAGGCGAGCGAAGCGCTGAACGCGGGCACCGCGACGCCGTGTTCGACCGCATTCGAAACCGCGACTCGCCAGTTGTCCTGCGTGTTCGCGATGATGTCGCGGAAATAGGAATCGAGCATCAGGTTGTGCAGCGCCGGATCGCGATTGTAAGCCTCGACAATGCGATTCAAAAATTTCGCGCGGATAATGCAGCCGCCGCGCCAGATCGTAGCGATGTCACCGAAATTCAGGTCCCAATTGTATTGATGACTCGCCGCGCCCAGCAACTCCATGCCTTGCGCGTAGGAAATAATCTTCGACGCGTAAAGCGCCTGCCGCACCGCTTCGATCAATTGTTTGCGGTCGCCCTTGAACTCTTTCGGATTCGGTTGCGGCAAAATTTTGGATGACGCGACGCGGTCGTCTTTCCGCGAGGAAATAACCCGGGCCTCGACCGCGGCGTTGATGGTCGAGATCACGACCGAGATCGCGATGGCCGATTGCAATGTCCATAAGCCGGTTCCCTTTTGGCCAGCCTTGTCGAGGATTACATCGACCAGTGGCTTGCCCGTTTCAGGATCGATCTTCCGGAAAATCTTAGAGGTGATCTCGATCAGATAGCTGTCGAGATCGCCTTTGTTCCACTCGGTGAAAATTTCGGCGAGGCCCTTCGCATCGAGGCCAAGGACGCCATTCATGATCGCATACGCTTCGCAGATCAACTGCATGTCGCCGTACTCGATGCCGTTGTGGACCATCTTGACGTAATGGCCGGCGCCGTCCGGTCCCATGTAGCGGCAACACGGTTCGCCGTCCACTTGCGCGGCGATCTTCCGGAAAAGGGGTGCGATAATTTCCCATGAATCGCGCGAACCGCCGGGCATGAGCGATGGACCTTTCAGCGCGCCTTCTTCGCCACCGGAAACGCCCATGCCGACGTAGTGAATTCCTTTTCCTTCAAGGTCCTTGCACCGGCGTTGCGTATCAGTGAAAAGAGAGTTGCCGCCGTCGATCAGCACGTCCCCCTTCTCGAGGAGCGGCGCGACTTCGCCGATCACCATATCGACCGGTTTCCCGGCCTTGATCATCATCATGACTTTGCGCGGCTTCTTCAGCGCGCCGAGCAGCTCCTCGACCGTGCGCGTCGGCTGAATGTTTTTTCCTTTCGCTCTTTCGGCGGCGAATTTCTCCGTGACTTCCCAGGTGCGATTGAAGACGGCGACGTTGAACCCCTTCGCTTCCATGTTCAGGACCAGGTTTTCGCCCATGACGGCGAGGCCGATCAGTCCGATATCACATTGATTCGTGCTCATTTTAGTATCTCCTTGATCACGCCGGGAGTCGGCAGTGGGTCCCGACTCTATCCGGTCCGATCAGCGCATGGCAATTTCCGTTTGCGAAGTCTCAATCACAGAAGCGCCCCTCGATTTGCCCGCGCAAAATGACGATCCGCAAGCGGGAGCCGTCGTCGTTTTCTGGGGCGCGGTCCGAGCAACGGAAGATGGTCGCGAAATTGCCGGCATCGAATACGAAGCGCATCGGGAAATGGCGGAACACCAAATGCAGATCGTGGCCGAGAACGCCGTGAAAAAATTCGAACGCGCGCGCGAGATTTTTGTCCGGCACCGGATTGGATTTGTCGCGACGGGCGAACCGTCCGTCGTGGTTCGCGTGACGGCTGGACATCGCGGGGTGGCGTTCGCGGCGAATCAATGGATCATGGACGAACTCAAACGCGTGGTCCCGATCTGGAAGCATCCGGTGTTCAAAGAGCCAACCGCCTCCGCATGAACTGGGCAAACCGTCTCACTATCAGCAGGCTGGTTCTGACCGTGCTCTTCGTGGCGATGCTGAATCTCAACTGGCCTTACGCGCGCACGACGGCGTTCATCATTTTTCTTATCGCGGGCGTGACGGATTTCGTCGACGGCGAAATTGCACGCCGTTATCGGATCGTTACGAATTTCGGCAAGCTCATGGATCCACTGGTGGACAAGATCATGATGGCGGCGGCGTTCATTTCGCTGGTGCCGATGGGCGCAATCCCGGCCTGGGCGGCGACCACCGTGGTCGGCCGCGAATTTCTGATCACCGGCTTGCGTTTGATGGCGAGCGCGCGCGGACGGGTGCTGCCGGCGGAGCGCCTCGGCAAGCACAAGACTTCGTGGCAGATCATCACCGTGATTTTTTTCCTGGGATTGTTGGCGGCGGCCGAGCTGCATTACGGCAATTCCCAGAGCGGCTGGTGGTATCGCGCGTGGTATGATGCTGGTCCGGTCCTGGTCTGGATCACGGTGGCGTTAACGCTTTATTCCGGGCTGCGCTACGCCTGGCGGCACCGCGACGTTATCGCGCCCGACCAATAATCGTTTAGCGGGAAAACCCGTCCGAGCGGCGGAACAAATCGTGCTTTTTCTCGAGGCACGATATGGCAATCGCTCCCGGAAATACTCGTGCTCCCGCCTCCGCGCTTCCCTGGCTTCCGTTGCCGGCGATCCTTGGCTTTAGCCTTCTCGGCCTCGGCGGATCGATCGTACTTACCTACACCACTTTCAGTTACGCCGACGCTTCACGGCCTGTGACCGCATCGACTAACGGCAAGGTCTATGAAGCGCGAGCCGTTCCCTTCGATTCGCCGCGTGGAAATCCAGCGCAGCGCGAAGCCATCTCGCGCGTCTTGAGCGCGACCCAGGTCGAAGCTCGCCGCGCGACCCAGGTCGAAGCTCGCCGCGCAGAAGCGGTCGATCCGGCGCCTCCGGAGATTTCTCAGCCGATGCTTCTCGCCGATTCCGATCGTGAGTTGCGAGGTTTTCACGGGTTTGGGAATTTTGGCGGCGCCAATAATTATCTCGCGGTTACAGGAATGAGCTTCGGGATTAGCGCGGAGGGAGCCCCGTCCGGTTTCGCGGCCGCGGATGCGGAGACATTTTCGGCCGCGCCGGTTCCCGAGGCATCTACCTGGATGTGTGGCGCAGCTCTTCTTGTTCTGGTGGGCGCGCGTGGCGCTCGAGCGCGCTGGCGTCGCAAGCGCGGGCGGAACTAAGCCCCGCCACCCCAGAAACCGCTTGGCAGCTGAGGCGAGCCGCGCCAGCTTAGTCCGAGCTGGACTGGCACAGCCGCCGCGGGTGTAGCTTAATGGTAAAGCTGTAGCCTTCCAAGCTACTGACGAGGGTTCGATTCCCTTCACCCGCTATTCCCAGCGTTCGGTGGCGGTTTGCGTTGTTGTCCCAACGGTACCTAATTTGTCGGCATGAAAGCTTTCGCTTCGTCTCTCATCCTCGCCGCCTTTTCGCTCACGGCGCGCGCCGATTTCACCATCGTCCAGAAAGTCGAAGGAAAAGGCCAGACTCACGAGATCACGCTCAAGATCAAAGGGGACAAAATCCGCATGGAAGCGTCGCCGCAAATGACCATGATCGTGGACGGCAGGACAGGCGACACGATCACGTTAATGAACGCGCAGAAAAAAATCGTGCGCATCTCGGGCGATAAAGCGAAAGCGATCGCGGAAATGGCGGCAAAATACGGCGGCGCCAACACTGCGAAGCCGAAGCTCGTCGCGACCGGAAAAAAGATAACGATCAACGGTTATGAAGCCGACGAATACCTTGCGGAGAGCAAACAGTTCAAAGCGCATTATTGGATCGCTCCGAGCTTTCCAAATTCGGCGGCCGTTCTGAAGCAGTTGCAAACGATTGTTCCCGCGGCCTGGAACGATTTGGCCAAGGGAATGACCGACTATCGCGATTTGCCGGGGTTCCCAATCCGCACCCAGATGACGATCGGCGACGACGAGATCGTCAGCACGGTCATCGCGGTAAAGACCGATCCACTCAGCGACGCGGAGTTTTTGCCACCGAAGGATTTTCAGGAAATGAAGATTCCGAATCTCCAGGAAATGACCGCGGAAAAACCGGAACCGGCTGCTTCGGCCAGGCCGTAATGGCGTTCGCGTGTGCGACCGCGTTTGATTCTGGCGTCGGCATCGCCGCGCCGCCGTGCATTGCTGACTGATGCCGGTTATGAATTCGAAATTTCCTCGCCGCGCGTCGACGAAGTTTCGCACAGCTGGTTAACCATCCGTGAGCTCACGATCTGGAACGCGGCGCGCAAAGCGGCGGTTGCTTCCGCTCTTGCTCGCGACGCCGTGGTGCTTGCGGCCGACACGCTAGTGACGATCGACGGCGAAGTTCTCGGAAAACCCGTGGATCTCGATGAAGCGGTTCGGATGCTGCGCCGCTTGAGTGGCCGTTCCCACGAAGTCTGGACCGGCGTGCGAATCAACCATGCGGCGCGCGGCAGAACGCGAAGCTTTCACGAAATGTCTCGCGTGCATTTCCGGAAACTCGACGGCCGCGCCATTCGCAATTATCTCGGCAAAATCGATCCGCTCGACAAAGCCGGAGCTTACGCGGCCCAAGGTCACGGGACGGAGATCATCGATCGGATCGACGGTTCCTACAGCAACGTCGTCGGCCTGCCGATGGAAAAAACGTCGGCCGCTCTTCGCGGGTTTGGGATTACACCCTCGCGCTAATTATTCTACTCCGCGATCGTTGCGCTCGCGCGATGGCAAACCTCGAGCTTGTTGCCATCGGGGTCTTCGAAAAAAACGGCGTAGTAACCAGGGCTGTATTCCGCGCATAACTCCGGGCCCTCGATGTTTTTCGCGCCGGCTTTGCGCAGCACTTCAGCGGCTTTGTCGACGGCCTCGCGGCTCGGCGCCCAGAATGCAATCCGATTTCCGTTCGGTCGATGACTTGCTTCCTCGGTGAATCCAAAAAAGTCGACCGCTACACTTCCCTCCGCTTCGAACAATCCCCAGCGCTCACCGCTTTTGTCGACGCGAAACCCGATCGCCGGCAGGACCTGCGCATAAAATTGCTGGGCCGCCTGGCGATTTTTTACCCGGAGATCGATGTGGTCGAAAAGGCGCGTGCTCATGGCAAAAGTCTGCGCAGCCGGATGTGGGTTGTCTACTTGCGGTTCTCGCGCCGGATCATGAGCTTCAGTCCGGACCACGTTTCATCGACCGCGCAAACTTTCACATCCACATAACCGAGCGGCAGACAGACGTCGCGAATAACGTCCTCGATAATATCCGTCGCGACTCCGGACGATTTTTTCGGCCACGAAATCCAGACAACGCCGGCATCATCGATAATCCTGCGCAGCCGTTTCAATTCTTTCTCGAGCAGCCGGCGCTCGGTTACGAACAGATGAACGAATTTCGAGCCGGTCTTCGCTTTGTCCGTGAAAGAAACTTTTTCCGGCAACGGTGCGAGCCGTTTCCGGTAACCGGGTGGCGCGCCGAGGGCGGCAACTTCGACGCCGGGTTTGATCCCAAGCTTTTGGGCCAACGGCGTTTTCGAGTAACCAGCCATTTCCTTTCCTAAGGTTTCCAGCACATAATGTCGCGCAAGTTCTGATGCGTTTCTCGTTCGCCACTGCAATTTTCGCGATCGTGCTCCTGTCGGGTTGCGACCGCCAGAAGAACGCCGTTTCCGGCACGATCGAAGTAGACGAAGTGCACGTTGCCTCGCGTTCCCCGGGCCGCGTCGAAAAGATTTTCGCCTGGGAAGGGGACGTCTTGAAACCGGGCGACGTCATTGTGCAGCTCGAAGCTTCCGAGATGCAGGCGCGCCGCGCTCTCGCCGCGGCCCAGATCAACACCGCCGAACACGACGTCGAAGCGCAGGCGGCGCAGTTGGAATTTTTGAAAGCGGACGCGCAACGGCAGCAGGATTTGCTCAGACGCAACACGGTTTCGCCGAGCGAAGCCGAACGTGCGAGCAGCGCGGCGAAAGCGCAGGAAAAAAGTCTCGATGCGGCGCGGGCGAAAGTCGAACAGGCCAAGGCCCAGCTCGCGGACATGGACGCGCAAATCCAGGAAATGAAAATCGTGGCGCCGACGAATTCCATTCTCGAAGTGTTGAGCGTGAAAGTCGGCGACGTGTTACCGGCGAATCGGGAAGTGGCGACGCTGATTTTACCACAGCGGCTCTGGGTTCGCGTCTACGTGCCGGAAACGTGGCTGGGACTGATCAAGCTCAACGACCAGGTGCGCATTCGCGTCGATTCGTTTCCGGGCCGGGATTTTTCCGGCGTCGTCGAGCAGATCAATCGCAAAGCCGAGTTCACGCCGCGAAATGTCCAGACCGTCGAAGACCGGATCAAACAGGTTTTCGGCGTGAAGGTTCGGCTCGAGAACAACCAGGAGACTCTTCGTGCCGGAATGTCAGCCGACATTTTTTTTCCCAACGTGAAATGAGCGACACGATGATCGAATGCGAAGGGCTCACGAAGCGCTTCGGCAATTTCACCGCCGTCGATCACGTCAGTTTCTCCGTCGCGCGCGGCTCCATCTTCGGATTTCTCGGACCGAACGGTTCGGGTAAATCGACCGTGATCCGGATGCTTTGCGGTATTCTGGAGCCGACGGAAGGAACGGCGCGGATCGACGGCCACGACATCGCGCGCGAAAGCGAAGCCACGAAAGAAATAATCGGTTACATGTCGCAGAAGTTTTCGCTCTACGACGAATTGACCGTGAACGAGAATCTCGTTTTTTCCGGCAAACTTTACAGTCTGCCCGACCGCGAATTGAAGCGGCGCCGGGACAATCTGATCGCGATCACCCATCTGGAGCCGTATCTCGATCGGCGCGCTGCGTTGCTCTCCGGCGGGTGGCGTCAACGTCTCGCCATGGCGTGCGCGCTGATGCACAAACCGACGGTCCTGTTTCTCGACGAACCGACGGCCGGCATCGATCCAGTCGCGCGCCGCGAATTATGGGACCTGCTTTTCGAGTTCGCGGGACAGGGAATGACGCTCTTCGTCACCACGCATTACATGGACGAGGCCGAGCGCTGCTCGCATGTCGGTTACATTTACAATTCAAAACTGATCGTCTGCGGAGAGCCCGACGATTTGAAACGAATGCCGGAGGTGAGTCCGCCGGGAACGCGGCGCCTCGATGTCACCTGCGACCACGTCACCGTGGCGTTGCGCGCGATGCGCGAAGTGAAAGGGGTGTTGAACGCCACGGTCTTCGGCCAGTCGATGCACCTGCTCGTCGACGACACGGTCCGCCGCCAGGAAATCGATGAAAAGCTTCGCAGCGTCGGGATCGAAAGTCCCGAGATCCACGAGATCGGTCCATCGCTCGAAGACGTTTTCGTGACGCTAACCGCCAAGCACGCAGGCGAGAATCACCAGGAGAAGGCGGCATGAAACGCGCGCCGTTTCGCGGACTGAACGCGATCCTGTTCAAGGAATTCATCACGGTCCTGCGCGATCCGATGACGCTGTTCTTCATGCTCTTCCCGCCGCTCATCGAGATGATCGCGTTCGGCTACGCGCTCGATAACGACGTGAAACACATGCCGATGGTGATCCTGAATGAGGATCGCACCGTCGAGAGCCGGCAGTTCCTCGATCGCTTCGTAAACACGGAAACGTTTCGCATCGTCGGCGAAGTCCAGAACACGGATGAAATGGCGAGCGAGATCCGGAAGGGCCGCGCTTCCGTCGGCATGCAAATCCCGCCGCATTTCACGCGCGATCTTCGGGCCGGCCATCCGGCGCAGGTTCAATTGCTCATCGACGGGTCGAGCTCGACGACGGCGTTGCAGGCTTTGAACACCGCGCTCGGCGTCGCCCTCACCCAATCAGTGGAAATGATGATGGGCGAGACCGGCCGCCGCACAGTCCCGGTCGAGATCCGACCGCAGATGCTTTACAACCCGACGATGCGGAGCCCGAACTTCTACGTGCCGGGCGTGATCGGCGTTGTCCTCCAAATAGGCACGACGTTCGCGACTGCGATGGCGGTGGTCCGTGAGCGCGAGCGCGGCACACTCGAGCAACTGCTCGTTAGTCCGCTGAGCCGCTGGGGCCTCATGCTCGGCAAACTCGTGCCGTATCTCTGCATCGGCATGGTCATGGCGATGCTGCTCTTCAGCATCATGCGTTTTCTTTTTGCCGTGCCAATCGCCGGCAACGTCCTGGCGCTTCTGTTCTCGACCCTGGTTTATTGTTTCGCGCTGCTCAGCATCGGGCTCTTTGTCGGAACCAAAGCCGAGAACCAGATGCAAGCGCTCCAGATGTCGATGATGTTCGTGCTGCCGAGCGTTTTCTTTTCCGGCTTCATTTTCCCGCGCGAAACCATGCCGTGGATTTTCTACGCGCTCGGCTCAATTCTGCCGACCACCTATTTTATTTCGCTCATCCGCGCCATCATTCTGCGCGGCGCGAACTTTTTCGAGTACTGGCAATCGCTCGCCGTCATGTCCGGAATGGCGGTCTTCCTTTTTTGCGTCTGCGCCCTGCGTTTCCGGAAAAAGATTGGGTGAACGGTCGCCGCATTGTTGGGAGGATCCTGCGAATCGCGCTCGCGCTTTCTGTCATCATCGGGTTGGTTTGGGTTTTCGAAATCAGAATGCCCGGACGCAATATTTCCAGCGCGGCTGCGCTCAACCAGGATGAAGTGGCGCTGCGCGCAGAACTCGTCGCAGACGTGCAAAAGCTGGCGGGGGAGATTGGCGAGCGAAACATGAACCGCTATCCGCAGCTTTTAGCGGCGGCGGATTTCATTGAAACGTCGCTGGCCGGCGCCGGACTGACGCCGCAACGCGTCAGCTACGAATTGCGCGGGCGAGCGTGTCACAACGTCGAAGTGGAGATCCGCGGCGCGTCGCCGGAGGTGTTCGTCGTCGGCGCGCATTACGATTCGGTTTTCGGTTGTCCCGGCG
>JBHELY010000068.1:7704-14346 GCA_046262815.1 Chthoniobacterales bacterium | reverse complement strand
ATCCTACCTCGGCCGACGAAGAGTACACCGCTGATTACGGTGCGGTGAGCCCAAATTATTTCGATCTCCTGAAGCTTCCGCTAAGGAAAGGACGCGTCTTCACGGATCATGACGATTATGGCGCAACCAACGTTGTCGTTGTGAATGAAGCGTTCGTGCGAAAATTCTTCCCGCAACAAGATCCGATTGGACAACATGTGCGCGACTCTCATAGGACAGCCAGCGACTCTGCCAGGACAGCCACCGACTCTGAAATTATCGGCGTGGTCGGCGATGTGCTGGACCACGGGTTGGATCAACCGCCAGAACCGCGCTTATACGGATCGATTCTTCAGCGCTCGGGTTATAGGGTTGCATTGTTTCTTCGCACCTCTGCGAACCTTACCACGACAAGACAGCTCGTGACGCGCATTATGGAGCAAATTGATCCGGAGCTTCCGGTCTACGGCGTAACAACCATGAATGAGTTGGTCTCCGGTTCCATGGCGCGACGTCGATTAGCTTTGTTTCTTATGTCCACATTTGCTGCCCTGGCGCTGTTTCTCGCCAGCCTCGGCATTTACGGCGTCACCGCTTTCCTGGTCAAACAACGTGTCCAGGAGTTTGGCATTCGGATGGCGCTTGGTGCGCAAATCCGCGATATTTTGGTCCTCGCCGTTCGGCCCGGGTTATCTCTTGTCTCGATCGGTGCGGCAGCCGGTCTGGTGGTTTCAATGTTCATCACGCGTCTTATGTCGAGTCTGCTTTTCGCCGTGTCCTCCACCGATTTGTTTACTTTTGTTACTGTGCCGTTGGTACTTGTCGTTGTCGCCGTGATTGCGTGTCTAATTCCAGCGCGTTATGCCACGCGAATCTCTCCTGCCGAAGCTCTCCGGCACACGTAAAAAGGCGATATGCGGATGACCTCCAATCTTCACTCCGAGCGACGCACGGTTTCGTCCGCCGTCGCTCATCTTGTTCCCGTTAGACCTATGCCAAACTCCCGCGAAAGGAGAATTCAATGAACAAAACTATCTCCAACGCAAAAGTTCAAGTTGGCAAAACATATGAGGAGGGGCAGGTGACTGCGGTATCATATCTTAAGATCGAGTACGGGCGGTTTGACGACTATGTGAAGTGGCTCACTTCCATTTAGAAGCCTACGATGGAAGCCGAGAAGATCCGCGGGGACAGCAGGCGGCGGCCGCGGAGAGCATCGGCCGGTATGACAAGGCCCCAGCATGGCGGCGCGAAAGGTTTATATCTATATATAGAGAGATTTTATGAGTGATTCGCAGAGCTGGCCGCGAATCGCAGTGGTCGGAGCCGGAGCCGTAGGCGGCTATTTCGGCGGCCGGCTGGCCGACGGGGGCGCGCCCGTAGTATTGATCGGGCGGAAGGCCTTCGTCGATGCTGTGAACGCACACGGCCTGATCATTGAACAGGCGGCGGGTGAGCGGGCAATAAAGGTCGAGGCAACTGCTGATATCGGCGCGGTGGCCGATGCCGAACTGGTGCTGTTATGTGTGAAATCGAATGACACGGTCTCGAGCGCAAAAGAAATCGCGCCGCTGCTGGCGCCGAACGCGCTCGTGATCTGTCTCCAAAACGGCGTCGACAACGTCGAGCGGATCCGCGCCGCCACGAAAATCCAGGCGTTGCCGGCCGCCGTTTACATCGGCGTTTCCGTACCGGAACCGGGGCGAATCAAATACGCGGCGCGCGGCGACCTAATCCTGCGCCCCGAGAACGATCGGACCAAGTGCGTGCAGCAGATTTTCAAGCGTGGAAATATTGTCTGTCGCCTAACGAACAATATCGAAGGCGAGATGTGGCTCAAGCTCCTTTGCAATAGCGCGCTGAATGCAATTTCTGCGTTAGGGCATGCGCGTTACGGCGATGTCGCCGAGAACCTCGAAGCGCGAACCCTGATGCAGAATGTTGTCGACGAAGTCATAGCCGTGGCGCATGCCGCCGGAGTCCGAATGCCCGGCGTTGAAGGCTCGGATAGTGGCATGGCCGCGGCCATGCAAATTGCCACCCAAGTGAAAGAAGCGTTTTCGTCCACCGCCCAGGATATCCAGCGCGGAAAACCGACTGAGATCGATTCTCTCAATGGCTACATCGCGCGACGCGGCGCCGAGCTTGGAATTGAAGTGCCGGTCAATCACGCGCTGTTCACACTAGTGAAAATGCGCGAGGGAAAATCTGAATAGCTCGCTGTCCCGGCTGCAATCGCCTACTTTCATCCCACTATGTGCGCTCCTTCGCCGAAAAGGATCGAGATTTGTGCAACCTCATATCCACCTAAAGTGTCGCTGATGGGACTCTGCAAGACATTGTCAAAGGGTATCAAACGAAGGGCTCGAACCCTCATCCCTGGATCAAAATCCCTGGCATTTTGGCCAACTGTCAAAACATTTCTGCCTTACGAATGGCGGAACCGATTGTTCCATCTCACATCGAATCTGATCGACTGCGTCTGCTATTTTGTTTCGCCACCAGAAAGAGCGGCAGCGATAAGAGCTGAAGCGCGACCGAAAAAGCGATCAAGGCCAGAAGCGACTTATTGTAAAGAATTCCCATTAAAGCGCTGCCGATAAACCAGGCGATACCGAACCCCGTATCGAAGAGGCCGAAGGCGCTGCTTCTCTTGTTTGCGGGAACTACGCCGGCGATGACTGCGTTTATTAATGATCCCTGGGCCGCCATCCCGAGTCCCCACAGGATCATTCCCAGGAGTGCGACCCACGAGTGTCCAAGAAAGACGAGCGGGGCAAAGAAGGCTGAAAGAAAGAAAATCCCCAGCAGAACAACCAACCCAAATTTGTCGAACAACTTGCCGAAAATGAGCCCACCAAGTGCACCGGTCGCCATGGCCGCGGCGTAGTAGACCGGAATCAAGTCTTTCCCAACGGCAGCTGTGTTTTGAAAGTGGTAACCGATCAGGGCAAAATCGGCCAGGCCTGCTCCGATACACGCGTTGGCCGCAAGGTAATACCAGAACGCGCTCGAGAACCGCTCCGCGCGAATTTCTTCCGCCGGCTCCAGGTCGTGCGGGTTGGGAAAAAAATATCGAGCGAACAAAACAATGGCGATGGTAAACAGCGCCGGAATGAGAAGCAGTCCGAAGCCGGCCTGATAGTTTCCTTTTCGCCACAAAGTGAACGAGAGAATTAGCGGACCGATCGCTGCGCCGGTTTGATCGAGCGCTTCATTCAAACCGAAGACCCATCCCTGTCCGATATGTTTGCCGGCGAACGACAGCATCGCTTCGGTGGCAGGTTTACGAATTGCGCGGCCGGTTCGTTCGCTAATGATCAGCCCAGCGGCGAGCGGCCAGTTTCCCGCCAGGGCCAATGCCGGAACCGCCAGCATATTCACGACATAACCGACGATGGCGACAACCCAATACTTCCCGGTCTTGTCCGCGATCAATCCGGAAACAGAACGCAGCACGTAACCAAGAAGCTCTCCAAGACCGGCGGTGAATCCGATGACGGCCGCGCTGGCGCCAAGCGTTCCGAGAAATTGGCCCGTGGAACTGCGCGCGCCTTCATAGGTCATGTCCGCGAAGAGATTGGCAATGCCTAGGACGAGCACGAAACGAAAGGCAGTCGTGGCTGACGGCCCCTTTTTCATGAGAGGAAATCGGCCTCGAGCGCGAGCCGGTTAAGATTCGCGGCGTTCACCTCGACGGACGAGTTTTGCAATCCAGCGACCATTTTATACCTGCGCCGCCGATAATCAGGAAAACCAAACCGAACCTCGTCGACTGAGTTCAGGAACGGAAAATGAAGTAGACTGCGCCCGCCAGGCAGAGGCCAGCCCAGAGATAATTCAGTCTGATCCCCTCATGCATGTAAAGAACCGCGAAGGGCGCGAAAACCAAAAGCGTGATCACTTCCTGGACGACTTTGAGTTGAGCGAGGCTCATCGTGGTGGCGCCGACGCGATTTGCCGGCACCTGAAACAGATATTCAAACAGCGCGATCGCCCAGCTCAGGAGCGCGGCCACGTACCACTTTTTGTCGTTCCAATTCCGCAAATGTGAATACCAGGCGAACGTCATGAATGTATTCGAACAAACAAGAAGGAAAACCGTGCGAAGGAAGACGAATGATTTCATGCGTTCTCAAACCGAAGACCTCGTGGGACCGTTGATGTGTCCTAACCAAACATCTTGGAGGTTCGTTGGATAATGAACACCGAGTCGGCTGCTTCGTCGCGAAAGAAGCATTTCCGATCGGGTGGACGCATGCCGAAAATTGCAGATGCTGATATTAGATGAGAAGACGAACCTTCTTGCGCACAGGGTTGGCGAGCACAGCCGTCGCTCTTTCGCCGGCGCTGGGCGCACACGCGATCGAACAGACGGACAAAGATGCGACGGGCTCGGCCGCGGCGCCGGTTAAACCGTTCGAGCTCGAAGAGACAACCATTGTTGAGTTGGAAGAAGCGATGCGCTCGGGAAAGCATACCGCGCGCAGCGTCACACAGGCATACATCGAGCGCATCCAGGATGTGGACAAACAGGGTGCGTTGCTCAACTCGGTGATCGAGCTAAACCCGGATGCTCTCGCGATTGCCGAAGATCTCGACAAGGAACGGAAAGCGGGTCGCGTCCGCGGTCCGCTCCACGGCATTCCGATCCTAATCAAGGACAACATCGATACCGGCGATCGCATGCAGACGACTGCCGGCTCCCTGGCGCTCGTCGGTCCCCCCGCCTCGCGCGACGCTTATATCGTCGAGAAGCTTCGTGAAAGTGGTGCTGTGATTCTGGGAAAAACGAATCTGAGCGAGTGGGCCAATATTCGTTCGAAGAATTCCACGAGCGGCTGGAGCGCACGCGGAGGTTTGACGCGCAATCCTTTTGCGCTCGATCGCAACCCGTCGGGCTCGAGCGCTGGTTCCGGCGCGGCGGTCTCCGCCAATCTTTGCGCGGCGGCAATTGGAACGGAAACGGACGGATCAATTATTTCACCGGCAGCGGCCTGCGGGCTCGTCGGGATCAAGCCGACAGTCGGTCTGCTGAGCCGCTCGGGGATTATCCCGATTTCGCACAGCCAGGATACGCCCGGACCGATGGCGCGGACCGTTGCCGACGCGGCCGCACTTCTCAATGCCCTCACCGGAATCGATCCGCGCGATGCGGCCACAAACGGCAGCCGCGGGAAAGGCGTTTCTGATTACACCGCGTTCCTCAAGGCCGGCGCGCTCCGTGGCGCGCGGGTTGGAGTCGTCCGCAAATATTTCGGGGCCAGCGAAGCGCTCGATAAACTAATGGCGAATGCGATCGACGCGATCCAACACGCGGGCGCCACCGTTATTGACCCCGTTGACATCGCGACGATCCCGCAGCTCGGAGACGCGGAAAAAATCGTGCTGCTCTTCGAACTGAAAGCAGATCTGAATCGGTATCTTGCCGAGCGTGCCGTGAAAGAGGGCCCACAGACGCTGGCGGACGTGATCAAGTTTAATGAAGCAAATCGCGCAACCGAGATGCCGTACTTCGGTCAGGATCGATTTATCGAGGCTGAGTCGAAAGGACCCCTAACAACAAAAGCTTACCTGGACGCGCTGACGAAGAATCACAGCCTGGCGCGGGAGCAGGGAATCGATGCGGCCGTGAAGAAATTCAAACTCGACGCTTTGATTGCGCCGACTCGCGTTCCGGCCTGGCTCACCGATCTGATCAATGGCGATCGCTCCAGCAACAGCTGCACGACCTTGCCCGCCGTGGCGGGTTATCCGCACATCACCGTTCCAGTTGGTTATGTGCATGGGCTTCCTGTCGGCATCTCGTTTTTCGGTGTCGCCTACTCGGAGTCGAAATTGATTTCGCTCGCCTACGCCTTCGAACAGATGACGAAATTTCGGCGCGCGCCGAAATTTCTGCACAGCGCAGATCTGAATTCCTAAGCGCAGCGTTTGGCGCGAACCCAAAGGCGACTCGAGGCCTGGGCTCAGCGGCTTCAATCACAGTTTCAATTCGAAGTGTTCCAGCCAGCGAGCACGGAACACGGCGGCGTAATACTAGGCAATTTTAGCGGGCTGCAGCAGTCGCCCGCCGCTTGCGGTTCTTCAACGTAGAAGCGTGAGACGCTAACGACCGACCGTATGCACGCTCCGCTTCCGTCGGTTCACGAAAATCGACAAGCGCGATACCGTTAGGTAGAGAATCGGAATCTCCATTCCTGGCAGCAGCACGAGCTTTTTGCTTCCGAATTTCCGCTCCAGACCTTTTTTTCATCTCAAGGTTGACGTAGCAGGTGGCGGACCGCAACGTCAAACACAGAGGAGGCGGGCGGGCCGGCTCAAGAAAACGCACGAAAAATTTGACACTCGCGGTATGAAAGAGTATCGCAAGGCATGGCTCAGAACTCACCGCCTTATCTGGTTGCGCCCGGTTCGATTCGAAAGTGCCTTGAACAGATCAAAAAGGCTTCGACGCCGGATCGCGTTACTCAAGACTTTATTCAGACAAAGCTCGGAATTAAAGGAGGCACTGGTGCAGCCTTGATTCCATTCTTGAAGAAGATCGGGTTCGTCAATTCGGATGGAACGCCATCAGACCTTTACAAGCGATTCCGAAATCCGAGCGAATCCGGTCCGGCCGTGGCGGCGGCCATTAAACATGGTTACCGCTCGTTATACGAG
>JBHELY010000068.1:0-7694 GCA_046262815.1 Chthoniobacterales bacterium | reverse complement strand
CCCACGCCCGGTGCGCGCAAGAGCTCGCGCTCGCTCGCGGCGAAGACGCGGCGCACCGTCCCGAAGCGATCGAGCAGCGCGTCGCTCACGACCTCGCCGATCCGGAATTGAAAGGATTGATCGTGCAGGCGACGGGCCTGGCTGAAGATTCGCTCGTCGTTTCCTTGATTCAACGAACGTTCAAGAATTTGAAGGAGCACGCGGATTTCAATATAACTGATTCGAATTCTTCCACACCTGACCATAGCGTTCAAAAACCGGTTAGTGAGAAGGCCGTTGCCACTCGGATCAGCTCGACGGCACCTGTTGGAATGAACTTGTCTTACACAATTAACTTAAACCTACCAGCCACGGCTGACATCGCCGTATTCAATGCAATCTTTCGAAGCCTCAAGGAAAACCTGCTCGGCGGCCCCGAATAATACCTCGGAGAACTTGATCCGACTGTTTAGCATGACAGGTCACATGCTGACGGAAGAACTCGCGCGGATCGAGGCGGAATTCGACGTAGAACTTGGTCATGCCCCCCGGCACGAAAGCCACGAAAGCGATTCATATTATCAGCAGTTCAGTCTCGCTGTTCGGTCGGAGGCACGGATGATGGCGACGCATTATGAAGTGTTCTACTGTCTCGAAAAAGACACCCGCAATAGAGTAGCGCAGGCCATGGAGGGACAGCTTAGTGCCGTTTGGTGGCAATCGGGGAAGGTGCCGGCCCACATTATGTCTGAAGTGCAAAAGCGTATTCAGCGAGAGGCTGACGCAGGGGTTACACGACGGTCCGCAGATCCGCTCGATTACACAACGTTTGGTGAGCTCTCAGGAATCATCACGGCCAATTGGGATATTTTCGGCGCTATTTTTAGCAGTCAGAAGGCCGTTGAAAAGGTGATGAGCAGCCTCAACTCGCTGCGCGGATCGATCGCGCATTGCAGCCCTTTAGCCCCTGATGAAGTGCTCCGCCTTCGGCTTACGTTGCGTGATTGGTTTCGACTGATGGAGTAGCCGTACGCGCTGGAATGGGCGAGAAGATTCGCGAAGTCGTGCGGGAACGTCGATTCGAGGACGAGCTACGACAGCTGATTCATGAGGCTCTTGCAGCGGACGAGTTTGTCGAAGCCGCTGAATACTTGCTCGCGCGGGATCCGCTCATTGGGTCGCCTATTGCGGAAAATCAGTTGGTGTATTTTCTTCCCATGGCTCCTGTCGATGATCGGCAGATCTCCCTTTATTACACGTTTGATGCCTCGACTGTTTGGCTGCTGTCAATTGCATCGGTGTAAAGCCGCCTGGCGGTCCGCCTTTGAGCGATCGCTTTATTTATTCGGGCGAAGAAATTCTTCCGGACCGCCGACTTCAGTTCGTGAATGCTAGGCATTTTCGGGTTTTCTTCGCTCGGCGAATCGCTCGATAACGTAGAACGTCACCGGGATCAGAAAAATGGCGAGGAGTGTCGCCGCCAGCATTCCGCCGATCACCGTCGTGCCCATGATTCGTCGCGCCACGGCGCCGGCGCCGGACGCGCGCCAGAGCGGGATGCAACCGAGAATGAACGCGAACGACGTCATGATGATCGGGCGCAATCGGAGTCGCGCGCCTTCGAGCGCAGCTTCCAACAACGGCGTGCCGCGTTCATAAGCGAGCTTCGCAAACTCGACGATCAGGATCGCGTTCTTGGCCGCGAGCCCGATCAACATGACGAGGCCAATCTGCGCGTAGACGTTGTTCTCCATGCTGCGGGCCCAGAGCGCCGCGAACGCGCCGAAGACCGCGATCGGGGTGCCGAGCAAGACGCTGAAAGGGAGCGTCCAGCTTTCGTAGAGCGCGGCGAGAATGAGAAAGACAAAGAGCAACGACATGCCGAAAATCACGCTCGGGGGCACGCCTTCCTGCGCTTTCTTTTCTTGGAACGACATCGCGGAATAGTCGTAGCCCATCTCACTCGGCATTGTTTCGGAGAAGGTCTGCTCGAGCGCGTTCATCGCTTCGCGCGAGCTGAATCCCGGCGCGGCGCTGGCGTTAATTTGCGCAGCCCGATAAAGATTGAAGCGGATGGTGAACTCCGGGCCGGGGCGCGTTTGCACACTCGTCACCGTGCTCAGCGGCACCATTTCGTTGTTCGAATTGCGCACGTAAAACAGGCCGACGTTCTCCGCTTTCGTCCGGAACTCGCCTTCGGCCTGGACAAAGACCTGCCATTGCCGGCCGAAGCGATTGAAGTAGTTCACGAAGTAACCGCCCATGAAGGTCTGCAACGTCTGGCTCACCTGGGTGAGATCGACGCCCTGCTTCAGGACCTTGTCGCGATCGACATCAATGAACACTTGCGGCACGGAAGGCAGAAACGTGCTCGTCGCGGACGCGATCTCCGGCCGTTTGCGGACCGCCTCGAGAAAACGGTTTAGATTTTCGGCGAGAAACGCCGGGTCGCGTCCAGCGCGATCCTCGAGCATGAAGGTGACACCGCCAGAGGTACCGATGCCGGGAATCGCCGGTGGCGGAAAAGAAAAGCCGATGCCTTCGGGAATCGCAGCGAGTTTCTGGTTGATGCTTTGCTTGAGCGCGGCGTACTGCTCGTTAGGCGCGGTCCGCTCGTCCCAGGGTTTGAGGGTAATAAAGAAGAAGGCGTTGAAGGTTGTCTGGACGGTGCTGAGAAGGTTGAATCCGATGACGCTCGTGACGTGGGCCACGCCGGGCGTGTTGAGCAACGCTTGTTCGACTTTGTGCGCCGCCTCGCCCGTGCGCTCCATCGATGCCGCGTAAGGCAGGGCGAGCGAACCGTAGAGATATCCCTGGTCTTCTTCTGGAAGGAATCCGGAAGACAGGCGCGAACTGAAGAGACCGGCGAGCAAGGCGAACACGACGAGCAGCACCAGGCTGACGGCGCCCTTGCGAATCGCAATTCGCGACGCGCTTACGTAACGATCGGTCGTGCGGCGGAACACGCGATTGAAGCGCTCGAAGAACCAGCCGAGCGGGCCGCGCGCTGGTTTCCGGGGGCGCAACAACAGCGCGGAAAGCGCGGGACTCAAAGTGAGCGCGTTGAAGGCCGAGAAAAGAACAGAGATTGCGATGGTAAGCGCGAACTGCTGATAAAGGCGGCCGGTGATTCCCGGAATGAACGCCGTCGGGATGAACACAGCCGAAAGCACCAGCGCAATTCCGATGACCGGCCCGGAGACTTCCTCCATCGCGCGCAGGGTAGCGTCGCGCGGCGACATTCCTTCTTCGATGTGATGCTCGACGGCTTCGACGACGACGATGGCGTCATCGACCACGAGACCGATGGCGAGAACGAGACCGAAGAGCGCGAGGGTGTTGATGGTAAAACCGAAAAGCGGAAAGAGCATGAACGTGCCGATGAGCGAAACGGGCACGGCACAAAGCGGGATCAGGGTTGCCCGCCAGCCTTGCAGAAAAATGAAAACGACGAGGATGACGAGCGCGAGCGCTTCGATCAGCGTGTAAATGATCTCGTGCATGCCGGCGGTGACGGCGCGAGTGGTGTCGAGTCCGACGACGTACGACATGTCGGCGGGAAACTGGTGCGAGACGCGGGCCATCAATTCTTTCACGCCGTTCGCCGCCTCGAGCGCGTTCGTGCCGGGGAGCTGGTAGCAGGCGAGGATGGCCGAAGGTTTTCCGTCGAGCCGGCCGCTCAAGGTGTAGACCTGCGCGCCGAGCTCGATCCGCGCGACTTCTTTCAAGCGCAGGAGCGATCCATCCGGATTCGCGCGGATCACGATCTCGCCAAACTCTTCCGCACTCGTTAGGCGGCCGGGCGAGCGGACCGTGTAAGTAAATTCCTGTCCGGGCGGCGCCGGTTCGCCGCCGATTTGTCCGGCGGGATTGACGGTGTTCTGCGCGCGCAAAGCGTTGATGATGTCGGTCACCGTCACGCTCAACTTCGCAAGCTGGTCCGGCTTTACCCATAACCTCATTGCATACTGTCCCGCGCCGAAGACCTGCACGTTCGAGATGCCGGAAACGCGCGTGATCTGGTCGATGAGGTTGATGTTCGCGTAGTTCGCGAGAAAGACGTTGTTGTAGGTGCCCTTCGGTGAATTGAGCGCGATCAGAAGGAGCGGCGCCGTCGTCGATTTTTGCACGGTCACGCCGGCGTTCACGACGTCCTGCGGCAACTGCGAGCTGGCCTGGTTCACTCGCATTTGGGTCAGGATGTGATCGACATTCGGATCGGTCGCGGTGTCGAAATTAATAGTCATCCGGATCGAGCCGTTCGCGTTGACGGATTGGATGTAATTGCTCTTATCAACGCCACTCATCTGCTGTTCGATGGGCGCGGCGACTGATTGCTCGATCGTTTGCGCGTCGGCGCCAGTGTAATTGGCGCGGACCTGGATTTCCGGCGGGACGATGTTCGGATACTGCGCGATCGGCAGTTGGATCATCGCCACCGCGCCGATCAGGGTCATCAGGATCGCGATAACAATCGCGACGATAGGCCGCCGGATGAAGAACTTCGACATCAGTCTTGGTAGGGACGGCGCGCTGCGCCGTCCGCGGAATGTCGCTCTGCGTTCGCTGTTTTCGGACGCCGCAGCGCGGCGTCCCTACCACATACCTGCATCCCGAGATTCGCCGTTGCGATCATGCGCGCCTAACGAGTCGTCGGTGCGGGCGACGGAGATGGCGCCGTCCACGGCTTCGGATTCACGAGACCGCCCTCACGTACTTTCTGAATCCCTTCGACGATAATTTTGTCGCCCGCCTTAAGACCTTCTTCGACGATCCAATCGTGGTCGACTCGCCGGCCCATCTTGACCGGCTGAATATGCACCTTGTTGTCCGGCCCAACGATCGCGACCTGGTTCGTTCCCTGCAGCTCGCTCACCGCGCGTTGCGGCACGAGGAGCGCGCCCGGTTTTATCTCGGAAAGCACGCGAATCCGCGCGAACTGTCCCGGTCGCAAAATATTTCCAGGATTAGGAAACAACGCGGCGATCCGGAGCGAACCGGTCCGCACGTCGACCTGGTTATCTTTGGCGAACAATTCACCGGTGTGCGGATAGACGGTGCCGTCCGCGAGAATCAATTCGAAGCGCAACTCCTTCTCGTGTTCGATGAGTTGCTGCGGGTCGGCATAACGCCGGGAATATTCGGAGAAACGTTGCTCGCTCACCGTGAAGTAGGCCTTGATCGGATCGACCTTCGTCACGGTCGTGAGGATCGTGCCGGCGCTAATCAGGTCGCCGACCTGCACCTTCACCAATCCTGCGATCCCATCCACCGGCGCGTGGATAGTCGTGTAATCCAAATTAAGCTGAGCCTGTTCAACGGCGGCCCGCTGCGCTTCTGCCTGGGCGCGCGCGGCCGCGGCGCTCTGGGTGGCGTTATCGCGTTCCTGTTCGCTCGATACTTTCCGCTGAAATAAATCTGTCGCGCGTTGCGCATTCATTTCCGCCTGTTTCGCGGAAGCGTCGGCTTGAAGAAACGCGGCCTTGGCCTGGGCGAGCGCCGCTTCGAACGGCCGGCGATCGATCTCGAAAAGGACGTCGTCCTTTTTTACGAGCTGACCCTCCTTGTAGTTCTGCGATACGAGATAACCCTGGACGCGCGATTGAATCGTGGCGTTCACCGACGCATCGAGCTGGCCGACGTACTCATTGTAGATCGGTGTGTCCTGCTGTTTGACCTCAGTCACCAGGACTTCCGGCGGCGGAGGAGCCGGCGGCGTCTTTTTCCCGCACGCCGTCAATCCGACGATCACGCAAACACCGAGCGCGACACTCAGGCTGCGCATCTTCTCAATGCCTTTCATCAACCACATGTCACACGTCACATGTCACTCGTCACTTTCCGTATTCCTCGTCGCTCACCTTTTCCATCCACTCGACGACTTTCCCGTCGAGCGATTCCTGAATGGCGATGTGAGTCATCGCCGTTGTCGGCGCCGCGCCATGCCAATGTTTTTCGTTCGGCGCAAACCAAACCACGTCGCCAGGTCGAATCTCCTCGATCGGTCCGCCCACACGCTGAGCTCGGCCGCAGCCCGCCGTCACGATCAATGTCTGGCCTAACGGATGAGCATGCCACGCCGTTCGCGCGCCCGGCTCGAACGTCACACTCGCTCCGGCGACGCGTGCCGGCTCCGGCGCCTGGAACAACGGATCCACTCGCACCGTCCCGGTAAACCAATCGGCTGGCCCCTTTGCCGAAGGCTGCGAACCGCTTCGTTTGATCTCCATTGTGAATCTCTTATCTGACCGGCAATCCGAGTAAACGCCGCACCTTGGCTGCAGTTGTGTTCGCCCGAAACCCTGGACTGCCTCTGTCGAATTTTCGCCCTTCCGCCAAATTACCGACGATCACCGGCTCGCAGCCAGCATCGCGCACGAGCTGAGCCGCAATTTGCATCGCGTCGGCATCATCGCTCGCCAGCGGCACGCCCAGTTTATCATTCTGCCGCTGGAAAGAGGCTTTGATTTGAGTCGCATCGACCGCGCTGAAAGCGCGCACGAGTCTTGTCCCTGCCAGGAGCTTGGCCGAAGTCGGGCCGTTGCCATTCGCCTCCGCTTCTTTTTCAATGGTGGTGTTGCCCCATGCGTTGCAGGCATCGAGCACGATCTTGCCGCGAATCGCGTCCTTCAGGTCGCGGCCGAGTTCCGGCAGCGCCTCATAAGGAACCGCGAACAACAACACCGTTCCGAATTCGGCCGCTTCGCGCGGCGTGCCCACCGAAGCGCGCGGCCCCAGCTCGCGCGCCATGGCCATCAACTCGTCCGGATGCCGCGACGAAAATTTCACTTCATATCCAGCCTTCACCAGAACGCTGCCGACCGTTCCGCCTAACGACCCCGCGCCGATCACACCAATGCGCGTCGGCTTCGCCGAATTTTTCTCCGCCTGCGGTCGCTCTTGTTCGCCGCGAACGGCGGATGACTGAACCGTTAATACCGCTGCCGTTAAGGCGAGCGCCGCCACAATTTTTCGTTTTATCTTCTTGTTCATCTTTCTGAATCCCGCCGCCGCAAACTTGCTTCTCATCAGAATCATCTCCTTTGTCTTGGGAACTGTTGAAAATTGGAGCTATCCGCCGTGTGGAACTGCGCGTGCATCTCTCGACTGACCACGCCCCGACGGGGAAAGGCTACTTAGACCGGGCATCGCTCGGTGACAAGCAACAGACGCAGGTGACAGTCGGCGGGTGACGGGCTTCCCAACTCCATTTGCGAACGACGGCAGACCAGCGGCTTCTGTAGCCGCGGCCCTGCGGGCCGCGAGAGACGAACGCGTCGCACAGCGAAGCCGCTACAAGATCGGCTCGATGACAGCAGACGCTAGATCCGCGGCGCACCGGCGTTGCCCGAGTCTGGTTGTTTACACCGACAACCGATAACGCCAGCGCAACCGCGGGCAAGACGAACCGCAACGAGCGACATGATATACGTGAATCACGTATATCATCATCGCCCGAATGCTTCGGAAGCCCGGTTGGCCGGCTCGTGTGGAGCAAAAAGGGGTCAGTCTGTGGAATCGCGGCAAACCGGGGAAAGGAAGAATTAAGAATTAGGAATTAAGAAGTCGTGAAGGACGACTTAGGGCTCGGGGCTCGCCGTCGCAATTACTCATTACTGATTGCTGAGCGAGGTCGCAGTGGTTTAGACTCCGAGCATGAGCACCGTGCAGGAAATCGAAGCGGCGATGCTTGCCTTGTCGAACGACTCGGAAAC
>JBHELY010000067.1:0-14522 GCA_046262815.1 Chthoniobacterales bacterium | reverse complement strand
GTCTTGCTCGATGAAGCGGGTCATGAGCGAAAGCTTAAGATCTTTCGCGCCCATATCGGCAATGCGTCACTGTCGTTCCAAGCGAAAGATGCGGTCCTGGCGCTCGACGAAATTCAGCTCGAAGGAAAGCGCCGGATGAACGCAGACGAATTTCTGCGCGGTTATCACGGGGCGATTCGCCTGGCTTGGTAGCGCGAGACTCTGTCGAGCCGCGGACGTCGTCAGCGCTTTCACGGACCGGCGGCTCGACAGAGTCTCGCCCTACCAAGTCATTCTTTGCTTCACAACGCTTCGGCGTTCTGTTGAAGATTACCGGCCCATGTCCAGCGAAGCTCCAGCGCCAGTCTACAAAAGGATCGTCCTCAAATTGAGCGGCGAAGCATTGCGCGAGAGCGGGGCGAAGGAAAATATTTCGCCGGCAATCGTGCGTGCGATCGCGGAACGGATCAGGGAGGTTAAAGCGCTTGGAGTCCAGACGTCGGTCGTAATTGGCGGCGGCAATATCTGGCGCGGTTTAGCCGCCGCGCACCGGGGAATGGACCGCACAACCGCTGATTACATGGGCATGCTCGCCACCGTGATTAACGGCCTCGCCTTGAAAAGCGCGCTTACCCAAATCGGAGTTGAGACCCGCGTTCAGACCGCGATCGAAATGAAAAACGTGGCCGAGCCGTTCATTCTCGGCCGCGCGATCCGGCATTTGGAACTGGGCCGCGTGGTGATCTTCGTCGCCGGCACGGGCAATCCTTATTTTTCCACCGATACGACCGCGGCCCTTCGCGCGAGCGAGATTCGCGCGGACGTGATTCTGAAAGCGACAAAGGTGGACGGCGTTTACGATCGCGATCCGGCGGCCGATCCAGCCGCGAAACGCTTCGAGAAGCTCACCTTTTCCGAAGCGCTAACCAAACGTCTCCAAGTCATGGACTCCACGGCGTTCAGTCTCTGCATGGACAACCGGATTCCGATCGTGGTGTTCGACATGAACAAGCCGAGTAACTTTACCGACATCGTGCTGGGCAAGAAAATCGGCACAGTGGTATCGGAGTGAACAGATGACCGCGGAAGAAATTTTGTTCGAAGCCGAGATGTCGATGGAAAAAAGCGTCGACTATATGGTCCACGAATTTTCCGCGGTCCGCACCGGCAAAGCATCGCCGACGCTGGTCGAAAACGTGGACGTGGAAGCGTACGGCTCCTCGATGAAGTTGAAGCAGCTCGCGCTGATCACGACGCCGGAACCGCGGTTGCTCGTGCTCCAGCCGTTCGATGCCGGGACGGTTCGTGACATCGAGAAGGCGTTGAAGGATTCGAAGATTGGAATCACGCCGTTGGTCGACGGGAAAATTATTCGGCTGCCGATTCCGGAATTATCCGAGGAGCGTCGGAAGGACTTAGTGAAATCGTTGCGGCAAATGGCCGAGGAAGCGCGAGTCCGCGTCCGCGGCAATCGACGCACGGCACTGGACGAGGCGAAGAAACTGAAAGCGTCGGGAGTGCTGACGGAAGACGGCCTGCACGATGCCGAAGCCGACGTCCAAAAGCTGACCGATCGTTTCGTGAAATCAGTCGACGATCACCTCGAGCGGAAAGAAACCGAAGTGATGAAGGTTTAAAGCCTAACGAGATCGAGGAGAAACTGGCACCACAAGTAGACCATTCCCCGCCAGGAATACTTCACCTCACCGTCCGGGGTAGGCTTTAACACGCCTTTCTTGATGTTGTGCGCGATCTGGTCGCGCAGATCGTTTTCCACTTCGAGCTGGATCCGATCTTCATCCATCGGCTCGATCACGCTCGTCTCGACCTGGTTCTGCCGCAGGAATTCCTTATGGCTCTGGTAAAGTTGCCAGTATGATTGGTCGGGCCGCTGACGATTGATCCGGAATTGCGGCGTTAGTTTCAATCCGTAGGAAAGCGGATAGTTCCAGGTCGTCCAGATCGTGCCGTCATTCGCGCGCGACGAAATTCGCAGGTAATAAAACGAAAGATCGTTCTGCTCGTTCAGACAGATCGTGGCCTGGGCGCGATCTTCTTCCTTGTAAAAAAGGCGGAAGAATTGCCGGTAATCTTCCCAATCCCAGCCGGCGTCGCTGACGTGAACAAAACCTTCGTTGTGAATCTCGGCGCTGATTTCATCGAGCGTGGGAAAAACTTCCGGAGACGGCGGGCTCTTCGGCCGAAGCGCTTTTTCTTTCGGCAAACGCAGGGCGCGGATGCGGGTAAGAATTTCCAGCCACGGCAAAAAGAACCAGGCCAGGGCCGCGGCGAGGCCCGCGATCCAATTTCCCGAGACGAAATAGACCGCGAGAAAAGTGGAAACGAGAATCCCGATGGCGCCGGCCTTTTGCGCGATGGCTGTCTGGTAGCTGCGCAGGGCGACGCTGAGCAGAGCGACGCCGAGCGTTAAAAAAAGGCCAAACAGCATTACGGTTTTATTCCGCGCTCGTTCAGAAACGCTTCCAACTGGTCGGTATCGAAATTAGCGAGCACTTCCTCGCCCGCGACGAGCGTCGGCACGTAAGTCTGTTCGGACAGCTCGCGCATCTCTTCGTAGGCGTCGCGGTCCCGGCCGACGTCGATCTCGGTAAACTGGTAGCCGCGCTCAGTCAGATACTCCTTGGCATCCATGCACCACGAGCACCAGGCGCGGCTGTAGAGAGTAATGTCGGTCACGGCATCGGAATAAACCCGACCCGTTTCTCCGCGTCAACCGTAGTAGTCAATCAATAGGCCTTGGCCCAATATACCCGGCGCGGGCTCGGTTTTCCGGTGAAGGGACAGATGCCGGCTTCGGGTGGATTCGCGGGATCGTCCAGCGGGACACAGCGAATCGTGACCTTGAGGTCGTTCTTGATCTGCTCTTCGACGCCGCGCGATCCGTCCCAGTGAGTAAGCGCGAATCCGCCGTGGATCTCCGGCCGCGCGGAATCTTTTGGCGTGAAGAAGGCGTAGAATTCTTCCTTCGTATCGATCTTGCGCGTGTGGGCCTCGCGGAACTGCGCGGCGCGCTCGAGTAAATTCTGCTGCATCGAGGTCAGCATCTCGACGGCGCGACTGACGAAATCATCGGAGGCGATCGTTTCCTTCGCTTTAACGGCCTGATCGCGCCGGCTCACAGCGACCGTTCCCGATTCCAAATCGCGCGGACCCAGTTCCACGCGAAGCGGGACGCCTTTCTTGATCCATTCCCAATTCTTCAAGCCGCCGCCCATTTCGCGGCGATCGACTTCTACTTCGAGCGGCGCGCCGAAGAAAATCTGCGCGCGCAATTTCGTTGCAAGTTTGTCCGCGGCGTCCAACACCCGATCGCGGGTCTCTTCCTTCGGCGTGATCGGCAGAATAACGATTTGAGTGGGCGCAATTCGCGGCGGAAGGACAAGGCCGTCGTCATCGCTGTGGACCATGATCATGGTACCGATAAGTCGCGTGGTCATTCCCCAGCTCGTCGTCCAGGCGTATTCCTGGGTCCCGGTGCGCGATTGAAATTGAATGCCGCTGGCGCGCGCGAAATTTTGGCCGAGGAAATGCGAGGTGCCGGCCTGGATGGCTTTCCGGTCCTGCGCCAGCGCTTCGATGCAAAGGGTCTGGACCGCGCCCGGAAAACGTTCGCTCTCGGATTTCTCACCGCTCACGACCGGAATCGCGAGGTGATCGCGGACAAACGTCTCGTAAACGTCGAGCATCTGTTTCGTTTCCGCGCGCGCTTCGGCTTCGGTTTCGTGGACGGTGTGACCCTCCTGCCACAAGAACTCGGTCGTTCGCAAAAAAATGCGGGGCCGCATCTCCCAGCGGACGACGTTGCACCATTGATTGATCAGGATCGGCAAATCGCGATAGCTCTGGACCCACTTTGCGTAGCTCGCGCCGATAATCGTTTCCGAAGTCGGCCTAACGACCAGTGGCTCGGTGAGCGGACTCGACGGAACGAGTTTCCCTTCGGCGTTCGCCTCGAGCCGGCTGTGCGTAACGACCGCGCATTCCTTCGCGAAACCCTCCACATGTTCGGCTTCCTTCGCGAGATAACTCAACGGAATGAAGAGCGGGAAGTAGGCGTTGCGATGGCCCGTCGCGCGGAACATCGCATCGAGATGATGCTGCATGTTTTCCCAGATGCCGTAGCCCCACGGGCGAATGACCATGCAACCGCGGACGTCGGACGCTTCCGCCATCGCAGCGGCCCGGATGACCTGCTGGTACCATTCGGGAAAATCTTCGTCGCGCCGCGGCGTGATCGCGGTTTTGGCGGCGGGCGGATTTGGTTGGGCCATGAGAAAGCGGCAAAATTAAGCTTGGCGAAATGAAATGACCAGCGACCATTTCTCGATGGCTCGCAACTTTGACGCGGCCCCGGGTTACAATATCAAGAGATGAAACTGAAACTGACTTTCCTCCTCGTTCCCGCCCTCACGTGCGTCTCGCAATTCGTGCCGAATGTTTTCGCGCAATCGCCGCCCGATCGGCCTGATCGGCCTTTTCGCCAATTTCAAATTGAGCGCCGCGCCCGGTTCGCCAACTTGACTGAAGACGAACGCGCCCGGCTCCGCGCCGCGCACCAGAAAGCGATGCAGGACCCCGCACTTCAGGCGGCCCGGGAAAAACTGAAACAAGCTCGCCGGGAATTCCGCGAACTCCTGCGTCCGGCCTTGTTAAGAGCGGATCCTTCGGTCCAGCCGATCCTGGATAAATTGCGCGGGGACCAGCCCGACAAAGCTGATCGCCAGTAGAACGCGCTAGTAATTCCGCGCGACGAGCGTGTCCGGCGCAGCTTCACCGCGCTCGGCATAACCGCCCGCGAAATCCATGTTACACATGGTGCCGAAGCGCGCGTGCGGACCAAAGGCTGCGCCGGCGACATTGAAGTTCGGATTAAAGATGTTCGCGCGATGCCTCCGGGCCGGCAATCCATCGTCGATGATCAACGCGAGCACGACATCGCGCGCCGTCGATTTGCCATAGGAAATGTTTTCGCCCCAACTGCCGCTGAAATTTCCGTAGCGCGCGATCCGCTGTCCAGCGTGGCTGCCGTCGCGTCCTTCGTGACCGAACCCACCATTCGCCTGGTCGGCGCAATGATCGGCCGCGGCGTGGCTCATCCCGCGAGAAAGGCTGAGTGCCGGCAGCGGCTGCGCGCGTTGCAGAAAACGGATCGCCTCATCGACGGCAGCGGTGCCTTCCTTCGTTCGAATGCGCGTGTGACCGGGAAGGACAAGAACATTGCCGTTCATGCGGCTCCGCAATTCCTGGACGAACGTCGCGTAAAGCGCCGGATTTTGCCGGGCGAGATTCAGTTCGCGGATGAGGGCGCGGCCGGAAGCGGCATCCTCATTTTTCTCAGCCGCAAACAGCGACGGAACCGTGAAAATTACGAGGGAAAAAGCAGCTGCAATCGAGAGGCGCATTTATGGCAATTATAAGCACCTGCGGTGCCACTGCGGCTCTGCTCACAAGCCTCTTTCGCCGCGGAAAACGCGCCCCAACATCCAGTTGACACTCCCCCGCTCCGCCCATACTTTCCGTGCCCTCCCGCTCCCGATGAAAACGTTTTCAGCTAAAGCCAACGAAGTTCCGCGCAAGTGGTGGATCATTGACGCCAAGGACCAAATCCTCGGTCGCGTTGCCGTCAAAGCCGCCAATCTGTTGCGCGGTAAAGAAAAGGCGATCTACACGCCGCACGTCGACACGGGCGATTTCGTTGTCGTTATCAACGCTGAAAGAGTGCGGCTTACCGGCAAGAAGGAAGATCAGAAAACGTTCATGAGCTTTTCTGGTTTCGTGGGCGGTCACAAAACCGAGAACGCCAAGGCGCGGCGCGCGCGTCATCCGGAGTTGCTCGTCGAACGCGCGATCCGCGGGATGATTCCGCACACCAAACTCGGCCGTTCGGTTTATCGGAAACTGAAAGTTTACCGAGGAAATCTCCATCCCCACTCGGCCCAGCAGCCGGCGCCGGTTTCATTCTAGGATTTTCGTATGGCAGAGACTCAGGAATTCATCGCCACGGGCCGCCGCAAAACTTCGGTCGCGCGCATTCGGATGACGCCGGGCAGCGGCAAAATCGATATCAACGGCAAAAGCTTTGAGGATTATTTCCCGACGATCCCGCTTCAGAACACGGTGCTTCAGCCGTTGCAGGTGGTGAAGCTGGCGAACTCGTACGATCTCTCCATCAACACAACCGGCGGCGGCGCCACCGGCCAGGCGGGCGCGGCTCGTCTCGCGATCGCGCGCGCGCTTTTGCTGGTGGACGGAAATCTGCGCGGCACTTTGAAAGCGGAAGGTCTTCTTCGCCGCGATCCGCGGATGAAGGAGCGCAAGAAATCCGGCCAGCCCGGCGCGCGAAAACGCTTCCAGTTCTCGAAGCGGTAATCTCTACGGCTTCTTGGGAGCCGGCGGAGCAGCCGGCGCGACTGATTGCGCGGGTGGCGGCGCTGATGGTGCAGCCGCGGGCGGTGGAGGCGCGATCGTAACAGCTGGCGCAGGTGTTGGCGAATTCTCGGGCTTGAGCAAACGCAGTTGGTAAGCCGCGTCCGGCGCCAGACGGCTGTCGCGGTATTGCGTCATGAGCGTCTCGCAAACGCGCCGCGCTTCATCGATTTTCTTTTTCTCCTTCAGCAGGTGGATCTCGGAATACAACGCGACCGGCGCGACGAATCCCTGTGGATTGTCGGCCACCACTCGTTGATAGGCAGCCAGCGCTTCATCTTTCTTGCCCAACGCTTCAAGATTCCCTGCCATCGCGAGACGAGCCGTGCCGACCAGTTCGTACTTCGGAAATTTATCGAGAAACGTTTGGAGCGTCCCGTTTGCTTCCGCGAATTTCTTTTCGTTGCGCTGCGCGTCCGCCAGCAACAGATAGGCGGAGGCGCCGGCGGAGGTCGTCGGATATTGGGAGATGACTTTCTGGAAATCGCCGGGCGTCTTCGCGGCCGAGAGCGCAGCCGCCCCGGCGTTTTCCTGCCTGCTGGAATAGAGCTGATAGCCGCCAAACACCGCCACGCCGACAAGAGCGAGAATCAGCACCGCCATCACTTCTTTTTTGTAGCGGTCCCAAAAAACTTCGCGGTCCGGCGCGCTTTCGGTCGAGGTCAACATGGGCATTGGTTTATACAGAGTGGAAACGTCGCCGCCGAGAGCGGCGGGTGAGGCTTGCTCTTATGCCACGCGATAGTTTCCGGCGCAAGAGGCGGGCCGTAAGTCCGATCGGCGCGGCAAGAGCGATTTTCGTTTGATGAGCGAAGCTGACGACAAATCCGCCATGCAGAATCCGGAGAAGGACCCGGAGGATTGGACCACGGGCGACGAGCCGATGACGGGGCCGCAACGTTCCTACCTCCAAACTTTGTGCCGCGAAGCGAAGGAAGAGTTCGACGACAGCCTGACCAAGGCGGAAGCGTCGAAAAAGATCGAAGAGCTACAAGCGAAAACCGGACGCGGCAAAAACAGCTAACGTCTCCGTTTCTTGGCGCGGAGCAGGCGCAGTTTTGTCGAAGGCCGCGTATCGGCTTTCAGAAATTTCCGCATCAGGGTAAGCGCCTGGCGGTTTTCCTCCGCCGTATTCGAAACCGTGCAATCGGAAGGAATGATCAGATCGTAATCGCGCATGTAAGCGTCGTTGGCGGTGAAGAGGACGCAGAAATTTCCGGCGATGCCGGTCACGATCAATTTCTTGGCGCCGAGATAACGCAGCAGCGTGTCCAGCGCCGTGGAGAAAAATCCCGAATGCTTTGGTTTGAGAACGAAATAATCGTCCTCCTGGGGTTGAAGCAGCGAAACAATTTCGCGGCCCCGTGATTTCTCTCGCAGGCAGTGAACGACCTGCCGCCGAAAGTCGGAACGCCAGCGGCCGAAATTGTCGTTCACATAAATGACGGGCACACCGGCTTTTTTCGCGCGCTCTTTCAGCCGCAAAAGCTTTCGCGCCATCGGCCGGGCGTAGCGCAGAAGCTGGTTGGCCTCCGGAAAATCGAGATCGTTGATGACATCGATCAGGAGCAGCGCCACCTCCGATTTGTCCGGAGCGCTCCCGTGCAGATCAGGGTTTCTCGCCGGCATGATACCGAAACGGGGCGGCTCGTTTTTGCCGCCCCATTTTTCAAACCAATGCGCCGCTCAGCGCTTCTTCTTTCCGCCCGATTTCTTTCCGCCCTTCCTCCCGCCTTTGCGCGAGGAAGCTTTGCTGCTCTTCTTCCCGCGACCCGATCCGCTTTTCTTTCCTCCTTTATCGGATTTGTTCACGGTCGCCCAAGCACGGCTTTCCGCTTCTTTCTTCGAGACGCCGCGTTTTTCGTAGCCCTCTTCAATGTGCTCTGCTTTCCGTTTCTGTTTCGACGTGTATTTCTTTTTGCTTCCTCGAGCCATGGTTACCTCCTGTTTAAATTTCCTGCTCAAGAAGGAAACGAATCTGCGGCGCGCGATGGATTTGTCCTCGACCCCAGCTGCGTTTTGATACGCGCGATGAGCTATCGTCTGGCGAAGCGTTTTTATGAATGCGCTTCAAAATTTTTTCCTCGTCCTCCTCGGTCCCGATGGCAAAGCGGCGCAGCTCACCGTCCTCAATGTTTCGCTTCGCGGCTTCATCATCTTCGTGGTCGGGCTCGCCCTGGTCCGAATCGGCGATCGCCGTTCGCTCGCCCAAAAAACCGCATTCGACGCGATCTTTATCGTGCTTATGGGTTCGATGTTGTCCCGCGCCATTAATGGCACTGCGCCATTTTTCACGACAATCGCCGCCGCCATCACGCTGATGATCGTCCATCGGATTTTCGCTTTCGGCGCCCACAAATCCCACGCATTCGGCAAGCTCATAAAGGGCCAGCCGATCACGCTTGTCCGCAATGGCGAAATCAATTGGAAAAAAATGAAACAAAACCTCGTCTCGGAGCACGACTTCGACGAAGACCTGCATCTCTCCGCCAAAACCGACGACGTTTCGACGATCAAAATCGCCCGGCTCGAACGCAGCGGCGACATCAGCTTCATTAAGAAGGAAACATAGCCGGGACATCGTCTGCGGGCTCATCATTCGATGTTGGACGTTGAACGTTGGACGTTGGACGTTCTGTCTTGATGTCCCACGACAAGCTTTTCATTCCGGGCCCCGTCGAAGTTTCTGCGAAAACGTGGGCTGCGTTCTCGAAGCCGATGATCGGTCATCGCGGCGAAGTGTTCCGCGCGCTCTATCGCTCGATTCATCCGCGACTGCAGACCTTGTTCGGAACCAAGCAGCCCGTTTTTCTTTCCACCTCGTCGGCGTGGGGCGTGATGGAAGCCGCGATCCGTAATCCCGTTTCGCGCCGCGTCCTCAATTGCATGTGCGGCGCGTTCTCCGACAAATGGCTCGATGTTAGTCGGCGTTGCGGCAGGCAGGCAGAGCCGCTTCAGGTTGATTGGGGCAACCACATCGATCCCGCGGCCCTCGATGCAAAACTCGCGACCGGCGATCTTGACGCCATCACCCTGATCCACAGCGAAACCTCGACCGGCGTCATGAACGAGCTCGATGAAATCTGCGCCATCGTCCGGAAGTATCCCGAAGTCGTCTTGATCGTGGACACTGTGTCTTCCTTTTCCGCCGTCCCAATCGCGATGGACGATCTCGGTATCGACGTTCTCCTCACCGGCAGCCAGAAAGCGCTGGCCCTTCCGCCCGGGTTCTCACTCTTCTCTGTTTCCGAAAAAGCCTTCGCGCGCGCCGAACAACAAAAGGATCGCGGCTACTACTTCGATTTCCTCGAGTTCAAAAAGAACCAGGAAAACGACATGACGCCAACGACGCCGAGCATCGCCCACATCCACGCTCTCGAGTCAAAGCTCGACGACATCTTCGCCGAAGGCCTAACAAATCGCTATGCGCGCCATTCCCGCACCAACGCCCTCGTCCACGATTGGGTCCGCCGCCGCGGCTTCGATTTCTTCGCCGAGGATGGCTATCGCTCGAAGACTCTGACTTGCGTGAAGAACAGCCGCGGCATCGACGTTCCCAGACTCGCCCAGGATCTCCGCGAAAAACATCATCTCGTGATCGATCCCGGCTACGGCAAGATCAAAGGCCAAACCTTCCGCCTCTCGAACATGGGCGACGAGACGGAAGAAACCGTCGCGAAATTGCTGGAGTCCCTCGACGACGTTCTCGAAGAGCTATGACCGATATTCTTTCCTGCGTCGGGAAGACCTCGCTGCTGCCGCTGCGCAAAATCGGGCCGAAGAACGGCGCCCGGATTTTGTTGAAGATCGAAAGCGAGAATCCGACTGGGAGCATGAAAGACCGGATGGCGCTCGCGATGATTGAGGCAGCCGAGAACGATGGGCGATTAAAGCCCGGCGGCGCGGTCGTGGAATACACTGGCGGCAGCACTGGTGTGTCGTTGGCGCTCGTCTGCGCAGTGAAAGGCTATCCGCTGCACATCGTCAGCTCGGATGCATTCGCCCAGGAGAAGCTCGATCACATGCGCATCCTAGGCGCGCGGCTTCAGATCGTGAAAAGTGAAAGCGGCGGGATGACGGAAAAGTTGACGCGCGACATGATCGAAGCGGCGCGACTTATCACCGAAGAAACCAGTGGGTTTTGGAGCGACCAACTCAAGAACACCGATCAGCTCGCCGCCTATCACAAAATGGCGGACGAGATTTGGGCGCAAACGAACGGAAAGATCGACGGTTTTGTCCAGATGGTCGGAACGGCCGCATCGTTGCGTGGAATTGGCGAGCGGTTACGGGAGCGGGACGAGAATATTCGGATCGTCGCGGTTGAGCCGGCTGAATCGGCGGTGCTCTCCGGCGGCCGACCAGGCTCGCACAAGATCGACGGCGTCGGCGCAGGATTTGTCGTCCCGCTTTGGCAAAACCAAATCGCGGATCAGATCGAACAAGTCTCGACCGAGGACGCGACCGCGATGGCGCTGCGTCTGGCGCGCGAAGAAGGATTGTTCGCCGGAACTTCAACCGGCGGCAATGTCATCGCCGCATTGCGATTAGCCGAGCAGCTGGGGCAAGACGCGACGATCGTCACGGTCATGTGCGATACCGGGATGAAATATCTCAAGACGTACCAGGGTCGAATCAGCTAGCGCTGGTTTGTTCGACTGCTACAGAAATGATCTCAGGAATCGCCGCACTTCATCATGCGTTCCCAGCATGTGAAAATAAAGAATGGAGGGACGTTCACGCGTGAAGACTAAGCGTAATGGCCGACTTACTCGGCACTCGTAAACGCCCAAGTTCTTCCCTTTGGGCGACAGATCCCGAATGCCGAGACTGGAATGCAAATGGGGGCGGCCGAAATTGTCCTGCACACGTCGAATGAGGTCCCCGATGCGTTTACGATCTGCCTTTGGCCACTGACGGAGTTCTGCCAAGAGAGCCTCATCGAGCCGAACTCTATAGGAGTTCTTCGAGCGAATCGCCGAGCTCTTTACTTCGTCCGCTCGCGATATTTTTCTTTGCCGTCGCATGTAGGTTTCGCGCGATTTTTGTCATTTGCACGAGTGTAAAGCCATAACGGTTTCGACTGAGCAGATGTCTCGGTACCCCAGTGAAAAGCGTGGCCAGTTTTCGTTCCAATTTCTCGATTTCGGATTGGAGACGCTTTGCTCGCTGCAGACGATCGGCAATGTTGGGATGATCCAATGTCGCGGGCATGGCGCGAGAATACTACAGCAGCGTCGTCTGGGCAATCGTGCGACTGCCGTGTTATCACTCTTACTTGAACGTGCACCGTTAACGAAGTCGAGGGCTGCCCGACTCTCATTTCTTAATCCAATGCCAGTGCGCGTCATTGTCCTGTTTCACTTTTTTTTCTCGTTCCAGCTTTCCAATGGCTCGATAACCCGTCGCGACCGAGGCGCCTGTGAGTTCGATTAGTTCTTTCAGCGTCGCACCTACTCCCTCACGCGCTCGCAAAAAGTTAACAAACAAGAGCTCACAATGATTGTGTGGGATTCGGCCGCGAGGCGTGCGTTTCTTTCGATCAATAGAACTATTCGGAGCTAGAGCAGAATCTGCCGACGACGCTGTAAGCTGTTCATAATTTCTGATTTTGCCTTCCAAGAACTCGATTTCCTTGTTGAGCTCGGCTCGGCGACCGACCGCAATCGCGTATTTCGCTCTGCATATCTTCAACGCGCGTTCGACCAGTTCCGTCTCCTTATTCTTCAAATCGGTTTTCATTTGCCCCAACTGATTCGCAAAAAGGAGAAAGCCTGTCAACTCAGAAATGAGAAATTTACTTTGCCCCAAAATGCGAAGGGCGCCTTCGTTTCCGAAAGCGCCCTTCATTTCGATGGCGATAAGCCGAATTCTGTCGTTCGCCGAGGCGAACCTGATGATCATTTATCTCGGCCCATCCCGCAATGCGGGATGAACCGCCTCCCGCTAAGCGGGATGATGCGACGATACCCGAGGATCGACGGACCGGCTGTCCTCCCTCTGTTTTGTCTTGCACCGCATGGGGTTTTTCCTGCCTCGCAGATTGCTCCGCGAGCGGTGAGCTCTTACCTCGCCTTTTCAACCTTGCCAGCACTTCGTTGCCAAAGAACCGGCGGTGTCTTTTCTGTGACACTTTCCGTCAGCGCTCGCTTGGGCGAACGCCGCCCGCGTGTTTTACGCGGCATGCTGCCGTATGGTGTTCGGACTTTCCTCTCCGAATTGCTTCGGAGCGATCATCTGCCATCGCGCCCATTCTACCACACCGCCGGCCGTAGAAAAGAGTCGCCTTCGCCGGCGCTCGCGGAAATAATGAACGCGACCCGCCGTGAGTTGAGCGGGACATAATTCATCAAACCCCGGCGCCAATAATATGAGCGGCGATGAAAAAACGATCTGAGGCGAAACCGCCCTCCTATCCGCAAAAATATTGGTGGGTCATCCTCGTTGCCCTGCCCGTGGCGCTGGCCCTCATCCAGTTTGGGCCTAATTGGTTTTCCGGTAAGAAGGAGAGCAACAGCAGCGGCGGTAAGAATGTGGTTGTCTCCGATTTGTCGACGAAGACGTATGTGATCAACCTGCCGGCGATTGAAAAGGAATACGCGGCAGTCAAAGGCGAATCTCTCAAAGATGAAGATCTGAAAAAACAGATCCAGGCGGCGCTTGACCTCCTGGCAGCCGGGAAAGCGGCCGAGAGCGCGGAGGCCTTAGCGTTGATCAACCGCAAGATTTCGCTACCCTCACTACAAACCGACCTCGGGGTCGCTTTTCAAAAAGCCGGCAACGAGAAAGCGGCGATGGAGCAATTCTCGAAGGCGCTCGCCCAGGACCCGAACTACGCGCCGGCGCACCACAATCTGGGTCTGGTCAAGACATCGCGCGGTGAATTCGCAGAGGCGCAGATGCATTTCGAGAAGTCGAGCGACATCGGCGAGAGCAAGACGTACGCGAAGGATATTCAGCAGGAACTCATGGAGTCCAATCTCGAACTGGAACCAAACGACGAACCGTCGCAGGCAAACATTCTGCCCTTGGAAAAAACTATCACAGGCACTATCGCCGATGGAAACGACTCAGATTTTTTCCGGATTACGACGCCGCCGAAATATCGTGATATCTTGCAGGTCCGGATCGAAAATCCGTCCAAGCTGAAGCCGGGCCTCACCGTTTACGACGCCAAGAAATCCGTGGTTCACAACGCCGGAGACACGTTTGGCACCGCCGGTGCCGACCTCGATTATGATTTCGTAGTTCAGCCGGATACGAGTTTTTTCCTTCAAGTCCTGGGCTGGGGGTCGAGCGGCCGCTACAAGCTGACGGTAAGGCCGCTGAAGAAATACGATGCTTACGAGCCAAACGACGACATCCTGCACGCGGTGTCGATCGAGATTGGAAAGGAGATTTCGGCCAATATCATGGATCGCGACGACAGTGATTTTTATCGAATCAAGACCGGCTCGACCGGTGGGACGGTCAAGGGACACCTCGAGAATCGATCGAACACGCTCAACCCCGGCGCGAACGTTTACGACGGCAACAAATCCTCGGTTGCGGTCAAAAACGGCGGCGGTCCATTTGGCGACAAGGCCGCAAACCTCGACTTTTCTTTCGCCGTTCAACCTAACGCGATTTATTTCGTCCAGATTCACGGCTGGGGCACCAACGGCGATTACACCCTTAAACTCACCGAGGAATAATCGGCGCAGCCAAAATTTTTGCGCAGGCGGAACGTCGCTCCTATAGTTGACCTCCCTCGATCAACTCAAACCGGAGAACTTTATGGCACTCGCAGTTGGCACCAAGGCCCCCGATTTTTCACTCGCAACCAAGACCGCCGACGGCCCGAAGCAGATCAAGCTGAGTGATAACTTCGGCAAACAGAACACCCTCCTGTTGTTTTTCCCAATGGCCTTCACCGGCACCTGCACCACGGAAATGTGCAGCCAGAGTACGGAGCTGCCGAATTATGCCGGGATGAACGCGGCGGTTTACGGAATCAGCGGCGACAATCCATTCGCGCAAGAAGCGTGGGCGCGGAAAGAAGGCATTCGCGTGCCGATGCTCAGCGACTACGAGCATCGCGTCGCGCGATTATACGA
>JBHELY010000066.1:0-15003 GCA_046262815.1 Chthoniobacterales bacterium | reverse complement strand
AAGCGACGGCGCTGTTGCCAATGTTGGCGTTGATCTTTACCAGAAAATTGCGGCCGATGATCATCGGCTCGGATTCGGGGTGGTTGATGTTGGCGGGGATGATGGCGCGGCCGCGGGCGACCTCGGAGCGGACGAATTCTGCGGTGATTTCGGGCGGGATGTTTGCGCCAAATGACTCGCCGGCGTGCTGGTGTCGTAGATCGTTGCGGGCAATTGCAGATTGCGGATTGCCGATTGCCGATTGGGGCGCTACGTGTCCGTTCTCGCGGACCGCGATGAACTCCATCTCTGGCGTGATGATGCCGCGGCGCGCGTAAGCCAGTTGCGTGACGCAACTGCCGGGTTTCGCCCGGAGGGGCTTCCGCGCGACGAATGACGAATGACGAATGACGAATGACGAATTTCCGTTCCGATGTGCGGCATGGGCGGCGGAAAGGTATCCGTCGTCGATTGGTTTCGCGGCGCGGCCTTCGATTTCTTCGACATCGCCGCGAGAGCGAATCCAATCGATGCGGAGAGGCGGAAGACCTTGCTCGACGTCGCCGTGGAAATCGGGGTCACCCCAGGGACCGCTGGTGTCGTAAACGCGAACCGGTTCGTTGACTTCGATTTCGCCGGAGATCGTTTTCGTCGGCGCGAGGGAAATTTCTCGGAAGGGAACGCGAATGTCGGGGTGGAGGGAGCCGGGGACGTGGATCTTTTTGCTGTTCCGCAAAGAAGAGTTGTCGTCCACAGATTGCGCAGATTTACGCAGATTTTTTTCTCCTGAATCTGTGGAATTGGGACCGAGGGAATCTGTGGAAGAATTGGTCTTCATAAAACAAAAAAGCCAGGCGCGGAAAACGCATGGCTGAAAGATCCTACTGTTGCCTCGCTCCCTTCGGCGGAATTACCCGCATCAGGTTCAAGGGGTTCGTCCAGGACGTCTCAGCCGTGTCGGCTCCCCCGCTCTTTCGGAAAGGCTAAAGGATAAAGGCCAAAGGATAAAGTGGAAATTGGAGGCCGGTTCGCTCCCGGCTTTCTACTTTAGACTTTCTACTTTCCTTCGGCTTTCGCGTTGGTGTGGAAAATCGCCATCCAGACACCGTTCTGGCTTTTCCACACCGTGCCGCAGTTGTACGTGCCCGAGTTATCCTTGCCGCCGTTGGTTCCCTGAACAGCGCACTTGTAAGTCGTGACGATCACATCGGGTTCGTCGGAGAACGCGGTGTAATCGCTGATCGTGAACGACTTCATGTCGGACTTCTGCATGCCGTCCAATTCGGCTTTCAAGTCGACAATTCCGTCGGCATAAACGCCGTGATAATCCTTATCGACGACCTTCTTGAAGCCGTCCGCGTTTTTGTCCTTATAAGCCTGCCAGGCTTCTTTTTCTTTCGCCATGATCGCGTCCTTGTCGGGCGCGGCCGCGAGCGCGAGAACGATCGAGGCGAAAAAAGCTGTCACCGCAAAGCTGAAATATTTTTTCATGGAATTCCTCCGGTTGATTTGTTGCGCGAGAGCCTAACGAGGTGTGGCTCGGCGGGTCAATGGGAAACGCGAGGGGGATTGTAGGGCACCCGCTCCGGTTGCCGTTCGGCAGGGTCGCCGCGGCGACCGCCCGCGCTATAATTTACGGCTCTTGCTCTGGCGCGGGGGTCGCAGCCGTGGGCGACGGCGCGGGATTCATGACGGGGATGAAAGGCGGATTGGAAGCAGGCTCGAGACTCGAGGGCGGCATCGCGAGATCGACGACGTTGATTTCGCCGGCGGCCTGGGCGCGGTACTCAGCGACGAGCATCGGGCGCTGCTTTTTCTCAACCAACGCGCGATAGCCTTCGATGCCGACGCAAATCGAATCGGCGAGTTGCTTGCGCCATTCGGGGTCGCCGATGCGTTTGGCGTCGCCGGTTTCGCTGAGGAAACCGCCTTCGACGAGGATCGCGGGAATCTGGGTGCGCCGCAGAACGGCGAACCGGGCGCGTTTGATGCCGCGATCGAATTCCTGGAGAAAATGGCCGCACATCGAGTGATAGACGACGGCGGCCAGCTCGAAGCTCTGCGCTTCCATCGGGCTGCCGGCCTGCATGTTTACGAAATGGAGCGCGAGCGAATCGTCATTGGTGGAAGGCGCGCCGCGCGGAGTGAGCGAGAAAATTTCGAACCCGGTCGCGTTCGGATTGGTGCTGGTGGCGTTGAAATGGATGCTGACGAAAATCGAATCCCGGGTCCCGTTCGCGATCCGGGCGCGGACTTCGAGCGGAATGAAGACATCGTTCTCGCGGGTCATGATGACCTTGAATCCTTTGGCCTGAAGCATCGGCCGAAGCTTCCGCGCGACATCGAGCGCGAAATCTTTTTCGTTCCCGAGACTGCTCGCGGCGCCCTTGTCGTAACCGCCATGGCCGGGATCGAGCACGATGGTTTGGATTTTGCCGCTGCGCTGAATCATGTGCGGCCGGAGCTGCGGCTCGATGGTTTTGGCGAGGTCGATGCGCGAGACGAGGAATTTGTTGTCGTGCGCGATGACGGGGAAACAGAGCCAGTTGCGGATGCCGTTCACGATGCATTCGCGGCTGTCGATGGTGACTTGGAGCTGGTTGCGGCCGTTGTTGAGAACGACGCTTTTGCCGGTGGAATCGACGTTGCCAATGAGGCCGTAGAATTTCGCGATGTTATCGACGCTGAGGTAATCGCGCGGACCGACTTTGATGACCTGCCAGTCCTTGTTCGGCGTGGGCGACGGCGAGGCGGAAGGTTTCGCGGACGATTTAGCGGACGTCTTCGGAGATGATTTTGATTTCGAGGACGATTTCGATTTGGCGAAAGTAGCGGAGGCGAGACCAAGGCAGAGAACACCAGCGAGAAGGAAGCGGAATCGCGGGGCGTTCATTAAGTCCAGAGGCGCAGGATGGGTGCCATAACCATATCGGATGCGGGATTGGAAATGGTCTGAGGGCGAGGCGTTCAAAAATGGCGCTCCCGAAAGATCATGGGCAGGAAGGAATTGGACAAGGCGCGCGTTTCATCCTTTCGTGATGGATGTTTAAGCCGCTCTCTCTTCTGATTACTGGATTGCTGGCAGCCGGCCCTCTGCTCGCGCAAACCGAACCGAACAAGTCGCCCGCGACCAAAGACGCGGACAAACCGCCGACCATTAAGGAGCCGGCAAAGAAGCCCGCGGAACAAAGTCCCCCTTCCGCTCCGGGTCAAACTCCGGCAACCGCGCCGAACGTTTCGACCGACACCGCCGCAAAGCCCCAGGTCGATAAGAATCCGCCGCCGCTCGATCCCAAGAACATGGATACGTCGGTAAAACCCGGTGACGATTTCTACCTGTTTGCCAACGGCGGCTGGATCAAGAACAACCCGGTCCCGCCAGAATACTCGCGCTGGGCTTCGTTCAACGAACTTGCGGAAAAAAACAACGACGCGCTCAAGGAGATCGCCGAGAACGCCGCGGGCGGCAACGCGCCGGCCGACGCCTCGAAGGATTCCAAGAAAGCGAAAGGCAACGAGAAAACGACTTCGGCCGATGTGCAGAAGGTCGGCGACTTTTACGCGAGCGGGATGAACGAGACGGCGATCGATTCGGCGAAAGCGCAACCGCTCGGGGACGAATTCAAGAAGATCGACGCGATGAAAGATCGCAAAGATGTGTTGAAGGAAATCGGGCGATTCCACGCAATGGGCTGGCGCGCGTTCTTCGGATTCCTTTCGGGCCAGGACGACAAAGACAGCACGAAAGTCATCGCGCAGGCGTACCAGGGCGGGCTCGGGCTGCCGGACCGCGATTACTACACGAAGACCGACGAAGCATCGCAGAAGCTGCGCGATCAATACGTCGAGCACGTGGCCAAGATGTTAACGCTCGCCGGCACACCGGGTGACCAGGCCTCGAAAGACGCGCAGAAAATCATGGCGCTGGAAACGTCGATGGCGAAACCGGCGCGCACTCGCGTGGAGCTGCGCGACCCGCAGAAGAATTACAACAAGATGAAGCTGGCTGAGCTCCAGTCGATGATGCCCGACTGGAACTGGTCGGATTTCCTGAAGGAATTGAAGCTGACCAATCCGGGTGACATCAACGTCGGCCAGCCGGATTTTTTCAAAGCGGCGAACGAAATTTTCAAGACGACAGCGGTGGAAGATTGGAAGCCATATTTGCGATGGCATTTGATCCGCGAAATGGCGCCGCTGCTCTCCAGCGATTTCGTGAACGAGAACTTCCGGTTCTACGAAGCAACGTTGCGCGGGACGAAGCAGATCAAGCCGCGCTGGAAACGCGTCGTGACGAAAGAGGATGACGAGATCGGCGAAGCGCTTGGGAAACTTTACGTGGCTGAGAAATTCCCGCCCGAAGCGAAAGCGCGCGCTCTCGAGATGGTCAACAATTTGAAGGACGCGCTCGCGGACCGAATCAAGACCCTGGATTGGATGGATCAGCCGACGAAGGACCAGGCGCTGAAAAAACTGGCGGCGTTTACGGTTAAAATCGGTTACCCCGACAAGTGGCGTGATTATTCAAACCTGAAGATCGATCGGGCGTCGTACGCACAAAACGTGATGCGCGCGGACATGTTCGAGATCGATCGGCAGATGAAGAAGATCGGCAAGCCGGTCGATCGGACCGAGTGGGGCATGACGCCGCCGACGGTGAACGCGTATTACAACCCGAACATGAATGAGATCGTGTTCCCGGCGGGCATCATGCAGCCGCCATTCTTCGATCCGAAGGCGGATGACGCCGTGAACTACGGCGGAATGGGCGCCGTGATCGGGCATGAAATGACGCATGGGTTCGACGATCAGGGCCGGCAGTATGACGGGATCGGGAACCTGCGCGATTGGTGGTCGAAAGCGTCAGCCGACGAATACGACAAGCGGCGCAAGGTCGTGGTCGCGCAATATAGTGCCGCGGAGCCGCTCCCCGGGATGCACATCAACGGCGAGCTGACTCAGGGCGAGAACATCGCCGATATCGGTGGCGTGAAGATCGCGTTCATGGCGTTCAAGAAAGCGATGGCGAAAAAAGGTCCGCAGCCGACGATCGACGGATTCACGCCGGAGCAACGCTTCTTCCTGGGTTACGCCCAGATTTGGCGGGGCAATCAGCGGGACGAAGATCTCAAGCTGCAAATAAATACCAACCCGCATTCACCGGGCAAATACCGGACGATTATTCCGCTGTCGAACTTCGACGAGTTCCAGAAGGCGTTCAATATTCCCGACGGCTCGGCGATGGTTCGGCCGGCGAATGAGCGAGCAAATATTTGGTAGGGGTAACTCAGGAAAACTGAAGCTTATGAAACGCCTGCTCGTCATCGCCGTCGCGTTCGCTTCCGCATTCGCGCTCAACGCTCAAACTTCGTCGCCGAAAAAGCCGGCAGCGGAAAAACCTTCCCAGCACGCGCCGCCGCCGCCTATTCCCGAGACGACGGTCGCAGCTGACAAATCGGTCGCCCCGCCGGATAAGAACACGCCGCCGCTGGATCTGAAAAACATGGATACATCGGTGAAACCGGCCGAGGACTTTTATCTTTACGCCAATGGCGGCTGGATAAAGAAGAACCCGATTCCGCCGGAGTTTTCGCGCTGGGGCAGCTTCAACATGCTGGCGGAGCAGAACAACGACGCGCTGAAAGTCGTCGCCGACAAAGCCGCCGGCATTGCGCCAAAGGTGGCCGCGAAACCGAATCCCGAAAAAGCTGCGGAAGCCGATCTCCAAAAGGTCGGCGATTTCTACGCGAGCGGAATGAACGAGAAAGCGGTCGACACCGCGAAAGCGCAACCGCTGAGCGACGAGCTGAAGCGGATCGACGCGATGAAAGAGCGCGGGGACGTTCTCAAAGAGATCGCGCACCTGCACTCGATCGGGATGACGGCGCTGTTTCGTTTCGGCGCGAACCAGGATGCGAAGAACAGCGAGATGGTGATCGGCCAGGCGTTCCAAGGCGGCCTGGCACTGCCGGATCGGGATTACTACACGAAGGACGACGCCGGTTCGAAAAAGATCCGCGACCAGTACGTCGAGCACATGACAAAGATGTTCGCGCTGCTCGGCGAACCACAGGACAAGGCGTCGGAGCACGCCAAGAAAGTGCTGGAGATCGAGACGTCGCTCGCGCAGCCCGCGCGCACGCGTGTGCAACTGCGCGATCCGCAAAAGAATTACAACAAGATGAAGCAGGTCGATCTCCAGACGCTCACGCCGGAGTGGAGCTGGGAGAATTATTTCAAGGAGATCAAACTGACTGAGCCGGGCGACATCAACGTCGGCCAGCCGGAATTTTTCCAGGCGGCGGACAAGGTTTTCGCGAGCACGCCGGTGGATGATTGGAAGATTTATCTGCGCTGGCATCTGCTCCACGGAATGGCACCGAGTCTTTCGAGGGAATTCGTTGACGAAGATTTTAATTTCTTCGGCAAAACGCTGACCGGCGCACAGCAATTGAAGACGCGGTGGAAGCGCGTCGTGGCGAAGACGGATGAAGAACTCGGCGAAAGCCTCGGCAAACTTTACGTCGCCGATTATTTCCCGCCGGAAGCGAAGGCGCGCGCACTCGAGTTGGTCAACAATTTGCGGGAAGCGCTCGCGGACCGAATCAAGACGCTCGATTGGATGGACGACGCGACCAAGCAGGAAGCGCTGAAGAAGCTGGCGGCGTTTACGGTCAAGATCGGTTACCCGGACAAATGGCGCGATTACTCGCTGCTCACGGTCGATCGCAATTCATATGCAATGAATGTGCTCCGCGGTGAAACTTTCGAGCACGCCCGGCAGATGGCGAAGATCGGCAAGCCAGTCGATCGCAGCGAATGGGGCATGACGCCGCCGACGGTGAACGCGTATTACAACTCGAGCCGCAACGAGATTGTTTTCCCGGCCGGGATTTTGCAGCCGCCATTCTTCAATGCGAAAGCGGACGACGCGGTGAATTATGGCGGCATCGGCGCTGTGATCGGCCACGAAATGACGCACGGTTTCGACGATCGCGGCCGGCAATACGATGCGGTCGGTAATCTGCGCGATTGGTGGACGCCGGAATCCGCGAAGGCTTACACGGACCGCTCGAAGGCGATCGTTGCCCAGTATTCTTCCTACGAGCCGCTGCCCGGATTGCACATCAACGGCGAGCTGACCCAAGGTGAGAACATCGCGGACATCGGCGGCGTGAAAATCTCCTACATGGCGTTGCAAAAAGCGCTCGCGAAGAAAGGTCCGCAGCAAAAGATCGACGGGTTCACGCCCGAGCAACGATTCTTCCTGGCTTACGCCCAAATCTGGCGAAACAATCAGCGCGACGAAGATCTCAAGCTGCGACTGAATACCGACCCGCATTCCCCGGGACGATTCCGCACGATCGGACCGCTCTCGAATTTCGTGGAATTCCAGAAAGCGTTCGATATTCCCGATGGCTCACCGATGATGCGGCCAGCGGATCAGCGGGTGAACATTTGGTAAAGTAAGCAGGAAGAAATTAAGAAAATCGGCCGTCGTTCCTGGGGAACGGCGGCTTATTTTTTTCCGGCATCCAGTGCGTTCGCTCAATGGGCACGTTCTTGGCGGAAGAAATTTGCGAACTTCGCTGGCCAGAAACCGTAATAGGTGGTGGACGGGCAACAGTACCAGAATGTGCTGTTCCTCCAGCGCCTGGTTGTTCCCCCCAGAATCCCCCAATCCAGCGTTTTGAAATTGCCAGCCTGCCGCGCACTCATTACATCGTCGGGGCAATGCGGCCCGTCCTGGTTCTGCTGAGTTGCCTGGCGATCGGATTCACACCTGGTTGCGCGCTTCATCGCTCGGCGGAGAAATCGCTCGCGGAAAAACGAGTTCGCGAAAAGGAGGCGCGCACTGCCGCCACGGAATGGCTTGCGTTCATCGACACCGCCGACTACCCGGCGGCCTACGCGCTCGAAGCAAAGCGTCTCCGCGCCGCGACCACGGAAGAACAATTTGTTCGTTCCATGGAAAGCCGGCGGGCGCCGTTTGGCAAAATGCGGTCGCGCACATTCATCGGCGCGGCGTTCACCCGGAAGCTGACCGGCGCACCGGACGGGCGTTACGAGAGCATCCTGTTTCGGACGGCGTTCGCGAATAAATCGGTCGCGGCGGAACGAGTGATTCTCAGTTTCGAATCCGACACGTGGCGGGTCGTGGATTACCGCGTCTATTAAATTTCTCCGACAACGACCTGATTAGGATTGCTAGGAAAAAGGCGCGCGCTACAATCGCATCGCTGGTTAACCACAACTTAAACTCTACCAAATCATGAAGCTTCCTATGCCTCTGAAAAAAATGCTGCTCGTCGGTTGCGCGCTCCTCGTCACAACTTTTATTCCGCCGATCACTCGCGGCGCGGATGAAGGCTACTCTTTCAAAGTCCACAACACCACGAAGGAGAAAATCACCAAGATTCTCGTCTCGGCGGACGGCGAGAAATACGGTTACTTCGACATCGGCGACGGAATCAAACCGGGCGAGACAATGACACTCGTCTGGGACAAATCGACCAACAGCGAGAGCTGCACCCAGTGGTTCAAGGCCGTCTGGGAAAGCGGCGAGGAAGGCAAGCCGGTGAAGTTCAACTTCTGCGAGAAGAATCTAGAGCTGGAGTTCTAAGGTCGCGGCCCTGATTTGAATGCGGCAGAGTGCCACAGCGCTCTGCCGCATTTTTGTATGAACCGATTTGCGCTTTTCGCAATTTCCTTGTCCGCGCTGGCCGCGTCTTTGCCGGCAGCGGAACCGGAATCAGCCGATCTGCGTTACTTTCGCGAGCTCGTCGAGACGCGGAATTACTCGTTAGGCCAACCGGTCTCGCCGCAAATCACGCCGGACGGCAAGGCGGTCATCTTCCTTCGCGGCGGGGCGCGCGACCCCGTTCTCCGGCTTTACGAATTCACCATAAGCGATGGGAAGTTGCGCGAAATCCTGACGCCCGAAAAAATCCTGCGGGGCGGCGAGGAAAAATTGACGGCGGAAGAAAAAAGCCGGCGCGAACGCGAGCGTCAGAGTTTGCGCGGCTTCACCAGTTTCCAATTATCGAAGGACGGCGGCAAAATTCTGGTCGCGCTCTCGAGCAAGCTCTACGTCATCACGCGCGCGGACGGCAACGTGACCGAATTACCGGGTCGCAATTGGATCGATCCGCATTTCTCGCCGGACGGGCATGCGGTCGCTGCGGTCAGCGCCGGCGAATTGCATGTGATCGAGCTGGAGACGAAGGCGGACACGGCCCTGACTTCCGGCGCAACCGAAACGCTTCAGCATGGCAGCGCCGAATTTGTGGCGCAGGAAGAAATGGATCGCCACGAAGGTTTCTGGTGGTCGCCGGATTCGCAGTCGCTCGCCTATCAGGAAACAGACAACAGCGGTGTGGAATCGCGATTCATCGCGGACCCGCTCCATCCGGAAATCCGGCCCGCGAAGAATTTCTACCCGCGCGCCGGGACGACAAACGCGAAAGTCCGGTTGGGAATCGTCGCGCGGACCGGCGGTGAAACCCGTTGGGTCGAATGGGACCGCGAAAAATATCCGTATCTTGCGCGGGTTGTTTGGAAGGAGGACGCCGCGCCGCTTTGCATCCTGGTCCAGAACCGCGCGCAGCAGGAAGAGCTTGTGCTCGCTGTTGATCCAAAGACCAGCACGAGCCGCGAGCTGCTCCGCGAAACCGATTCGGCCTGGCTGAATCTCGACCACAAGCCGATGCCGCTCTGGCTAAAGGATGGTAAACAATTTCTTTGGACGACCGAGCGCAACGGCGGCCGGCAAGTAGAGCTGCACTCAGCTGATGGTGCGCTTATTCGCGCCGTCACGCCGGCCGACTTCCAACTCGACGAATTCATCGACCTGAATGACTTCGAACGGTCCGTTGTCGTGAGCGGCGGATCGGATTCGCGCGAACGCCATCTCTTTCGCTTTTCTCTCGACGCGAAAAGCGAACCGCAACGTTTGACTGGCGATGCCGGACGTCACACTGCCGTGTTTGGGGAAGCGAAGGATCAGTTCCTTCATCGGTTCGATTTGATGAATGGCAGCACCGGATGGGAAGTAGTGCGCGCTTCGAACGGAAACAAGATCGCGGCGCTTCCATCGGTTGCGGAGCGGCCGTCCTCTTTGCCGAAGGTTGAGTTGCTGCGCACGGAAGGTGAGCGGCCGATGGACGCGGCACTCGTCAGGCCGCGTGATTTCAACAAGGTAAATCATTATCCCGTCATTCTCGACGTTTACGCCGGCCCGGGCCACAAACAGGTGTTGGCGCAACCCGATCGTTACATGATCGATCAATGGATGGCCGACCGCGGTTACATCGTGGTCCTGCTCGACGGCCGTGGGACACCGGGTCACGGCCGCGATTGGGAACGCGCGATTCGCGGCAATCTCATCGACGTTCCGCTGGCGGACCAGGTAGCGGGTCTTCAAGCGCTCGCGAAACACGAGCCGGCGATGGACCTAAAGCGGGTCGGCGTCGTCGGCTGGTCGTTCGGCGGATATTTCTCCGCGATGGCGGCCATGCAGAAGCCGGATGTTTTTCGATGCGCAGTCGCGGGCGCGCCGGTGGTGACGTGGGAAAATTACGATACGCATTACACTGAGCGTTACCTTGGTTTGCCATCGGAAAATGCGGACGGTTATCGCAAGAGCAGCGTGCCCACCTACGCTTCAAGTTTGAATCGTCCGCTATTGCTGATTCACGGGCTGACCGACGACAACGTTTATTTCCAGCACTCGGTCCAACTTTCCGAGGCACTCTTCGTCGCCGGCAAAACTTTCAATTTTCTACCGTTGCTCGGCACTCACATGGTGAGCGAACCATTGCTGCGGTTGCGCCGGCAAACGCGCGTCATCGAATTCTTCGACGCGGAATTGAAACCGAAAACGAAATAGCGCAGCTATTGCGAGCTCCGCATTACTTTTTGCACGTCTGATTTTGTTCCGTCCTTGTAGGTGATCTGAACCGACGCGTATTGGGAATTGGCGGGGACCGTGATGTAGGGCAGTTCGTCCCCGGCGATGTACATTTTGTCACTCGGCTTGAATTTATAGGTCTGATCAACCGCGTCGCTGTTGATCGAGTATCGAATTTCCTGAATGACCGGCCGATAGGACAGGAGGTGAGTGAAGTAGAGAAGAACCTTGCCGTCGTAATCGCGGAAGGACAGCCACGAACCCTTGGTCATTTCAAGAATCTGTTTGCCCTGGGCGAGTTGTTCGCTGGCGGTTGAAAACTTCAATGTGTAAGGGCCATTGGTCGCGCCGTTCTTATCCGTGTATTTCACCTCGATCGTATGATCGCCCGGAGGAAGATTGGGCAGCGGCAGATAAGTATTGATCATCGGCAAGCCGGTCTGCGGACTCTTCTGCGGGAGGTGTCCGGTTGAGACGAAGTCGCCTTTGCGGTCGAGCCGATAAAACAGCTCCGTTGCCTTGAAATCGGTTAGCGAAAAGATTGCAGCCCAGCCGGAGTTGCTCTGCTGAGTCGTCAGCGTGACCGGATTTTCCAGGACACGCTCCGGGGTGCTGATCAGTTTCGCATACCGGGCAGCACCGGCGTCGATCCATTTCTGCGCTTCCTTCTTATCAATAAAATATTTCTCGAACTTCCCGGCGGCGTTCGCGGCGCGGAATTTCTCCAGCCACTCTTTCTCGGCGCGTTTGTCAGCGATTGTCTGCTCGCCTTTTCGCTCCTCGGAATATTCCTGGCTGATCAGCCAGGCGAGCGGACCAAAATCCGGATGCTGGTCGGCGAGCGCTTTAAGTTTGTTTATGCGGGCGTCGCCGTCTTCGAGCAACGCCATCGCGGTCTGGTAGGAAACCGTTGGCGGCTTCAGTTTGTCGCCGAAATACCGCATCGCCTCCGCCGCTCCGGCTTTTCCCTCCGCCGATTTCAGCATGGCCTCGTAACTCATCCACGGATCGACCGCTTCCAGATTGGAGACCAGATATTCGGAGTATTCCTTGCGAGCGGCGGAAAAGTTTCCTCCCAACTCGTGAATTCGAGCATTGTGATAATGCTCTTCCGGCGTCTTGGCGTTTTGGATAATTCCGCCGTTTGACGCGAGCGCCTCGAACCGGTCCGCGATCTTGTCGAGCGTCGCCTGGCTCTTGTCGAGCTTCGTGGATACTTTGCTCTGACCAAACACGAGCCAGATAACGAGCAGCGCGACAAAGGCAAGGAGGGCCGCGATTCCCCAGGCCCAACGGCGTGCGCCCTTGCGCAACTGGGTGAGATCGTCGCGCAGCTTGAGCACGCCCGCCTCCAGCGCTTCCCGGGTCTTGAGCGGATGAAACAGGTGCGAGTCCGCCTTGAGCACACCTCGATACGCCGCCTGGAGCTGGCGCTGCTCTTCCGGCTCCGGTTCGTGCGGATCGATCGGAAAATCCTCGTCCATGAAAAGGTACCAGACCTTGGTTCCCTTTTTTCGGGCGTAGAGCGCTTCGTATTGCGTGTAGCTGACCCGGCCGAAATCTGGATCCGGCGACGAGGGCTCCGCGCCATAGCATTGACCGACGAGCTGCACCACGCCTTTGCTCTGGTCGATCTTGTCCCGCAACATCTGGCGCAGGTCACCCGTTTCGGTCCCGAAAATGTCCTGCCAAATCGGTTCGTAGCCGAGGAAGGTCAATGTGTTGGAAACGAGCTGCCGGGCGCTGCGCAATTCTTTGCTGACAGCGGAAATGAAAATCGTGGGACGTGGCGTCATAGGATTTTGAATACTCGAAGCAGTTATGGCGTGACAAGCACGCAACTACCTGACGCGGCTGGCCTAACGATTTTGCGCGGAGATTTTAGCCGGGCATCGTCAGCCGCGGCAGCACGGCTTCGATGTTCGCCCGTTCCTGTTCGAGCCAGGGCGGCAACACCAGCGTTTCGCCGAGGTGCGCCGGGTCTTCGTCGACAGCGAACCCCGGACCTTCCGTCGCTAGTTCGAAGAGGACGCCGCCGGGCTCAGGAAAATAAACCGACTTAAACCAGAACCGATCGATGACCGGCGTGGGCCGCGATCCACCATCGAGAACGCGCGTCCGCACTTCAGCCTGATGTTTTTCATCGTCCACTCGCCAGGCCAGATGATGAATGCTGCCGGTCCCCCAGGCGCCGCGCGGAGATGCCGGCGATTCCTGGAGATCGATATATGCTCCCGACTTGCCGCCGGCAACGCCGTAACGATGCCAGCGATTTTCGGTCGCGACATGTTCGAATCCCATCGCGTTAGTCAGAAACAAAGTCGTGCGGACGAGATCGCGCTCGACGAGGCGCGCACTTTCGAGTCCGCGGATTTGATGCTCTTTGGCAATCGGACTTCCTGTCCAGGGCGTGAACGGCCGGCCTAACGACTCGTCACTTTCAACCAGAGCCACTCGCAAACCGTGTGGATCGCGCAGCGGCAGCACCGTTCGCCCGAAACGCGTTTCGGGTTCGCCCACCGCCGCTCGATGCTTCTGCAATCGCTCGCCCCAAAAGTCGAGACTGCCGGGTGGAACTGCCAACGAAACTTCGCTGCTCAAGCCATGGCCTTCCCGACTCGGCGCCATTTGCGCCCATGGAAAAAAAGTGAGGTCGGTGCCCGGATGACCTTCCGCGTCCGCGTAGAAAAGATGATACGTGCCAGGGTCATCCTGGTTCACGCTCCGCTTCACGAGCCGCATGCCGAGCACACCGGCGTAGAAATCCAGATTTTCCTGCGCCGGTCCGGCAATCGCGGTGACGTGATGAAGTCCGTGGACGGTACGCATCGCGCCATCATCGCGCGAGCTGCGGACGGACGCTATTGCAAATGATAGGCTTCCACGAGCGCAACGCCGGTCGCGCCGTTCACGCCGCTGACCACCGCCGTGTAATTTCCCGGCGCGAGATCGAGGACGATCGCCGATTCCAGATCGTTGCTCGGCGAAAGGCCGGTGTTCGCGATAGCCGCCTGCTGCGAATCTTTCCAGTTGTTGTTGGAAAAAATTTTCGCCCCATTGCCGTCAAACAAATCCACCAGCGGATCGGTGAGCGGGTTTGAAATTCCAACCCCGGCCAGAGATGGTCCGATCGCCCGGAAGACAACCCGCGCGTTGTCCGGCCCGGTCACGATCGCTCCGCCGATCATCACGTTTTGGCCAGAGCCGACGAGGCCGCGCGTGCTGAGGTTCGCGAGCTTCGAGGCGGCGCTCGGTTGCAAATCATAAACTTCGACCAGGCCAATTCCGCTCGCGTTTCCGTTCCCGCGCACGATCGCGGTATAAGCGCCCGGCGCGAGGGTTATGAGGAGCGCGGACTCGAGATCATTCGGCGGCGCCAGATTCGCATCGCGCAACGCCTGGGCCTGGTTTTGCTGCCAATCGTTGTTGCTCGCGAAAAGATTTCCGCTCGAATCGTAGAGCTCGAGAAGCGGATCGCTTAACGCACCCTGCACTCCCGCGCTCGTCAGCGATGGACCCAGACCGCGGACCACGACTTGTTTCGACGAATTCCCCGTGACGATGAAGCCGGCGATTGCAACGTTATCGGCCACGCCGACCTGCACGCGCGTCGCAAGATTCGCGAGCGCGTTGTGACCCGTCACGCGAACCACAACCGCATCGTACGCCAGGGCGTGCACGCTATCGTCCGCGCTGAGCATGAACGTGTAGGTTCCCGCCGCATTGATCGCCACATTCGTCGTTGCCTGACTCGCGTTCGCGAACGATGCGCCGAGAGGTCCGGAATAAACTTTCCAGCCAATTGTCGCGCGCCCGGATGGATCGTTCACAGAACCGTTGAGCGAAATATTCGTCGGATATTCCAGGAATTGGTCCGGACCAGCATCGACGCTGGGAGCGCCGGGCGAGCGCGGCCCTTCACTCGGCCCTGTTGTTTGGACGACCTCGAAATTGTTTATGTCGATGCTCGAGAGGTGACTGAAGGCATTCGAACCAAATCGATCGTCGGGACAGATCGAGACGGAAAAGAAATTTCCATTGTCGGCCACGATCGCACCGTATTTTTTCAAGGCGAACAGGACCGCTTTTTCTTCGATTGTCCATGTGGCAGGGAT
>JBHELY010000065.1:0-15900 GCA_046262815.1 Chthoniobacterales bacterium | reverse complement strand
GCATTCCGGGCCGCGAACCGGAACGCATTTCGGTCGCCTATGTGACCGCGAATTTCTTCAACGTGATCGGTCTACCGCCGCAAATCGGCCGGACCTTCACCGAAGACGAAGACAAACCCGGCGCGCCATCGCTCGCCGTGATCAGCGATCGTCTCTGGGATCGCGCCTTTCATCGCGACCCGAAAATTGTCGGGCAGCCGATGAATTTTCACGGAACACCAATCACCGTCATCGGCGTGATGCCGCGCGAGATGGATTCGCCGCACAATGTCGACGCGTGGTTCGCGGTGATGCGCCGCGCCAACATTCCCGGATGGCAGAACCGCGCGAACCATCCGATGTTCTTCGGCTGGGGCCGGCTCAAGGATGGCGTCTCGGTCGAACAAGCGCGCGGGGAGATAAAGGCAATCGCGGCGCGTCTCGAAAAACTTTATCCGGCAACGAATGCCGGCGTGGGCGCCGAGCTCCGGCCGCTCCTCGAAAATCTTCTGGGTAATTATCGCACCAGCCTGGCGTTGCTGCTTGGCGCGGTTGCGCTCGTTTTACTCATCGCCTGCGCGAACTTAGCAAATCTCCTGGCCGTGCGTGGGGCCGCACGCGCCCGGGAATTTGCGGTTCGCGCGGCGATGGGTGCCGGGCGCGGCCAGATCGTCCGGCAGCTTTTGCTCGAGAGCTTTGTCATTTCGATGATCGGCGGAGTGCTCGGGTTGGTCTTCGCCACTTGGGGACGGGATGCGCTTGTCGCTTTCGCACCCGCCGGCGCGCCGCGTTTCGAAGGCATCGGTTTTGATTGGCGCGTGCTCGCGTTCACTTTTCTGTTGGCAACGTTCACCACAATTCTGTTTGGACTCTGGCCGGCATGGCAGGCCGCCCGAACGGACATCAACGCCGCGCTTCAAGCCGGTTCCTTCGGAAGTTCGGAAACGAAAGCGGCGCGCCGCAGCCGCGACTGGCTCGTGATCATCGAGGTCGCGTTGACGCTCCTCCTCCTCAGCGCGGCTGGACTCGTCCTGAAAAGCTTCGCGAAAATGCAGTCGACGCAGCTCGGCTTCAATCCGCAGCAGCTGCTCACCGTCCACGTCGAGCTTCCCTTCACGAAATATACTGACGTGAACAAAATCATGGGCTTCACCACGCCGTTGCTCGATGAAGTCCGCAAACTGCCGGGCGTGGAGTACGCCGCGCTTTCATCGAACCCGCCGATGATGAGCGGTTGGCAGTTGAATTTTACGCCTGAAGGCGCGCCGCCGACCGATCCGAGCCAGCAACCCTCGGCCGACAATGAAGTGGTGCAGGGCGATTATTTTCAAGCGCTCGGGATCAACCTCTTCCGCGGCCGGACCTTCAACGAACACGACACCGCTGCTTCTCCGAAAGTGATGATCGTCGATCAAACGCTGGTCGACATGACGTTCAAGGGACAGGACCCGATCGGGAAACGGATCATGATCGACAGCGAATCCGATTCCTCGGACGGCCCGCATCTCCACGAAATCATTGGCGTCGTGCCGCACATAAAGATGCGCGGTTACGACGATGCAATGCCGACGCCGTCAGTCTTCTTCCCGGAAGCGCAGGTCGGGCGGAGCAGTTTTATCCTGCACCTTCGCGCCTCGGGAAACGTGAAGCGCCTCGAGAAACCGGTGCGCGACATCATCGCGCGACTCGATCCCGCGCAGCCTGTGTTCGACGTGCGACCGATGGAAGAACGCGTCGCGGAAACCTGGGCGACCCAGCGGTTGCTTACGTTCTTGCTGACGATTTTCGCCGGGCTCGCGTTGCTGCTCGCCGCGGTTGGGTTGTATGGAGTTCTCGCATACAGCGCGTTTCGTCGGCTGCGCGAAATCGCGGTGCGACTCGCGCTCGGTGCGCGTCCCGCGCACATCCGTGGTTTGGTGATGGGCCACGGGCTGCGGCTCTTCGGGGTCGGGATTGTTGTCGGCGCCCTGGCTGTGGCTGGCTCCGCGAGTGTGATTCGCAGTTTCCTCTTCGGCGTCTCGCCGCTCGATGCGCAGACCTATCTGATCGTCGGCCTCATTCTTTCCATCGTCACGATTCTCGCCGCGTGGCTGCCCGCGCGCCGCGCCTGTCGCGTTAATCCGATCGTTGCGTTGCGCGCGGAGTAAAATGAACACACTTCTCTACGACCTTCGTTACGGAATCCGGATGCTGCTAAAGAATCCGGGATTCACTTTCGCCGCGCTCATCACGCTCGCGCTCGGCATCGCCAGCTCGACCGCGATCTTCAGCGTGATCGATGGCGTCCTCCTTCATCCATTGTCGTATCCCGATTCGGAAAAAATCATGGTGCTGTTGCCAACGATGCGCAGCACCGGAGAAGCCGGAGGCGCGGTGGCGCCGGCGAATTACATTGATTGGGCGGCGCAGAACGATGTCTTCACCGCGATGTCCGCGTCGCGCGGCGAGCAATTCAGCTTGAGCGACAGCGACCGGCCGGAGCGCGTCCGCGGGACGATGACCACCTCTAACATGTTCCCGCTTTTCGGCGTCGCGCCGATGATCGGCCGGACCTTGCTCCCATCGGACGAGCAGCCCGGACACAACCACGTCGTCGTTCTCAGTTCCGAATTGTGGGCGCGCCGCTACGGCTCCGATCGCAACATCATCGGACGCGAGATCTCGTTGAACGACGAGCCGCACACCGTCGTCGGCGTTATGCCGCCAAATTATCAACCGGACGGTTATGGCGAACTCTGGGTTCCTTCAGCTTTCGGAATTCCGACGAATTCCATCCGGCCTAACGTCGATCCGCATCCGATCCGCGGCAGCAATTACCTCGACGTTTATGCGCGTCTGAAACCGCGCGTCTCTCTCGAGAAAGCGCGCGCCGAGATGGATGCGATCGGCCGCCGGCTCGAGCAGCAATATCAGGACGACAACAAGGACGTCGGCATCCGCGTCACGTCGTTGCACGAAGATTTGGTGGGCGGAATCAGGCCGGTTCTGCTCCTGCTCTTCGCCGCCGTCGGTTTTCTTCTCTTCATCGGCTGCGCGAACGTCGCAAATCTTCTGCTCGCCCGGGCCGCCACCCGCGCGAGAGAAATTTCCATCCGCGCCGCGATGGGCGCGAGCCGGACACGACTCGTTAGGCAACTACTCACCGAGAGCGTGTTGCTGGCGGTAATCGGCGGTGCGGTCGGCGCGCTTCTCGCGGCGTGGGCGATTCCGCTGCTGATGGCGATGGCGCCGCCGGCGCTACGAAGTTTCAAAGAGATCGGCCTCAACGGCCAGGTCCTCGCTTTCAGCCTCGGCGTTTCGGTCGTGACTGGAATTTTGTTCGGGCTCGTCCCGGCAATTTCTTCCTCTTCCGCGAACCCGGCTGAGTCGTTGAAACAAGGCGAACGTGGGAGCACGCGCGGCGGCAGCCGGCGGCGCGCGTTTCTTATTGCAACAGAAGTCGGCTTGTCGCTGATCCTGCTGATCGGCGCCGGGCTCATGATCAAGAGCTTCGCGAACGTGACGAAGGTCGATCCTGGGTTCAACCACGACCGGCTGCTCATATTTAATATAGGCGCGTCTGCCAGGGCCGATGAAGCGCAGCAGCTCCAGTTTTACCAGCAGGTCGTGCAACAGGTCGCGACCGTTCCCGGCGTGCAGCATGTGGCCGCAATCAGCCGGCTGCCATTTTCAGGCGGGAACAGTTCGCGCACTTTCAATCGACCCGGCAGCACGAAAATAGACCAGGCCGATATCCGGATCGCGACCTCGGATTACTTCCAGACGATGGGCACGCCGCTCGTACGCGGCCGCAACTTCACGGAGTACGACACGAAAGACTCAACGCGCGTCACGATCATCAACGAGGAATGCGCGAAACAAGTTTTTCCCGGCGAAGATCCGATCGGCCAGTTCATCGAGAACTTCGGACCGAAAGACGAAAAGCTTCAGGTCGTGGGCGTGGTGGGCAATGTCCGCCATCTTGCCTTGGAAACCGCGCCGCGCCCTGAACTTTACCAACCGCTCGGCCAGGGAACGTGGCCGTCGGTCTTCATCGCGGTGCGGACCGCGCCGGAAAATCCGCTGACCCTTTTGCCGGCAGTGCAGCAGGCCGTTTGGAACGTGAATAAATTCGTCGCGCTCGGGAATCCGCGAACGATGAACGACATCATCGCGCGGACCTTGCTCCAGAAAAAATTTACGATGCTGTTGCTGAGCATTTTCGCCGGCGCGGCCTTGCTGCTGGCGGCGATCGGATTGTATGGCGTGATTTCCTATTCGGTTGCGCAACGGACGCGCGAGCTCGGGATCCGGATCGCTCTCGGCGCGCAACGCAGCGACGTCCTGCGTTTGATCCTGCGCCAGGGCATGGCACTCGTCGCGGCCGGCGTGATTTTCGGCGTTGCCGCGTCGCTCGGCCTAACGAGACTTATCGCGTCGCTCCTTTACGGAATCAGCGCGAGCGATCCGATCACGTTTTTCCTCCTCTCGACGGCGCTCATGCTCGTCGCCTTCATTGCCTGCTGGTTGCCCGCGCGCCGAGCCAGCGCCGTCGATCCCATCGTCGCCCTTCACGCCGAATGATTTTCTCCGACCTCTGACTTCCGACCTTTGATTTATGATCGATCTCCGCTTCGCTCTCCGCCAACTCCTCAAATCTCCCGCCTTCACCCTTCTCGCCGTGCTCACCCTCGCGCTCGGCATCGGGATGAACACCGCCATCTTCAGTCTGATCAACGACCTGTTCCTGAAAGGTCTCCCGTTCCAGGATCCGGATCGTCTCGTGATTCTCCAGGCCGAAGCGAAGGAGCGGAACCTCTCGCAATTGCCAATGAGCGTCCCGCGCTTCTGGCATTTCCGCGATGGACAAACCATTTTCTCGAGTTTCGCCGCGGACACCGGAACGGGCTACATCCTCACGGGCCTGGGTGATCCAGTTCAGTTGTTTGGCGGCAACACGACCGCGAACTATTTCGACACGCTCGGCATCCATCCGATCCTTGGGCGAACTTTTCTCCCCGAGGAAGAAATGAAAGCTGACGTCGCACTCGTCAGCCAAAATTTCTGGCGGAAATATTTGAACTCCGATCCGCAGGCGATCGGGCGCAATATTAATCTGAACGGCGTCGCGACTACTGTCGTCGGCGTGATCCCAAATCCGCCGGTCGCGTGGTTCGGGAGGGATGCCGACATCTTCACGGCAAAACCGTTCCAACTGCCGGGACTCACCCAGGAACGGCTGATGCGCGGCGTAAGTTTTCTGCGCGTAGTCGGCCGGCTCAAGCCGGGGGTGACGGCCGATCAGGCGCGCGGCGCTCTCGAGATTCTCCAAGAGAGTTATCGCGAAGCACGGCCGGAAGCCGCGGATAACAGCTGGTCGCCGGTCGTGATCTCTGCGGCGCAAGATGCGACTGGTGATTTACGCCAGCCTTTTTTCGTTTTGCTCGGTGCCGTCGGATTCGTTTTGCTCATCGCGTGCAGCAATGTCGCGAATCTACTGCTCGTTAGGTTCACCGGCCGGCGGCGCGAGATCGCTTTGCGAATGGCGCTCGGCGCGTCGCGCAGCGGCGTGGTCCGCCTTTTTGTTTTCGAAAGCGTCCTGATTAGCCTCATCGCCGGCATCGTCGGCACCTGCCTCGCGCTCTGGGTTGTTTCCGTAATTCCAAAACTCGCGGGCCGGAATTTCCCGCTTGAAAGCGGCATCGCGTTGAACACTTCAGTGCTACTCTTCACGCTCGGCCTCTCGCTCCTTACTGGGTTCGCGATGGGTCTGTATCCGGCCTGGCAAAGTTCGCGCGCCGATTTGGTGGATGGCTTGAAGGACGGCGGCCGCGCCATGACCGGCAGCCGCGGCCAGCAACGTTTTCGTCGCGGCCTTGTCGCGGCGCAGGTGGGTTTATCCGTTGTGCTGCTGGCTGGCGCGTCATTGCTGATTGCGAGTTTCGTCCGGATTAGCCAGCAACCGTCGGGATTTAATCCAGAGCGCCTTTGGGTCGGCTTCATCGGACTTCCGCCCGGCCAGTATCCCGATCCCGCGGCCAAAGCTCTCTTTGTCGATCGCCTCGTGGCGGAATTGAAAAATGCCCCTGGAATCGAGTTGGCCTCAGCCGGGGACGGCGTGCCGCTCGGAGGCGGCCGTTCCAGTTCGCCTTACGCCCGCGTCGATGGCAATCCAGTGGCCGTCAATCAACGTCCGCTCGGCCTGACCCGCAGCGTTTCGCCGGGGTTCATGAAAACCTACGGCATCCCGCTGCTGGCGGGCCGCGATTTCGACGAACGCGATGGATTCGATAAACAAAACGTCGTCATCCTGAGCAAATCGACTGCGCAGAAATTGTATTTGGGCGGCGAAGACCCGATCGGGAAACAGATTTTCTTCGGGACCGACAACAACACCGGTCTGCCCGCTCAGGTGATCGGCATTGTGGGCGACGTGCGCTCGATTCGGTTGGAACAGGCGAACGACATCGAGTTTTACCGGCCCTGGTCGCAACGCTCGAATCAATTCCTGGCCGTCACGGTTAAGACAGCGTTCAAGCCCGAAGCGGCGACGAGCACGGTCCGAAATGCCCTGGCGAAAATCGATCCCGCGCTGCCGATCATTCAGCCAAGGACGATGAGCGAGATCATCGACCAGTCGTTAGGCCAGCGGCGGCTGACGATGACGTTGCTCGGCGTGTTCGCTGGCATCGCGCTCGTTCTCGCGATGGTTGGGATTTACGGCGCCGTCGCTTACACGGTCGAGCAGCGCACGGGCGAGATCGGCGTGCGGATGGCGCTCGGTGCGCAAACGGCGGATGTTTTGCGACTGGTCGTTAGGCAGGGCATGAGCCCGGTCGTGATCGGGCTCGTCCTCGGCGTTGCCGCCTCCCTTGGCCTTGGCCGATTAATTACCGCGCAGCTCTATGAAGTTTCCGCGCACAATCCTGCAATGCTTGGCGCCACCTCCGCGGTCCTTGCGATCGTCGCGCTCCTTGCCTGCCTGATTCCCGCCCGCCGCGCGAGTCTTGTTAATCCAATCGAAGCGTTGCGCACCGAATGATCGCGGCGACTTCGCTCCACCTCCTCGTTCCCAAACTCTGTTTGGGAACGCACTTGTCCCGGCAACTCTGTTGCCCGACGGCGGCGAAACAGAGTTTCGAAGACATCAGCATTCCCAAACAGAGTTTGGGAACGAGGAGATCAAGAGATCGCGAAACGTAATTTAGTCCACCCAACACCACTCAACCGACATGAAAGAATTTCGTTACGCGTTTCGGCAGCTGCTTCGCCAGCCCGGGTTCACCAGCATCGCCGTCGTCGCGCTCGCGCTCGGCATCGGCGCGAACACCGTCCTCTTCTCCGCGATCAATACGCTGTTCCTCCGGCCGCTTTCCTATCCGCACCCGGAACAGCTCGTTCGCGTCTGGGGTTCGTTTCCGGAACGCGGACTCGATCGCGCGAACGTTTCCTGGCCGCGGTTTCAGGCCTGGCGCGATCAACAACAGAGCTTCAGCGAATTTTCCGCTCAATCGTTTACCGGCTTCACTCTCACCGGTCGCGGCGATCCGGAAAATCTGAATGGCGTTCGGGCCACGGAAAATTTCTTCCGCGCGCTCGGGGTGCAACCGCTTCTCGGCCGCGTGTTCAATCCCGATGAAGACCGTCCCGGCGGCGCGAATGTCGCGGTTCTGAGCCACACCTTTTGGCAGAAACGTTTCGGGGGCGATCCCAGCATCATCGGCCAGGCGATCACGCTCAACGGCACGCCATTCACGGTCATTGGGATTATGCCGCCGTCGCTGAAGTTTCCCTTCATTCAAACGCACGTTTTCATTCCGCGCGTGTTCGAACAGGAAGGTTTGCCTCCGGAGATCGTCGAACGCGGCACGGGATTTCTCACCATTCTCGGCCGGATGAAACCGGGCGTGACGTTGTCGCAGGCCGTCGAACAAATGCGAATCATTGATCGGCGCTATCAAACCGCGAATCCCGACAAGGTGGATGCGAAGGCGGGAATGAGCGTCGTCTCCTATCACGAAGATCTCGTCGGTCGGCAGCGGCCGATGTTGCTCACGCTGTTCGCGGCGGTCGGCTGCGTGTTGCTCGTCGGTTGCGCGAACGTCGCGAATCTCTTGCTGGCCCGCTTCACCGGCCGGCGAAAAGAAATCGCGATCCGGACCGCGCTGGGCGCCACCCGCGCCCGGATCATTTTTCAATTCATGGTCGAGAGCGTCCTGACGGCGGCGCTGGCCGGCGTGCTCGGCGTGTTGCTTTCGATCTGGGGTCTCGATCTGTTGAAGAAACTCGTGGAGAATTTTCTCCCGCGCAGCCGCGAGATTTCACTCGACGTGAACGTGCTTCTCTTCGCCGTCGGTCTCTCGCTGGTCACCGGCATCATTCTCGGCCTGGTCCCCGCGTTGCACGCGTCGAGAAGCGATCCGATCGATTCGCTGAAAGATTCGTCGCGCGGGAGCACGGGACGGCAGGCCGGCCGTTTGCGCGCGGGTTTGCTGGTCGCTGAAGTCGCGCTTTCGCTGGTGCTCGTCGTCGGCGCGGTCCTGTTGGTCGACAGCTTCCGGCGTTTGCAGAACGTCGATCCCGGATTTCGTTCTGAAGGGGTAACGACATTCTTCGTCGGTCTGCCGCCGGGTTCGTATCCGACTGAAGAGCGCCAGGCGTTGTTCTTCCAAAATGCGATTGAGAAACTCAAAGCGCTTCCCGGGATTACCAACGCCGCGGCCGGTTCGAACCTCCCGGCCTCGGATAACGGCAACACACGTTCACCCGCTGCTGTCGAAGGCCGGCCAGTGCCCGCCGTGAGCGATCGCACCATTGTCGTGCGCTCGACGATCAGTCCCGGTTTCCTCGAAACGCTTGGCATTCCCATCAAACAAGGCCGCGACTTCACCTGGCGCGATCGAGCCGGGACTCCCAATGTCGTCATCATCAACGAGTCGATGGCGAAAAAGCTTTTCCCTGGTGAAAACCCGGTCGGCCATCGGCTCATCACCGGTATCCAATCGATCTCGCGCGAGATCGTCGGCGTTTCCGGTGACGTGCGCGCCGAAAATCTTTCGCTTCCGCCTGGCCTGGAAATGTATTACCCGTCCGCGCAGATCGATGGCGCGTTCCTAAGCATTGTCGTGCGCAGCGAGCGTCCGGCTACGAGTCTTCGCACCGAATTGATCGGCGCGATCCACTCGCTCGATCCCGGTTTGCCCATCGACCAGGTGCAATCCTACAACGAAGTGCTTTCGGCAGCGTCGGCAGATCGCAAACTCTCGATGTATTTGCTGGGCGGTTTCGCCGGGCTCGCGCTCGCCCTGGCCGGAATGGGAATTTATTCTGTCATCGCTTACGGCGTCGCCCAACGGACGAACGAATTCGGCATCCGCTTCGCCCTCGGCGCGGCGACGCGCGACGTGATCGGGCTCGTGATGAAAGAAGGGCTGCGACTCTCGATCGCCGGGCTCGTCGTGGGCCTCGGCGTTTCTTTCGCGGTCACGCGGTTGATGCAGCGGCTCCTCTTTGAAGTGAGTCCGCGCGATCCCTGGCTCTACGGCGTCGTCGCGCTCTTCATCTGCGCCGTGGCCGCGCTCGCCTGTTTCGTCCCGGCGATGCGCGCCACCCGCATCGATCCGATGCAGGCGCTGAGAACGGAGTAATTTCATGCTCCAGGATTTCCGCTTCGCGTTTCGCCAACTCAGGAAATCTCCCGGGTTCACCGCGGCTGCCGCCACTGTCCTTGCCCTCGGCATCGGCGTGAACACAGCGATCTTCAGCCTCGTGAATGCGATGCTGTTTCAGCCGCCCGCCTACGAACGGCCCGCCGAAATCGTCCAGGTCTTTTCTCAGGACAAGAAGGACCCGAAAAATTTCCGGGCGTTTTCCTATCCTACCTTTTGCGACATCCGCGATCGGAACAGCGTTTTTTCGGGAGTGATGGCGCACAACACGACCGTGGTAGGCGTCGGAGAAAAGGGTAACACCCGTCGCGTCATGGCCGATCTCGTGAGCGCGAATTATTTTTCGGTGCTCGGCGTGGCGCCTGTTTACGGCCGTGGATTTTCGCCGGACGAAGAGCAACCGGGGCGCGGCGAACGCGTCGCAGTGGTGAGCTACAGTTTCTCGCAAAAACACGGCGGCCCTTCCTCCTTGCTCGGCCAATCGATCACGATTAGCGGCCGGCCATTCACCGTTGTCGGTATTTTGCCGAGAGGATTTACCGGAACGATGAGCGTCTTCGCGCCTGAAATCTGGCTGCCGCTCGGCGTTTACGATGAGGTCACGACGGACCTCGTGGGAAGAGCCACCGACACTCTCGGCGAGCGGACCAGCGCGAAGCTTCTTATCATCGCCCGGCTCAAACCAAGCGTGTCGGCTGCGGCGGCGCTTCCCGGTTTGAAAGGTCTCGCCGCGAATCTCGAGGCTGCGTATCCAGTCGAACAAAAGGATCAGACGTTTATGATCGCGCCGCTGTTTCGGTTTTCGACCAGCACGAACCCCGCGGAACCCGGGCCGGTCGCCACCATCGGTGGACTCTTGCTTGCCATGGCCGCCGCCGTCCTGCTTGTCGCATGTTTGAATTTGGCGAACATGCTTTTGGCCCGAAGCGCCAGTCGGCGAAAGGAAATTGCGATCCGGCTCGCTCTCGGCGGAAGCCGTTCGCGCATCGTCCGGCAACTCCTGACCGAAGGATTTTTGCTTGCGCTTCTGGGCGGCGCCTGCGGGTTGCTCCTCGGACTTTGGTCGTTGGATCTGCTTATCGCTTCTCTTTCTCGAATCGCCTCTGCCGATCTCGTCTGGATCAGCGGGCCTAGTCCCGTGATTCTCGGCGCGACTCTGATTTTTTGCGTGCTCGGAACCATCGGCTTCGCGCTCGGACCCGCGCTCAAGCTTGCGCGCGCGGCAGTGATTGAGGATTTGAAACAACAGTCGGGCGGAGACGCGGTTCGCCGTCGCTGGAAATTTCTTCCACGCCATCCGCTGGTCGTGATGCAAATCGCATTTTCTCTCGCGCTCGTCACCTCGGCAGCGCTGTTCCTTCGCAGCGCCACAAGAGCCGCCTCGATCGATTCCGGTTTGCATATCGATCACGAGTTCCTCGTTGAAGTCGACGCGAGTCTCGGTGGCTTGGAGAAGAACCGCACACGGGAACTTTATCGTTTGCTCGAAGAGCGGCTTTCGAGTTTGCCCGGCGTCGAACACGCCAGCATTTCTGCGCTGGTTCCTTTTGGAAACACTTCCATTCGGCGAGGTGTCCAGCGTGCCGGGGCTTATCCGGAATCCAATCACGAAGCGGCGAATCCTGCCGATGGCCAGATGTTTTCGGTAAACTGGAATAGTGTCGGCAGCGATTATTTCTCGACGGTGGGATTGCCGCTGCTCCGCGGTCGCTCTTTCACAACCGCCGAGGCAACGCAGCCCGGCGGACCGGCGGTCGTGATCATCGATGAGGTGCTCGCCCGGAAATTGTGGCCGGAGGGCGACGCGCTCGGGCAACGCATTCAGTTTCCGATCGACCGGAGCGAGGCACCGGCAAAAACGAACGACGACAGCGGCAACGTCAGGCGCGGCGAGGCAATGGAAATTATCGGCATCGTGCCGGCAACAAGGTCGCGATTATTTGAGAACCCCGTCCCCGGCGCGCTTTACCTCCCGTTCTCACACGGATTTCTCAGCGACGTCTTTTTCTTCGTGAAGTTCAGGTCGAATCCGCCCGGCAGCGAAACCGGGGCAGCGGATCTGTTGCGGCGCACGGTCCAGAGCGTCGATCCCGCGCTGCCTTTGCTCGAAGTCAGAACGTTCGCCCAGCATTTCGATGGCAATGCGCAGCTTTGGGTCATACGGGCGGGAGCAGCCTTGTTCTCCATTTTCGGCGGACTAGCCCTGGCGCTTTCTGTCGTAGGAGTTTACGGGGTGAAAGCGTACTCCGTCGCGCGGCGGACGCGCGAGATCGGCATCCGCATGGCGCTCGGCGCACAGGGCAAGACCGTGCAATGGATGATTCTGCGCGAAGGAATCGCGATGGTCGTCGCGGGTCTGTTGATCGGGTTTTTGCTCGCGCTCGCGACTGGAAAAATCGTGAGCGCGATTCTCTTCGACGTCAGCTCGACCGATCCTTTCGCTTTCTCGCTCGCGCCGGTGGTCCTCATGACTGCGGCGCTGCTCGCGACGTGGTTGCCTGCGCGACGCGCCACGAAAATCAGCCCCATGGCCGCGCTCCGCACAGAATGAAAACTATTAGTTTGGGAATCTTATTAGTTGGAACTCTCGCCGTCACCGCCTTTGGCGGCTCGATCACGCGCGATCAAATTGAAGAAACGTACAAGGTCGGCCCCGGCGGCACGCTGACCTTCGATAGCGATCTCGCGAATGTCGAGATCGCCACAAACGAAAGCGACACTCTGCGCGCCGTATTTACGCGCGACCTAAAGGCCAGCACGCCGCGGGAAGCCGAGGTCCTCCGCCAGAAGCTCACGATCGAGATGCACAAAAGCGATCAGGGCGTGAAGGCCCTGGTCCGCTGGACCGGCGGTCGCAATGATCATGACCGCCGCAAAGTGCAATTGCATTGCCAGATCGCGATGCCGCGTAAATTCAATCTCGATTTGCGCACCGTCGGGAGCGGGAAAGTGGACAATCTAGACGGAACCGTGAAAGCGGTGATGAGAGGCGGCAGTTTGAAACTTAAAAACGTGGCTGGCGTCGTATCCGCAAAAGCCGAAGGCGGAAGTGTGAGCGTCGATGAGGTTGGCGGCGATCTCGATGCGAAGGCTGAAGGCGGATCAGTATCGGCCGGCCGCGTGAACGGCCGGGTCATCGCTCTGGCCGAAGGCGGAAGCGTTTCGATTAAGGAAGCAACCGACTCGATCGACGCGAGGGCCGAAGGCGGCTCGGTCGCCGCTTACATTTCCAAGCAACCGCGCGCCGATTCGAAATTGATCGCCGAGGCGGGCAACGTCGAACTGCGATTGCCCGAATCGATTGCCATCAACGTCGATGCATCGTGCAGCGCAGGGCGCTTGAGCAGCGATTTCAGTCTCAACGGCCGCCAGGACGAAAACCGTTTGAAGGGTACGATCAACGGCGGCGGTCCGCTCGTCATGGTGCGCGCGTCCGCGGGCAACATCCACATTCGGAAATAAACGCGCCATGTTTTCGGATCTTCGTTATGCTCTGCGCCAGCTCGCGAAATCGCCGGGCTTCGCCGCGGTCGCAATTCTGACGCTTGCGCTCGGGATCGGCGCGAACACCGCGATCTTCAGCGTAACGAACGCGATCCTGTTTCGCGCTCTGCCGTACAAGGATCCCGCCCGCATCGTCGCAATTAACAAGGTTTCGAGTGACTTCGGCCTCGGCGGATTGACCGCTGGCGCGTTTCTGGATTTCCGCGAACAGAGCGCGAGCTTCGAGCACCTCGCTGCTTACGATGAAAGTGAATTCACGCTCACCGGCGGTGGTGACGCGGAGCGGATCGTCGCCGCGGAAGTCTCGAGCGGGCTCTTCCCGCTGCTCGGTATTAACCCTTCGTTAGGCCGGACCTTCACCGCGGAGGAAGAAAAGATCGGGCGCGACCAGGTGGTGGTCGTGAGCGACGCATTCTGGAAGCGGCGGACTGGCGGCGATGCACGATTTGTCGGCAAGACCATCACGCTGGATGACAAGGTTTATACCGTCGTCGGCATCATGCCGGCCGGGTTTCAATTCCCGAGACGATTCGAGATCTGGAAACCGCTCGCCCTTGATCCGGAAGAAGAACGGCACGGGAAACAGTTTCGTTTGATCAGTCTCATCGGCCGTTTGAAGGCCGGCGTTTCGCTGGCGACCGCTGAGGCGGAGCTGAACACGATCTTCGCGCACCGCCCGAGCGAAGAACCGGGCGCGCCCGCGAACAATGCGCGCATTGAGCTGCGGCCGTTGCATGAGCAGCTCGTCAAAGACGTCCTGCTCGCGATTTATGTTTTGCTCGGCGCGGTCGCGTTCGTCCTCCTGATCGCCTGCGCGAATGTGGCCAACCTGATGCTGGCCCGAGCCGCGGCGCGTCGGAAAGAGATCGCGATTCGCGCGGCTCTCGGCGCGGGGCGCGGTCGGATCGTGGCACAACTCCTTCGCGAAAGCGTGCTGCTGAGCTTGATCGGCGGATCGCTAGGATTGCTGCTCGCGCTCTGGGGCGTCGATCTCTTGGTGGCGAGCATTCCGGCTGACGTAGCCAGATCGTTTTATGGAATGACGGACATCGGCATCAACCGAACCGTTCTCGTTTTCACCCTGGGGATTTCGGTCGCCACTGGCATCTTTTTCGGTCTCGCGCCGGCGCTATCGTCCGCAAAGCTCGATTTGAACGAGGCACTCAAGGCCACCGCGAAAACGGCCACGGCGCGTTCCGGTTTGCGCGGCGCGTTCGTTGTCTCACAGCTCGCGCTCGCCCTGGTCCTGTTGATTGGCGCCGGATTGATGACGCGCAGTTTCGCTCGGTTGCTCGACGTAAAGCTCGGGTTCAACCCGAAGAACGTCCTGACGATGCGGATCGAACTGCCGCGTTCGCGTTATCAAAACGGCGATCAACGGCGACAATTCTTCGGCCAGTTGCTCGAGCGGGCGCAATCGATTCGCGGCGTCCAATCGGTCGGCGCGATCAGCCAGTTGCCGCTTTCGGGTTACAGCATGATGGGCCGGTTCGCGATCGAGGGTCAGCCGGAAACCGAGCCCGGCAAGGGAAAGGCGATCCCAATCGGGATGGTCACGCCGGGTTATTTCCGGACGATGCAAATTCCGCTCGTAGACGGACGGCTCTTTGACGAGCGCGATGCCGAGAAGATGCCCGATGTCGCGATCGTCAACGAATCGATGGCGAAAAAATTCTGGCCGGGCGAAAATCCAATCGGCAAGAAAGTCGGGGCACTCTGTAACGAACACGAAGTTTGCCGGACGGTCGTCGGCGTTGCCGGCGACATTCGCCATGAAGGGCTCGGCGAAGAAGCGCAGCCGGAGATTTACGTGCCCTATCGACAACTCGCCTTGCCAAATATGAGCCTGGTCCTGCGCACGTCGGTCGATCCGCTGATGATTGTTTCCGCGGTGCGGAATGAAGTCCGCGCGCTGGACAAGGATCAGCCAATTGCGCTTGTCCAAACGCTGGACGAACACATTTCCGAATCTGTTTTGCAACCGCGGCTCTTGACGACGTTGCTCTCGGTTTTCGCGGGACTCGGTCTCGTTCTTGCAGCCGTCGGTGTTTACGCGATGATGTCTTATTCCGTTTCGCAACGTCGCGGCGAAATCGGTATCCGGATCGCGCTTGGTGCAATGAGGGCCGATATTCTGCGGCTCGTTGTCGGTCAGGCAGCTTTGCTCGTCGGTCTTAGTCTCGCGATCGGTTTGGCCGCGGCACTCGGTGCTACGCGCTTGTTGCGCAGCCTGCTCTACAAGGTCGGCATCTGGGATCCGTTCACCTTCGTAGCGATCGTCGTTTTACTCGGGCTCGTTGCTATTTTCGCGGCGTGGTTCCCGGCGCGGAGAGCTGCGAAGATCAATCCGATGGTCGCGCTGCGCGCTGAATAATTAATATGCTCACCGACCTTCGTTACGCTTTCCGCCAACTCCGCAAAGCGCCGGGGTTCACCGCCACGGCGCTCGCGACGATCGCAATCTGCCTCGGCGCGAACCTGGCGATCTTCGCGGTCATCAATTCCATCCTGCTGCGGCCGCTGCCGTTTCCAAATGCCGACCGGCTGGTCACGATTTACAACACGTATCCGAAAGCCGGCGTCCAGAACGACGGCTCGTCGATCACGAACTACTACGAGCGGCGAGGAAACGTCCCGGCGCTGTCGCACGTGTCGATCTTCCGATACGGAACAGCGATCATCGGCGACGCCGGCACGACGGAGCGAACCGACGTTCTCCGCGTGTCGCCCGAGTTCTTCGCCACCCTCGGCGTGTCGCCCGGCATGGGAC
>JBHELY010000064.1:15759-16008 GCA_046262815.1 Chthoniobacterales bacterium | reverse complement strand
GCGCGTTCACGGCTTTGGTGCGCTCGACTTTCGCCGGCGTGTAGAGCGCGCCTTCGATTTTGTCGCCGGCGACCTGATACGCGATCTCAAGAAGGTTCTGGTCCACCGTCATCAACGGCATTTCGCGTTTCGGTTTGCCGACCTGCCCGGCGAGTTCCTTTTGGATCCGGATCATCTCCCGCGCGTGTCCATGCGCGAACTCCATCGCTTTCACGAAATCTTCTTCCGGCACTTCGTGCGCCGCGCCTT
>JBHELY010000064.1:0-15749 GCA_046262815.1 Chthoniobacterales bacterium | reverse complement strand
ACGTAAACCAGCTCGAGATCGCTCATGTCGCGCTCGTCGTGAGTCGGGTTCGCGACGAACTGGCCATCAACGCGGCCAACGCGCACGGCGCCGATCGGTCCCGCGAATGGAATGTCGGAAACAGTCAGCGCGGCAGACGCGCCGTTGATCGCGAGAATGTCCGGATCGTTCTGGCCATCCGCGCTGAGCAGAATCGAAATGATCTGCGTGTCGTAAAGATAGCCTGCTGGAAAGAGCGGCCGCAGCGGACGGTCCGTCATTCGCGAAGTGAGCGTCTCTTTTTCCGAGGGCCGCCCTTCGCGCTTGAAATAGCCGCCCGGAAATTTTCCGACCGCTGCCGCTTTTTCGCGGTAATCGACGGTGAGCGGAAACCAATCCTGGCCTTCCTTGATTTGCGTGGCCGAAACGGCACTGGCGAGCACCATGGTGTCGCCGCATGAGACGATGACCGCGCCGTCGGCCAGCTTGGCGATTTTGCCGGTGTCGATTGTAATTTGCTTGGACCCAATTTGGGCCGTGACCTTGTGTTGCATGACTGCGTTTCTCCTGGATTGGCTAATCCCAGGCCGGTCACCCTGATCGTAGGTTTTAATCCCGCCACAGCGGGACTAAAACCTCTAATCAAAGTGGAACATCGGCCTGAGCGCCGGTTTACTTATTGATTACCGAGTTCGTTAGGCCGAAAGCCGGCCAGAGGGACAAGCGAAACCAGAGACGGACCGGCGGCGGTTACTTCCGCAGGTTGAGTTTCTCGAGGAGGTTTTTATACCGCTCGGACTCCGACTTACTCAAATAATCGAGCAAGCTCCGGCGCATCGCCACCATCTTGAGGAGGCCGCGGCGCGACGAATGGTCTTTGGCATGGCTCTTGAGGTGTTCGGTCAGCTGCCCGATCCGGCGGGTAAGAAGTGCGATCTGCACGTCCGCGCTGCCGGTGTCCTTATCGTGGAGCTGGAACTCCTTCACGTCCATCGTGTCACTGCTTTCTGCCATAAACGAGCCGGTATTGTAGGTGAAGAATCGCTCTTCGCAAGTGTGGCCGCGTCACTGCTGCTTTTTCATCTGCTCAATCAGTTCGCTCGAGCCTCTGAGGGTAACATTGTGGGACTTCGCGATGTCGGCCCAGCTTCTTCCAGACTTATGGAGGGCAACGATCGCACTGAATTTCTTCTTCGTGGCGAGGGCAAGCGAATGCGCGACATAGACATCGCCGAAGGTCATCCCGGTGCGCGCCTTTTCCTGCTCGAGCTGCGATCCCGCCACGTCGGTGTTGATCGTGATGATGCTGAGCATGCGCTGCTTGTTCGCTCGAATCGCCGCATTGATGTCGTCGATCAATTTGCCGATCGACACCGAATCGTGGGCGTTCCTTTTTCGTTGTCCCGCATTTTCCGCTCTGTGTTCGGAAGCGAACTTCTGGGTGACCGCGTTTGGATTCTCTTCCGAGGCATCGGCCCAAGCTGCGATCGTCGCGGTTAGGACGGAGCCGATCGCGACCATACGTGCAATCCGGTTGTTCATTGCTCGCGAATCCCGACGGGAATCTACATAAGGTTAGACCGCGCGCGAGCCACGGCGCTCGAACTGAACTGAATTTTGACGCGGGGGAATAGGAATTAGCGGCGCGCTTTTTCGTCGAGCACAATGTATTCGTCGCGCGGCGGACTGAAAGTGTCGAGCACCCGCGTATCTTCGAATGTCTCGACGCCGTGGGAAACGTTGCTCGCCAGATAATGAGAATCGCCAGGGCCCAGCACGCGCGAATCGTTCCCGACATTTACCTTCATCCGGCCGCTGAGAATATAAATGATCTGTTCCTGCGGATGCTGATGTGGCGGCATGACACTGCCGGCTTTCAGCTCCGCCGTCATCTGATACATCGTCGCGCCGTGCGTGACGGTTCGCCGCCGAATACCGGGGGCGAGATCGATCCACGGATTGTCGTTCATAAATCGTGTTTAACTCGCGCGCTCGATTCCTTCAACCGGTGGTTGGCCGGAATGCAGGACCGGCGAGCCGACGGCGATCTTCGACATTTCCACGCGCAGATAATTCAGGATCACCGGCGAAAGAATCATTCCCGGCACGCCCATTAGTTTTTCCCCGATGATCAGCCCAATCAGGGTGAGCCAGATCGGGTTCCGGATTCGCGACCCGATGATCTTGCTGTTCAGGAAATATTCGAGCTTGTGGATGACGACGAGAAAGATCAGCGCAATGAAGGCGACTTTTGCCGAGACGAGAAAACCGATGAAAACGATGACGGTATTGCTAACGATATTGCCGACAATCGGGAAAAGGCCGCAGAGAAACGTGAGGCCGACGACGACCGGCCCGTAAGGAAGTCCGACGAACAAGACAAAGATCGCGGTCAGCACGGTGTTGATCGCGGAGATAAACATCTGGGCGCCGATCACGGTGGAAAAGCTGTGGTAAAAGCTGCTGAAGCGCGCGGTGATCTCGTCGCAATAAACGGAATAGAGATTGTTCGGGACCTTGTGTGATTCGCGGAAGAGATCGAGCCGGCTGTTGAAGAAGAGACTAACCGCGCAAACGATCGCGATGAGGATGAAAACGAAAGTCGTGGAGGCGTGCCGGGCAAAATTGGCGAAATCGCCGAGATATTTGGCCTGGTCTTTGATCGTCGTCATGGCGGTCGCCTTGAGGCCTTCGAAATCGGTGAACGGAAGGCTGAGATCGTGGTCCTCGGCCCAGGCGATCGCGGAGGGGATGGAGTTGTCGGCAATTTTCGGCAGGGCATTGATCGCGGCGCGAATGAAATGCCCGGCGGTGTAGCCGATGGCGGCGACGATCAGGATAAAGATCGCGAGCGTGAACCATTTGTTGGGAATGAACCGGCCGAGCTTGCTGAGGACGAAATAGGAAAACAGGAGCGCAAGGAGTGGCGCGCCGAGCTGGAGAAAGCCGACAAGAACCAAGGTAATCGCGAGGACGACGTAGGACCAGCGGGCTTGCTTCGTCATGCAACCCAAGGTGCGTTTCAACCGTTTCTTGTCCAGCGAACTCTACGCGGAAGAATAATTCGCTCGATAGCCATCTCCCGATTAACCGGCGTGATTAAGCGCGTCAGCGCGCTCCCTGGCTGGGCGCAACGCCCTTAATCCAATCGAAAAGCTTCCAACAAGCCGACGCCGGTACTCTGGTTTATCCCGCGCTCGATAGCGGTGTAGTCGCCCGGTGGGAGCAACAACAAAATAGCGGAATCGCGATCGTCACCCGGGGCCAGTCCCGTCATCTGAATCTCCGCCGCATTCGGCGCGTCCCTCCAGTTGTCGTTGAAGCTCAGGAGCGCGCCGTTTCCATCGTGCAGTTCCAAGGTAGGATTTTGCAACGGGCCGCTGACAGAAAAACCGCTCAAGTCCGGCCCGAGGGCGAGAAAGAGGACTCGTTTGGAATTGGACCCCCGCAAAATAAGCCCTGCAATGAGGACATTGTCGTTCCTCTCCACAAAAGCGCGGGAGGCAAGATTGGCGAGTTGAGCGTCGAGCATCGGATCGATGTCGTAAACCTCGACCACGGCAATGCCGGTGTTTCCATTTTTGCCGCGCAGCACCGCCGTGTATGCCGTGCCCGGCGTGACCAGGATTTCAAGGGCCGATTCACGATCGTCTTGAGGTGCGAGCCCCGAAGCCATGATCAGAGCCGCCTGCGCGCTGTCGCGCCAGTTGTCATTCGAGTCGACCAGGGCACCACTGCTGTCGTACAAATCAAGGACAGGATCTGCCAGGCTTCCCGGGACCGCGACGCCGCCAACTTTCACTGACGGCCCCAAGCCGCGAATGACCACCCGCTTGGGTACATTGCCTGTCAGGATGAAGCCGGCGATTCCCACATTGTCGCCCAGGAGAACGCGCGAGCGCGCTGAAATATTAAGGAGCTGGACGTTCGGGGGTGTCGCGGTCGGAGGCGGAGACGGAGTAGATATAGGTGTAGCGGTCGCGGTCGCAGTGGCGGTAGGTGTAGGTGTGGCCGTCGCGGTAGCGGTAGCTATAGGTGTAGCAGTGGCAGTAGCCGTAGCAGTAGCAGTAGGTGTTGCGGTAGCCGTAGCAGTAGGTGTCGGAGTTGGCGCTGCCGTCACTGTTACGCAGGCAGAAAATTCTGAAGTGTTATTGGCCGAATCGGTCGCAGTTGCTGTAATCACCCGACCTGCCGTAACCGAGACAGGCAAGGTCAGGTTGATGTTCGCGGCGCAGGAAGCATCGGTAGTAATGCTGGTAGAACCGATGAAGGTCTCGCCCTCCCCATTGCCCAGCGGGTCGCAGGCCGCGCTGGAGAAAAATTCTATCCTGAAAGTGGTGCTAGCAGTGCTGTTAAGACTGCCTTGAATAGTTATGCTGCCGCCTCCGGAAAGCGCGGACGTAAGAACTGGAAAATTTTGGAAGTTATTTGGGCCGGAGTCGACGTCACAGGCATCGTTAGCTGTGACATTGTCAGTCACAAAACCGTTATGCAGATCAATCCCAAGCCCGGAGGAGCCGAGGCCGGCCGAGTTGGAAAAAATGGAGTTGGAAAGCACGCTGTTACTTATGGCGGCCGGCCCGCCGGCCTGGCGGATTTCTATCCCGGCATTATTGAAAGCGATGATGTTCCCCGCACCGGCCGCAGTGCCGCCGATCGCGTTGTTCGAACCTGCCTGGGTGAGAATGCCGGGGCCGCTGTTGCCCAGCGCCACAGTTCCCGTAATATCCACTCCGATGAAATTCCCCTGGACCGTGTTTCCTGATCCATCGACCAGGACCGCCTCTTCGATCCCGGCGCCTTTATTTCCAGAGATCACATTGCGGCTGTCAGCGGTCGTGCCGCCGACAATGTTGTTAGTATCGGCTCCAAGGTTGCTAATAGTGCCCCCTATCCAAACAGCGGCCACACCGTTATCGGTGTTAACTCCATTCGAGTTGGCGCTGGTGCCGCTTGCATCGGTGCCAATGAGATTCCCCTGAATAGTGATGCGGTCGGCGAAAAAGCCATTGATGTAAATACCATTGTCGCCATTGCCCGAAATCAGATTCCCGGCGCCCGCCGCTGTGCCGCCGATTGTGTTATTCGAGGCGACAAGAACTATTCCCGCGCTCCGCTTCGCCGCCACGGCGAGGGCCAAAGAGGCATTGCCCGCGGCATTCGGGCCAACGTAGTTCCCCTGCACCTGATTGCCGGTCGCGCTGCTTCCATTGATCGAGATCTGCTGGGTTATATTCGCGGAGAGCAGATTGCGCGCGGCCGGTGTCGTGCCGCCGATGAGATTAGTAGCCGAATCGATAATGTCGATGCCGCTTCCGTTAGCTTGGGCCACGGCACCAGCCGGGTCGGTCCCAATAAAGTTGCCGGAAATAATGTTCCCTCCGCCGGTCTGCAAAACGATGCCGGTGCCGTTGATGAATCGATTGATGACGAGACCGCGCACGGTCGAATTTCCGGCAGTGATGGTTAATCCATTAATCCCCCCTTCTGCAGGTGCGCCATTGAGCTCGATGAGGATCACGGCGTTATCGCCCGCGGCCAGCGTGTTCGTCGAAGAACCCGGCTGGGTGTAGCCGTCGATGAAAACAGGATCGGTAACGGTAGGCAGGGCCGAGAATACCGCGATCGTGTGGACACCTGCGCCAGGAATACTAAAATTGATCGTGTCTGGCCCCGAGATTGGATTCGGGCTGGCATTTGCCGCGTTGATTGCTTCGCGCAAGGTGCACTCGGTCGCGTCGCAAACGCCGTTGCCGGGATCCGCCGCGGAATTGACGGTGAAGGTAGCGGCGCGAACCGTATTGAGGAAAAAACCGGTCACGATCGGAAGAAGGAGAAGTCGTTTCATACGGGGCAAAGTTTGGGCGCTGAAGTCATCTTAGGGATCCGCTAGAAGGACCGCGATGAAAATCGCCTCGCTTGCAGACTCTAAAACGCGAAGAGCAAAAGCGGCAGCTCGCGCTTGGTGCCTCCGACTTCAGTGCTGTTAGTGCCGACGCGCTTTGCGCCCATGCGCCGGCAAAATCCTTCGGCGTTCGGATCGGCTTCGATCTTGATCGAACTGAAGCCGAGATTTCCTGCCTGCTCGGCCGCGGGCTCGAAAAGAGCGCGCCCAATTCCGCGTCGCATGGCGGCGGGAATAATCCAGAGGTGGTCGAGGTGGATGCCGTCGTCTCCGGTTGTGAGCACATAAAATCCGACGGCCTGCTTCTCTTCGATCGCGATGTAAGAAACATTCGCGGCGATGAATTCCGAGCGCATCGTTAGGACGTCGCGCCAGGCCGCGATCCACGTTTCCGGATAACCCCAATGTCGCTTCGCCGCGTGCGCGATTTCAGTAACCGCTTCCGTGTGTTCCAGCGTTGCGGGGACGACTTGGATCATTCTCGTTCACCATAACAAACGTTTCGAAAATGGGACGGCGAAATCCCGGGCACGGGAAAAATTGCCGGCGCGCACGGTCGGGGCATCCGGCGTAAAGCGTTGTGAGTCAACGCCAAAAGCGATCGTTGATCGTGGTGGCATACAGCATGCAAAGGCTTGCCGGTTGGAGTCGTTCCAATGCAGTGCCCAACCTCAACCAGCCTCACATTATGATCATCCGCGCGCTCATCCTTCTTTTCGTCGCCGTCGCGACCGCCTCGGCCTTAACCGAAGAAAACGTCAGCCAAACTCTCGACGGCGCGCCGGGCGGCCAGCTGATCGTCGACGTGGATTTCGGAACGATCGATGTTTCAGCGGGACCGGATGACAAGATCTCGGTCGCTGCGCATCGGAAGATCGATTCCGACAACGACGCGCAGGAGAAAGAATATTTCGCATCGGCTCCCGTGACGGTGACGAAGGACGGCACCACCGTCACCATTCGCGCCCGGCGGCAAAACAAGGACAAGAACCAGAACTGGAGCGGGCGCTGCAACATGGATGCCCGTTACACAGTGCGGGTGCCGAAAAGTTTCAACTCCGAGCTGCGCACCGGCGGCGGGACGATCATGGTGGCCGAAATCACCGGCACGATGAGCGCCGACACGAGCGGCGGGAAATTGAAGTTCACCCATTTGAAAGGAGCGACGGGCGCGACCACGAGCGGCGGAAGCATTGAGCTGAACGCCTGCGAAGGTCCGCTGAAAGTCGACACGAGCGGCGGACGAATTGACGCGACCGACGGCAGCGGCTCGCTCGAGGCGCGCACTTCCGGTGGCGCGATCGTGGTCCGGAATTTTGGCGGCGACACGAAAGTGGAAACGAGCGGCGGCCGGCTCAGCTTCGAGAACATCAACGGCAAAATTTTCGGGCGCACCTCCGGTGGGTCGATCAGCGCGAAATTGAAATCGCCGGTGCCGGGCGACGTGAATTTGGAGACGTCGGCGGGCAGCATCGAACTGATGGTTCCAGCCGATGCCGGTCTGGACATCGAAGCGGAAGCGAGTTCGGGCCGCGTGACGAGCGATCTGCCGTTTATCGGCACGCGGACGGACCGCGATTCAATGAAAGGAAAAATTAACGGCGGCGGAAAATCAGTAGTGCTGCGCTCGGGTGCGGGCAGCATCTCGATAAGACCGTCCACGGGCGAAGTCGCAGTAGTAAAATAAACCGGAGCGCGTCATGAACGATTTGCGTTACGCGCTCCGACAGCTCCGGAAAACTCCGGGCTTCACTTTCATTGCCGTTCTCACTCTCGCGCTCGGGATTGGCGCGAACACGGCGATCTTTAGTGTCATCTACGCGGTCCTCCTCCAGCCGCTACCGTATCCGGAAGGCGACCGCATTGTCATTCTCACCGAGACGGACGCGAACCAGCCGCAGATTTCGGTCGCGTATCCCGATTTCGTTGATTGGAAAAGGGACCAGACGGTATTCGACGCGCTTGCGGCTTCGCGACGGGAATCGTTTAACCTGAGCGGGCTCGAAGGCCGCGCGCCGGAACAAATTTCCGGCGGGTTGGTTACCGCGAGCTTCTTCAAAGTGATCGGGCTCTCGCCGCAACTTGGGCGCGTCTTTACCGATGAAGAAGATCGCGTCGGCGGCCCGGCGGTGTGCGTGATCAGCGACAAACTTTGGCAGCACGTCTTCAACCGCGACCCCAACGTGCTCGGCAAGTCGGTCGATTTTGGCAATCAACCGTTCACCGTCATTGGGGTAATGCCGGCGCAGATGTTTTCGCCGCGGACGGTGGACGTCTGGTTCCCGCTAACCCGGCGGACTGATACCGAAATGTGGCAGTCCCGGGACAATCATCCGGGATTGTTTGGCTGGGCGCGGCTGAAAGACGGCGTGACGATTGAGAAAGCGCTCGCGCAGATGAAGGAGATCAACGCGCGGCTCGCGCAGCAGTACCCGAAGTCGAACACGGGAGTGAGCGTAGCGGTGCAGCAGTTCCTCGAAAACCAGGTGGGTGATTATCGCTCGAGCCTGAACCTGTTGCTCGGCGCGGTGGCGCTCGTGCTTTTGATTGCTTGCGCGAACCTGGCGAACCTGCTGGCGGCGCGCGGCGCAGCGCGGGCGCGGGAGTTCGCGGTGCGGGCGGCGGTCGGCGCGTCGCGCTGGGCGATCATCCGGCAGTTACTAATAGAGAGCATGGTGCTGGCGCTGGTGGGCGGCGGCCTCGGACTATGTCTCGCGGCATGGGGCCGCGACGTGTTGGTGGCGCTGGCCCCGCCGGGAGTGCCGCGGTTCCAAAACGTCGCGCTAAACAGCTGGGTGCTCGTGTTCAGTCTCGCGCTCTCCTTCGTGACGAGCGTGCTCTTTGGCCTGTGGCCGGCGTGGCACACCTCGCGCGCGGACATTCAACTCGCGTTGAAATCGGGCGGGCACGGCAGCTCTGAGACGCGGGGCGCGAAACGTTCGCGCGATCTGCTGGTCATCGCAGAAGTCGCGCTCACCCTCATTTTGTTGAGCACAGCGGGCCTGGTCCTGAAGAGTTTCGCGAACGCGCGCAACCTCGGGCTCGGGTTCGATCCGCATCTGTTGCTCTCAGCGCGGGTCGATCTGCCGGAGCCGAGTTATTCCGACGAACACAAGGTCTGGAATTTCCAGCAGGCGCTGCTGGACAAATTGTCGACGCTGCCCGGCGTGCAGAACGCGGCGATCGCGTCGAACCCGCCGTTAATGACCGGCTGGCAAACGTCATTCGTGCCGCAGGGAATGCAGGAACCCGAGCCGGGCAAATCTCCATCGGCCGAAATGGCGGTGGTGACCGAAGGTTATTTCCAAACAATTAAGACCCCGTTACTGCGCGGCCGAGCGTTCGAGCCGATGGACAAGAAGGGCACGCCGCCGGTGATCATCGTCGATCAGATGATCGTCGATCGGTATTTCCAAGGACAGGACCCGATCGGCAAACACATCCGGATGCACACGGGTGAGAAAGGCGAGTACGAGGACCGGCTCATCGTCGGCGTTGTGCCGCACCTGAAAGTTTACGGGTTCGAGGAAACGGTGGTGCTGCCGCAGGCGTATTTGCCGGCGAAACAGATTTCCGCCACGGGAATGGTGGTTTTATTGCGGACGACGCTCGCGCCGAAATCGCTGGAGAAACCGGTGCGCGATATCGTGGCGTCGCTCGATCCAGCCCAGCCCGCGTTCGATTTCAAAACGATGCGGGAACGCGTCGAGGAAACCTGGGCGACGCCGCGGCTGATGAGTTTTCTCCTCGCTTGTTTCGCGACGCTTGCACTCACGCTCGCGATCGTCGGGCTTTACGGCGTGATGGCTTACAACGGACTGCGCCGGATGCGCGAGATCGGCGTGCGCCTCGCACTGGGCGCGATGCCGGCGCAAATCCGATTAATGATGCTCGGCCAGGGAATGCGGCTCTTGGTCGCGGGGGTGATTATCGGTTTCATCGGCGCGGTCGCGATGTCCAGGATCATTCGCAGTTTGCTCTTCGGCGTGAACGCGAACGATCCGCTGATCTACGCGGTCGTTACGATTGTTCTCATCGCTGCCGCCGTCATCGCCTGCTGGCTGCCGGCGCGACGAGCGTCACGAGTTAATCCCATGGTCACTCTTCGAGCCGAATGAACAAAAGCGGTGATCAGCGACGAGTGACAAGAGACGCGCATGAATAATCTCCGCTTCGCCCTTCGCCAATTGCGCAAGTCTCCGGGATTCGCCGCCGTCGCGATCCTGACTCTGGCGATCGGGATCGGCGCGTGCACGAGCATTTTTTCATTGGTCGAAAGCGTCCTCTTGCGCCCGCTGCCGTATCCGCAGCCGGAACAGCTCGTCGTCGTGCAGCAGCAATATAAAGGCACGCAGCGGATTCCGTTTTCGTGGCCGAATTTCGAGGATGTTGAGCGCGACAATCATTCCTTCGCGGCGCTCGCGATCATGCAAAGCGGCGAGTACACGCTCTCCGGAACGGGGGCTGCCGAGAAAATCCGCGGAGCTGCGGTTTCGCATCAGTTCTTTGCCGTCCTGGGCGTGAACCCTCTTCTCGGCCGTCCGTTCAACGCCGAGGAAGACCGGATCGGCGCAGGCAAAGTCGTCGTAATTCGCGAATCGCTCTGGCGGCGAAAATTCGCGGCCGCGCCCGACGTTCTGGGAAAAACGGTCATGCGCAACAGCCAGCCTTACACGATCGTCGGGGTGCTCCCCAACGACGTGATTACGCCGACGAAAGCGGAGTTGTGGGTGCCGATCACGCCATTCTCAAACGATCCGGACTGGCAGAAGAGAAGTAATGAACCCGGACTTTTCGGGTACGGCCGTCTCAAATCCGGCGTGACGCTCGAACAAGCGCGCGCCGATCTGCGCCAGATCGGTCAACGTTTACAACAACAGTATCCGGAGGATTGCGCGGCGACGTTGCCGATGGCCACGCCGTTGCTCGACGCGATGGTCGGGAATTATCGGCAGGCGCTCTGGATGCTGATGGGCGCGGTCGGACTGCTGCTCGCGATCGCGTGCGCGAATGTCGGCAGCTTGCAGTTGGCGCGGACGCTCGGTCGGGCCCAGGAGTTTTCGCTCCGGGCCGCGCTTGGGTCGTCCCGCGCCCAGTTGATCCGCCAGGTTCTGGTGGAAAATCTTTTGCTCTTCGTGATCGGCGGCGGACTCGGAGTGTTGCTCTCGTTCTGGTCGCTGGAGACGATCAAAGCCCTTAGTCCCGCGACTCCGCGCTTCGAGAATCTGTCGATTAATTTCGCCGTTCTCGTCTTTTCGCTCGCAGCTACGGTAACGACCGGACTCTTCTTCGGATTGTGGCCGGCGTTGCGCGCGGCGCGCGTCGATTTGCGGGAAGCGCTGCAAGGCGCGAGCAAAGGCGCGGTCGGTTCTTCTTCACAATGGGCGCGCCAGATCATGGTCGCTGGGCAGGTCGCCCTCACCGTGCTGTTGATCGCGGGCGCTGGATTGTTCGCGCGCAGTCTCGCGCAGATTCAGGAATTCGCGTTCGGGTTCGATCCGCGCAATCTCCTCGTTTTCACCGTCAGCATGCCGGTCTCGGCGCCGTACGAAACGCCGGAGAAACGGATCGCGTTTTTCTCGGCGGTAAAGACGCGACTCCAGAGGTTGCCAGCCGTTCGTTCCGTCGGTTTCAACTACAGCCTGCCGTTGCGCACCCAATGGTCGACCTTCTTCGACATCGCCGGCCGCGCCCCGTTTAAACCCGGAACCGAGCCCGAAATGGAGATGGGCATGATCGACACCGATTATTTTCGCACGCTCGGTGTCCCTATTTTGCGCGGGCGCAATTTCACGGAGGCTGACGTGCTCGCGACCACCCGGAAAATCATCATCGATGAACGCATGGCGAAAGCAATCTGGCCCGGTGAGGATCCGATTGGGAAAATCATTTATCGCGGGCGCGCGGTGAATCGCGTTCCGAGTGAGCGCGAAAACGAAGTCATCGGCGTGGTACCGACGCTGGCCCTCTATGGAATCGACGGGGGCCCTTCCGATTATTACCAGGCCTATCTCGCCCAATCGCAGCACGGGTCTAACCAGATGAATTTTGTTCTCCGCACCGACGTGCCACCGCTCAGTTTAGAACGAGCCGCGCGCGAAGCAGTCGCTAGCGTTGATCCGAATGTTCCGGTTTACGCCGTCGACACCATGGAAAAAATGATCGCGGCCGATCACGCTACGCAGGCGCTCTATTCGCGGCTGGTCGCGTTTTTCGCGGCGGTCGCGCTTCTCCTCGCGTGTCTCGGGTTGCACGGCGTCGTCGCTCACGCCATGGCCGCGCGTCAACGAGAGCTTGGAGTTCGGATGGCTCTCGGCGCCTTGCAGCGTCATCTCGTTTTCCTGGTTTTGCGACAAGGCGCGGTTCCTCTTTGCGTGGGAATCGGCCTGGGTTTGCTCGGCGCGGTCGGCATCGGCCGACTGATCGTCGGTCTGCTCTATCACGTTTCGCCGTACGATCCGCTCACGCTTCTCGCCACCGCGAGCGTGCTGCTCGCCATCGGTTTGGCCTCCCTTTGGTTGCCGGCGCGACGCGCGGCAAAAATCGATCCCATGATTGCTCTTCGCTCGGAATGAGAAAGGAATGAAGTGAATACGCTCCGCTACGCCGTTCGCCAGCTTCGGAAATTCCCGGGATTCACTTTCGTCGCTGTGCTCACCCTCGCGCTCGGCATTGGCGCGAACACCGCCATCTTCACCGTCGTTAACGCCGTCCTGCTCTCTCCGTTGCCCTACCCGGATGCCGACCGGCTCGTGATGATCAACTCGCGCAATTTCCAGGAGAACCTCAAGAACCTTGGCTTCGCGCCGTCCGGTTTCCGCGACGTCGAGAAGCAGGTGACGTCGTTCGAAGCCTTCGCCGCCACGCGTTACAACTACGATAACCTGACTGGCGTCGAGAAGCCGACCTCGTTGACCGGAAGCGTCGTCACTCAGGATTACTTCAAGGTTCTCGGCGAGCGCCCGCTAATGGGCCGGTCGTTTACGAAAGACGATGGCGCCGCGAACGCGAAAGCGACGGTCGTGTTGAGCTTCGATCTTTGGCAGAAACAATTCGGCGGGCGACGCGAGCTCGTCGGCCACTCAATCACGCTCAACGACGTGCCGACCGAGGTGATTGGCGTGATGCCGCGGACGTTCAAGGATCCGTTCAACGTCTCGTCGCTCTGGCGGATTTTGCCCAACGAAGGCGGCGAGAACGTGGTCCAGAACGCGCGCTTCTGGTCGGTGATCGCGAGATTGAGGCCCGGAATTTCCAGTGCGACGGCGCAGGCTGAGATGTCGACGATTGCCGCGCGCCTCGCGCAGAGCGATCCGAAGTTTTACAAAGGCTGGGACTTCACGATCAGTCCGCTGCGCGACATCGTGGTCGGCGATTATCGGCAGGGTTTGCTCCTGGTCGTGGGCGCCGCGCTGCTCGTCCTGCTGATCACATGTGCAAACGTCGCCGGTCTCCAGTTCGTTCGCGCTTCGACGCGGCAGCGCGAAGTCGCGATCCGTCTTGCGCTCGGCGCGAGCCGGTCCGCAATCGCGCGGAGTCATCTCGTCGAGTCCCTACTGCTCGTTGCGCTTGGCGGAATTGGCGGCGTCTTAATCGGCAGCTGGGGTTTGGATTTGCTCCTGGCAAGTCTATCGCGCGATTGGATTCCGCGCGGCGATGAGATTTCGCTCAACACGACCGTGCTCGCGGTGACCGGACTCACGGCCTTGATCACCGGCATCGCGTTCGGACTTTTCCCGGCCTGGCACGCGACGCGAGTCGACGCGATCGATTCGTTGCGCGACGGCAGCAAAGGCTCGTCGGGTTTGCAATCGGTCCGGCTTCGCGGCGCGCTCGTCATCGCGCAGATCGCGCTCACGCTCGTCCTGCTGGTTTGCGCGGGACTCGTCTGGAAAAGTTTCGCCGCGATCACGCGCGTCAATCCCGGCATCCAGATCGACAACACCCTGAGCATGGTGCTCACGCTTTCGCCTACGCGTTACGACACGGGCCCGAAACGGACCGATTATTACCGGCAGGTTCTGGATCGCATCGGCGCGGTGCCAGGCGTGGAGTCGGTCGCGTTCACCCAAACGATGCCGTTCATGTGGGGAATTCCGGCGAACTTCTCGATTTATGGTGTGCCGGATGACGCCGCGAAACTGCCGCCCGCCTACTACGATTCCATAAGCCCATCGTATTTCTCGACGATGCACATTCCGCTCATCGCCGGGCGGACGTTCGTGGAAAGCGACAACGACGCGGCGCCGAAGGTTGTTGTCCTGAGCCAGTCGGCGGCGAAGAAATTTTTCCCGACCGAAGATCCGATCGGCAAACGGCTGACGCTTCCACCGAGCCGGCAGCAGCCGAACCCGGTCGCGCTCGAGGTCATCGGGGTCGTCGGCGATGTGCCGCGCGACGGCCTCAATTCGGTGACGCCTTATCAGGCTTACGCAAGTTTGAATCAGCGCGGCTGGCCGTTCGCGACTCTACTCGTTAGGTCGCCACTGCCCGTCGAGACGCTCTCGCAAACGGTCCAGCGCGCGATCTGGGAATTTAATCCCGAGCAGACGATCTCGAACGTCACGCCAGTGCGTTCGCTGGTGAAATCGAGCCTCACCCAGCCGCAACTTTATCTCACCTTATTCGGCTTGTTCGCTCTGCTCGCGCTTCTGCTCGCTGCGATTGGGCTCTACGGCCTCATTGCTTACAGCGTTGCGCAACGAACCCGCGAGTTCGGCATTCGTTTTGCGCTTGGCGCGCAGGTCCGCGATGTCTTGCGACTCGTCATCGGGCAGGGCGCGCGTCTCACTGCGCTCGGCCTTGTCCTTGGCTTGCTCGCCGCGGCCGGCGTTGCGCGCTTGATGGAAACGCTCCTCTTCCGGACCAAAGCGTATGATCCATTTGTCTTCGTCGGCGTCGCTCTTGTCCTCGCCGTAATCGGTCTGCTCGCCGCGCTCCTGCCTGCCCTTCGCGCGACGAAAGCTGATCCCGTCGCCGCTCTCCGCGCTGAATGAAAAACATGATGACGCGTCGCGACTTTACGAAATCTTTGGGCGGCGCCGTAGCCATCGCCGCCCTGAATCCCATTTTTGCCTGGGCCACCGACGAGCCGAAAGTATCGGCTGAAGCCGCAAAGCTTTACCGCGAATCATTTATTCTCGATTGCAACGCGCTCGCCTCGATCGGCCAGCTCCGCTCGCAAGCGCGCCAGGACGAAATCGCGGCCGGGATTCGGGAGTCGGGAGTGATTGCGCTAAAAGCCACGCTCGGCGGAGCCACCGGCGATTTCGCGATGGCCGTGGCCGACATTGCCTCCGCCGATCAGTTGATCGAGAAAAAACCTGATCTCTTTCTCCAAGTCCGCACGTCCGCCGATTTCGATCGGGCGCGGAACGAAAAGAAGCTCGGCGTCATTTATTCCTTCGAGTCGGCGAACATGATCGAGGACAAAATCGAGCGCGTGGAAACATTCCGCGGCCTGGGCGTCCGGGTCATGCAGCTCACTTATAATCGTCGAACTCCGCTCGGCGTCGGTTGCCTGGACGGCGACACCGACGGGCTGACCGATCTCGGCCGGCAGGCGATCGCGAAGATGAATGAACTCGGCGTGGCGCTCGACCTGAGCCATTCCAATACCCAGACCACCGCTGACGGGATCGCCGCCTCGACGAAACCGCCGTTGATTACCCACGCTGGTTGCCGCGCCGTTTATCAGCATCCGCGGAACAAAGAGGATCGCGAGCTGAAGGCGCTCGCCGACAAAGGCGGCGTGATCGGCATTTACATGCTGCCGTATCTTACGGCCTCGCCGAAGCAGCCGATGCTCGACGATTACCTCCAGCACCTCGAACACGCGTTGAAGGTGTGCGGCGAAGACCATGTC
>JBHELY010000063.1:0-16061 GCA_046262815.1 Chthoniobacterales bacterium | reverse complement strand
CCGATACGCTGGCGCTTGGCATCAACATGCCCGCGCGGACGGTCGTGATCGGCGAAATGCTGAAGTTCGACGGCACCAGCCGTCGCCTGCTCACGCCCAACGAATATCGTCAGATGACCGGACGCGCCGGTCGACGGGGCATCGACGCGCGCGGCGTCCGCGGCATTGACGTTGAAAAAAGCCGCCGACGGCGCGGGAACGCTGAGCCCGCCGTTTTCCCCGGCTTGGGCGATGAAGCGTTGCGAGTTGGCAGGGATGTTGATGTCGAACAGCGACTGGCCGTCCTCCGGCAGAAAGGCATCGAGATAGGCGAGCGCCGCGACGCACTCGGGCGCGCGGTCGGCGACGCCGCCCGCTATCTGAAGCTCCTGCAGTCCGACGATGCGGCGAAATTCGCCGCGCTTACGGAAAAGACAGTTGGTGGCATGCTCGTCGTAGATGCCGGCGAGCAGCACATTATAGCCCTTCGCGTTCGCGGGAAGATATCCGATGGTACCATAGAGCTTATTGGAGCCGATGCGCGCGACCAGATAGAATATCTGTATCGAAAGCTCGAGAGACAAAAAGCATCTAACCAGACGATGCAGCGAACGCCTACCCGTCGTTCGCCCCAAGTTTCACATGATTAAACCAGTCCACCTCCGATCAACGCTCGCTCTCGGTAGGCGTCGCTGATCTTGTTCTCGTTAGGCGAATGAGCCCTCTAAAGATCACTGGTATAGTCTCAGGCTTGATTCTTTCACTCGTGGGGCTTTTGGGTAGCGCGCTCTCGCTGTTCGCCATCTTCGATCCCGCTGGAACACAGATGGCAGATGACGCGAATCCCTTCGGCGCATCCCCGAGTTTGCGCAATTCGCTTGTGATTCTCCTTCTTTATTTGTGCGTTTGCAGCATCGGTGTTTTGCTGACATTGAGGTCTGTGCGGAAGCGATGCGTATCCGCCTAGCCAGGCGATGGAGCGAACGCCTACCCGCCGCATGACAAGGCTGAAGGAAGAATTAAGCCGTAACGGACGCGTAGCAACGGCCGGGCTTTCAATTATGAAACAAAACACGCTCGCTCCCGATAGGCGTCGCTGATCTTATTGATTCACTCGTGCCACTCGTTCACCCTTCGGGCTTGCCGTCTATGTCGCGGCTTGGCAGTCCACTCCATTCTCGTTAGACCCATATGCCAGTAGTTCGAAATCCACCCAAGGGCTGCCAGATTCTGATTGGAATTGTTTTCCTTACTATTGGGCTCCTCGTGTTCGAGAAGGCATACCATGCTGCGACCGAGCACACCGTCTTGCATGATGCGATCAAGCCCGCGTACTACACACCATTTCAAGGGTACGCGCTCGCCACATTATTCTTCGGGGTCGGCGCGGTTGCTCTTGGGGCGCCGATTATAAAGCGTTGGTCAAAGCGATGAACTTGATTAACACAGATAGCTCTAACCAATCGCTGGAGCGAACCGCTGAATCGCGAAATAATCTGGTCGATAAAAGGGCGCAATTTCCTATTACTAGCGTCTGACCATCGCTGTTGCCTCCGCCAAGCGTTTAAGGCATTATAATGCCAATGAAGAGCTTCTTGATTGCCCTTCTCGCCGGCATCCTGATTTGGGGCGCGATTTTGTTGGTTGCCATTGCCTATCAACCGAGCCACGCGGGTTCGGTCGTGGCGTCGATAGAGATTGGCCTTGCGCTTGTCTTAACGGTTATCGCCTGTGTCCTTTTGCGATGGCGTTAGGTAGAAAGCTGTATGACTAGACAGGACGTGGCAATCCTGGCAATCCGGCTTGCCGCGCTGTATGCCTGGTTCCAAGCGCTGGAATATGTCGCGGCCGGTACTCTCAGTTTGTTTCTTGTTGGAGAGAAAGGCTGGCAAACCCTTCCGCTCGCACTCCTCTTCTATGCTTTGCCGGGCGTGATGATGACAGGGACGGGATTTGTTCTTTGGCTTAATGCGCGTCGTCTCGCGCGGCATTTTGGTGGTGAGCAAAGTAATGAGGTCGCTGTCACTAGGTCCTCGGCGGCGGCATTGGCTTTTGCAGTCGTTGGCTTGGCAGTTTTTTTGTACGCGCTGCCCCGAGTAGTTAGCGAATGTATTGACATCGTGCAGAACGAGCGCTTTCTGCGTGGGATGGTCGCGCCGGAATTCTTGCGGCGCTATCCGGCTCTGGCTGGTAACGCGCTACAGCTCGCGCTTGGATTCATGCTGTTTGTCCGGCCACATAAACTTGCCCGGTGGTGGGAGCGCAAACGGGACGGTAACGTTTCTGTTTCAACAGGCGGCCGATCAAATTCGCCGCATAATTAGATGATAATTATGAAAGCAATTGTCTACTACCTCATGCTGACAGGATTCGCAGCGGTTAGTCTGGGCCAGCCGGAAGCCAGTTCAGCCAGCGCCGGCGAAGAAGCGGCCGTGCACAAAGTAGTGGACGAGATCGTCGCGGCCATTGATCGCAATGACGCAGACTCGTTCGATCGACTTTCTACGACCGACTACACATTTGTGAACCCAGCGGGAAAGGTCTGGAACAAGAAACAGTATCTCGACTTGATCCGTTCGGGCACATTGAAGGTAGAATCTTACACGCGGGACGAAGAGAGTATCCGGTTCTATGGCAACACCGCCGTGGTCATTTATCGCTCGACGCCGCATGGAACATTCAAAGGTCAGCAGCTAATTGATCAGCGCCGGGTAACAACAATCCTGGTAAAACAGGATGGCCGATGGCTAACGGCCGGACGGCAATCGACTCCAATCTTCCAACCAAAACCGAGCCCAACGCCGTAATGGCGGCAATCAGGTCCTATGGCCAGCTCAAATTATACAGAGCAAGTGGAAGGGTTCATTGTCAGTCTGCTTGGATTCATCCGGGCGTTTTTTGCCACGATCAAAGATGTCGCGCTTCGCCCCGGGCGCTTCGCGCGAAACATAAGTGACGATCACGGGGAGTATCTGAAGCCCTTTAGCTTTCTCACCCTGGCGACATTTTCATCCGTGACGATCACGCGTTACGCGTTGATTGCGGTCGGCATTGCCGTCAGCGTGAGTCTTCGAGGTTGCTCGGGAGAAACCTATGTCCCCAAGGAGCCACCCACGCTGAAGGAAATACTGCAGCTGCCATCGGTCGAGACATTGATTTATGTGGCCCTGCCGGCGGTGCTTCTCATCATCATCATCGGCAGGGTAATCGATTGGTTGCTGTTACGACCGGGCGCGGATCGTCGCCACAGCATTGCTTTGATTTTTCTGTTTGTGGCCGGGATCCAGCAGCTCGTGGTGATTCCGGTGCTCTTTGGCTTCTATTTGGCCGCCAACCAATGGGATAAGGTATTGAATGGTTGGATTCTTATTGGGGCGGTAGGGATCGCGATTCTTTTGCCGGCATTCAGTTTTTTTCGGATTGGCCGGACCTTGAATCCGCCGCTTGCTTTTCGGGTCACAACTCCCTGGCGCCGGAATCTCCTGTTCGCCGTGGTGGCGGGGCTGTCCGTCAGCCTCAGTCTGGCGGCGATTGGAGGGATGGGCTATTGGCTGGCGCGAAAAGAAATCGAAGCGGCCGCCATCGATGTGCCGATGATCGCCGTGGCCTATATCGAGCAAGTGGCAGAGGCGCCTCCTGGTCGGCCACGGTTTTCCGTCCTCCTTAAGAACAACGGAAAGACGGACCTTTGGGTCAGAAGCAAGCTCTTAATGGAGTTTCCTTCCGAAAAACCAGAAGGCATGAGGTATGAGTGTGTCCTGGTTGGCCCGGAGCTCCGGGCAGGCCTGGTGAAATTACCAAAAGGCGAAGTTGTGCCGAGCTTCATCGAAGTGCAGAAGCGCGTCGACCAGGAGCAGGGGGAAAGCCCTACTCACTTTTTCCTTCTAGCATTTCAGGCTATGGACCTGGAAGGAAAGGAGTCATCGATATTTTCGCAGATTCGTAGCAGCGACGGCAGAGCAGCCGAGGAGATTGTCAGGAAAGTACAGGGACCCGCAGAGAAGGGACACGACGATTAATTGGGTAATAGAATGCTCCATCATCTTTCCTTCGCGGACGCGATAATGGAGGAGTGGAGTTCCATCCGGAACACGGTCCAAATTATTTTGCCGCTTTCATTTTCGATCCCGACGGACATCGGATAGAAGCCGTCGTCGATGCAAAGGCCTGACCAATTGATGCCCTCCTTTGCAGAGCTACGGCGCGGCAGGCAGCTCCGAAAGGGTTCGGCCCGCAACGCAGCAGATTCTGAAAAGCGGCTAAGAACCGACCCAACAGCAGACGGAACCGAAGTAAATGTTCGAATCACAAAGCCAAAAAATAATCGTTCCTCCAGGTCTGCTCGCCGCTGTCGTGTGAGGGTTGCGGTTTCAATCCTCATGTTTACGCTGGTGTTCCTTGCGGGCTGTGCGTCTTACCGGCCATCGAAAGAGCCCGAGCGTGAGCCGGGGATTTTCGAAAGGCCGGATGTGAACAGCCTTCACTGAAGAAACCGTATCATTGTTGCGCTGAAGGCGCGGTTCATTTCTCGTGTCGATGCGCGGGTTTGAATCGCGCTTACAGCGCTCGGGTCACGGGAATCTTTTAGTCCTGGGGCGTTGCCCCAGGCTGAGTTGACTCGGCGCCGTTGGCGCGAAACGGCGGTTTGGAAAGCGCCGCTCCTTGAAACAAAACGGGCGGGACTTTCGTCCCGCCCGCGAATTGTTTTCAGCTATCGCCTAGAAGGAGATGCGGCAGCCGAGCTGTATTTTCCAGCGTGAATCCAGATCGTTCTCGGATTGCACGGTGGCCTTGCTACCTACGCCAGTATAGGTGTAGCGACCGGTCGTGCTGTTCAACGTCACCGGCTGCGGCGTGCCGAAAGTGCTGTAGCGCTTAATCTGGCCCCAGTTGTCATCGAGCAGGTTCGTGAAGTTCAGAATATCGGCTGTAATTTCTGCCCAGACCCATTTCACCGGAATGCGCTGCGAGAAATGCAGATCGAGCCGGTTGATCCACGGGTCGCGGCCGCCGTTACGCGGCGCGATCTCGCCGCGGTACTTGCTCAGAAACTTGTTGCCATCGATGTACTGGTTGTAGAGGGCAAAGTTGTGGGCGGCAGTTTCACCAGTGCGCCCCGCCCACTTGGCGAAGATCGGGTCGCCCAAACCGGTGGGGACATAAACCAGGTCGTTACTGAATTGGCCGTCACCGTTGGCATCGCCGTTATAAAGGACGCTGTAAGGATGGCCCGAGGCGCCTTCGTAAACGGCGCCGACAGTTGTGTCCCAGCCTTTCTTCAACGCGAAGGTATAGGTGACGACCGCGAGGAAACGATGGCGCAGCTCGAAGTCCGACGTGCTAAGGGTGTCGATGTTCGGATTGCCGGCGACCGGGTTGAACCCGAAGTTCGACGCGGCCTGGCTCGAGGTGGTGCTGTTAACATCATAAGCGCGGCCATAAGTGTAGGCGGCCTTCCAGTACCAGCCATCGCCCGGATCCGGGCGCTCGAGTTGCCCCGTTATGTTGTAGCTGTAACCGCTGTGCGTATTGGCCAGCAGGATGACGCGATCGAACTTCTTATCCCGGTTGAATCCACCGAAAATCGGGCGTCCATCTTCCGGCCGGAAGCCGGTGAAGTTACCGAGGTTGATGTTGCGCTCGGTCACGGCTTCCAGGTTCTTGCCGAAGAGGCCTTCGACGGTGCCAATAACCCCACCGGGCAGCTTCTGGTCGAGCGCGAGGCTGCTGCGCCAGATCGTGGGTGTTTTGAAATCGTGATCGTTCAGGTCGATTTCCGGCGCCAACGTCGTCCCTGCCGGCGGCACCGGCGGATTGGTTGGGTCGGGATTAAAGAAGCCCGGCGTTAGAGGCGGTTGACCAGTTCCACCAAAGTTCTGAGACACGCGTTTGAAGTCCACGCCGGTGCCGCCGTACTGGTTGGTGTAAAGAACGCCGAGCGTGCGGGTGCCGAAAATGCCGGTGCCGCCGCGCACCTGGGTGCTCTTGTTATTGAAGACGTCCCAGTTAAATCCGATGCGCGGTCCGAGCACGTAATCATTATCAACCTGGCTCGTGCTACGGCCTGGGAAGTCGGCGGCGAAGGTGGGGTTATCGAACGGATCGTCCGGGAAAATGTGGGTGTCGAACCGGATGCCGTAGGTGACGTTGAGGTTCTGGAGGATCTTCCATTTGTCCTGGGCGTAGAGGCTGAGATCCCACAAGCGCACTTCCGTGATCGGGATGCTGCCCTTTACCGTCGGAAATGTGACCGCGTAATTGCTCGGCGCGCCGCGCTGGTAGTTTTGAGTCGCGGTAAAGGCCGTGGCGCCGCTGCCGGTAGCGCGGAAATCATATGAGCCAAAGAAATCGCGGAGGAATTTGTTTTTGAACTCGAGTAGTTCGTCGCTCGTTCCGAGAGTAAACTGGTGATTCCCAAGGAAGTAGTTTGCGTTGAAGGTCTCGGAAACCACTTCCTGGTTGAGGAAGTTTTCCTGGCTGAATTGTTCCGAGCCGAAGCGCACGTCGCCGTAGGTTTCATGCACGATAACCTGCGGGAAGATTCCCACCGGCACGCGCGTTGCGTCGGTGTTGTTGAAAACGAAAATCGATTCGGTGGAGAAGCTCGGGTTCCAGTTGTCGAAAACCTGCAACGAAAGCGAATCGAAATGGATCGGTTTCGTATATTGGCGGGTCTTGAGATCGTAGGTCGTGCCCCGGGCGAGGCCGAACTGATTGGTGCCGTCAACGTGATTATAGGTAAGCGAAGCGTGATGGCCCGGCAGGATATTCCAGTCGAGCTTCAGGAAATACTTGTCGTCATTAATGGTCGTGCTCTCCGGGCCGATTTGCCCTGGATCAAACCCATATTGGCTCTGGGTGATGTCGATGATGTTCTGGACGCTGTTCGGACCGGTGAGACGAAAGCGAGAGGTGTCGCCCTGGATCGGGACATTGGCGCGCTTGCCTTCATAACTTAGAACGAAGAAGAGCACGTCTTTGAAAATTGGACCCGAAACCCAGGCGCCGTAAGTGTTTTCATGGAAAGGCGCGATCGGCTGCCGGATGCGCGAACCGTCGCCGACGAGATTCTCATCGCGCCAAAAGCCGTAGGCTGATCCGTGGAACTGGTTGTCACCGCTCCGCGTAATGCCGTTAATCGATGCGCCGGAGAAATTGCTCTCGCGGACATCGAACGGTGCGATGTTGACCCGGAACTGAGCGATATTGTCCAGGCTTATCGGCTCGGCACTTTCGGTCGGCGCGCCGGTGCCGCCGCCCGCGGTGGCGAGACCGAACGCGTCGCTGATCGTTGCGCCGTCGATCTGGATGTTGTTCGACCGGTTGTTCTGACCCGCGGCGGACGCGCCCTGCCGGCCGAGCGTGCTGATCTGCGGCGTGAGGCGGATGTAGTCGTTCAGGCTGCGGGTGATCGTCGGCAGATTGTTGATTTCTTTCTTGTCCACATAGGTGCTCGTGCCAGTGCGATCGGACGCGTAAAGATCGTCTACCCCCGTTCCCTGGACCGTGATGCGCTCGGTCGTAACTGCGCCCTCTTCACTTACAGTCGGTGCGGGCGCTTGCGGTCCGGCTCCAGCGCCGAGCTGCAAATTTACCTCGGTCGTCTGCTGGAGAGTCGTGTAGATGCCGGACTTCGATCGTGACACGCCGTTGGCTGTCGCGGTAACCCGGTACGGACCGCCGGTGTGCACGCTGGAAATGTCCCAACGGCCGCCGGCGCGGGTGACGGAATCGTAACGGGTGTTCGACGACGTATCGACGGCGGAAATCGACGCGCCGACGACCGGATTACCCGATGCGTCAGTAACGGTGCCGCCGAGTGACGAGGAAGTGGTGCCCTGCCCGAACGTGCGCGTGGGAAGCGCGAACAAGGCGGCGAAGGTACAGAGTGCGACTGTAGTTAAGACGAGGTTTTTCATTAGGTTAAACGGAGACAACTCGGGTTAAGGCGGAATCCTGTATTGGGTTCAGTCCGTTTTACGCACAACGCGCATAACTCGCCAAGAAGAATTTGAACTTTAACGAAAAAAAGTTGAACGCCTGGGGATATACGGTGTCGCGCGCTTTCGCGTCGCGCGGAAGGCCACGGCTAAATGATGATTCCGATGACGGTCGTCATCACGTAACAGGCCAGCAGTCCGGCGATCATCGCCCGAAAACCGAGCCGCGCCAGATCGTGGCGACGGGCCGGCGCGAGCGCGCCGATGCCGCCAATCTGAATCGCGATGCTGGAGAAATTCGCGAAACCGCACAGCGCATAACTCGCGAGCGTGATCGAACGCGGATCGACCGCGCCCGGATGAGTCTTCACGAAATTCGACAGATCGAGGTAACCGACAAATTCGTTGAGCACGATGCGTTCGCCGAGAATCTGGCCGATGAAGGGGCAATCGTTCCACGGCACGCCCATGAGCCACGCGGCGGGCGCGTTCACCCAACCGAGCATCTGCTGGATCGTGACTGGCGCCGCGATCCCCATCGCGTTTTGCGGCCAAATGAGCAGGCCGTTGAGCAGCGCCACCACCGCGACGAACGCGACCAGCATTGCCATGACGTTGATCGACAGCATCACGCCTTCACTCGCCCCGGTGCAAAGCGCATCGATGCCATTCGTGGCGGTGCGCTTCGTTTCGAAATGGCAACGCTCGCCCGTTTCGCTCGGCTCGGTTTCGGGAAACATCACCTTGGAAACGAGCAATCCCGCCGGCGCCCCCAGGACCGACGCCGTCAGAATGTGGCCCGCGCTCAAGCCTTCCATGCCGGCGTAAACCGCCATCACTCCGGTCGCGATTGTGGAGAAACCGGTGACCATCAAGGCCATCATCTCGCTCTGCGTCATCTTCGGCAGATACGGCTTGATCACGAGCGCGGCTTCGGTTTGCCCGAGGAAAATATTGCTCGCGCCGGCCAGGCTTTCGCTCCCGCTGGTCCGCATCGTTTTCATCATGACCCACGCCATCGCCGCGACGACTTTTTGGAGGACGCCCCAATAATAAAGAAGCGACGAGAGCGACGAGATGAGGATGATCGTCGCCGTGACTGAGATCGCAAAAACGTAGCCGCCCGTCGGGCCAAATGTCTTGCGCAGCATTTCACCGTCAGCCAGCGGACCGAAGACCATCTTCGCGCCGTCGTAGGCGTAGGTGTTGAGCTGGTCCATCACCACCTGCGCGCCCTGGAAAAGCCGCAGACCGATCGGCGTTTTCAAAATGAAAACCGCGAAGACGAATTGGAGGAGCATTCCCCAGATGACCGTGCGCCAGGGAAAGCGCTTGCGATTGTTCGACAGAAGCCACGCGGCCGCGAGCATCGCCACCAACCCGAGTGCGCTGATCAATCGCAATTGCATGCCTCATCTACTACAACTTCCCCCGACAAGTCACGCGTCTCGCGCCGCGATGATTGCGGGCATCAATTCCGTTGCTGGTTCGCGAGGGAATAAGTAAAACCGGAGCCGACCGCCCATGCCACGCGACGTTTTCATTTCTCATTCGGCGCAGGACAAAAAAGTTTCGGAGACGATTTGCGCTGCGCTCGAACAGAGCGGCATCCGCTGCTGGATCGCGCCGCGCGATGTCCGGCCCGGCAAATCTTTTCCGGGCGAAATCACCCGCGCGATTCAACAAAGCAAAGTGATGCTTCTGATTTTTTCGAGGCACTCGAACAGCTCGGAACAAGTGCTGCGGGAAGTGCAGCTCGCGGTCGATTGTCATCTGCCGATCGTCCGGCTGCGGATCGAAGACATTCCGTTGAGCGACGATCTGCGTTACTATCTGAGCACGCCGCATTGGCTCGACGCGCTCTCCCATCCGGTCTCGAAACACATTCCTGCCGTCGCCTCGGCGATCAAAGAGTTGCTTGCCCAGTCCGCCGAAGTCGAAAAGCCGCCGAACGAAGCTGTGGTGCGGCAGCGCGCGCCACTGGAGGCCATGGGCTTGGCGCAGCGATTGAAACTGTCTGTGATCGGCGGTGTCGCATTGGCGATTGTTCTCATCGCGTTCGCGATATTTCGCTCCCAGAAGAAAAGCGATGTTATCGTGCCGGTCGCTCCATCGCCGACACCGCAACAAACTTCGCCGCCCGTTCTTGTCGCTTCGCCGTCTCCATCGCCGATCGCATCACCATCCCCCTCGCCGTCGCCGTCACCTTCACCAACAGTGGAACAATCATCGCCCACGCCTCTGCCTTCACCGAGCCCGACGGAATCGAACAAGAAAGCGCCGGTGCCGCGAACCAATCGCGCCTGGCAGGTATGGATCGACGAGTTCGTTCACAACTTCATCGCCAGCAACGAGACGAACGACGTCAATCTCGCCGTCTCCTTCTACGCCGCTAACGTCGACGTCTTTGAAGAAGGCCGGAAATCCACCGACGCCATCCGGCGCGACATCGAATCGTACAACGCCCGCTGGCCGTCCCGCCGCGCCACCATCCGCGGCGACGTGCGGTTGAGCGAGAAAACGCCGAACCGTAATTACACCGCCAGCTTCGAGCACACCTACTACGTCGAGAACGCCGCCCGTGGCGAATGGATCAACGGCGCCGTCGCCGTCGATCTCCAGATCACTGTCGATAGGGAAGGCATTCCGCGAATCGTTTCGATGAAACAAAAGACGCTGCGCAAAGACAAAGGCACGATGCAGAAGCGATAGCGCTACGTCCTCCTTCTTAATTCTTGCTTTCGTCGCTTCCCCAAACTTCCCGCATTACCCGCGCGAAATTTCCGCCCAGGACCTTTTCGAGGCGCGCATCAGAATGGCCCCGTGCTGAAAGTCGCGCCGCCAGCACTTCGAACCGATTCGCGACATTGAGGTCGGGAATGAAGGTGTACAAGTCGTCGGGTCGCATGGCGGTGAGCGTTCCCTCCTGTTTCGCGCCGTGAACCCATTCGCGATTCTGGCGTTCCCATTCACGCGTTCGCTTCACTGGAGTAACATCGCTATCGGTCCCGATCCCGACATGATCCTCGCCGCAAACCTTAATGGCGTGTTCGAGATGACGAATGACATCGATCGCCATTGGTTGCCTATCCACCCGCCGCGGCCAGGCTACTTCTGATCAGAAACTCACGCCGGTCTAGCATGGAGAAAAATCATTACTGCGTGATTCGCCCTCATGTTCACGCCAAATCGGCGAAACTGCGATAGAGCACGGAGCGGATTTTCTCCGAGGCTTTTCCGGTAACTTCGAAAGGTTCGTTCATCAAAGACAAAGCGAATGGAATGAGGGCTTCGTTACGCGGCGGCAGCTCGACTGCGCCGATGTGGAAGGAGCGGATCTTGCCAAAGGGCCAACGCTCGAAGAGCCATTCGGCGCCGAAGGGAGTGACGGCTTCGAGTTGTCTTCCAGCCGCGCGCTCGCTCTTGCCGTAGCTCCCGAGTTGAATGTCGTGCAATGAGATCCATGCTCCGCTCTGGAGATAAGGGGCGAGACGAAGCACGTCGAGCAACGGCCAGGGATGGCGGTGATCGGCGTCGATGAAGGCGAGGCCGAATTCACCCGGCGCTGCAATCTCGCGGACAAGATCCGATTCGCGGCCGGTGTGGACGCGGACGGTGGAAACGAGATCGGGAATTAATTCGGGAATTTCGAAACCGGTCGGGCGCGTTGTGTCAATAATGCAATGAGAGTGGCTGTCGATGGTGTCGACAGCGATCGCGCTGCGATCGCCATGCTGGTGATAAATGGCGGCGGCGATGATGGCGGTGGAAAATCCAGTGAGGGTTCCGATCTCGATGACGCGCCGCGGCGCCAGAATGCTGATGAGGGCGGTAAGAAAAAAACAATCGCGCGAGCCGATGCCGCCGGGATAACGGACGTCGTCGAGATCGACCATTCTGTGAAGGAATTCGATTTCACCTGGCGCGGGAATTTTGTCCGGATGACCGAGCTCTTCGGCCAGCTGCCGATATTTGATCTCTAACTGCTCCCAGTTTCTGAATTCGCCAATGTCAAAATAACGTGGATCGCGAGGGGGCGTCGCCGCGCGGAGCGCCTGTGCTACTTTGCGGACGAATTCCAATCGGCGACGCGGCGGTCCGTAACGAAGAAGATTGAATCGTTGCGCGAGAGAAAGTTTCACGGCGGTGCAATCTTCGCCGCGGAGCGCCAACAAACAAATCCCGGCTCATGCCGAGGGAAAGAAAAAGGCGGCTGAAGATCAGCCGCCTCTTCCATTTCCAAATCGGAAAGCGCGATTTACCTGGAGTTATTAATGAACTGCATGCAATCGCCCTGGCTCTTGAAGCTGCTACCGTCGGGCCGCACGTGCGTGATCCAGCCGCCGTTCTTACAATCAGCCTCGGTCATCGGCACATTGTTGCCCACACACGCAGATACGTCAGAGCTTGGAGTCACCCGCCACGGACTATAGCGGACATTTGGACTGACCAGGCAACCATGACCGGGACCGACCGGGCCAGGACCGTCCGGGCTGTTCCACCAGTTGCAGCCCGCGCTCATCGGCGGCGGAAACGCGGGGTCGAACGAACCGACAATCTCTACGCCGTACGCGCGCGCTGGGATAAAAAAGAAGTTGCCGCTGCAATCGGCCGTCATGACGCGCGGCACGTTATTGAACCAAATGGCGGCAACGTCGCCGCTCGGGCTGTTTAGGTTTGTGAAATCGTTTTCGATGATCAGCGGCACGTTGACGTCGGCTTCGACGCTTACGGCGTGGACCGAGGTGGCGCCCGTCAAATCGCTGACGTGATTCTTCTGAAAATAAAAGGCAGTCGCAGTGAGGGTCGCCTTGGTGCAGATCACCGCTGAGGCGCTTCCAGCAGAGCTGATCACGCCGGAAATGTTGTTGTTCTGCATGAGCGAAATGTCGATGCCGGACGTCGCATCGTTATCGCCAAACTGAATTCCGGTGGCGGTCCCGCTGCTGACGACGTTTCGGATGTCGTTGCTGCCGACGTTGACGTTGATCAATCCATTCTGGAGATGAACGCCCATCGCGCGTCCAGCCGGCGTGACATCAGCGGTCGTGATTCCATCGATGAAATTGTTCAGGACGACCGAATCATGGCTCGGCCGGATCTGAATGCCGATTGCGGCGTCCGTTATCACAGAATTCTTAACGGTAAAGCCGTCGATCGTGACGCTGGAGGCGTTGATAACAAAGACGGCGTGCGCACCGGTCGAGTTGGCACCCACGACAGTCGATTCGTTCGGCCCGCCCGAACTGCGACCCGTTGTTGGCTGGCCGGCCTGCGCGCCGTTCAGAGTAACAGCGTGAGAAATGAAAACATTTTCGGCGTAAGCGCCGGGCGCGACATTGACGGTGTCGCAGGTGGGATCATCGACGGCGGCTTGAATCGTCGGATATCCCGCTGGAACGGAGCAGGTCGCGGCGTCGACGCTCAACGGGAGCGCTACGGCGATGAGGCTGATCGAGAGGAAGGATTTGATTTTCATGATGAAGTTGGGTTCGTAATTGTGGGGCGGGCGGTGGAACTTCAGAGCGACCGACTTTAGAAGGTTTGAAGAACCACGGTTAAGCCTACGCTCGAAAGAGCAAAGCGCGACTGATTTGTTCGCGAATCTCTGGCAAAAAAGTAACAAGCTCGCGTGCCTCAGCGGCGGTTTCAAAACCGCAGCGACGGCGACAGCAAGTGGCTCCACCACGCGAACGACATGAAAATAACGCTCGCGATCAGAAGCAGCGTCGCATGCACTCGCGCCCACCAACCCAAACCGGGCACGCGCCAGGATCTGATCGCGGCAAATGCGACGATCACGAGACCCGCGGCGGCTAGCCATCCGAAAATGTGGGCCGCATTGAGCCATGGATTAACGCCCTCACCGATGAACCCGATGTTTTTGTCGGCCAGGCTCAACGGCAACAGAACGAGCGCGACGAAAACAATTTGAAACAAGCAATCGACGCGAGTGAACAGGTAGAGAATGCGATCGGGAACGCTCGTGAACAGCGGCCGGCCGTAACGTTTCCGCACGATGACGGCCACTGGCCAGAGCAGCAGCGTGAGAACGATCAGACCCTGGCTCGCTCCTAAAACCGGGGTCAAAACTTTTTTGTTCGCCAGGCCAGTCACGCGTTGCGCCAATTGAATCGGCATCGCCGGCAACAAATCGGTAACGGCGCCATTGATGTCTCGGCGAAACGCGATCACATCGGGTCCATCGACTTCGCGGTAAACCATGGGCCCGATCTCGCGCCATTGTTTCAATCCGCCACGCGGACTCTGCACGCCCTCGATCATCAACATGCCTTTCTCGTCGCTGGTGACAGCGGCCTGGCCGAGAACGGCCGTCACTTTCAGCAGAGTCGATTCCGCGCGGCGGCTTCCGCTGTAGACGCCGCTCACGGCACGTCCATCCGCCTGCGCCGTTTTCAAATCGATCGCCGGCGATGCGGTCACCGGTTCGGGAAAATAGCGATTCAAGAAGCCGCGAATAACTTCGGTCCGCCCGCCGCCGATCCGCGACCCGGCACTGTTATAAGAAATGAACAAGCCGATGTGCGCATCGGGCATGACGATCATGTCGCTGTGGAAAAAAATCGTGTCACCGCCGTGACCGAAGATGCGTTGACCGTTCATCGAGTAGTCCATCAGGATCAATCCGATCGCGTGAAGCGCGGGATGCAGCTCGAATTGCCGTGATTCCATCGCGCGGATACTTTCCGGCTTGAGGACCGTGGCGCCCTCGAGCGTCCCCTCGCCCAGCAGCGCGAGCATGAACCGCGACATGTCGTTCGCGGTCGCCGAAAGCGCGCCGGCCGGCGCCGCGGTCACGAATTCAAATTTCCGCGGGCCTTGAGCGGCGGCGAGGTAACCCTGCGACATGTTCGGGTCGAGCGTTTCGGGTAAAGGCTGGGCGAAAGTCGAGTGGTCCATCTTCAACGGCGTGAGGATGTGGGCTGCGACGTACTTATCGAACGGCTCGCCGGAAATGCGCTCGACGATGTAACCAGCCATCGTGAGCGCGTAATTCGAATACGACGGGACCTTGCCCGGCGGGAAAATTCGCGCCGGCATCGCGGCGATCAGGTAATCGCGGACCGGTCGCAGATCGCTTGCGCCTGGGACGAAAAGATTTTTCAACGTCTCCTCGAATCCGGCGGTGTGAGTGAGAATGCGGCGAAGCGTGATCGGTTCCGGGTAGGTTTTCGGGATCGCGAAGTCCAGGTAATCGTTCACATCGCGGTCGAGATCGAGTTTTCCCTGCTCGACGAGTTGCATCACCGCTGTCGTCGTAAACACCTTCGAGATGGAACCCGGCCGGAATAGTGTTTTGTCGGCGACGACCGGTTTCTTCGCGGCGAAATCGGCGTAGCCGTAACCTTTCGAAAGCAGAATCTGTCCATCCTTCACGACCGCGACGACGGCGCCGGCGATGTCGCGATTCTGGAGTTGCGCCGGGATGAGGGCGTCGAGGAACGCTTCGAGATCGGGTTTCGTCAACTCATGGGCGAGTGCGAGGTCGGGCATGGGCGCCGGCGGTTGGAGGACCGGCGCGGGCGTAAGCATTGGCGACGGAGCCGGTCCCTGCGCGAACGCGAAGGTCAAACAAGTCGCGAAAAACAGGCTGGAGATGAGGGCGACTTTTCTTTGCACGCGGCGAATCCTGGGCGGCGCGAATGGAATTGGCGAACCATTTCCATTTGTCATTCCTAATCGCCTCGCGGAACCTCTCCGCAAATCTCCATCATGCGCATTCTTTCCGGCATTCAGCCCACCGGCATTCTCCACATCGGAAATTATTTCGGCATGATGCGGCCGGCCATTGCGCTCCAGGAATCAGCCAAGAACGAGACGTTCTATTTCATCGCCGACTATCACGCGCTCACAACAATCAATGAACCGGAAACGCTGCGGACCAACAGCCGGCGGATCGCGCTGGATTTTCTCGCCTGCGGTCTCGACGTGGAGCGGGGCACACTCTTTCGCCAAAGCGATGTGCCGCAGGTCGCGGAGTTGACCTGGATCCTGTCGACCGTCACGCCAAAAGCGCTGCTCGAACGCGGTCATTCTTACAAGGACAAGATTGCGCGCGGATTGCCGGCGTCAGCCGGGCTGTTCAACTATCCGGTTCTGATGGCGGCCGATATTTTGATT
>JBHELY010000062.1:0-16373 GCA_046262815.1 Chthoniobacterales bacterium | reverse complement strand
GAGCGCTTGCAGCAGAGCGGCCCGACCGTGAGCCAGACCGTCGCGAGGATGGAGCGGGACGGCTTGGTGATCGTCGCCGACGACCGGCACCTGCAGCTCACCGACCACGGTCGCGAGCTGGCCATCGCGGTGATGCGCAAGCACCGCCTCGCCGAGCGGCTGCTGACCGACATCATCGGTTCCGAAGATCACTTCGGGGACATGGATTACAAACTTTGCGGGACCGACAAAGGCATTACCGGTTTCCAGCTCGACCTGAAATTGCCCGGCGTGAGCCACAAGATCATGGCCGAAGCGACGTTCCGCGCGAAGGAAGCGCGCACGAAAATTCTCGGCATCATGGCGCAAACGATCGACAAACCGCGGGCCGATCTCAGCAAATACGCGCCGCGGATCGAGACGATCAAAATTAATCCGGACAAGATCGGCGCCCTCATCGGGCCCGGAGGCAAAACGATCAAGGGCATCGTCGCCGAGACCGGCGCCGAGATTAACATCGACGACGACGGTTCCGTTCACATTTACGCGACCAGCCCCGAAAGCATGGCGCGCGCGAAGGAAATCATCGGCGGCATGTCGCGCGAGATCGAAGTCGGCCAGACCTATCACGGCCGTGTCGTTTCGATCAAAGATTTCGGTGCGTTCGTCGAAGTGTTCCCGGGTAAAGACGGCCTCGTCCACATTTCCGAGCTCGCCGACTTCCGCGTCAATCGCGTCGAAGACGTCGCCAAGATCGGCGAAATGATCTGGGTGAAATGCATCGGCATCGACGACAAGGGCCGCGTGAAATTGAGCCGCAAAGCCGCTCTCAAAGAACGCGCCGCCGCCGAAGCCGGCCAGACCGCCGAGCCCGATCGCGTCGAGCAGCCGCGGCGTTAATTGCAGATTTCAGGTTGATCTTCTGTAGCCGTCGCCCTGTGGGCGACGTTCGCGGACCGGATAACAAACGGTCTGCGCTTCGCACAGCGAAGCGGCTACAGTAAATCTGCATTCTGCAATTTCATGAAGTCCGGTTTCCTCGACAAGCTCATCGAACGCCTTGGACGGATCGGGCCCGAGGACGTCCAGAATTATTTGCTCCAGCTCGCGCAGGAGAAAGGTCTCATCGAGACCGTCTTCAACGCGATCCAGGAAGGAATCATCGTGACCGATGCAAACGGCCGGATCACCTACGTGAACGACGCGGCCTGCGAGCTGTTCGGGCTCGAAGGAGAGAACGCGATCGGCAAACGGCTCGACGAACGGGTCCGTGGTCTCGATTGGAAATCTCTTTCGCAATCGCCGGGCGCCGTCAGCCGCGACATCGAAATTTTTTATCCGGCAAATCGGTTCCTGAATTTTTACATCGTGCCGTTGGTGATCGAGCGGCGCGACGAGAAAGGAGACGGCTCGATTGAGTCTCGCCCTACCAGTGAACCAGTCGGCCACGCGATCATCCTGCGCGATATCACGGAAAGCCGGCGCTCAACCGAAAAGACGATCGAATCAGAACGCTTCAATGCGCTCACTCTTCTCGCTGCCGGCGTCGCCCACGAAATCGGCAATCCGCTGAACTCGCTCCACATCCATTTGCAATTAATGGAGCGCACCGTGCGCAAGCTCGAGGGCCAGGAACGCGAGGAGCTTGAGGAAGCGATTGCCATTTGTCGCGCTGAGATCACGCGACTCGATTCGATCGTCAGCCAGTTTCTTCAGGCGATCCGACCATCCAAGCCCGTCCTCCATCCTGAAAATCTGAATTCGCTCGTTGAGGAAGCGCTTCGCTTTTTCGCGCCGGAAATCGCCGACCGCGACATCGTCGTGGAAGCGGAACTGCGTCCCGATCTTCCGTTCCTCGAGCTTGATCGCGACCAGATGAAGCAGGCGTTTTACAACGTAATCAAGAACAGCTTCGAAGCGATGAAACGCCGCGGCATTCTCCGCATCCGGACGGACATGGACGCAACCCACGTCAGCATCAGTTTCACCGATACCGGCGGTGGCATGTCCGCCGAAAGTCTCAGCCGCGTCTTCGAACCGTACTTCACCACCAAGAGCACCGGTTCCGGTCTCGGCCTCTTGATTGTCCGACGGATCGTGCGCGAACACGGCGGCGAAATGGCGATCGAAAGCAACGAAGGCAAAGGGCTGACGTTAACCATCCGTCTGCCTTACCTCGACAAGCGCGTGCGGATGCTGGAAGCCGGCGCTTCGCACAGCGAAGCGGCTCCAGAAGCAATCCGGTAAATCCTGTCAATCCTGTCTAATTCTTCTTAGAGTATTTCGGATCGCGCGCTTGTTTCCGGATCGCTGCGAATAATTTTCGGATCCCCGCCGGGCCGGCCCGTTCTTTTATGAACGATGGAATCAGGCCGCCGCTATCGCTGTAAATCTGATAAGTCGCGCGGGTCGAATTCGGACCCGTCGGCTCAAGGAGCCAACTCCCTTCGCATAAATTCACTCGCACGACTCCGCGTTTTTCCCCCGGCCCGGCCGCGTTGTCGGTAACCCAACGACTCGAGTAAATCGTGCCGCCTTCGCCTTTCTTCACGTTTGTGTGGACCCGAATTGTGTAATCGCGATCGCTTACCATCGGTGGTGAGATTCGCTGGTAGGCCAAGATCATTTCCCCTTCGCGCTTCAAGACGCGGCATTCCGTCGTGTAAGGCATGAAGCTCGTGTAGGATTCCACGTCCTCCAGCACCGCGTTCACGACATCCGTGCTCGCCGCGATTTCGCCGATCGCTTTCGATTCGTTCGAAAGCGCCCGTTGTCTCCGATGAATTGTCACGCCGTCCTTGTCGGAAACGAACTTCCATTCGCCGGGACTCGCTTCCGGTTCAGCGGCGCGCGCAATCGCGCAGAAATCGAAGGCGATAAGCGCGGCCACCAGCACACGGACCATCATGTCCCCGTCGGCACGATGCCCGTCCGCTCGACCATCAGGATGACCGTCCGCACGGGCGCGCGCGGCCGATGCATCACGCCTTTCGGGATCACGACCGCTTTCCCCGGTGTCAGGTCGATCGTGCGCTCTTCCAGATCGATCAGCAACTGGCCGCTGACGACATAGAAGAATTCATCTTCGTTGTCGTGCTTATGCCAATGATATTCGCCATGGACGACGCCGAGCCGCACTACCGACTCGTCCACTTCGCAGAGCGTCTGGTTGTACCAGCGGTCTGTGCACGCATCGACGAGTTCCGCCACCTCGATTACTTCCAGCGGCTCGTGGAGAATGTTCAGCCGCGTGTTGTAAGAATATCCGCCGGGGGACTTGTCTTCAGCGGCAGCACTCATGTTGCCGCATTCTCTCAACTCTCAACTACAAACTCTCAACTTTTTTCAATCCCGTTTCCGGATCGTACCCGCGCCGCTGATGTGTTTCTCCACGCTCGGGTTGCCGCTGTAAGTCACCTTGCCCGCGCCGGAAATTGCCACCTTCAGAATTTCACTCGCCGACACTTCCGCTTTTCCCGCGCCGGAAATCGACAGTTCGGCAATCTTCGTCTGGAGCGATTCGGCGTCGAGTTTACTGGCGCCCGACATCGTAGCCAGTAACTCGTTCACCGTGCCGTCCGCCGTCACCCGGGTCGCTCCGGTTCCCTCCAGATAAAATCCGTTGCCGGAAAGTCTCGTCGCCGACAAACGCACCGCACCGGTCAGCCGCGCCCCGCTCATCGAAGCGCTCGAGATTCTTACCTTCATCCCATGCGTCGGATGAAGTTGGCCGTGCCACTCGAGCCGGAGCTTGCGACCGCTCATGGTCGTTTCCACGTGACGGAGAAGATTTTCGTCAGTCCGGATCGTGCAACTCGGCGGCCCCGGCGTCCACTCGATATCGAACGCGCCTTCCGCCTCGACGCTGCTGAATTCCTCCACCGTCCGGTTCTCCGTCATAATGTGGCCGTTTCCCCTGATGCCCGTCAGGTGGCATCCGCCCAGGGTGAGGGCCGCGAAGGTCAAAAGTTTAGCCGCCAAAAAGGGCCGGATCGTGATCGTGCTCATACAAATTCTCTCTTTGGAAGTGAGATGCGCTTCCTCGGCTCTTTGGATTCAAAAATCTGGGCCGAACGGGCGGGTAACGATCTCGGCTGGCCCGTGTCCGGGAACGATTTTTTGGCAAATAAAGTTGACCAGGGTTCCGCCGGCCGGATAAAACGCTCGCATCCGTCCACCAAATTCCCCTTATGAAATACCCCCCGTTCACTTCGCGCCGCCGGCGTAGTTGCGCTCATCCCCTTCGCGATCCTGCTGATTGCGACGCAACGCGCCGGCGCCGTCGAAGCGTTCCTCTGGTTATGCGATCGAGCGCCTCCACGCGCTCGGTCTGCCTCGGTGGATCGCCCGGTGGTGCCGCTGGTCGTCTTCGGTGTCGGACACTGGAACGGCGGGTGGGCTAACATCGTTCTCGCCCTCGGCCTCGGCGCCATTCTCGCCCTCTTCTTTGTCTGGCGGCTGGATCTGGCCGCGAACATGATCGGAAATTGGTTCGTCGATTTCGTCGCCAACATCATATCGAAATTGCCGGCGGAGGTTAGTAACCATTGCCAACCGGAGCGACTGGCCTGCAATCGTTGACCTCTGACTTCGGGCCTCCGACACGCGTCGACACAGCGGCGGCTATAACTATTCTTTTTGCGGCAGGAGCAACACCATCCGCACGAACTGGAGCATGGCCGCGATGAGATGGATGAAAATGGAAAGAAAGAACGGCCAGAACAGGTTCAATTTTACGATGTTAATGACTTGCAGAACGAGCGAGGCGAGCCCGAGCATGCCAAGGCTGTAAAAGAGCGTTCTGCTCGGGCCTTTGAAGTGAGCCGAATCCAACGCGCGCGAGCTTTTAAACGCCGTGATCATGCCGGGCATTTGAAAGAGAAGGCCAAAGAGGCTGCATTCGCGCCAGATCCAGAGCGGCGTCGGTTTAATGGTAAGAAGAAGCATCCCAAAAAGCGCGTAGGCAAGCGGGCAGATCGAGTTGTGCAAAAGAAGCCGGAGCCGGAACCGGTCGACTGCCGACCATTGATGGAGCGATTGCGGTCGAAAGACCACGACCACGCCGGCGAACCCGGCCAGCGCCACTGCTACCTGGGCTGTTATCCCGAGCGCTTCATTCGGTTCCATAAGTGATGACAAGTAAGAAGGTGAGAATTAAGAATTAGGAAATCGCGATAGTGCAAGGAAGAACACCATCCCCGCGCTGTCAGTTTGTAGACCCGTCCACATCAGCGTTCGCGAGCTTGTTCTTGCCATATCGAACGGCAGACTGCAAAAGTCGCGATCGAATGTGGTCATCAAGCGCTGAAAGGAAAACGTCATGAGCGAGCTTTTCCGCTTTCCCACTGCGGTCGCACAAGATCCTGCTATCGAGACCTGGATGCGTATCCATTCGGGTGAGTTGGGAGCGATCGCGCGGCACTGGTTTGAGGTCATCCGCAGCTGCGGAGACGATGTCCGGGAGTTATGCATGATGGCCATCCGACCGCCTGCGTAGGCGACGCGGCTTTTGCCTACGTGAATGCCTTCACAGCTCACGTCAACGTCGGTTTTTTCCGTGGCGCCGAGCTACCCGATCCGAAAGGCCTATTGGAAGGGACAGGTAGGTTCATGCGCCATGTCAAACTCAGCCCCCAAGCGGACGGTGGATGACGGGGCGCTCAAGAACCTAGTCGAAGTTGCCTACTCCGATATGAAGAGGCGGAGTGCGGAAAGTAACGATTAAAAATTAAACAAGGATGGACTTGAAAGCGGCGATCCCTGTTATTCGTGTAAGCAGCTCGATCGCGGCTCAAAGCTTCTATTGCGATAAGCTCGGATTCACCCAGACGTTCGCCTATCGGCCCGATACAAACATAGAGGATCCCTGTTACATGGGGGCTTTTCGGGAAGGCGTGCTGATTCACATCTCTTCATTCGAGGCAAACGGTCCGACTGGGATGAGCGCAGCCTTCATTGTGGATGACGTCGACGCTCTTCATGCCGAGTTTCTCGAGCGGGCCGTGGAGATTCACATGCCTCCTACCAATCAGACATGGGGCAACCGGGAGATGTATCTGCGCGACCCCGATGGTAACAAGCTCGCATTCATCCAGGAGCTAGCAGGAAAGTAACGAGGAATAGTTAAGAAGAAAGGACTCATGAAAGATGCCACCAAACGTTCGATTGTTCGCTGGATCCATCTGGTCTTTAGCATTCCGATTATCGGTTATATTTATAGTCCGTTTGCCGAACTTCCAAACTATGCCCCGGTTGTCCGGTTCGTTGCCTTTCCTGTAATCGCCTTATCAGGACTTTGGATGTGGAAAGGGCATCTCCTTCGACGACGCAGGTCGAATGGATAGCCGCACGATCTAGGCGCCGAGCGCTTTCATTTCGTCGGCGGTAAGCTTCACCTTCGCGGCGGCCATGTTTTCCTCGAGATGTTTCACTGAGGAGGTGCCGGGGATCGGCAGCATGACGGACGAGCGTTGCAGAAGCCAGGCGAGCGCGACCTGGTAGATGCTCGCGTTCTTTGTTTTCGCCGTCGCTTCGAGCACTTCCGATTTCAATCCGCGCATCCCGCCCACCGGCGCCCAGGGCATGAAGCCGAGCCCTTCCTTTTCGCAATAGGCGAGCGTGTTGTCCCACTTGCGGTCGTCAAAGTTGTAACGGTTCTGGACAGTGACGATCGGCACGATCTTGCGCGCGCGCGCGATTTCGTCCGGCGAAACCTCCGAAAGACCGACGTGCCGGATCTTGCCGGCGTCGCGCGCTTCCTTGATCGCGCCTAACGACTCTTCCATGGGCACATGGGGATCGACACGGTGCAGCTGCCAGAGATCGATCCGGTCGAGCTTGAGGCGCTTGAGGCTGTTATCGACGCATTGCTTCAAATACTCGGGCTTGCCGTTCGGCACCCATTGGTTAGGCCCCGGCCTGGTGTTGCCGCCTTTGGTCGCGATGAGCAGCCCTTTCGGATAAGGATGGAGCGCTTCGGCAATGAGTAGCTCACTGGTCTCGGGTCCGTAGGCATCGGCCGTATCGATCAGGTTCACGCCGAGCTCGACGGCGCGCTTCAAGACGCGCCTGGCTTCCTCGCGATCTTTCGGCCAACCCCAGATGCCGTCACCGGTGATGCGCATCGCGCCGAACCCAAGCCGGCCCACGGTAAGATCGCCGCCGATCTTGAATGTGCTGCCGGCGTTCCTTTCGGCAGCAAGCAAATCGCTAACACCCATTACCGACAATCCTACTCCGCCGGCCAGACTCAACTTCACAAAATTCCGTCGACCCATCCTGTTGTTCATAGCTGCTCTCCATTTCTCCTCTGTTGCCTAAGCTTTCTTATTCCAAAGGAACTCTTCCAGCGCTTTGATCCGCGCGGTGATCAATTCGGATCGCTGCCCGACAGGTATGGCGTCCCGTTTTTTCAGCCAGGCGATCTGTTCCTGCTTTAGCTTCGCGAACTTAGCCGACGGCAGAAGAAGCTTCAGGGCTGAATAAACGTTGTTCATACCCAGGTCGAGCGCCTGTTCCTTTTCTTCCTCGGAATTGACACTCTCGCCGGAGAATTCCGGTGGCACCTTTGACTGATCGCCGCCGGGCGCGACAAAAATATCCCCGCCACGGCCGGCCGAATAGGCGCTCGAAAGCGTCTCCCAATCCTTTGTTCGCCGCGCTTCACTTACGATCCATTTTTTCGCCACGCGATCGTAAGTGCCGTTGAAGCGCGCCTGGCGCGTCTTTTCATCCATTATTTTGGGATTGCCGGTATAGGTAAGCGCGCGAACGAGAAGTTTGTTGCCTGGAGCAAATCGGAACCAGGCGCTATCGGTTCCTTCTTCGCCAACGGCCGAGGTAAGGATCTTGGTGATATGTTTCCCAATATCAGTGACGACCAATCGGGGGCCTTTTATTTCGACTAACCAGATCGTGCCATAACCGAAACGGCCGTCATAGGTCAGCACACAAGCGCTGGAATCGGGCGCCCAGGTGACCTCAAGCCCGCGATGATTCTGTCTCTCGAAGTAATCGGCCTCCTGAATTTTTCCGAGCACCCGATGCGTTTTGAGGTTGGCCACGAAATTTTCAAAGGCTGTTTCATCCTCCGTCTCGCCGAGGTCATGGCCGGGAATGACGATACCGAGCTGGCCGTTGGGCGAAGTGGAATGGACAACGTAACCATCCGGCCAGGCATTCTCCGTCGCAGCAGCCCCAACTGAAGTGAAGAACAACAGCGCCACGCAAACAAAACTGCGCAACAGGACGGCCATCTTCACGTTACCGACTCTAGAAGCACCGGACCTTCGCTGCGAGAAAATCCAGCGATCACTCGCTGGCGGCTCGGTGCCCGACCTTATGTCCCTTCCAGCCGTAGAACGCCACGTAGGCATAGGCGATGAGCGGAACGAAATAGGAAATCTGCAAGTTCCATCGATCGGCGATGTGGCCTTGAGCCGGCGGGAGAATTGCGCCGCCGAGAATCGCCATGACAAGGAGCGATGAGGCCTGGCTCTTGTAAATGCCGGTGCCCTCGATCCCGAGCGAGAACGTGTTTGACCAGCCGATCGAGGTGAACAAACCGACGCCAAGGATGCACCACATGGCGAGTTTGCCGCCGGCAATGATCGAGATGGCGAGAAGCATCACTACTGTTAGCGAAAAGATCATGAGCGTCCGGCCGGCGAGCGATTTGCCGCTCTGGAACAGAAGCCAGCAAAGGATGAGCAACGGCAGATAAAATCGCGCCGTGCTCCAGCCGCGGAGCGTGACAACGACAACGCCGGCGACGACGGGAATAGCGGCGAGAAGAAGTTGTTTCGTGCGCCGCGCCAGCTCACTCAATTCGACCGCGCCCATGAAACGGCCGACCAACATTCCGAACCAGAAAAGGGAAACGTAACCGCTCGCCTGCAATTGCGTGAGACCCGCGACGCCGGGTTGCCCGAGAAAGTTAATGATCGAGCTGCCGACCGCGACTTCGCCGCCGACATACATGAAGATCGCCAGAATCCCGAGATCGACGTGCGGAAATTTCAGTGCGGCAAACCCGGGCTCGACTTTTCCGGCGCTGACATCCGGCAGCCGGACGAAGAAAAAAATCACGGCCAGAAGAACAAAGACGAGAAAGAATGCGAGATAGGGAATCTTTACCGATGCGGCGCCGTGAGCGCCGGTGCGGGCAAAGTATTGAAAGATCAGGTAGCCGCCGACAAGCGGACCGAGCGTGGTCCCGAGAGAGTTAAAAGCCTGGGCGAGATTGAGCCGGCTCGAGGCCGTTCGTTCCGGGCCGAGAATCGTGACGTAAGGGTTAGCGGCGATCTGGAGCATCGCGAACCCGAGGCCAACGACAAAAAGCGCGATCAAAAAAAGCGGATAGGAAAGAAAGGTCGCGGCCGGCCAGAAAAGAGAGCTACCCGCGGCGGAAATCATCAGGCCAATGACGACCCCATTCTTGTAACCAAGTCGCGCAATCGGATCGCCAAAAATTGCCGAGATCGCGAAGTAAAACAGCGAGCCGATGAAGTAAGCGCCGAAGAACGCGAACTGGACCAGCATGGCGTGGAAGTAATCGAGCGTGAACGCGTCCTTGAAGCGCGGGATGAGGATGTCGTTGAAGACGGTCATGAATCCCCACATGAAAAAGAGGACGGTCATGATCGCGAACGGTCCGCGATAGGTTCGGCGCTGCGCGGCGGGGCCAGAAGTCAGAGGTCGGAAGTCGGAGGTCAGAAAAGTAAGAAGGAAGAATTAAGAATTAAGAAGTCTTTGGTTCGTTAGGCAATCCAACTTCCTCGGGGTGATGTTTGCGCCAGTAGCGGATGGCGGCGCTCACCGCCATGAAACTAGGGTCGGCCTGTTCGTAGTCGGCGAGCTCGGATTCCATTGCGCCGGCCGCGCACAATTCGGCGGTGAGGAAATTGGCGAATGCCCGGGGAAGCGTTTGTTCGTCGTCGCCGGCGCAGAGGCGATCGCGGAACCAGAGCGACCAGCGGACGACGCGTTCCTCGAGGGCATCGAGATGCGCGCCGATATCGCCGCGCACCAAGCCGAAATGCGGCAGGTAAAGTTTCGCGGGATTAAGCGCGCGGATCTTGGCGATGGAATCGCGCCACCCTTCGATGTCGAGCTCCGGTGGAACGAATGGCGGCGCCGGCGGGCCGCTGCCGAGACGAACGCCAGCAACGTCGCCGCCGAAAATATTTTCATCCCAATGATAAATGTGATGATGGCTGGCGTGTCCGGGCGCGGCGATGGCGCGGATGTCGAATGGGGCGACGCGCACGACGTCGTTGTCTTCCAAAACGCGGACGCGTTCCGGCGCGATCCCGGAGAATTTTCCCCAGAGCCGTTCCATGTCGTCGCCGTAGAGCCGCGTGGCGGAGGCAACGAGTTTTTGCGGATCGATCAGGTGCGGCGCGCCGCGTGGATGAACGTAGATCGTCGCGCCGAGCTCGGCGAAGCGCCACGCGGCGCCGGCGTGATCGAAATGGATGTGGCTGAGAAAAACGTGGCGAACATCGCGCGGCTCGGCGCCGACTTTCGCGAGCGCGTTTGCAATCGTGTCGAACGTCGATTCCGGGCCGGTATCGAAAAGGACTGGGCCTTCGTTAGTCTCGAGCAGAGTCGCAGCGATGATGCCGGGCCGGCCAAGATGTTTAGTGTCGAGGACGTGGATCATGGCTCTCCGCGTGGAGACAAACTTGGACGCAGATTTTTCGGCGCGGTCCCGCGGGCAGTACGCGGTTCGTATTTGTCGATCGTGAGCCAATGTTTCTGGCGGACCGCGTAAAGCGGAAAACTGACGACGGTTCTCGCAGTCGCCTTGCTCAAACGAAATAGACGCGGCCCGCGCGATGGTTCGAGAAAGTAAGTAAATTTGAATGTCGTCACCTGCGCGAGAATCCAAAACAACTGGCAGGGCGATTGGAGCGCGACGTCCATTTTCAAAATAATAAAATCGTTTTTCGCGATCCACAGTTTGCCCGCCAGCAAACTGAAGAAACGTTCCTCGCGTGAGTGGGCGATCTGGTTTGGCTTGGGCTGGAAGGAAATGACGTAAGCGGTTTCGCCGGTGACCGTCTCATCCGGAAGCCGCTTCCAATTGTAGCGATCGCGGAGGTTGTATTTATGGACGGCTTCGACTGCGGTTTCGGATTGATTCTTTTCTTCGGTCTTTTCCGGGGCTTTTGATTTTGAGGAAGGCGACGAGGAAGCGGAAGAGCTTTCGGATTTGAAGAACGAGAGTTTGCCTTCCATGCGTTCGCCGACGTATTCGAGCGGGCGCGCATCGCCGGGGCGCACGATCGATTGCCAGGTCCCGCGTGCGGTGACGTTGCCCGCGCTATCGAACTGATGGGTCGTGAGGGTCTGGTAGTATTGCCAATCGCGGAGCGCGACCCGTTGGCTATCGAACGCGGCCAGGGTGCGGTCGAAAATTTCTAGAGCGTTGAGTTCTTTTTCCTGCGCGACGACCGACAACGGGAAGAGAAGCAGCGAAACAAGCGCGGCGAAATATCGGCGAGGCATGAACTCGAACCGCTATTTGCCGAGGCCGCGCTTCGTGACCAGATAAACGGCGAAGCTGCCGAGCCAATGTCCGCCTTCGTAATGCGCGCCGGTCACGGCCGCGAGACCCGCGCGACGATGCGCTTCCGCCGTCGCGATCAAAGCCGGTCGGCGCGAATCATCGGCCGGCAACCCGGAGATAATTCCTTCCAGCATCCAGGCACGGCTTAAGTTCAAGCCGTCGAGGTGCGCCAGCTTCGGATCGCTCGGATCCGGCGAGACCGTGACCGGCAACCAATCGGTGGTGGCCGTCGTCGGAATGTGCGGAAGAAAATCGCTTAGCCATTTGGCGAATTCGCCCGGGACCATCACTCGCCGCATCGCGTCGGCTTCACCGAGGCAGGGCGAAAGGAAATCCTCGCCCGACGGTTCGTAGTTCAGCGAACAATCTTTGTCTTTGAGGAAGAATTGGCGCGTTTTCCCGGCGATCAGCTTCGCGAACTCCTCATTCTTCGTCGCGCGCGCGTAGTCGAGGAGAAGGCCAAGCGCGAAGGCCGATTGATTGTGTTCGCCGATGCGGACCGGATGCGAGAGTTTCGGCAGCCACGTCTTGAGCCGATCGCGCACCGCTTGTTCGAGCGGCGCGAGATTGGTCAACATTTCACGCGCCTGGGGATCGTCCCATTGGGCGAGTTCCACGACGAGCTGGAGCAGCCACGCCATTCCATAGGGCCGCTCGAAGGTTGCTCGACCTTCGCCGCGCAAATACGCGGCTTCCTCTTTCAGATTTTCCGCGGTCAGACTTTTGCGAAGCGCTTCGCGCGCCGGTTTAGCGAAGGACGCGTTGGGAAATGTTTTGATCAATCGAACGAGCAGCCAATGGCCGTGGACCGATGAATGCCAGTCGTAGCAACCGTAAAATGCCGGCGTCAGTTTTCGCGGCGGCGCGACATCGGCGTCGCTGTTTAAGAGATGACTGATCTTGTTCGGGTATTCCTTCGCCACACAAGCCAGGGCGAGGTTCGCGAAACGCTCCGCCGCTTTCTCGTCGAATCCGCCATTGGACGGATTCGCCGTGGCGAATTTCGGGGACGGCTCTTCCGCAAATGCCGCGACACAAAACAAAATCAGAACGGCCGGCGCGAAGTTTTTCATTTTAGCGTTCGCCACTGTAGCGCATTCAGTCCGCAATTTCATTGACCTGCGGCGCGGCGTTCTCCAAAAAGAATCGCGGTGCTTCCCCAAGATTTTCGCTGGTTCTTCGTCTTCCTCGCGTCGCTCCTTCTGGCGAATACGATTCTGCGCGGCGAACCAAAAGACCCAGCAAAGAACTTCGGCGCGCCCGCATCGTTGCCGCTACCGAGCAGCTTTCTGCCAGAGCGTCTGCCCGACTTCCAAAAACTCCTGACCAAATTCCTCGAGGATGGCGATTACCTGAGACTCGGCTGGAGCATGGACAAAGGCCTGCGCGATACCGGGCCCTTCATCAACAAGACGCTGTTCGGCGTTCATCCGACGGTGAAAATTTATTATTCGCCGCAGATCATGAAATGGCTCGTCGCCGGCCGGAACGGCGCGATCCCCGACGGCGCGATGATCATTAAGGAGCAGTACACCGCGCCGGCCGCGCAATATCAATTGAGGAAACCCGATCTGGTGACCGACTGGACGGTCATGATCAAGGACGCGAAAGGATCAAAGGACGGCTGGTATTGGGCGGAGATCTGGAAAGATCAGGTCATCGATAACAACAATCCGCCCTACTCCGTTCCGAACGCGGGCTTCGGTCTCTATTGTCTTCGCTGTCACAGTTCGGCGGAAAAAGATTTCACCTTTTCTTCGCTGACTAACATCAAAGGTTTTCCCGGTCAGCCGCTCTCTTACTTCGTTGATTTTTCCTGAGCGCCGCCGCCGAACGCCACGCCCACGCCTGAAACCGCCAAGATGGGAAAGGCGCCGCCGGCCAACGCGCCGACGCCGAGCCAAGTCAATCTCGGTCGCAGACCGATGAGCCACCACGAAGTCACGGCGTTGCTGGCGCCGGCCAGGGAAACTCCAGAGGCGCCGCATACCAGCCCGACACCGAACCCGGCCTTCGTGAAATTCTTCCACTCGATTTCTCCCGTGCCGCTCAACGACGTGAAAAAAATTCCGCCCGAGACTTACGACCACGTCGTGGCCAGCCACCAGGGCGCGCAGTATTTTCTCACTTCGGATTCCTGCCTGGGTTGCCACAGCGCGGTCTACTACGGCAACGCGATGGTTTACACCGGCACGAAAACGGCCGACGGCAGTGCGCCGCTCATGAACGTTTCGCCCTACGGCGAATGGCGCTGGTCGCCCATGGGCCTGGCCGGACGCGACCCGATCTTTTACGCGCAACTCGACAGCGAGCTGGCCTATTTGAAGACGTTCAAGGACAAGGCCGAGGGCGAGAAGCTCGCGCACGAAGTCGTGAACACCTGTTTTCGTTGTCACGGCGTGATGGGCAAACGGCAGTTCGAACTCGATCACGGGCCGGCGGCGAACTTCGATCGCGAATTCGTTTACGAAACGAAAATGACGGACCCGAACTTCAAATACGGCGCGCTCGCTCGCGACGGCGTGAGCTGCGCGTCGTGTCATCACATTGTCGAAGACAAGACGCCGAAGGATGTCCCGCCGCTGAAGCATTTCCTGGAGCACTCGATCACGGGGTTGTTCGAGGTGGGCAGGGCCGATGAGATGCTCGGGCCGTTCGAAGACAACGTCATCGTGACCGATCCGATGAACAACGCGGTGGGCGTTAAACCGAAACACGACGCTTATGTAAAGAGCGCGCGGATGTGCGGCAGTTGTCACACGATCAATCTGCCGGTCGTGGATCAAAAGCCGCTCGGTCATAATCTGGAACAACTGACTTACCTCGAATGGCTGAACAGCAGTTTCCAAAACGAGTTCGGCCATAACCCGAAAGCGCAGACCTGCCAGGATTGCCACATGCGCAGTTCCTATCGCAACGCCGCCGGGACGCTCGAAGTGCCGTTGATTCAGCAACCGATCGCCACCGTTCAGGACGATCAATATCCGGCGGTCGAGCATCGATTGCCGGCGGACAAGGTGCAGGTGCGCTTTCGCGACAGCGGGTTTGTTCGCCATCAACTCCAGGGACTGAACCTGCCGTTACTGGAAATGTTTTCGCAGTTCATGCAGGATTCGAAAGCGGGCGAGAAAAATTTTCCTTACAACGAAGTCCTCGGCGTGCGGCAGAACGATTTCATGCTGACCGTGAACGCGGATTTGCCGAACGCGATTGACGCGTTTGTCGAGCAGGCGCAAAACACCACGGCCGACATCACGATCGCGCCGGTCTCGAAGAGCGATGGCAAGCTCGTGGCGAACGTCACCGTGACGAACAAGACCGGGCACCGTTTTCCGAGCGGCGTCGGCTTTCGGCGCGCGTTCGTGGAATTTCAGGTCAGAGACAAGAATAGCGGCAAAACGTTGTGGGCGTCCGGCCGGACGAACGAGCTGGGAATTATCGTGGACGAAAACGGCAAACCATTGCCCTCGGAATTTTTCGAGCCGCGCGCCGATGACTCCGCGGCTCCGCGTCAGGCCTACCAGCCGCATTACTTCGATCAACCCGGACACACGATCACGCGGCAGGACCAGGTCCAGATTTTCGAGGAGCTCATGCTCGATGCCGATGGAAATTTCACGACCAGTTTCATTCGCCGCGACACCCCGGTGAAAGACAATCGGCTCTTGCCGCTCGGCTGGACCGAGCAGGGTCCCGATCCGTCGTTGTCCGGCGAATTTCTGAAAGCGACGCATCCGCACGGGACCGGCGACGACCCGCACTATAAAGACGGCAGCGGAACCAGCGTCGTGACCTACGAAGTCCCACTTGCCGGGATCGATCCCGCCGCGGTGACCTTAACCGCCACGCTCTACTATCAGAGCATTCCGCCGTACTACTTAAAGATGCGGTTCGACGAAGCGCCGGATTATCCCGCGACGAAGCGCCTTTATTATCTGGCCTCCAATCTCAAGCCGGCGGGTACGCCGCTCGAGAACTGGAAATTCAAAATTGTTTCGGCAAGCGCTCCGGTTACATCCACTCGTTAGGCCGGCAGCCGGCGCGAGATTCGCTTGACGTTTCGTTAAGCGGTTTCGCATCATCGCCGGCATGAAGAAGATCAGTTCGATTCTCTTGTTCGCCGCCGCACTGGCGATCTGCTCGTTTGCCTTTGCGCTGGATCAACAACCCGCCGCCAAGACCGAACACACGGTCTTTGCGGCCGACGATATGAAATGGGGTCCGGCTCCGCCGTCGTTGCCCGCTGGAGCGCAAGCGACCGTTCTCGAAGGCGATCCCGGAAAACCGGGACCCTTTACGATCCGGCTAAAAACTCCGGCCGGTTGGAAAGTTCCGCCGCACACGCATCCGACAGCGGAAGGAATCACCGTGATTTCCGGAACGTTCGCTTTGGGGCACGGTCCGAAATTCGAAGAAGCCGCCGCGCAGGAAATGATGCCGGGCGGGTTCGCGATCATGCCCGCTGGAATGCAGCATTACGCCTGGTGCAAGACGGAGTGCGTCATCCAGGTGCATTCCACTGGCCCGTTCGAAATCAACTACGTCAATCCCGCCGACGATCCGCGCGGCCGGCGGCAACAATCCGACGATCGAGAGGCAGGTGGTGGTCTTGCCACAGCCGGATTCGCCGACGATGCCGAGCGTCTCGCCTTCGCGGACTCCGATCGACATCGCGTCGAGCGCCTTTACGTGGCCGTAGGTGACGGTGATGTCGCGCGCGCTCAACAGCACGCCGCCGACCGGTTGAGGTGGCGGCGCTTCGAACGCCGGCTTCGCCGCCGGCGGCGCCGGCTCCGCCGCCACACGGCGCAGCACCCAGTCG
>JBHELY010000061.1:0-16452 GCA_046262815.1 Chthoniobacterales bacterium | reverse complement strand
TCGCACCAGAAAATGTTTTCCGGCTCGGTCAGCTTCGCCACGTCCTGGACCCAATCGAGCACCGTCTGGTTCGACGGCTTGGCGTCGCCAATCCCGGCGGGCGGAGAAACGGCAGGCGCGAGATTATCCATGGAAATGCAACCTTGAGGTCATGCGCGAAGCGCGTTGAGCGGATTGTCATTTTCGCCGCTTCGGAGAGTTGTCCAAGCAAATTTTCGCGGGCCGCCGCCGCTTGCACGAAATGCGGGCGCGCCGTTAATTGCCGCATGTTTGGAGTCACCACCTCGGATGACTACCAGCCAGTGACATGGGTGGGCCGCCATCCCGTTCATGTCACGACGCTCATGGTTGGGTTCCACACTTTGCTCATGGTCGCGGCTTGCCTTCTCTCTGCTTTTGGCGCGGCCGCTGTCCTCGGCTGGTTCATTTTCGACAGCGCGCAGGTCATCGCGCTCGGCCACGTCTGGCAAATTGCGACCTACGCGTTTGTCCATCTGCCCTACTCCGGCACGGCGCTGCTCTGGTTCGCAATCGAAATGTATTTGCTCTTCGCGTTCGGCCGCGAACTGGAACGCTTTTTCGGCCGCCGGGCTTTCATTCTTTTTTATCTCCTCCTTCTTTGCGTGCCGACTTTGGTCCTGACTCTTCTCGGATTCTGGGCGCGGTTCGGTTTGGCCGGTTCGGCCGCGTTACATTTCGGGATCTTTGTCGGGTTCGCGACGATTTATCCGAACGTGGAAATGTTTTTGCGGATCCAGATGAAATGGGTCGCGCTCATTTTCGTCGCGATCGGAACGCTGGCCGCGCTCGCGAACCACGACTGGGCGAGCTTCATCGTCCTTTGGATCACGGTCATTACCGCGGTGAGCTTCGTCCGGCTTCGCGGCGCGGGACCCGAACTGGAGTGGTGGAGCAATTTGAAGTCGCGCCTGCAACCGAAACCGAAGTTTCACATCGTCCAGCGCGAGGTGCCGCGCCGGAGCGCGGAGCCGGAGAATATTCACGAATCGATCGACCCAGTGCTCGAGAAAATTTCGAAGTACGGAATCAACAGTCTCACCGCATCGGAGCGGCGGGCTCTCGATCGGGCGCGGAATCGACTGCTGAAAAAGCAGTGAGCGCTGGAGCGACGCCGCTACAGCTCCAGAGATCCCTCGCGCATTAATTCGACAAACTGCTCGCCGCTGGTTGCAGTCATCAACGCATCCCGTCGCGTCTTGTCCTTCACCACTCGCGCGAGCGCGCCAACGCAAACCAGATAATCAGTCACCATCCGTTGCGGCACGCCGAGGAGAAAAATCAGGCGCACCGGTTCGCTCGAATAACCGAACGGAATTCCCCGCTCGCTCCGGCCGATCCCCAACACAAGCCGATCCACCAAATCGGTTCGCGCGTGCGGGAACGCGACCCCTTCACCGGTGTTCGTCGAGCTCCGGCCCTCGCGTTCCATGACCGCGTCCGCCAGTTTGTAAAAATCCTGGACCAACCCGTGATCGCGCAGTCGCTCGACGATCTCGAGGATCGCTTCGGCCGCGGTTTGCTCCTTTAGTTCGAGCACCACCAGGTTCGGATCGAGAATTTCGGAAAGGCGCGCGGGCATAAGCGACGCTGCGTTTGATTGGATTGACGGGACAAGGCGAGTTATCGAATTATCGAGGCACACGTGGCAACTCAAAACAATCCCACTGGCACGACCGACGAAGCGACGGTCTCGTGGCAGAAAAGCCTTTACGATCCGGGCTACGTCAATGCGATGTCGCATTTTTACCGCGGCGAACTCAGCCGGATCATGATCTGGCGGCAGCGGCTCGATATCACGACGAACTGGGCCATCACCAGCAGCACCGCGATTATCACCATCGCGTTTTCCAACCGCGACGTGCCGCACGTCATCTTCTTTTTCAACCTCGCGATCGTCTGGGTCATGCTCTGGATCGAGGCGCGTCGGTACCGTTTTTACGACGCGTTCCGCGCCCGGGTCCGGATGCTCGAAGCGCACTTTCTCGTCCCGATGGTAATGGAAAATCGCGATCTGCTTCAGGGCGAATGGAAGAAGCTTGTCTGTGAGGATCTGATTTTGCCGTCATTCAAGATCAGCCGGCTCGAAGCAGTGGGCCGGCGCTTGAAACGCAATTACATTTTCATCTTCATCCTCATCATGGTGGCGTGGGTCACGAAAATTTTCCTCCACGCCTCAATGACGCTCGACGGTCTGCCCGCGTTTTATCGGGCGTTGCGCGTCGGTCACATCCCATCGTGGCTGATCGCCTTCGTTTTCGGTGGCACGTTCATTTGCGTCGTCGCCATCACTATTTACGTCGGCAAAAAAACCACCGGCGAAGTTTCGGAATTTCGGACGCACCGGTCGTTGTGGAAAATCTAGAGCGAGCAGCGGCGAGTTTCGCGAAGCTTTGCGAGATCGTGGCGAAACTCCGCGCCCCCGGCGGCTGCCCGTGGGACCGCGAGCAAACGAACGAGTCGCTGTTGCCGCCGTTAATCGAAGAAGCGTACGAAGTTGCCGGCGCAGTGCACACGCGCGATGACGCGAATCTGCGCGAGGAACTTGGCGACGTGATTCTGCTCGCAGTCATGCATGCGGAGATCGCGAACGAAATGCGCCGCTTCAATATTGACGAAATTCTCCAGGAAGTGACGGCGAAATTGGTCCGGCGTCATCCGCATGTCTTCGCCCAGAGCGATGTCAAAGATTCCGCCGGCGTCGTGAAACAATGGGAAGCGATCAAGCACGAAGAAAAGAGCGGCGGCGCACCGGCTCACTATTTGGCCAGCCTGCCGGCTGCGCTGCCTGCACTGATGCGGGCGCAAAAAGCGCAAAAGAAGGCCGCCCGAGTGAACTTCGACTGGACGGAGTTGCGTGATGTCGTGGCCAAGGTCGACGAAGAGTTGGCCGAAACGAAAGAGGCGATTGCAGCCGGCGATTCCGTTCAGATCGCAGATGAAATCGGCGATCTTCTCTTCGCCGTCGTAAATCTCGCTCGAAAGAGCGGATTCGATGCCGAGGAAACGCTGCAGACGGCGACAAACAAATTCGTGTCGCGGTTTAATCGTGTTGAAGATGAGCTGTGCGCTCGCGGAAAGAAGCTGGGCGACGCGAACCTCGAAGAGCTGGACGCGATCTGGAACGAAATAAAATGATGAAGCACGAATCCGTTCGCTAAGACGGCCCTCTTGTTTCGACATTCGTCATTCGACATTCGTCATTTCTTGGCAATATTGCCCGTCCCAAATGAGCCTGGTGATCAACATTCTCCTCGGGATCTACGTCTTCATCGCGGTGTTGATGATTCTCGTGATCCTGATGCAACGCCCGAAAAGCGAAGGCCTCGGCGCGGCTTTTGGCGGAGGCGTCACGGAAAATATTTTTGGCGCCCAGACGACCAACGTTCTCACCAAGTTCACCGGCTGGCTGGCCGCGATCTTTTTCCTGCTGACGTTCGTTCTCTCGATCCTCTATGCGCGCAAGGCGAACACGCCGAGCAATCTCACCCGCGAATTGACTGCGGGCCAGACGCCGGCGCCGGTTGCTTCGGCGACCCCAATTCCAGGTGCCTCCGTGTCTGGTTCGCCGAGCGGTTCGGCAACGCCAGCCACCAGTCCAAATAATTCTCCGGCCGCTGTTGCTTCCGCGACGCTGAGTCCGGCGCCGATGACTTCGAATTCGGTCGCGCCGGCAGCCACCGTTCCCGCCGCCTCGCCGAAACCTAGCGCGGTTGCTTCAGTTTCCGCTTCGCCGAAACCGTAGTTCGAAGAATTACGGCACCGTTTCCGGCTTCGGGCCGCCGGCTTTTTCGTTCAAGGCCTGGGTAAATTCCTGAAGCCCGGAGACGATTTGCGGCGCTTTCGTGAGGACGGTGCTGGCGAGTTTCTCGGAATAATCCGGACGGCGTTGCGACATCTCGGACAGCGCCATCATCACCGCCAACGCGTTGTTAATCGCATGCTTGATCTCGCTGAATTTCTTCTGCAACTGGACGATTTCTTCGTGGGAAATGCTGCGGTCGTTTTCACTCATGATCGGCGCTTTCGGCTGGAGAAACGGGACGGTTATGCTTGACTGATAGGTTCGACATTTTTCGTCCGATGCCAGCGCAAACTATCCAGATCAGCGGAGCACGCCAGCACAATCTCAAGAATCTCCACGTCGAAATTCCGAGGGAAAAACTGGTCGTCATCACGGGCCTGAGCGGCTCGGGGAAATCTTCGCTCGCCTTCGACACGCTTTATGCCGAAGGGCAGCGGCGCTACGTGGAAAGTCTTTCCGCCTACGCCCGGCAGTTCCTCGATCAGATGGAAAAGCCGGACGTCGATTTCATTGAAGGGCTGTCGCCCGCGATCGCGATCGAACAAAGAAGCGCCGGAGCAAATCCGCGGTCGACCATCGCGACGACGACGGAGATCTACGATTATCTTCGCGTTCTGTTTTCCGCAGTCGGCCAGCCGCACGATCCGGTCACGGGTCAGGCAATCCATCGGCAGACGCCGCAACAGATCGTGGATCAGATTCTCGCGTTCCCGGTCGAGACGAAAATCATTTTGCTCGCGCCGCTCGTACAGAATCAAAAGGGCGAATTCCGCGACGTGATCGAAAAGGCGAAGCGAGAGGGATTCGTCAGGGTTCGGATCGATGGCGAGATCATGGAGCTGGGAAAACCGGAACCGATCCGGCTGAAGAAGACGGAGAAGCACACGATCGAGGCGGTGGTGGATCGGCTCGTGATTCGCGAAGGAGTCCGGACGCGGCTGGCGGATTCGGTGGAGACCGCGCTGCGGTGGGGCGGGAACCGGATCGTTGTGCTGAAGGGTGGGGACGCCGCGCTGCGGCGTCCGCGAGCGTCGCAGGGCGGAGACGATGACGGACGCCGCCGCGCGGCGTCCCTCCCAGAAGAAGACTGGGAGACGGTCCGTTACACGACGGACTACGGAAGCGCAGAAAGCAACTACTCGTTAGGCGAGCTGACACCGAAACATTTTTCGTTCAACAGCCATCTCGGGGCGTGCCCGGCCTGTCATGGACTCGGGACACAGTTGGTTTGTGACGCGGATTTGATGTCGGACCCCGAGAAATCGCTGAAGGAAGGAGCGATTACGCCGTGGCGGCGCGGGACGAAGCCGATGCTGGCTTATTACCGCAATTTACAGCGGGCGCTGGTAAAACACTTCGGCGTGGACGAAGCGGTGCCGTTCGCGGAGTTGCCGGAAAATTTCAAACAGGCGCTCTACTACGGAACGGGCGATGAGCCGATCCAGATCAACATCGGCGGTAATGGGAAATCGCCGAAAACGTCGCGGCCATTCGAAGGGCTCGTGCCGCAGATGGAACGGCTTTACGCGGAAACGGAAAGCGAGTTCACGCGAAATCGGATCCGCGCGTTCATGACACGCGTCCCGTGCCACACATGTCACGGCGCGCGGTTGAAGCCGGAAATTCTGGCGGTGACGATCAACGATTCGAGCGGGCGGGAATTGAACATCCATCAATTCAGCGAGCTAACGATCGACGCAGCGGCGGAATATATTCGCCGGCTCGCGTTGACGGATCAGCAGCGGCAGATCGTGACCGATGTCGTGCGCGAAATCGACTCGCGGCTTCAGTTCCTGGTCGAGGTCGGGCTTAATTATCTTTCGCTGAATCGGGAGAGCGGCACGCTCTCCGGCGGCGAAGCGCAGCGAATTCGGCTGGCGACGCAGATCGGCTCCGGGCTGGCCGGCGTTCTTTACGTTCTGGACGAGCCGAGCATCGGGTTGCATCAACGGGACAACTCGCGGCTGCTCACGACGCTTCGCCGGCTGCGCGATCTCGGAAATTCCGTGATCGTGGTCGAGCACGACGAAGAAACTATCCGCGCCGCCGATCACATTCTCGATCTTGGGCCAGGCGCAGGGCCGCGCGGCGGCGAAATCGTCGCGCAAGGAACGCTCGCCGAAGTTTTGACCGCGAAGAATTCGCCCACGGCGGACTATCTTTCTGGTCGAGCGCGGATCGCGATTCCACGAGAGCGCGGGAAACCGCGCTCGACCCAAATTGGCGATGGCTGGCTGACGGTCGTCGGCGCTTCGGAAAATAATTTAAAGAATGTGGCGGCTTCGTTTCCGATCGGATTACTCACCTGCGTGACCGGGGTTTCCGGCAGCGGGAAATCGACCCTCGTGGACGATATTTTGCGACGTGCGCTTTTCCGGCATTTTTACAATTCGAAAGACAAGCCGGGAGCGCATCGCGCGTTGCATGGCCTCGACCAGCTCGACAAGGCAATTGTGATCGACCAGAGCGCGATCGGCCGGACGCCGCGCTCGAATCCGGTGACTTACACCGGCGCGTTCACGCCGATCCGCGAATTATTCGCGCAACTTCCCGCATCGCGCGTCCGCGGATACGACGTCGGCCGGTTCAGTTTCAACGTCAAAGGCGGCCGCTGCGAAAACTGCGAGGGCGGCGGCCTGATCAAGATCGAGATGCATTTTTTGCCGGACGTTTATGTCGAGTGCGAAGTCTGTCGCGGGCAGCGCTACAATCGCGAGACGCTCGAGATCACTTACAAAGGAAAAAACATCGCCGATGTCCTGGACCTGACCGTCGATGAAGCCGCGCGCTTTTTCCGAAATGTGCCGTCGGTTTCCGACAAGCTCGTTGCGTTGCTCGATGTCGGTCTCGGTTATCTCCGGCTCGGCCAGGCGGGCACGACCCTTTCCGGCGGCGAAGCCCAACGAGTGAAACTCGCGACTGAGCTGGCGAAACGCGCGACGGGCCGCACGATTTACATTCTCGACGAACCGACGACCGGCTTGCATTTCGCCGACATCGAGAAGCTGCTCCAGGTGCTGATGAAATTGCGCGACGCCGGAAACACGCTGGTCGTGATCGAGCACAACCTGGAGATGATCAAATGCGCGGACTGGATCATCGATCTCGGCCCGGAAGGTGGCGAGCGCGGAGGAAAAATCGTTGGCGCTGGAGCGCCGGAAGAAATTGCGGCGCTATCGAACAGTTATACCGGCCAATATCTCAAGCCGCTGTTGAAGCGGTGACAACCGATTAGGCCTCAGAGGGTCGTGTCCGCGAGATTTGATTTGTACTTGGTGTTAGTCTGCCGGTCGTTCAACTCGATGTAAACGTAGCTTGGCGGGACAGCCCCATCTTCGTATGCGATCCAGATTTTGCCGAGATCGTCGGGCTTGCTCAGAGCGCAAAACCCGTAGATGCGCCTTCCGGTGCTATCGAAGAAATCGACCCAGGTCCGCGATGCGTTGGTGTTGAGGCCGCACGGCGGTAAACCGGGCGCGGCGGCGAACATGTCGGCCGGATACTCGGCTTTGTTCAGGACATCGTAACGAAGGCGGATGTAATTCTTGCCGCCAGTTGAAAACGCTTCCGTCGAAGCAAGGTAAAGGACCGGCTTGGGCGGCGGGTTCGAATTACTTGGCGGCGGGTTTTGGGCAATCGTGATGCGCTCTTCTGTCGGACTAAGCAGTGGGTGAGGCGTGGGCGTCGGCGCGGCCGGCGTGCTCGCGACAGGCGAGGATCGTGGGGCCGGCGTAGGCGATTTCGCGCCGACGAGGAGAACGGCGCAGAGTAGGATGGCGAACAGAGACAACCACAGGGTACGGGACTTCATGGCGGGATCCTTTCCAGGGTGAAGGTTGGAGTTTGCTTGCCCGAGATTGCTCGAAGCCGTCTTCTCCTGACAAGCTTTTTCCCCGCGCGAAAGGTCGCCCCGTTACGGCGCCGGCGCGGCGGCGGCTGATTCCACGTCCGGGAAAAGACGAAAATATTGGTCGAGCTTCGCGCTTTCGAAAATCATCTTCACCGCTTCGCGTGCGCCTGCGATCAGGAACACGCCGCCTTCGTGTTCGAGACTTTGCATGGCACCGATCAGAACGGCGATGCCGGAGCTGTCGATGTAAGGGACCTTGGAAAGATCGACGATGAGCCGCTTCGGTTTTTCATCGTCGATGATTGCCCGAAGAGAAGCGCGCAATTCCGGCGACACGTGGAGGTCGACGGCGCCGCTGGGAGCAAAAACGCTGGGTGTTGAACGCGCGGCCATTGGTTTCGGCGAGCATGTCACCCCGGCGGGCTCAACGTCAATTACCGTCGCCGTTTCACTCGCAAAAAATGAAAGCGCCGGCCGCAACAACACGGCCGGCGCTTTCTAAAGAGTGACAAGAACGGCGTCTAGGAACTCGCCTTCAGGCTGTTCACGATCGTTCCCACTTCCTTCTGGTGTTCCTTTTCCTTATCGGTCGAAACCCAGTAGGTGATAATGATCATCTTGTCCTTGATCGGAACGAACGTGATGCTGACAGCCGCGGGGCCGTCCTCATCCTTGCCCTGATAGAGAAGCTCGGTGGCATCGAATGCGCCGGCCTTGAATTTGTTTTCCTTCTTCGTGGAATCATCGAGCGACACCTTGTGCTTGCCGAGCATTTCAATGGTGTCTTCGATTTCGCCCTGCATTCCCTTATCGGAGCCGACCGCGACTATGGACATATAAACCGCGGTGTCTTCCGTCTGTCCCCAAATTCCATTCTCAACGACCGTGGGCTTCCAGGAATCTGGCATGTCGATGGAAGCGATCGCGAAATCGTCGTTCGGGAGCTTGTAGGTCTTGGCGTCCACGGCGATGACGCCGAGGAAGGCGACGGCAATAAGTGTTAGAAGTGTTTTCATAGTTAGGTTGTAGCGCAGAATAAACGCCAGCCATTCAGCGGCGGCAACACGATATCTTGCGAGTAAGATTGGATACGAGGTTGAACACCGATCTGGAAACGTGGTTGCAAGACAAGTTCGCCGCGATGGGCGTCGCGCTCGGCAGGACCGCGCCGCTGCCCGGTCTTCGAATCGCTCCGCCGCTCGCGGAATGGGAGGCGAACTGTTTTCTTCGCGGACTGGACGAGAATTTATTTCGCGTCAACGAGCATGGTGAAATCGAGAGTCCTCTTTTGCGCGGCGACGAAGCCGACGGCGATGCGCGCCCGTACCGGATCTTTTCCGCAGAGCCGCCGCGCCTTCTGCGCGAAAATGTTTGCCAGCTGGCCACCTCATCACGGCTCATCGTCGAGCGCGGCTGGCTCCCCCGACACGTCTTTCTCGAGCCGGGACGGGCGCAATACCATTCCAATGCGGACAACTTCGATCTTCTGGTACGATCGCCGGAGGGAAAGATTTTTATCTGGGTCGAAGTCCGACGAACCGCGGTCGAGCTGGAGAAATTAATCGCGGATTTGCGAGCCTGTTCCCGGCGCGGCCCACACGCCCATGCCGACTGCGGTTTCCCACAGAACCATCCGCGTCACGAATTCTGTGTGGCCAACCAGCCGTCGTATCTGTGGGCGGTCGCGCCGGATGGAGAAATCGTTTTCGCGGTGAATTGCAGCGGCGGCATTCTGGAGCTGGAACCGTTGTCGTCGTTGCCGCCGCGCAGCCTTTTCGAGCTCGGCAAAGCCTAACTTTTGCCCTGAACGCTGAGCTCCCAGCGATAACCGTCGAGATCGCGGAACCAAATTCCCATATGCGGTGAGCCCGGCGCTTCCGGCCCGATTTCGTGGCCCGGATCTTCCAGTTCGATTTTTTCTTTCCGCAAATGGGCGAGCGCTTTTCGCAGCGCGGCCATGCTCGGAAGATGAAATGACATGTGACCGAGCGTTCCGGGCGATGGCCGGCCTTTATGGAGCGCGATCGTCACGTTGTTGTTCCCGATCGCGATCCCGCCTTCGAATTCAAATTCTTTCTTTAAGCCAAGCGCGCGCTTGAACCATTTTGCGCTTCGCTTCGGGCTGCGCACCGCCAGACCGAAATGGCCAACCACGCCAACCGTGAATGGAATTTTCCTGCTCATGTCATTGAAGGAATCCCGGCAAGCGGCGAACCGCAAATCGCGTCAGCAGCATCACGACGAGAAAGGATGCCGCGGCGGCGGAATAAAACTTTTCCGGCGGAATCGCGCCGACACCCATCGCAATCAGAGACCCAATGATCACCACCAGGATCGTAAATTGGCGAACGGTGGCGCGCCATTCGCGCAGCCGCAGGTCCTTATCGGGATCGCCGCGACGCTGAAGAAGCGCTCTCCAGCGCAAGGTCGCGAGGGCGCCAAAGACCAGCGCGAAATCGCCGAAGTAAAGAGTGAGAGAATTTCGGTCCCCTGTGAAATGCAGATAAGTCTGGACCGCATAGGGCAGGACCGCGATTCCAAGAAGAAAGATAAAATTGATGCTCACATCAGGAATCTGAGGCACGAAGTGGTGCCGAAAGATTTTATAATGCGCGAGCCAGAACATGCAGATGATGGCGAAGGTGACGATGAACGTGGCCCATCGCGTTGCTTTGAAGATTTGGGATGGATCGGGCGGAATGTCGAGACGCGTGGCGAGAAGGGAAAGGCTGAAGCCGAAAACCAAATCGCTGAATGCTTCGAGGCGATGGGCAAAGCGTTCGCCAAAAATCGAGGGCGCCGTTGACATGCTTTCAGCAATATCACCGCTTACACTGGCGCGACAATGAAACCGATCTGCAAAGCGTGCGGGACGCAATTTCCGGAATCAGCCGCGCCGCCGGTTTCGTGTCCGATCTGTTGCGATGCCCGGCAGTTCGTTCCGAAATCCGGCCAGGAATGGACCACGCTGGAACAACTGCGCCGCAGTCATCGCAATAGCTTTCGCGAATACGAACCGAACCTCATCGGCATCGGCACCGTCCCGGAATTCGCGATCGGGCAACGGGCCTTGTTATTGCGAACGCCGCACGGCAATTTTCTTTGGGATTGCATCACGCTGATCGACGACGCGACCGTCGAATTGATTGCCGGCCTCGGCGGACTGCGCGGCATCGCGATTTCGCATCCGCATTATTACAGCGCGATGCTCGAGTGGAGCGCCGCGTTCGATAACGCGCCGATTTTCCTGCACGCCGCCGACCGGGAATGGGTGATGCGAAACGGGGGCGCGGTTCAGTTGTGGGAAGGCACGCGACAACAACTGGCGCCGGGAGTGACTTTGATCCATTGCGGCGGACACTTCGCCGGCGGCACTGTTCTTCATTGGGCGTCAGCAGCGGAAGGTCGCGGCGCGCTTTTGAGCGGCGATATCCTGCAAGCAGGTCCGGATGGAATGGTGAGCTTCATGTTCAGCTATCCGAACCTTATTCCGCTCCCAGCAAAGGCTGTGAAGAAAATCGCCGAAGCTATCGCGCCGTTCGCCTACGATCGAATTTATGGAGCGTGGTGGGACCGCGTAGTTGAGAGCGGCAAGGCAGTCGTCGAACAATCCGTCGCCCGCTATCTTAATGCGGTCGAATAAAAAAGGAGTTAGCCAGCCGCGTGGAACGGCTGACTAACTCCAAGCTATCACTGACCGCAGCTCACGGCCGCGGCAATTCGTCCTGAGACTAAGGAGTCGCAGAAGGCGACGGTGAAGGAGAAGCCTCGCTCTTCTTCTTGGTCGTTTCTTTCTTCGTGGTCCCGCTCTCCTTCTTGCTCATGTCGGTCGACTTCTTCGTGGTCGACGACTTCTTGGTGGTCGAGGTCTTAGCCGGGGCTTTTTCCGGCGCAGTGGTGGTGGCTGTTTCCGTCTTATTAGTGTTGCAGGCGCCAAGGAGCCCCGCGACCAACAGACAGGTGATGGAATAGATGAGTGATTTCATAGGTTATGGTTAAGCAGAGGTCCGAGAATGTGCGGTCGCCGCGGGGACTGCAAGCAATTATTTGAACCTAACGAAAAGACGGAAGAATAGGTAGCTGGGCATGGTTAAAACCAAGTCAGTTCAGAGCCGAATCGACCCGGGCGACGGTCTCCGGATTCTCGCCGCCAGAGGAAGAGGTCGCGGGCTCCCGGCGGACCGGTTCGATGTCTGGATGGCGAACCTCGGGCCGAGCGAACAACTGCGCGATGCTATTCTCGCCGGCAAGATATCGTGGAGTGAATTCCGCCGGCATTACTTCAAGGAACTAATGGAAACCGGCGCGGTAGATGCGCGGAACGAGCGAATCAAAAACCACGGACAGAAATTCACCCTGCGTTTGCTTCAGCACCTGGCTAAGAACCAAACCATCACGCTGCTCTGTCATTGCGCGGAAGATGAGGCGCATTGTCATCGGCACCTTTTGAAGGAGCTGCTGGAAAGAAAGATTTAGCCGCGCGCGAGTTCCTCATCGGTAAGGACGAGCCGCTCCACCCGCCTGTTTTCCGCTAACGCTTCCACGATTTCCGGCACGTCGTTCAGTTGCACGTGACCGTAAAAGAAATGATCCGGCTCAACCAGAATGCAGACGCCGCTCGAACATTGATCGAGACAGCTCGATTTGCAGGCGCGTGCGCCGAGTCGGGCCAGGCCGCGCGCTTTCAGCTGTTCCTTCAACGCCGCGCGGATTTCTTCCGAGCCGCGAGCGGCGCAACAACCTTTTGGATCGTCATCCGCGCGTCGATTCGTGCAGACAAAGAGGTAGCGTCGGCGCAGCGCCATTTCGTGCAGTCAGCCGCCGCGATTCGGCGAAACTATTTCGAGTAAGTGCGCGAAGTCGAGGTCGTCGTCGCGTTCGTGTTGTTGTCGCGCGGGACGGTTGTGCAACCAGTGAGCAAACTTCCGCCGAGCATGAGGAGGACGCCAAGAATTGCGAATCGTTTCATAAGAACCGCAGCGTCTGCGGCAGCGCGAAAAACTGCAAGCGTTTTAAATTCCAGTTCCGGCGGGGCACGGTTTTTCTGGAGCCGAGCCGCTCCAAACATTGCGAAGCCGGCTCGGCGTCCTGATTACGCATTCGGTATTCTTATGCGTCGTCCTGAGGCACCGTAGTGCCGCCTTCCTTATCCTGCGGGACCGTAGTCGGCTCTGCCTTTCGGCCGCTGGCTTCCGGTTCCGCTGGATTCTCCTGGGGGTCGTTCGGTTTTTCTTCTGGATTGCTCATTAGCCGAGCGTGCCAGACCGCGCCATTAATTACAATAGCCGATCATCGCGCCCTAAAGCTCGCTTCCTGGCCGCGAACTTGTTACAAAGGCGGCGGGATGAACTGGCGCCGGTTCCTTGGTGAATTGCAGCGCCGCAACGTCTATCGCGTCGCGGTTACCTACGCCGTGGTGAGCTGGGTGCTGATCCAGATCGCTACCCAGGTCTTTCCTTTTTTTGAAATACCTAATTGGGCCGTGCGGCTTGTCGTCCTTCTTCTGATCCTTGGATTTCCGGCGGCCCTGCTCCTGGCCTGGGCCTTCGAGTTGACGCCGGAGGGAATCAAACGCACCGAAGATGTACCGATCGATCAGTCGATCCGGCGCCATACCGGCCGCAAGATTCTCGCTATTGCGGTGGTCGCCGCCGCCGTCGCCATCGCGTTGTTCCTGGTCCAACATGCGCGGCAATCCTCCATCGCCGCTGAGCAGAATTCGCCGCCCGGCCTTGCCATCACTCAAGTCATTCCGGAAAAATCCATCGCGGTTCTCCCGTTCAATAACCTCAGCGCTGAAGGCGAAAACGTTTTTTTTACCGATGGAATCCAGGACGAAATTCTGACTTACCTCGCGAAAGTGGCTGACCTGAAGGTGATCAGTCGTACCTCAGTGATGCTCTACCGGCCCGGCTCTCCGCGCAACGTCCGCGAAATCGGCCGGAAGCTCGGCGTGGCCCATCTGCTTGAAGGCAGCGTCCAGCGAACGAAGGATCGGGTCCGCGTGACGGCGCAATTGATCGACGCGCGGACCGACGACCATCAGTGGGCCGAAGTCTACGACCGCCAGATCGTCGATGTATTCGCGATCCAGACCGAGATTGCGCAGGCGATCACGCGTCAACTGGAAGCGAAACTTTCGCCGCGCGAAAAGGCCGCCATCGAACCTTCCACGCGCGACGTCGTGGCGTTCGATCTTTATCTTCAGGCGAAAGAGTTGGTTAAAACTTTTCACGACACGCCGAACTGGAAGGAGACTTTGCTCAAAGCGGTGCGGCTCCTGGACGAAGCGATTTCGCGCGATCCAAATTTCGCGTTGGCCTATTGCTGGCGGACCAACGCGCATGACGCGCTCTATTGGAACGGCCTCGATCGCAGTCCGGCGCGCGTGGAACTGGCCCAGGCCTCGGCGGAAAAAGCGCTCGCGCTCATTCCGGATCTAGGCGAAGCGCATCTGGCGCAGGCGCTCGTTTACTACCACGGCAAACGCGATTACGCGCGCGCCTTCGCAGAACTGGCGCTGGCCAATCGAACGCTGCCGAACAGCGCGGAGGTCGCTTCCATGGCCGGTTTCATCGCGCGCCGCCAGGGACGGTGGGACGAGGCGGTCAAGAATCTCGAGAAAGCTTTCGATCTCGATCCGGCAAACCCGCGAATCGTCAACGGCCTGTCGGTCGTTTACGATTTGCTCCGTCGCTACGACGACGAAGCAGCGCTTTTCGATCGCGCCGCGATGGTCAACCCGGCCACTCGCAATTATTCGCAAATGGTCCACGCCCAAATCGAACTCGAGCGAGGCGACTTGAAAGCCGCCCACTCATTCTTGAATTCCCTGCCCTCCGATTACGACCCCGACGGCGCCGCCACCTGGACGCGCATAAACCTCGCGCTTTTCGAGCGCAACGCGGAGCGCGCCGCTGCTATTCTCGCTTCCTTTAAGAATGACGAACTGGTTGCTTCGACCGGCCGGCCTGTGCCGGTGAGTTTCTGGCAGGGCATCATCGCGCGAGCGCGCGGGGATCGGACGGCGGCCAACGAAGCGTTCAACCGCGCGCGGACGATCCTCGCCTCGCGCCTCGGCGAAGAGCAACAGGATCCCATGTTGCTCGCCGCGCTCGCGGTGGTGGATGCCGGCCTTTCGCGCAAGGAAGACGCCCTGCGCGAAGGACGCCGCGCCGCCGAGTTGCGCCCGCTGGCGGACGATGCTGTCGACGGCGCGACGATTCTTGGTTCGCTCGCGCAAGTTTTTGCGTGGAGCGGTGAGGCGAATTCCGCGATTGAACAGCTGGCGGTGCTCGCCAAAATCCCGAACGGGCCGTCATTCGGCAGTTTGAAATACGATCCGGTGTGGGACGATGTGCGAAACGATCCGCGATTCACCGCGATGTTGAACGAGCTTCAGCCGCGCTCGAAAGAATAACGACCGACGGTTTGAGTCGTTAGGTCGATGGTCATCTTGCCGGTGGGATGCGGCAGAACCGCGTGACGAATCCAAAAAGCGTCGCAAAGTGGAGTTTGTGAATAACGAAGCGCTGGCGGAAAAATTTGGAGAGCTTTCCACGCCGCTGGTCCTGGATGCGGCCCTGCGTTTGAAAATTCCGTTCCGGATCGCGCCGTTCGGCATAACAGCAATCATTCCCGGCGCGCGCGCCGCCGGTCGTGTTCTTCCTGCAAAACATTTGGGCAGCGTCGACGTTTTTCTCGAGGCGGTTGAAACCGCGCAAGCCGGTGACGTGCTCGTGATCGATAACGGCGGCCGTCGCGACGAAGGTTGCATCGGCGATCTGACTGCACTCGAAGCGCGAGCATCCGGGTTGGCTGCGATCGTCGTTTGGGGAACGCACCGCGACACGCCGGAGCTACGGCAAATCGGATTCCCGATTTGGAGTTATGGCTGGTGCCCTTCCGGACCGCAACGGCTCGATCCGCGAAGCGACGACGCGTTAGGTTCCGCGCGGTTCGGCGATTTTGAAGTCGAAAATCGCGATGTCGTTTTTGCCGATGACGACGGCTGCGTTTTCATCGAGCACGAATCGGTCGAAGCGGTGCTCGAATCCGCCCGCGAAATCTGGCAACGCGAACGCGCCCAGGCCGACGCGATCCGTTCCGGCAAAACATTACGCACGCAATTGCGCTTCGCCGATTACCTCGCCAAACGTGCCGCCGATCCGCGTTACACGTTTCGCCAGCATCTCCGAAAACTGGGCGGCGCTATCGAGGAATGATCTTCTGTAGCCGCGTCGCTGTGCGACGCGCCGCTTTACGCGTTGCCGCAATCGCCGCCCACAGGGCGGCGGCTACAGAAGGCTCGCGAATTCGTTGGAAATCACGTGCACTGCTGCGGTAAAACCATCCCGTGATAGCTGTTCCTCCGCTTCCCCGCTGACGCGATGGACGATCTCGACGCCATCGCTGAGGCCGTCGGTAAAGGCCAGTGCATTTTATTCCTGGGTGCGGGTGTCCATTACGGTCCACCCGCGGGCACGGATCCGAAATATGCGGCCGCTTATCCGGAAGAACGCCGGCCGCCGCTCGGTCGTGCCCTCTCCGTCAAACTTGCGGACGAAAGCGAATACCTGAAGCGTTTTCCCGGCTGGGATGTCGGCGATCTCAAACGTGTCGCTTGGCATTACGAAGACACGCTTTCGCGCAATCGCCTGGTGAAACGGATCAAGGACGAAGTCCACGTGAACAAGATCGCGTCGCCGGTCGTGCACGCGCTCGCGGCTCTGGATTTCCCGCTCGTCATGACGACGAACTTCGATCAGCTCTTCGAACA
>JBHELY010000060.1:0-16918 GCA_046262815.1 Chthoniobacterales bacterium | reverse complement strand
GCGTTTGAAGTGCGCAGGCATGGCAAGCTCATGCTGCTTTTCGAGCAACGCGCGCACGCCAAGGAAAATCAGATACGCGGCGCCGGCCAGTTTCACGAACATGAACGCCCACGCGGAAGTGGCCAGAACCGCCGACAGACCAAGCGCGGCCGCGCAGGTGTGAAAAATACTTCCGACTGAAACGCCAAGCGCGGATGCGACACCGGCCCGGCGTCCATGCGCAACGCTACGCCCGAGAATGTAAAGCGTGTCCGGTCCCGGGGTGAGATTCAGCAGAAGGCCGGTGGTGATGAAGAGCGCGAAATCGTGAATTCCAAACATCGCAGAAGAAAGCTGAAACGCTGAAAAACTGAAACGCTGAAGCGGCGGCTTTGTTTTCAGCTTTTCAGCGTTTCAACCTTTCAGCATTTTATCTCTGCAGCAATATGGAAACGATCCCATCGCGCGTGATCGGGCCGATGTTCGTTCCGCGGCTCGTGCGCTAGTTTGCGCAGCAGCGATCTTCTGTAGCCGCTTCGCTGTGCGAAGCGCCAGGTTTGGCGTTGCCGTCACAGTTGCGTCGCCCACAGGGCGACGGCTACAGAAGATACAAAACGCTAACGTGCTTTGACCACCACGCGCATTCCATCTTTCTGGATAACAGTGATCGGCGTTTCGGCCGGAACGAATTCGCCTTCGGTCACAACATCGACCACATGATCTGCGAAACGGCCTTTGCCGCTCGGGCGCAGCATCGTTTGCGCGGTGCCTTCCATGCCGGGAGAAAGATTAAGCGCGGTTGCGAATTCGCGCGGAGCGCCGGCCAGCGACGGGCCGGGCGGATTCGTCGTCATCAGTGCGAACCGGCGGTAGAGATTGGTCTTCGGGAGATAGCGGGCGAGGACCATGATGATCAGGGTCGCCGCGAGCAAAGTGAAAAACAGATTGCGTAACGGCACTGCCAGCATGTCGCCGGTCGGGAAAAATGTTTCGCCGGGATAGCGATCGATCATGGCCCAAAGCAGCGACGCCAGCATGAGAAACACGCCGATTACGCCGAACACGATGGTCGAGTGCGCGAAAAAAAGAATTTCGATCAGGACGAAAACGACGCCGAGAACGAAAAGGGCCACGACTTCCCAGCCTGCGAGCCCGGCGAGATAATGACCGGCGAAGAAAAGCGCGAAGCAAATCGCGGCGATGATCCCCGGCATGCTGGCGCCGGGCATTTTGAATTCCAGATACGCGCAAATAATTCCGAGCAAGAGAAGCGCGGGCGCCAGCGCTGTGATCCAAAACGCCAGCCGTTCGAATCCGCTCGGCTCGACGGCGACGAGCGCGCCTTTCAGTCCGGCTTTCTTCGCGAGATCTTCAACGGAATCCGCGATGGCGTCGGCCAGAAGCGGTTTGCCATTGATATTCTCAGTCGCTTCCTGGGCGTTCAACGTCAGCAGCGTTCCCTTCGCGTGGACGACGCGTTCCCCGATGCGCACTTCCTTTTCCTTGTCCATGAACGCTTCGCCGATGTCGGGATTGTGTCCGTTGCGCGTGGCGGAATTGCGGACGAGCGCGGACCAATACGAAAGCGTTTTATCTTTCTCCGTGCCGGTCAGCTCGGCGCCGCCGGCGAGAACCGGCGCGGCCGCGCCGATCGCACTGACCGGCGACATATAAATGTGACGCGTGGCCAGGGCGATGAGCGAGCCGGCCGAGCCGGCGTTGGTGTTTATGAAAGTGTAGGTGGGAATGGTGGTGCGGTTCAGCACCGCGCAGATGTCGGCCGCGGCATCGAGCCGGCCGCCGTAGGTATTCATGTCGATGATGAGCGCGCCGGCGCCGGCGTTCTCAGCGGCCTTGACCGCCCGCCGCAAGAACAAATGCATTGGCGGCGAAATCTCTCCGCTCAGGGCAACGACGACGATGTCGCCCTTGCGCACGACTTCGCGCGCCTGTGTCGCGGGGACGACGGCGGCAAGACCAAGGACCAACAGCGAAAGCCGGAACAAATTTCTCATCAAAAAGTCGCTTCTCGCTTAATTTGAATCGCGACCGGCGGTAACACGAGCGAAAAGTAAAACGGGCATGGGAACGATCCCGACACAGACCATCGAGCAGATCGCGGCCGCGAACGACATCGTGGAAGTGATCGGCACGTATTTTCCGCTCAAGCGCGCCGGTTCGACGTTCAAGGCGCTCTGCCCGTTTCATCAGGAAAAAACGCCGTCGTTCACGGTCAGTCCGACGCGGCAAACGTTTCACTGTTTCGGCTGCGGCGCGGGCGGAAGCGTTTTCCGATTCGTGATGGATTACGAGCATCTCGATTTTCCCGCGGCGGTCAAGAAACTGGCGACGCGGGTCGGAATTCCGGTGATCGAAGAGCGAAGCATCAGCAGCGCGGACGAGGATCGCCAACACGAAACGCGGCGGGCGTTGCTGCAATTGCACGCGGAAGCGGCGGAATGGTTTCACGAAAATCTGGTGAAGAAAAAAATCGGCGAGCCGGCCCGGGAATATTTGAAAGGGCGGGGGATCGACAAACGGATCGCGAAGGATTGGCAGATCGGGTTTGCGCCGGAAAGCTGGGACGCGTTTCTGAATTGGGCGCTCGAGCGCGGTTATCAGCAGCGATTGGTTTTGGACAGCGGACTCATCACCCGGCGCGAGGAAGGCGACAACAAAGCCTACGACCGGTTCCGGAACCGGATCATGTTCCCGATCCACAACGACGTCGGCGAAGTGATCGCCTTCAGCGGCCGCATTCTCGACAAGGAGGCCGAGGCGGCGAAATACGTGAACTCGCCCGAGACGCCGCTCTTCCGAAAAGGCCGGGTCCTGTTCGGCCTGCATAAGACGAAACGCGGATTGATCGAAGCGGATTGCGCGATCGTCTGCGAAGGGCAGCTCGATTTGATCACGCTTTTCGAAGCAGGGATCGCGAATGTGGTCGCGCCCCAGGGAACCGCGTTCACCGAACAGCAGGCGCGCATTTTGAAACGGTTCGTCAGCGAAGTCGTTCTTTGTTTCGACGCCGATGCCGCGGGACAAAAAGCGGCCGAGCGTTCGCTCGACGCGCTCCTCCAAAATAATCTCGTGGTTCGCGTCGCGGAAATGCCGGCGGGAGAAGATCCCGATTCGATGGTGCGCAAACGCGGCCGGGAAGAATTCGAGAAGCTGGTGAGCGGCGCCCGCGATTTCTTTGATTGGTGGATCGAGCGCGAAACGAGCGCCGCCGATTTGGATTCGCTCAGCGCAAAAATGCAGTTGGCCCAGCGACTCGCCGAGACGATCGGCCGGGTTCAGGATCCGTTGATGCGCGGCGAAGTTGCGAATCGCGCGAGTGCCCGAATCGGCGTGCCGCGGGGCGATTTCGACCGGCTCCTCTCCAAACCGAGCCGTGAACGTTTTTCGATGGACGATGGCGAACCGCGGCCGGAAATGCTGCCACCGCCTCGCCACGATATCGCGATACTTTGCCTCCTCGCGTTGCGCCACGAAGAGGCGAGAGAATTTCTGCTCGCGCAAGAGTGGCGCGAGACGCTCGCTCACACGGCTGACTCCCAAATGCTCGTCCGAATCCTGGAAACGGATTTGCGGCCCGACGATCCGGCCTCGCTCAACGCGTTCATGGCAAAGCTGAGTCCGGGCGAAGAAGCGCTCGTTTCCGGTTGGCTTCTCCAGAAGATGCCGCCCAATGGGTTGGAGGTCGCACACGGGTTCTGGAATGGATTGCGCGAAACTGTCCTCCGTCGCCAACTTCAGATAGCGCAAGGCCGTTTGCAGTTACCCCGCATCAGCGCCGGAGAAGAGATGGCTTTGCAGAAACAAATTCTTGACCTCACGGAGCAACTCCGCGAACTTTCCGCGTTTTCGTCCGCCCGCGTGCTCGGCAATTGAACTGCTGCCGTTGAGGGGGCGGAAAGGCCGGCGAGCTGGCTTGAAAACAGCGATACCTCTAAAGCACTCAAGACTTGGCAACTCACTCGAGAAAACAGGCGCGACGCGGAGCCCGGCCGGCTCCGAAAAAACGGGCCAAAGCAAAGCCGCCAAAGAAGGCGAAAGCAAAACGAAAAGCTTCGCCTAAACCTGCGAAACGAATTGCCGCTGGCAAGAGTTCCGGTTCAAAGAAAAAGAAAATCTCCGGCCTCGCCGCACCGCGACAATTAAACGGCGCTCAAGATTCCGACGCGGAAGACATGTTGCCGCCGGCGGGCGGCACCGATGTGCAGACGCGCATTCGCGAGTTGATCAAGCTCGCGAAAGAGCAGGGTTACCTCACGTTCGACGACCTGAACGAAGCGCTTCCGCCCGACATCAGCGACGCCGATGAGCTGGACGCGATTCTGACGCGCCTGCGCCGGATGGAGATCGACATCATCGAGGCGTCGGAGGTCGACCGTTACAAGGATGGAAAGAAGGAAGCGGAAGACGACGAAGAAGAAAAGCCGGAGCCGAAGCTCGATATCCTGGACGACCCGGTGCGGATGTATCTCAAGCAAATGGGCCAGGTGCCGTTGCTGACTCGCGAACAGGAAGTGGAGATTTCCAAGCGAATCGAAGAGGCCGAGATCATGGTCCAACGGTTGATCAATCGCTTCGGTTTTATCGCCCAGGCGCATCTCGATCTCGCCCAGAAATTGACCGAGGGCGGCGAGCGCTTCGATCGTGTCATTCTCGACAAGAAAATCGAGAGCCGGGAGCGCTACATGAAGATGTTGCCGCGGCTCTGCAAGCAGGTGGAGAAGCTAAGTGGCGGGATCCGCCAGCAGTATTCGCAAATCCTTCACGGCTCGGGGCGGCGCGATGCACGCAAAGCGAAGGCGTTTCAGAAAGCGGTCGCGGGGTTACAGAAGCTTTACCCGAAATTCTATTTCAAACAGAAGGTGACCGAGGAATTCGTCCACCTCGCGGATGAGCGTTACCAGGCGCTCACGCATTTGCAGGGCGAAATCAGCAAGCACCCGAAGGATAATGCCGCGCGATCGCCGCTCGGGATCAAGACGCGCGATCTGGAAAGCTCGCTCTGGCTTTCGCTCGCGGAATACGCCGAGCAATATCGTTCGTTGAAGAGCTGGCTGCACAAGGCGCTTCGGGCCAAGACCGAAATGGTGGAAGCCAATCTGCGGCTCGTCATTTCGATCGCGAAAAAATATACGAACCGCGGGCTGTCGTTCCTCGACCTGATCCAGGAAGGCAACATGGGGTTGATGAAGGCGGTGGAGAAATTCGAATACCGCCGCGGCTATAAATTTTCGACTTACGCGACGTGGTGGATCCGGCAGGCGATCACGCGCTCGATCGCCGACCAGGCGCGGACGATTCGCATTCCCGTGCACATGATCGAGACAATCAACAAATTGATGCGCGTGCAGAAGCAACTGGTCCAGGAATACGGGCGGGAGCCGACCCCGGAGGAAGTGGCGGAAGAAATTCTGCTGCCGGTCGATCGAGTCCGGGCGGTTTTGAAAATGGCGCAGCAACCGATCTCGTTGCAATCGCCGGTAGGCGAAAGCGAGGAAACGAATTTCGGCGATTTCATTGAAGACAAGGGCGCCGAAAACCCGAGCGACATGACGGCAATTGTGCTGTTGAAGGAGAAGATCAAAGATGTCCTGGAAACGTTGACCGATCGGGAGCGGCAGGTGCTCGAGCAACGCTTCGGTTTGGTGGATGGTTACAGTCGCACCTTGGAAGAGGTAGGCCGGCAATTCCGGGTCACTCGCGAACGGATCCGGCAAATCGAGGCCAAGGCTCTCCGCAAAATGCGGCACCCGACGCGGATCCGGCAGCTCGAAGGGTTCCTCGAAGCGGCCGAAACCTGACCGGCTTTGCAACTTTCCCTGCGGAACGGAGTTAAATCACCGCCATGAAACGCGAAGAAGACGAGAAGCTGTGGGATTTACTCGGCCATTCGACCGAGCCGGCCGCCTCGCCGTTTTTTGCCCGCAATGTCCTGCGCAAGTTGCGCGAGGCCCAGGGAGAATCTTCGCCGAACCGCAGTTGGTATTTGCGGTGGCTCGTTCCGGCTGCCGGCGTAGCAGTCATGATTATCGCGGGTCTGGCTTTGCCGACGCAAATCATCAAGCAACAGCGCTCGGATTCCCGACCTGAAGCCGTTGCCTTGGCGGAAAGCCAGGACAACGATCTGATGGCGGACCTCGACGATTTGATGGCTTCCGACGACAGCTCTCTCGACGAGAGTGTTCTGCTCTAGACCGCGCGAAAAAAATTGAGCTGGCCGAGTTCCAGCCAGCTCAATCAGGAGAAGCGTTCTCGCTTAAGCTCTTAATAGTAACGCAGGGTCCGATAAGGCCGGTGATACCGGTAATACCGACGATGATGATATCGCGGCCCGACGTAAACGACCGCCCGCGGATACCCGTAGTTATACCCGTACGGATAACCGTAGCCGTAGCCGTAACCATACGGATAGCCGTATCCGTAGCTAAAGCCGATCGGGAAACCGAACCCGATTCCCACGGAAACTCGCGCCTCACTCCGCGGCACCGCCGCGAACGAAAACGCGCCAACTGCGATTGCGATCAAAAGAATTTTTTTCCGGTTCATGATGTATCCCTCCGAATGAATGCTGATAATCTACCACGAATTTAGACGCGCGATTGTTAAAAAATATTCAGATGCTCGCTGATTCATAGGTCGGGTATCCGACCAGGCAGATGTCGTGGCCGATCCTCTCATACCGAATGCGATTTACGCGGGCGGCGCTCTGCGTCGAATCTGCGCCCGCTCCGGCGAATGCGACTGTCGGTCCGCCGGTAAGAATTGGGGCGATGTAGATTTGGACCTTGTCGATCAGGCGTTCGTCCAACGCCTGTCCGAGAACATTGCCGCCGCCTTCGATGAGGACACTCGTAATTTCCTCCGCTCCCAGTTTGCGCAGCAAATCGCGGAGGCCAATGTCGCGATAAACCGTGGTAAGTTTCGCGAAGCGATCGGCGAAAATCCGCGCCGCGCGCGGCAGTTTACCCGAACGCGAGACGACAATGCGCCGCGGCTGTTTCGCTCCTGGTTTTCCCCGAACGGTGAGCCGTGGGTTGTCCGCGCGAATTGTTTCAGCACCCACCAGGATGGCATCGATGCCTGCGCGTAACTCTTGCGCATCGCGCCGCGATGCCGATGCAGTGAGCCATTGGCTTTCCGATGGTGGCGCGGTCAAATGCCCGTCGAGACTCATCCCACACTTCGCGATCACAAACGGGATCCTGGTCTGGATCCATTTGTTGTAACTTTCATTCAGATCGGTGCATTTGGCCGACAAGACTCCAACGACGACGTCGACGCCGGCTTTCTTGAGCATCTCGATACCACGACCAGAATGTTTCGGGTTTGGGTCGACAGCACCGATGGCTACTTTCCGGACGCCCGACTTGATAATTCTATCCGTACACGGGCCGGTTCGGCCAATCGTCGAGCATGGTTCGAGAGTGACGTAAAGGGTCGCGTTTTTCGGGATGTCGCGGCCGAACTGAGTGAGGCATTCAATCTCCGCGTGCGGTAAGCCGACGCCGCGATGATGACCCCGAGCCACGATTTTATTCTTCGAGACTAGCACTGCGCCAACGGCGGGATTCGGACTCGTTAGGCCAGAGCCCTTGCGCGCTTCCGCGAGCGCGGCTCGCATGAAACGGTTGTCGTCATTGGGCGTTGCCATTCTCGTCAGCAATATCGCGGAGAACGGGCGAAGGCAACTGTTTGCAGCCACGATTCGCGGCGTGAAATTCTGGCGCAGTGAAAGAGGGTGAGGAGGGTACAAGTATGTGACAAATCGGCGTAATTCACGCCGCCAGAATAACGGCGAATTTTCATTTCAAGGTTTTCATTATCAGTCGCTTATGCAGACAGATAGTTATGTCGAAACCCCGTGGCATTTCTTCAGCTTTTAGATCGCTGCCTCTTCAAACAACCATCCAAGGAGAATGCATATGAGTTTAATTCGTTACCAAACCCCGAGTTCCGTGATGTGGCCTTCGCTCAATCGCTGGGCCAGTCTCCGGGACGATCTTGATACCCTGCTCGAGCTGCCGTTTTTGACCGGCACGCCGCAAGCGCAGCTGTTCACCGGCTGGACGCCCGCGCTCGATCTCTATCAGAACAACGACAACGTCATCGCGGTCGTTGAGCTTCCCGGCATGCCCAAGGAAGACATTGAAATTTCGCTCCACGACGGAACCCTGACGATCGGCGGCGAACGTAAGTCTGAGACCGGCACGAACGGCGAAAACGCCACCCGGACGGAACGGTTCACCGGCAAGTTCCGCCGCAGCATCACGCTGCCGACGCGCGTGGACGCGAACAAAGTGAATGCCACCTACAAGAACGGCATTCTCACCGTCACGCTGCCGAAGGCGGAAGAGGCCAAGCCGAAACAGATCCAAGTCAACGTCAGCTAAGAATTTCAGAGAAAGGAAAATCCAATGAATACTTTGGTTCGTGAAAATCGCAGCGCTCCCGCGAATGGCGAGCGCGCGCAGGAACAGTTTATCACGCCGGCGGCCACCGTCCTCGAGAACGGGGATGGTTACACGCTGGAAGTCGAAATGCCGGGCGTGAACAAGGAGATGCTCGAGATGTGGGTCGAGAACAACGAGCTGACCATCGTCGGGCGGCGGTCAATGCCGGCCGTCGAAGGCACGTTGCTCCATCGCGAGTCGCGCTCGGAAAATTTCCGGCGCGCGTTCGAGCTCGATCCGTCGATCGACGCCGGCAAGATCAGCGCGAAGATCGAGCAGGGCGTCGTACGCCTGACGCTGCCGAAGGCGGAGCAGGTCAAACCGCGCAAGATCACGGTCGCTTAATTTCAGGCGAGTTGGGTTAGTTACACAGGCCGCAAGCCGGGAGGTTTGCGGCCTGTCGTATTTCAAGCGCTTTTCTGCTTGGCGAAGTTCGCGACCGCACGTACTAAGAGGCCCCTCCCTATGCCTACAAAAACTGAAGAAAAAACTGCCGAAGACAAAGTCACAGCCGCCCGCAATAAGAACCTCGATCTCGCCATCCAGCAGATCGCGAAAGATTACGGTGACGGCGCCATCATGCGACTCGGCGACGAGTCGATTGTCGATATCGATGTCATCCCCACCGGAAATATTTTGATCGACCGCGCCCTCGGCGTGGGCGGCTTTCCGCGCGGCCGGGTGATGGAAGTTTACGGGCCGGAATCATCCGGCAAAACAACGCTCACGTTGACGGTCATCGCGCAGGCGCAGAAGCGCGGCGGGCTGGCGGCTTTCATTGATGTCGAGCACGCGCTCGATCCGCAATACGCGCGCCGGCTCGGGGTGAACCTGGACGATCTCCTCGTTTCGCAACCGAGCTCCGGCGAAGAAGCGCTTCGGATTTGCGAGACGCTTGTCCGTTCGAACGCGCTCGATGTTATCGTGGTCGATTCAGTCGCCGCGCTCGTTACGAAGGCGGAGCTGGAAGGCGAGATTGGCGATGTCACCGTTGGCGCGCAGGCGCGGCTGATGAGCGCAGCCTTGCGCAAGCTCACCTCACTCATTTCCAAAGCGCGCACCTGCTGCGTTTTCACGAACCAGATTCGCGAAAAGATCGGCGTGATGTTTGGCAACCCGGAAACCACTCCCGGCGGGAAAGCGCTGAAGTTTTACGCGAGTGTCCGCATCGACATTCGTCGGATTGGCGCGATCAAACAGACGGACGGAACCGTCACCGGAAATCGCACCCGGGTGAAAGTGGTGAAGAACAAAGTCGCGCCGCCGTTCACCGAAGCCGAGTTCGACATCATGTATAACGAGGGCATTTCCTCGACCGGTGCACTGCTCGATCTCGCGCTGGAAAAACAGATCATCGAGAAGCGCGGCTCGTGGCTCAGCTATAAAGGCACGCAGCTCGCCCAAGGCCGCGATGCCGGCAAGGACGCGTTGAAGAACGATCCGGCCCTTTATGAAGAGATCGAGACGGCAGTCAAAGCCAGGCTCGACGAGGAAAAGAAGTAGCTGAATCAACTCACGGCGCTTCGACGCCGCTGAGGATTCCACCAAGGTGGCCGGTCAGCGTGATCGTCGCCAGGGCGAGCAACGTGACGGTGAAATATGCGATACCTGGTGGCGTGCCCCTGGCGCGGAGGCGGGAGCGTGTCCTCCATAGAAAAAAGATTAGCGCCGCTGAAGTCAACGCGAAGATCAAATGCAGCCGCAAGTTGCCCTTCAAGATCGCGCCTTCGAGCTGCCATTGCCACGCTCCCAACCCGGTCGCGATTGCCAGCGGGAGGGTCAGGGCGGCGCCCAGCAAGTTATAGTATGCGGCCGACGCGAGAACCGGTTGCCTGCGCCAAATGGCCAGCAACTCAAAGACAACGTTCGCGATGAAAAGCGCGATCGGGAAATGAATAATAACTGGATGCTGCGCGTGTCCTGCCAGAAGCGCACTCTTCAGATCGAAGGGATTCGAAATGGTTCCGAGGATCATCACGGCTTCTCGACAATGATCGTCCCGGTCATTTTGGGATGGACCGAGCAGTAATAAGAATAAGTGCCCGGAGCACTCGCGGTGATCGTGAATTCCTGATTCGTGTCGAGAGCAGGCGACTTCTTAAACTGCTTCTCGACGCTTACGATCGTATGGGGTTCGTCGTCCCGATTGATCCAGGTGATCTTCTCGCCCGATTTCACCGTTAACGTTTCGGGACTGAAGTGGAAATCCTTGATCTCGATTTGGTTTTTTCCGCCGGCAGCGTCATCGGCTGCCTTCATCTCGCCGGTGAGAGCGAAGATCGACAGGTTGAGAAAACCGATGCCGCAACAAAGAGCCGCGAGTCTGTTTTTGGAAATGGGTGTATTCATCGGTCTAGCTCAGGTTGGAGTCGACAACGGCCAGGGCAGTGTTGCCTTGCTTATATTGGACGCTCGTTAGGCCGAGCATGCTGCGGAGCTTGTCCGCGGGCACTTTCATGGGACCCGGCGACGCGGCGGTTCCGGGCGCTGGCTGCGGGAAGGCAGTCGACATGGCGGAGTGAAAAACGACGTTGCCTTCGATCTTCTGAAGGACCTGGTGGATGTGACCGTTGAGCACGGTGACCGAACCGAAGCGTTTCAAATATCCCAGGGCGCGTTCGCTGTCGCTCGTCCCCCAGCCCCACTGCGGATACACGGCCCAGAGAGGGATATGGGCGAAGACGATGACCGGAGTATCCGCGCCTAGACCTTTCACGTCGTCCTCAAGCCATTCGAGCTGCTCATCTCCCAGTTGGCCCAGGCCGCCGGCCTGAAGATTCAGGACGTTCACCAGACCGATAAAATGGCAGCCGTTCTTGTTGAAGCTGTACCAACCGGAGCCTTTGGCTTCGACGTTCTTTAAATACCGTTCGCGATAAACCTTTCCGCCATCGTTAAGGACATCGTGCTCGCCGGGGACATAGAAAACGTCCTTGGTTCGGCAGCTCTTGAGCACCTGATCGAACGTGTCGAACTCCTCGGGCTTCGACAGCTGCGTGATATCTCCGGTGTGAATCAGAAAAGCTGGCGGCGTGGGCATCGCGTTGATGCGATCGAGCGCAATCTTAAATGTCTCCGTGACATCTTTGTTCGCGTCTTTCGAAAAACCGATGTGACTGTCGCTGATCTGCAGGAAACTGAGCTCAGTCGCCTTGGGCAACTCCCCGGCCTTTGCGATTTGAGCGAGGGTTTTCGAAGTGAGCACGCCGCCGCTGATTGTCCAAAGCAGGCCCGTGCCCGCCCACGCCATGCATTGCAGAAATCCGCGGCGATCGATCCCGTCGTGTTCGTGATTGTGTATGATGAAGTCGTTAGGCATAGTTTTGTTCCTATCCCGCTGACTGCGCGCAGATCGCGTTTATTCCCCGCTAAATTTAAATTTCGCTTTCGGGAATAAAATCGCTCCCGGAGGAGTCTGGAGTATTTTGAACCGGAACAATTTCGCCCGGTGGAAAACGAAAACGCTCGCTTTGAACAAACGATTTTGCCGCACTTGGATGCGGCCTATAATCTCGCGCGCTGGCTCACCGGGAACGAGCAGGATGCGCGCGACATGGTGCAGGAATCATTTCTGCGCGCTTTCAGATTCTTCGGAAGTTTTCGCGGCGGCGATCCTCGCGCCTGGCTGCTTACGATCGTGCGCAATACCGTTTACAGTTGGTTCAAGCGTCACCAAACGCGCGAACACGTTTTCGAGGCAAATGAGGAAATGGAGAAATTCGAGGACGTGTCCGTCAACCCGGAACAACTTTTCGAACGCGCCGCGAATATCGAACTTGTTCGCGGCGCCATCGCCCAACTGCCGGCGGAGTTTCGCGAGGTCATCGTTCTCCGCGAGATGGAGAGCCTCTCTTACAAGGAAATCGCCGACATCGCTGGCGTGCGGATCGGGACGGTTATGTCACGGCTTGCCCGTGGCCGGCGGCAATTGCAGATCATTCTCAGTCGGGACCGCGACAGCGCAGGAGGTCGCGCTTCATGAATTGTGAAGAATTTCATCGCCTCGTTCACGCCTACGCAGACGACGAGCTTGACCCGCTGCGGAGCGAAGAGGCCGAACAGCATTTGCAAAGTTGCAGGGCCTGCGCGGCGGCTTACGAAAATCTGAGGGCGCTGAAAAGATCAGCCAAGGCAGCGTCGGTCGCGGCCCCGGCTGGATTGCTGGAGGAGGTGCTGACCATCCTTCAACTTGCGCGGACGCCCGCGACAATCACACCGCGCCGCGATCTACGACCGTGGCTTCTCACCGGACTGGCGATCGCTGCGTCGGTTCTGCTCGGATTTTTCCTCGGACAAAGAGTATCTCGCTCCTCGGACCACACGCTGGTGACTGCGATCGTCGACAACCACATTCGCTCGCTCGTTGGGACGCACCTGGTTGACGTAACGTCTTCCGACCAACACACCGTGCGTCCGTGGTTCGAAGGCAAACTCGATTTCGCGCCTCCGGTGATGGATCTTTCCCAGGACGAATTTCCCCTCAGGGGCGGACGAGTCGAGTATATCGATGGCCGGCCGGTGGCCGCGCTTGTTTACGAGCGGAGGAAGCACTTCATCAATCTTTTCATTTGGCCCGCCAGCGGTGAGGTCGATTCGCCGGCAGCGACCAAGCCGCAGCGGGGCTATAACGTCTTGCGCTGGCGAAGCGGCGGAATGAATTTCTGGGCGGTCTCCGAAGTCAGCGAAAACGATTTGCGCAAGTTTGCCGCCGCATTTTCCGGGGCGACGGGCCCATCGCGTTGAGATCCTCCTGCCCACGCCGCAGAGGCACGTGGAATTGCAGTAGTTCTCGCATCCCGCGAAATGTAACGCTTAATTCCGGAAGTCATGACCTCAGGAGAAATCCGCCAATCGTTTTTCGATTTCTTTCGCGAGAAACAGCACACGATCGTGCCATCCGCGTCGCTGCTGCCGGATTCGCCGAATCTGCTTTTCACGAACGCGGGGATGAACCAGTTCGTCCCGATTTTTCTTGGACAACAAAAACCATCGTGGAATCCGCCGCGCGTCGCCGATACGCAAAAATGCATTCGTGCCGGCGGCAAGCACAATGACCTCGGCGGCGTTGGTCTCGACACCTATCACCACACGTTTTTCGAGATGCTCGGCAATTGGAGCTTCGGCGACTACTTCAAAAAAGAAGCGATCGAGTGGGCGTGGGAATTGGTGGTCGATCGCTGGAAACTTCCGGCGTCGCGTCTTTACGCCACGGTTTACAAACCTGGACCTGATGAGCCGAGCGAATTCGACCAGGAAGCGCACGATCATTGGGCGCGCATGTTTGAAAAGACGGGACTCGATCCGGCGGTTCATGTCGTCAACGGCAACAAGAAAGACAACTTCTGGATGATGGGCGACACCGGCCCGTGCGGTCCGTGCTCCGAATTGCACGTCGATCTCACGCCGGCTGGGGACACGCAGGGATCGCTCGTCAACGCCGGCGACGCGCGTTGCATCGAGATTTGGAATCTCGTCTTCATCCAATTCAACGCGAACGCCGATGGAAGTTTCTCGCCGTTGCCCCAACGCCACGTCGATACCGGGATGGGCCTGGAGCGGATCACCGCCATGATCCAGGGCACGAAAAACTTCACCGATTTCAGCGGCGTCGTCTCAAACTACGAGACCGATGTCTTCCGCCCTATCTTCAATGAGCTGGAGACGCTTAGCGGAAAACAATACGCGTCCACGCTGCCAATTGTAGGCCGTCTCTGTGAGACGGCGGCGGCTGACACAGCCGCCCTACAAACGGGCGACCAGGAAAAGATCGACATCGCCTTCCGCGTCATCGCCGATCACATCCGCACCCTCTGCTTCGCCATCGCCGACGGCATTCAACCGAGCAACGAAGGCCGCGGCTATGTTCTCCGTCGCATTCTCCGCCGCGCCGTCCGCTATGGGCGGACGCTCGGATTTCATCAACCATTCTTCTTCAACCTGACGGACGTGCTCGTCCGCACGATGTCTGACGTGTTTCCTGAACTGCGTCAGCAGCGGACCGGGATCAAAGAAACGCTGCGCCGCGAAGAAGAAGGATTCAACAAGACGCTCGACAAGGGGATCGAGTTGTTCGAGCGCGAGACCTCGAAAGGAGTCTCAACAATTTCCGGCGAATTCGGTTTCCGCCTCTACGACGAACAGGGATTTCCGCTCGATCTTACGGAACTGATGGCACGGGAACGCGGTCTCGCCATCGACACAGCGGGATTTGAGAAGTTGATGGAGCAACAACGGACCCGCGCGCGTTCCGCCCAAAAAAAGAGTGCAATCGAGCTCGCCCAAACCAACGAAAACGTTTCCACAAATTTCCTTGGTTACGATCGCGATCAAACCGATGCGAGTGTCGTTGGCGTTCTGCCTGCGAAAGGGAAAGCGGCGGTGGTTCTGGACCAATCAGTTTGTTACGCCGAGATGGGCGGACAGGTCGGCGATAAGGGCAGTCTCACGCTCGGGGATCGTAACTGGAGCATTGCGAACACGCAAAAATCGGGCGGAGCGTTCTTGCATTTGCTCGAAGACGAGAACGGCCCCGAACCCGGCGTGCGTGTCACCGTCACGATCGACGCGCCTCGGCGTCGTGCGATCGAGCGGCATCACACGGTGACGCACGTCCTGCATTGGGCCCTGCATGAAAAAGTGCGCAAGGACGCGACCCAAAAGGGGAGTTACGTCGGTCCGGAAAAACTGACCTTCGATTTTTCGAGTTCGGCGCTGACGAGCGAGCAAAAGCGGCAAGTCGAGAAACTGGTGAACGAGAAGGTAGCAGAGAATGCGTCGGTTTCGTGGACCGAGATTCCGTACGCGGAAGCGAAGAAACGATCGGATATTCAGCAGTTCTTCGGCGACAAGTATGGCGAGACCGTGCGCGTGGTGCAGATCGGCGGCGAAGAGGGAAAGCTGAACGGTTATTCGATGGAGTTGTGCGGTGGGACTCATGTTCGCGCGACGGGGGACATCGGATCGTTTCGGATCGTGCGGGAAGAAGCGATCGCAGCCGGGATTCGACGCATCGAAGCGGTGGCCGGCGATGCCGCCAAAGAATGGGCGAAGCAGGAAGCGGAACGACAACGGGAAAAATTCGAAGCGCTGGCGCGGAAGAAGAGTGACATCGCAACGCTCCCCGCGTTTGCGGATGACGGCGCTACCGCCGCGATGCTCGAAGAGATCGACGCGCGTGCCGCGCATCTCGAGAAGATCGAAGCCGAAGTTCACGAATGGCAGAAGCAGCAGGCGAAAGCGTCGGAGGCCGATCTGAAGAACCGCGCGGTGACGACGGCGAAGGAGCTTCGTGAAGCTCAGGGCGAAGCGAAAGCGATCGTTGCAACAGTACCGGACGCGGACGGAAAATTATTACAGAGCGTCGTCGACACGCTGAAGTCGCATTTCAAAGGTCCGATATTCTTAGTTGGGGCAGCGGATGGCCGGGTCGCGCTGATCGCGTCAGTGCCGAAGGAGCTCACGTCGCAATTCCAGGCGAACAAGTTGATTCAGGAAATCGCGCCGATCGTCGGCGGCAAAGGCGGCGGGCGGCCGGACAACGCGCAGGGTGCCGGCAAGGATGTAGCGAAGATCGACGAAGCGCTCGCGCGCGCGTGTGAGCTTCTTCTGTAGCCGCTGCCCTGTGGGCAGCGCGGAGTCGTGCTGGTGGGCGTCAACGGCTTACGCTTCGCACAGCGAAGCGGCTACACAGAAAACGCGACTACGACGGTAGCAACAGCGTGGCGAGCGCCGTCGCCGCGACGGCAAAAACCAGGATGACGCAATAGACGAGTCCGCCGAAGAGGAACTTGATCAACGTCATGAACCAGCCCTGGCCGTAGACGCGCCGAATCGACAGAAAAATTTGCACGACAATCGCGATCGTCATCAATCCGGTAATCCAGCCGCTCAGCGCTGGCACGGTTCGGTTCGCAGCCATCACGGCGAGCGAAGTAATAATCACGGAGATGTAGAGAAACGTATGGATGTGAAGCGCGTAAACGAGGTGCTCGACGTAGAAGCGCCCTTTCCGGATGTAGAGGATTTTCAGGATTAAGGCAAAGAGCGGGATACAGCAAAGCATCATCCCGGGGATATTGCTTCTCAGGGTCTCCATGAAAAGCTTCGCTCTGCTGCCGTCCTCGCCGATCTTTTCCTTAACTTGTTTTTCCACCCACAATCCAAAGGGCGTTTTCTTTTCGCCTTCGCGGCCGGTGGAAAAATGGAATGACGGCTTGTCCTCTGGCTTCGGTGTAGAGATGACCGGCGGCGGGGGCACCTGCACTGGTGAAGTAGCGGCGGCGCCGGTATCGGTCGGAGGCACGGGAATTATCGGGGGCGGGATTTGGGGAACGACGACGTGGTCAGGGATTTTCGGAACGCGCGCCATTATCGTGGCCATCTTCGCGCGTTCTTCGGTGCTGAGCTGCTTGCGAACGATGCTTGATTTAATGTAGGCGCGGAACGCTTTCTTCAGTTCCGCGCGTTCCTCC
>JBHELY010000059.1:0-17258 GCA_046262815.1 Chthoniobacterales bacterium | reverse complement strand
CTCTACCAGCTCGTCGGGCCCTGCGTGAAAGTTTACACGACCGCGAAGGCCGACCTCGTTTCGCCGAAAGACGCGTTCGCGCTTTTGGGCGATGGGGAAGTGACGACGAAATGGGGCGTGCCGCCGAGCTTGATCGGCGATGTTCTCGCGCTTTCGGGCGATTCGGTCGACAACATTCCGAGCGCGGGCTTCGGCCGGAAAACCGCGGCGAAATTGTTGATCGAACATGGGAATCTCGACGGGCTCCTGGCCAATATCGAAAAGATCAAGAGCGACCGGACCCGTGAAAAATTGACGGCGGCCCGCCAGCAGATCGCGCAGAACCGCAAGATGGTCGAGCTGGATTGCGACACGCCCTTGCCGGTGGCGATCGACGAGCTGCGAATCAAACCCGATTATCCGGCGCTGATCGCCGCGCTGGAAAATTGCGAATTCAAGTCGCTCTTGCAGGAAGTGCGCGACGAAGCGGCAAAGGCGGGAACTGTCAGGCAGGCAGAGCTCTTGCTGTAATGGTAGGGCGAGACTCCGTCGAGCCGAACGAATCGCCCAAGATGACGGCTCGACAGAGTCTCGCCCTACCAAATTCTTCAGCGCACCGTAAAAAAGTTCGAACGGCGGGTGCTCGAGACTGTCAAAATAGACAGGTTAAGGCGATTCGGGCGGCGGCACGTTTTTCGTATTTGTTGTTTCTCCTGCGTGCGCTGCCCGAATCCTTTTTTTTGTAGGCAAATCCCGAGTCGCGGCAGACTCTCTTCACCATGCCGTCACCTAATCCGTTCGGAATCCGGGGATACCTGATCGATGCGCCGGCGTTCGGCTCTCTCCGCAGCCACCCGGACGGCGCGCTCGTCATTGCCAATGGCAAAATCACGGAGGTCGGGGCTTACGGCGATCTTCGAAAACGCCAGCGGCCGGAGCCGATTCGGTGGATCGACCGCAGTAACGCAGTGATTTTTCCCGGCCTGATCGATTGCCACACCCATCTGCCGCAATACTCGGCCGTCGCGCGCGGCGAGAGCCAGCTCCTGCCCTGGTTGCGCGAAAATATTTTTCCAGTTGAGCGCGAGTTCAGAGGCCCGAAAGCGCGCGAGGAAGCGCCGCTTTTTTTCCAGGAGCTGGCGCGCAGCGGCACGACGACGGCGATGGTTTACGCCGCCATTTACGAGGACAGTTGCGAAGTCGGGTTCGAAGCCGCGGAGCAGAGCGGCCTGCGCGTGATCCTGGGCAAAATGATGATGGACCTCGGCTCCTACGGTCAGTTGCAGCCAAAGAAAATCCTTTCTGTATCGCTCATCGAAAGCGAACGGCTTTGCCGGAAATGGCACGGCGCGGCCGACGGCCGGCTCGAGTACGCGTTCAGTCCGCGGTTCGCGGTTACCTGTTCAGAAAAGTTAATGCGGAGCGCGGGCGAACTGGCGCAACGGTTCGGCGCCTACATCCAGACGCATCTCGCCGAAAACCGCGAGGAAATCGAAAAGGTGCACAACCTCCATATGTCGGCGCGCGATTACACCGATGTGTACGAGAAGTGCGGGCTGCTGACACCGAAGACGATGCTGGGGCATTGCCTTCATCTCAACGCGCGCGAAATCGACGCCATCGCCGCGGCGCAATCAAGTATCGCGCATTGCCCCACCTCAAATCTTTTTCTGGGCAGCGGCCTGCTCAAGCTCGAACAACTGATGAACGCCGGCATCGCGATCGGCCTCGGCTCCGATGTTGCGGCCGGGCCGGAGCTGAACATGTGGCAGGTCATGCGAAGCGCGCTCGCCGTCCAAAAAGCGCGCCATATGGCTGAGCCGAATCTGCCCGGGATGCGGCCGAGCGAGGCGTTCTATCTTGCGACCAGCGGCGGCGCGCGCGCCCTCGCTAAATCGACCACCATCGGCACGCTCGATGTCGGCAAGGAAGCGGACCTTTCGATTGTCGATCTCGCAACGTTGTTGCCTTATGGAAAACCCCGGGCGCGCTCCGACGATTTATCGACTGAGGACATTCTCGCCCTTTGCATTTACCGCGGGAACCCGCAGGCGACGCTCGAAACTTATGTGCGCGGAAATTGCGTTTACCGCGCCCCCGGTTGCCCGGAACCACAATGATCGACTCGGCAAACGATCCAATTTCAAATGCGCTGCGCGAAGATCTCGGCGCGGGCGACATTACCACCCAGTTTTTCGTCCCGGAAAATTTACAGGCGCTCGGCAAAATCGTGGCGCGAGAACGGGCTGTCGTCGCGGGAACGGAAGTGGCGGCAAGAGTTTTTCGGCGCGTCGATCCGAAACTGACGATTGAGATTCTTCAACCGGACGGAACCGCGCTCTCCGGCGGCGAGACAATTATGCAAGTGCGCGGTTCGGCGGGCTCGATTTTGACGGCTGAACGCGTGGCGCTGAATTTTCTTCAACGCCTCTGCGGCATCGCGACGCTCACCCGCCAGTTCGTCGAAGCGATCGGCAAATCGCGCGCAAAAATTCTCGATACGCGAAAGACGACGCCAGGTTTGCGCGGCTTGGAGAAAGCGGCGGTCGTCGCGGGCGGCGGCGCGAACCATCGCCACACGCTGAGCGACATGGTGCTGGTGAAAGACAATCACCTCCGCGCCTCGGAGTTTACCGGGATCGCCTCCATCATCCAACGCGTGCGCCAGGAACGTCCCGGCGTTCGCATCGAGGTCGAAGCGGACCGGCTCGATCAGGTGCGCGCGTTCCTGGAAGTGGCAGGGATCGATGTGATCCTGCTCGATAACATGGAGCCGACCGAAATGCGCGAGGCGGTCGCGGCGGGAAAGGGGAAGGTGAAATTCGAGGCGAGCGGCGGGATCAACTTGAAGAATGTGCGGCGGATCGCGGCGAGCGGAGTCGATTACATTTCCGTCGGCGCGCTCACCCATTCCGCGCGTGCGATCGATCTTTCGCTCGAGCTGACGCATGTCGAAAGTTAGCGATCGCCTGATCGCGACCGAGCTGCGCGTGGGGCTGGAGAACGAGATTGTTGTCGTCGACGAGGCCGAATCGACTAACGATTTGGTTTGGGAAGCATTCGAGCGCGGGGCTCGAGAAGGTTTCGTCGCATTCGCAGAGCGGCAAACAAAAGGGCGCGGCCAATACGGCCGGCGCTGGGAGTCCGCGCCGTACCTTGGATTGTGGTTCTCGGTTTTGCTGCGTCCGGCAATAAGCTTGCGAGAATCGCCGAAGTTGACCCTGTCTCTGGCGGAAGCGGTCGCGGGGACGATCGCGCAGGAAACGGGCTGCACGCCGACGATCAAGTCGCCTAACGACATTTACATTTCGGGACGGAAAGTGGCCGGCGTGTTGGTCGAAGGCCGAACGGCGAACGACGGAAGTTACGTCGCCGTTGCCGGAATCGGGATCAACGTGAATCAATCTCTCGAGGACTTTTCAGAGGGACTGCGCGCGACGGCGGGATCGCTCGCCCTGGCTGCTGGAAAAAAAATCTCGCGCGAAAAGTTAGCCATCGCGCTGCTGCAGCGGCTCAGCTTGCGCTGAATTGTTGCAACGCCCTCAGCTTTTCCAGCGCGCGTCCGCTATCGATCTCTTCGCGCGCCCGGGCGAGTCCCTGAGCCATATCGTTGCAAAGTCCGGCCACGACGAATCCGCCGGCGGCATTCACCAGGGTAAGATCGCGTTTCGCTCCCTGGATTTTCGCGGCGAGAATTCCTTCCAGATAACCGGCGTTTTCCGCCGCATCGCCGCCGCGCAATTCATCGAGCGGCGCGGCGGGAATGTTTAACCAGCGCGGATCGATCAGACCGCTGGTCACTTTTCCTTTGGCCAGTTCGGCGAACGCCGTGACGCCGCTGGTGGAAATGTCGTCCATTCCTTCGCCAGAATCGGTGACGCCGTGGACGATCCAGGCCCGTTCGCGACCGAGCCGGCGGAGCGCCTCGGCGAAAATCGTCGTGAGCCGTGGTGAAAACACGCCGATCAATTGGCGACCCGGTCGCGCAGGATTCAGGAGCGGGCCGAGCAAATTAAAAACGGTCCGGATATTTTCACGGGCCAATCGTTTTCGCATCTCGGCGATCGCCCGATAGGCCGGATGATACTCTCTCGCGAAAATGAAACACAGTCCGTGGCGCTCGGCGCATTCTTTCAGTTTTTCCGGCCGTAACGCGATCTGGACCCCGAGCGCTTCGAGCACGTCCGCGCTGCCGCAGCGCGAAGTGACGCTGCGATTGCCATGCTTGATCACGGCCACGCCGCCGGCCGCGAGAACGAACATGATCGTGGTCGAGACGTTGAAAAGATCGAGGCCGTCGCCGCCAGTCCCGCAAACGTCGAGCATCGGGCCGGAAAGTTTTTTTGGATCGATGAGCGGATCGATCGCGCGATCGATCAACTGCTGAACGAACGCGACAATTTCCTCGACACTTTCTCCCTTGCGATGGAGCGCGATCAGGAACTCAGCTTTGGTCGCGTCGTCGGTCGATTCGGACAAAAGCTGCGACATCGCGTAGTTAATGTCGCCGGCGGTGAGGTCGAGCCCGCCGCGCAGCTTGGCGACGAGCGCTTTCATGCCGCTTCGCGTTCCAACTCGGCGAGAAAAGCGCGATAGGCGTCCGGCGAAATTTCCGACGGCTTGATCTCGCTGCGGCCGCCCCAGAAAACGTTGGTGTAGGAAACGGGAATGCCGCACGCCTCGAGATGCCGATCGATCGCGCGCTTGTGTTCGAGGAGCAGTTCTTTGTCCGTCCCGTGAGCGACGGCCATGATGTTAACGTTGCGAAATTCCGGGCCGGCTTCACGCCAATAGCAATGGGTGAGAATATGATGGCGGCCAACTTCGCCGCCGGCTTCCATTTCGCGGCCGGTCGGAACGGCCCAATGAAACAATCCATTGAAGCGCGTGACGCGAACGCCGCCGGCCGAAGGCTTCACATGTTCGAGGAACGTCGAGAAACGTCCGATGACTTTGCGGCCATTTAATGCTTCCGCTATCGCGCAAAACTCTTCCAGCTCGAGGCCGGCCTCCGCCGCCCGCGGTCGCCATGGTGAGGGCGCGATTTCGCGCGGCTCGAATTCGCGTTTCAAAGCGACGAGGACTTTCCATTCCAAATCGCTGAGCTCAGCGACGTGAACGGGGGCCATCGTTGCCGGCACATCGGCTTTGCTCCCGGGCTCGATCGTTTTTCGCCGGACGTGACCTACGCCGAGCGTGAAAATCCCTTTCGCCGGCATCAGGCGGAAATGTTCCGCGCCGAGTTTGTTCGCGAGAAGCTCGCCGTGATGCTGGAGCGAAAATCCGCGCGGCACTTTCAGCGTTGTCCAGAGTTTGTATTCCGAACCGGGCGTGATGGAATCGGTGGAACGCAACACGACGTGGCCGGAGAACGGATCGCATTGCGACATGTAATCGAAGGCGGCATCGATCTTTTCCGGCGCGACTTTCCAGGCGACGAGCGCGCCGTCAGCAAGGTTGGTGGCGAGCAACGTTTGCCGGACGCGCCGAATTGTGCCCGCTTCGAGCATCGCGCGGATCCGTTCCATCACGGTGTCTACCGGCACGCCGGAACGCGCCGCGATTTCGTCGAACGGCTCGCGGACGAAGCCTTCGATCTTGTCTTCCGAGATGGCGAGGATCTTCGCGTTGATCGGATCGTTGTGTTCTACCGGTAACATTTCGCAGTTAAGGATGGCCCACGGCGATTATCGTCGAACGTGTCAGGCCGCGCAGGAAAAAATCGCGCAGAAATGACAGGCCGTGCCGGCGAGCACGAAAAGATGCCAGACGAAATGACTGTAGCGCAGCCGCTCGTTGCCAAAGAAAATCACGCCGCACGTGTAAGCGATTCCGCCGGCGAGAAGCCAAATCACAGTTTGGGTGGAAACGACCTGCGCGAATTGGCGGAACGCGAAGAGGATTAGCCAACCCATTCCGAGATACAGGACGAGCGACAATTTTTTCCAGCGAAGGCCGGTGCGCAGTTTGAAGATGACCCCGGCCAGGGCGAGCGACCAGATCAACGCAAAAATCGTCCAGCCCAGGACGCCGCGCATCGGGCCGAGCGTGAACGGCGAATACGTTCCCGCGATCAGGAAAAAGATCGCGATGTGATCGATGATCTGGAGCGCGCATTTTAACCGCGTCTGCGGCCAGGCGTGGTAAAGCGTCGAGCAGAGGTAGAGGAGCCACATCGTTGCCACGAAAATGAGAGTGCCGATGTAGAACGCCTGATTCGGCTGTCGCGCCGCTGCGATGCAAAGAAAAGGCGTGGCGATGATCGCCGCCGCGAGGCCGAAACCGTGGCTAATGCTGTTCGCGATTTCTTCGCGCCGCGTTTGGGTCCAATTTGCGGCGGCGAACAATTCGTCGATCACTCTCATGCGTTTGCCGAACCGCCCATCGCCGTTTCATATACAGTCGACCCTCGTGAAAAGCCAAATGCATCCCATCAAGGCAATCTTCTTCGACGCGGCCGGGACTCTCATTTATCTCCCGCAGAGCGTCGGCCACCATTACTCGTTCGCCGCGGAGCGAATCGGTTTGCGACTCGACGCCGGTGCGCTCGATGCCGCTTTCGAGGCGTCTTGGAAGCAAATGCCGGCGCGGGCGGCGATCGATAGTCCGCGCGACGATGACGACAAAGGCTGGTGGCGCGACCTGGTAAATCGCGTTCTGGATCGCGTTGCGTCCAACCTCGGCGAGCTGGATCGCGACGCGTTTTTCGAAGGGGCCTACAGCCACTTCGCCGAGCCGGGAATCTGGGATCTTTATCCTGAAGTTCCAGAGGTTCTCGAAGCCCTCACCGGAAAATTCCAGCTCGCCATCATTTCAAATTTCGACGGCCGTCTCCGCATGATTCTCGAGCATCTCGGCGTTTCAAAATTCTTCGCGCACGTTTTTCTTTCCAGCGAGCTTGGCGCCGACAAACCCGATCCCGAAATTTACCGGCGCGCTCTTCATTTAAGCGAGACCCGGCCTAACGAGACGTTGCACGTTGGCGACGACCCGGAACGCGACTGGGAAGGGGCGACCGCAGCCGGGTTGCCGATCTTCCGCCTCCAACGACCGCGTAATTCGCTCCGCGATTTGCTTGCGAATTTTGATTAAATTTGGAGGACAAGCGCATCGCTTGCCGGATCGCGCGGGCAGGCGGAGCGCCGCCCTACAAATCTTGCGGCAACCTTGGAACTGGATTAGAACGTTTCTCCGCTGGAGGGTTGGTAGCTCAATGGTAGAGCAGCGCCCTTTTAAGGCGTTGGTTGTGGGTTCGAGTCCCACCCAACCCACCCCTCGAAATCGGGGCTTCAGTGAGACACCCTGGTTCGAGATTCAAAGAGTAGCGGCTGGGGCCTCGTTTGAGTCTAACGGCGGTTACGTCTCCTAAAACAAGCTGTAGATGAACGGTGCGAGAGCGGACCCTTCGGACACAACCAAAATCAAACCGAGCGTCAGAATGAGGATGATAATCGGCGCAAGCCACCACTTCTTTCGGACCCGTAGGAAGGTCCAGAATTCTCGCGCGATCGATAATTTCCCGTTCATCTCAGAATTGGTTCTCGTAGTCAGCAGGAGCAAACCGCCCCCTTCGTGGCTGCCAATAACTGCTGGCTTTCGTTCTAAATGTTGTCTCGATCACGCGCTTCCCGCAAATTCGTTGTAATAAGCCGATAGGCGTTAACACGAGAAAGAAAATAACCGTTAAAAGGATGCGCGAGACGATCCATCCTAAGATCAGGGACAGAGTAGTCCATGGTTTGTGAACCCACTTTAGAGTCGATGGAGCGAAAGCGACGGTAAGGAGAAAGATCCCTCCGATTGAAATGAAGGGCCAGCCCGCGGCACGATGACGCCAGATGAAGACCGCGCCTAAAAGGATGGCCACGAACCCAAGAGTGAATCCAAAACGCCGAAGAGCGGGGGGCGATCGGTCCTGCTTCTGATATTCGCTGTTAATCCAGGACATCATCAGATACTGGCCGGACGAAGTTGCTCGGTTCTTGTTCCTCTTTGACAAGAAGGAAATTTCCCAAGACCAAAAAATCCATCTCCGTCCGCATGAAACAACTAAAGGCATCTTCGGGAGTACAGACGGGCGGCTCCCCTCGCACGTTGAAAGAGGTATTCACAAGGACTGGGCAACCAGTCTTTCTTTCGAACTCTCTCAGCAACCAATGAAAGCGCGGGTTGTGCTCAGCCGCGACGGTCTGGATGCGCGCCGAATAGTCCACATGTGTCACGGCGGGAATGGTCGAGCGAACAGTTTTCAAACGCTCGGCAAGACTGCCTGAGTTTGATTCGGATTGCTGGTTGCGTCGCATTATTGATTGCACCGGTGCGACGAGCAGCATGTATGGACTAGGTTCGTCCAATTCGAAATAATCCGCGACGCGCTCCCGTAGGATTGAAGGTGCGAATGGGCGAAAACTTTCTCTAAATTTGATCTTCAGATTTAAAATCTCCTGCATTGCGCGGAGACGCGCGTCGCCGAGGATCGAGCGGTTTCCTAGGGCACGCGGTCCAAATTCCATTCGTCCTTGGAACCAACCGACCACCTTTCCCTCCTCGAGCAATTCCGTGACGCGTGACATCAACTCTTTGTCAACCAATTCGGTGTACGGAATCCCTGCCCGCTCGAGAAATTCGCGCGCGTCATATTTCGGCCCAAGAAACGAACCGTGCTGTCCGTCAACCCCGCCTGAAACTCGACGCGCCCGACCATGATAATGATACCAACCGAGAAGGGCCGCGCCGAGCGCGCCGCCGGCATCTCCGGCGGCCGGTTGGATCCAAATTTTTTCGAAGAGGCCCTCACCAAGAATCCGGCCATTCCCGACGCAATTCAGGGCGACACCTCCCGCGAGACACAAATGGCGGCTACCAGTGACGTCGCGCGCCTGACGGGCGAGACGTAACATTACTTCCTCAGTTACCGCTTGGATTGAGCGCGAAAGATCCATGTGCCGTTGGGTCAGCTCGGCCTCGGGTTTTCGCGGGGGCCCACCAAACAGTCGCTCGAAGGCGGGACTTGTCATAGTGAGACCCACCGCGAAATTGAAGTACTTCAAGTTCAACCGAAACGAACCGTCGTCGCGGAGATCGAGAAGCTCGGAAAGAATTGTGTCGCGAAATATGGGATTGCCATAAGGCGCTAGCCCCATGACCTTATATTCGCCTGAGTTTACTCGGAACCCCAGGTAGTAAGTGAAAGCGGAATAGAGTAACCCAAGCGAGTGCGGAAAACGCAAATCGGCCAGTAACTCGATTCGATTTCCTTCGCCCCGGCCGATACTGGTTGTCGTCCATTCGCCTACGCCATCGATCGTCAGGATAGCAGCTTCGTTAAAAGGTGAGGGGAAGAAGGCCGAAGCAGCGTGAGACTCGTGATGCTCTGGAAATATGATGGGCCCCTTGAACTGAAGCTCTTTGCGAATGATGTCCTTGATCCAGATTTTCTGCTTCATCAGGACCGGCATGGATTTCAGGAATGACCTCAAGCCAAGCGGCGCAAAGGCCAGGTAGCTTGAAAGGAGCCGATCGCATTTCAGAAAGGGCTTCTCGTAGAACGCCACCAGGTCTAACGCAGCACCCGCCGTTACCCGACCTTCGCCGAGACAATATGCAATCGCGTGTTGCGGAAATCCTGAATCATGTTTGCGTCGCGTGAATCGTTCTTCCTGGGCCGCGGCGATAATCTCTCCGTCCCTCACCAGACAGGCTGCGCTGTCATGATAGAATGCAGACACGCCCAGAATGTTCATGTTTCGAAACCCTGAGATTCCGCGAATCAATCCTGCCGGCTTTGGTAAACTACCGGGCTTGAGCTTTCTCCGATCATACTATCCACAAGATAGATCGAAATGCTCTTCCGTCCGTTCAGACGCAGACAATCAAGCGATAAGAGCGTCGTTTCCAACAACCGCCGGCAGCGAATTAGGTGCGCTTACGTTTTTCGAGGTTGAATCGGGAGCAATAAACGGAACTCGGTCCATTCATGATTGGAACGGACGAGGTCCAGTTTTCCGCCATGCGCTTTCGCTAACTCGCAGGCCAGGGCGAGGCCGAGACCTTGCCCGGGGATTCGCGCATCGGAACGTCCGCGATAAAAACGCTCGAAAATGTGCGGCGCCCGCTCAGACGGGATTGGCTCACCGTTGTTCCGCACGATCACTTCGGCGTCGCCATCGAGGGCCCGCGCGGAAATGCAAACGCAGCCGTTGGGTTGGTTGTACTTGATCGCGTTCTCGAGCAGATTTTGCACAATCAGCGAAATCATCCGGCGATCGCCGGTCACCGACAGGGTGGGTGGGAGCTTCGCTTCGACTTCCAAGCCCTCGCCGTCGGCCATCACACTGGCGTCTTCGCCCATTCCGCGGAGCACCTCGATCAAATCGAACGCCTCCTGACGAAGCTCGAGCCGACCGGCGTCCGCGCGCGCGAGGAGGAGAAGATTTTCGGCAATGGAAGTGAGCTGATGAACTTGGTGGAGCAACGCATCGGCGCGGGTCTGCTGTTTCGCCGGCGTGTCCGGGTCGGTCAGGATTTCTTCAATCCCGGCGCGCAAAACGGAGATCGGAGTTTTCAGATGATGCGAAGCTTCCGCGGAAAAACGGACTGACTGCTCGAAGCTGCGTTGCAGCCGGTCGAGGGTAGCATTGAGGACTTGGATCAATTCAGCGATCTCATCCGCAGTTGGAGGAACGGGCAACCGCTGATCGAGATTGTGAACCGAAACCCGCGACGCTGCCTGGGTGATGGCTTCCACCGGAGCGAGCGCCTTTTTTGCCACCCAGCGGCCGCCGACCGCGATCACGACGAGCACGGTTGGGATTGCGCCGAGCATTCCCAGGAAGATGTCTCGCTCGATGTGGCTGACTCGCCTCATCTCGGCGTCAGTGGAGAGAATGATTGTCCAGGTCGTGCAAGCTCCGGCGATCGTCGCCACGACTGCGAGCGTCGCCGCGTAAAGCGCGAGCTTCCAGCGCAGCGGCCAGTGTTTCATTCCGATTCCGCTTCGCGAATCGTATAGCCGACGTGCCGGACAGTGTGGATGAGCGGCGGGTCACCAATTTTTTTCCTGAGCCGCCCAATGAAAACTTCCACAAGCTTCATGTCGTATTCGTGTTCGCGTTCCCAGACCCGCTCGCAAAGCTCAGTGCGAGTGAAGACGCGACCTGGTTCGCGCATCAGGACTTTCAGCAAGGTCAGCTCGCGCGTGGACAACTCGAGGTGCCGGTCCCCGCGATGGACGTCGTGGTTCGCGAGATTCAACGTGAGATCGCCCACCCGCAAAACCATTTCCGGTTCCTCCGCGTAACGGCGGCCGAGCGCGCGGACCCGGGCGACCAGTTCCTGCATCGCGAACGGCTTGGAGAGATAATCGTCCGCGCCGAGTTGCAGGCCCGTCACGCGATCGTTCAATTCGCCGCGGGCGGTGAGCATCAGGACCCGGTGCGACATGTTTCTTGCGCGCATTTTTTTCAAAACCTTGAAGCCATCCATTCCAGGCAGGCCCACGTCGAGGACGACGAGATCGAACGGTGCGCGTTCCGCTTCGCCGAGGGCCGTCTCGCCATCGTGAATCACGACCGGATCGTGGCCGGCCTCAGTCAGGGCCGACGCCACATGGCGGCCAAGCCGGACTTCATCTTCTACGACGAGAATGCGCATGGTTGTTCAGCAAAACTAAGGGGCATTTACGGCGTCAATGTCACCACGACAATCGGCCTGACAAAAATTTAAGGAACCGCGTGCTTTCCGCGATTCGGCAAAGGTAACGTGCTTGTTACTTTTAGGCGGCCAATAAATCGACCGCGTCGAGCGCCGCGATGATCTCGCAGCCGATGACGAGCTTCTCGAGATCGTCGCAATCCTGGAGCGCCTCGTTATTCAAAAGACGGAGCCAAAACTCAGCGCAATCGGGTCTTGCCGTTAGGCATTCGAGGACAGCTGGATTGAGCATCGGAACGCTTTAAGCAACGGCTATGCCACCTGTTGCCCGGGTGACCGACGGGACTCGAACCCGCAACAGCCAGAACCACAATCTGGAGCTCTACCATTGAGCTACGGTCACCAACAGAGGATGAGCATTCTAGTTTTTCGAGCCGCCTTTGCAAACGGGAAACCGGCTCGTGCTTGGCACGCTGTCCGCTCTATAAGAGAGCGCAGCGTTCTCGGGCGTTGCAACTCAACCACACACATGAGTAATCTCGGGCTTCTCCAAAGCATGAAAAAAATCGGGCTGATTTTGCTCGCCGGTTTTTCTTTTGCGCTCGCGCCCGCCCGGCTCGCCGCGCAAGCCGACGATCCGAGCGAGGTCTTTCTCAAGGCCTACATGACTTCGCAACAGGGCGAAAAACTCGAGCACGATAACCAGCTCCAGGCCGCGCTCTCGAAGTTCCGGTTTGCTGGCAGTCTGCTGGAGGAATTGAAAAAAACGCATGCCGATTGGCAGGCTGCAATCGTCGATTATCGGAGCCGGAAGATCAGCGAGAACATCGTCCGGGTGCAGGGAAAACTCGGAAACCAAAAGGACCTCGCCGCTGCTTCCAATCTGCCGCCGCCCACGGCATCGAACCCGCCGATGTTGCCGACGAAATCCGGCCCGCCGGATTCGACGGTGCCGGTTACGAAAACGCCTGTCGTGCAGAACCAGGCCCCGCCGTCATCTGCACCTGCACCCGCCCCGGTTACTCAGCCGAGCGCTTCGGTGGCGAGCGACGCCGTGATTAAAGAGGCGACAAAGAAATTGCAGGACAAGGTCGACCAATTGCAGGCGGAGCTGGCGAAATCGCGCAGCCAATACGACACGGTCGCGAAAGAAAAGGAATCGTTGAACGGGAAGCTGCAGGAGACGAACACGAAGCTCGACCAGGCGCAGAAGGAAATCGAAAAGACCAAGGGCGCCGAACAGGAAGCGCGCAGTCAGCTCGCGCAGGCTGAGGATTCGCTGAAGAAAATCGCCGGCAGCGACAAGCAGGATTCGAAGAAGCAGGAAGCATTGCGCGGCGAGATCGCGCAGTTGAAGAAAGCGCTCGCGGCTGCGGAAAAAGGACGCGTCGCGGCGGAGAAGGAGAAGGACGCGGAGAGCGCGAAGGTCACGGCCGTGACCAAGGAGCGCAATCAATTGCTGGCGGAATTGAAGACGTCGAACCAGGCGAAGGAACGCGTCCAGGTTCTTGTCACCGAAAATACGGATTTGAAGACGAAGCTCGCCATCGCGGAAAAGAGCATTCACGAAATCAACGCGGACAAGCCGAAGAAGGAACAGGAAGTCGCCGACGTGAAACGGCAGGTCGAGCAGTTGCGGGAGCAACTCGCCGCGAGCCAGCAGCAGAACAAGGAATTTGAAGTCACGGTCGCGGATCTGCGCTCGCAATTGCAGGAAGCGAGCAACGAGCTTGCGACCGCGAAGCTAACCGGCGGCAACCCGGAAGAAACGGCGCGGCTGGTGAAGGAGAACGACATGTTGCGCAAGATTGTGTTGCGCGAACGGCAGGAAGAAGCGCGCCGGGAACAGGCCAAGAAATTGATGCTGGCCGAGTTCGACAAACTTCAGATCAAGTCCGACACGTTGAATCAGCAGATCGAATTGCTGGCGCAACCGGTGACGAAACTGACGGACGCGGAACTCGCGTTGTTACGGCAGCCCGTCGTCGCGGTCTCGGATGTAAATCCCGCTTCGTCATCCGGGACTTTCGCGATGGCAAAGAACGGACCGAACAAGCCGCCGACCGGCCCGACGGTCCAGACCACTGCGCCGGCTGTTCCGGATGAACTGGCGCCGATGGCTCGCGACGCGAAGGACAATTTCGAGAAGGGAAAGTATCGCGCCGCGGAACGGCAGTACCAGGAAATCCTGACGAAAGCGCCGAACAATCTTTATTCGCTCTGCAATCTGGGAGTGGTTTATTTCCGCACCGGCAAATGGAAAGCGGCTGAACTGACCTTGAAGAAAGCCGTGGCGCTCTCGCCCAAAGATGAGTTCGCGCACACCACGCTCGGGATTGTTTATTATCGGCAGAGTAAATTCGACGACGCGATCACTGAGCTGACGACGGCGCTTGGGATCAATCCGAAGAGCGCGACGGCGCACAATTATCTCGGCATCACCGCGAGCCAGAAAGGCTGGCAGGAAGCGGCGGAGAAAGAAATGCTCGACGCGATCGCGGTGAATCCCGATTACGCCGACGCGCATTTCAATCTGGCGGTCGTTTATGCGACTGGTCAACCGCCGGCGAAAGAGCAGGCGAAGCTGCATTACGTGAAAGCGACGTCGCTCGGCGCCGAGCCCGATCCCGCGCTGGAAAAACTCCTCAGGTAGGTTTCAGTGATCAGGCAGCGGCGATTTCACGTCGCCGTTCCTTGATGCTGAAACCATTTCTCACGGCGAACTGGCGTTACCTCGCCATGCTCAACTTCGCCGTCGATCCGAAAATTCTTCAGCCGCTCATTCCCGCCGAAACCGAACTCGATTTTCACGAGGGACAGACGTTCGTCAGCGTCGTTGGCTTTCTCTTCCTCGATACACGCGTCATCGGACTGCCGATTCCGCTGCATCGCGATTTCGAGGAAGTGAATCTCCGCTTTTATGTCCGGCGGAAAAGCGCAAGCGAATGGCGACGCGGTGTCGTTTTCGTTCGGGAGTTGGTGCCACGGCGCGCCATCGCCCTCGTCGCGCGCACGTTTTACGGCGAACCGTATCTGGCGTTACCAATGCGCCACGCGCTTGAGCACAAGGACGATCGAGTCTTCGCCGAGTATCAATGGCGACATGGCCGGCGCTGGGAAACGCTCGCGATGACTGCGAGCGGCGAAGCGCAGAGCGCCGGCCACGGTTCGCACGAGGAATTCATCACCGAACATTACTGGGGTTACACTGCCCGCCGCGACGGATGCAGCGAATATCGCGTCGAACATCCGCGCTGGCGTTTGTGGACCGCTGAGACAACAAAATTCGACGCGGATGTCGCGACTCTCTACGGCCCGCAATTCGTTGAGACGCTGGCCGCGCCGGCTGTCTCCGGTTTCATGGCCGACGGTTCACCGATTCAGGTGCATCAACGTAATCGCGAATTGTTCTAACCGTGAAACTCTCTCACCAGGATTTTCTTTCGTTCGTGGCGCGCGATCGCCAGATCGACGAGGCGTGACAGAAGCTCCTGGTAATTGATTCCCGAGGCTTCCCACATTTTCGGATACATGCTGATTGAAGTGAAGCCTGGGATCGTATTCAGCTCATTGAAGTAAAACTGCCCCGTCGTCCGATCCAGCAACAGATCCACCCGCGCCATTCCTTCGCACTCGATCGCGGAGAAAGCGCTTCTTGCGATTTCCTGCACTTGTTTGGTCTGCTCCGCGTCGAGCTTCGCCGGGATGATGAGCTCCGCGCCTTTTTCGTCCAGGTATTTCGCCTCATAAGAATAGAACTCGTGGGTCGGACTGATTTCGCCCGGCACGCTCACGAGCGGTTCCGCGTCCGGGTCGGAGTTCTCCAGCACGGCTAACTCGATCTCGCGCGCGTCGATCGCCGTTTCGAGCAAAATTTTGACGTCATATTTGAACGCCGCTTCGGCCGCAATTTCTACGGCGTGCGAATCCACACACTTCCGCACACCGACACTGGAACCGAGGTTCGCCGGCTTGACGAAAACGGGATAGCCAAGCTCGCGCTGAATCCTCTCCGACCATTCTTGTTTTTGCTTCTTCCAGCGTTCGTGTTTGAACGACAGATAGGGCACGATCGGAAGTCCGGCGTCGCGCACGACGCGCTTTGCCATTTCCTTGTCCATCGCGACGGCCGACGCGAGCACTCCGCAGCCGACGTACGGAATGTCCGCTAATTCGAGCAATCCCTGGATGGTTCCGTCTTCGCAAAGCGGCCCGTGGATTACGGGGAAAACCACATCGATCGCTTTCGCTTCTCCGCCACTCCACGGCATTAACGCGCTCCCGGTCTCGGCGTCGGCAAGATTAGGCGGCAGGATGACCTTTGGCGCGTCCTTGAAAACGGGCAGCGATTTCTTTCCTTCGAGGAGCGAGAGATCGTTCAAGCGCCAGCGGCCCTGCTTGTCGATCGCGACCGGCACGATCTCAAACCGTTCGCGATCCAGATTGTTGATGACTGACGCCGCGGATTGAAGCGAAACCTCGTGCTCGCCGGAGCGGCCACCGTACAAAACCGCGACGCGTAGTTTTTTCATCCGACTCGAGCAGCCGTTTTGCGATGCTTCAGTTTCGCGTCATCAACTCGCGCAGAACAAAGGGCAGAATTCCGCCGTGCCGATAGTAATCGATCTCGATTGGCGTATCGATCCGCAGTTTGACCGAAACTGATTCTCGTTTGCCGTCTTTGCGCGTGATCTCCAGCGTCACGGTTTGTCCGGGCTGGATCGCGTCGGACAGCCCGGTCACGGAATAAGTTTCCGAGCCATCGAGCCCGAGCGTTTGGGCATTCGTTCCTTCAGCGAATTGCAACGGCAACACACCCATGCCGACGAGATTCGAGCGATGAATGCGCTCGAAGCTTGCCGCCACCACCGCTTTCACGCCGAGCAACCGCGTTCCTTTCGCCGCCCAGTCGCGGCTCGAACCCGTGCCGTATTCGTGTCCGGCCAGAATGACCAGCGGAACACCGTCCGTCTGATACTTCACCGCGGCGTCGTAGATCGACATCTGTTCTCCATCTGGTTGATGAATCGTCACGCCGCCTTCGGTTCCCGGGGCCATTAGGTTCTTGATCCGCACGTTGGCAAACGTGCCGCGCGTCATCACCAGATCGTTGCCGCGACGCGAACCGTAGCTGTTGAAATCCGCCGGCTCGATCCCGCGACTCTTCAGGTATTGACCCGCGGGTGAAGTCGGCTTGATCGCGCCCGCCGGTGAAATGTGATCGGTTGTCACCGAATCGCCGAAAATCCCCAGCGGCCGCGCGTCCCGAATCTCTTCGATTTTTCCAACCTCCATCGAAAAGTTCTCGAAGAACGGCGGCTGATGAATGTAATCGCTCTTCTCGTCCCACTCGTAAATTTCGCCAGTGCTCGAAGGGATGTCGTTCCATTTCGGATTCTGCCCGGCGAAGTCCCGATACAGCCGGCGAAAAACTTCCGGCGTCAGTGCGGACTGCATCGTGTCGCGAATTTCGGGCAGGGTCGGCCAGAGATCGCGCAGATAAACTTCCTTGCCGCCGGAATCGCGGCCCAGCGGGACGGAACTGAGCCGCCGGCGTCATCGAGAGGTCGAACTGGAGCCCGTCCGGCAACAGGAACACGCGGTAGATGGTCGGAGTGCGCTCGAGG
>JBHELY010000058.1:0-17323 GCA_046262815.1 Chthoniobacterales bacterium | reverse complement strand
GTGACGTATTCAGTGTGGAAAGTCGGGGAGCCCTGCCATTCGCATTCGACGAGCCAGCCGAAAACGAGCGCGATGAGCGCGATCCAACTTGTGCGGGCGACAACGGCGAGGCCGAGCAACAAAACGCAGAGAACAAACGTGGTGATGAAGTACGGAGTCGGGTTGGCCGCGGGCAATTTCGTCATCGCCATGATGATCAGGAAAAACGGGAGCGACGCGGCCAGCGCGGGAATATTGCGACGCACATGCGGCGAATCGGGGAAGAAACGTTGGGCAGTGAAAAGCGAGACCGAGAAAAACAAAGTCCCTGATCCCGCGGCGACAATGAGGAAACTGCCGAGGTCGATATCGGCCGGTCCGATCACGATCCAGAGAAGCGCGGAGAAAAACGTGAGAACGACAGCGCCGGCAATGGCGAGCGCCGAGCGGCGAACAAGAGCGACGCCGATGACGACGAAATCGAGAACCAACAGGCAGAACCAGACCGCGGTTGAGGTTTCGTTTTTCGAAACGCAGATCCAAATCAGGATGAGCGGCAGAAGCGGCAGAAAATTTAGCGCGGGCGATTTCCCGCGAATTGCTTCCGCTGGTCTTGGCCAGACGGCGAACCCGGCATGGAGAATCGAGAAGACGACGTAACCGCCAAGGGCCCACCAGAGCGTGGCGACGGTCAGGGAGGTCGCGGTCCAGATCGAGAGAAAAACAAAAACGATTCCGCCGGCGATCGGAACGAGGAGAGCGGGTTTTGAGTAAAGGAGCGCGAGAGCGAGCAGGCCGGCCTCGGCCAGAAAAATGTAGGTGAAAAGAAATCCCGGGCGCGACCCGAACTCCGGATAACTCAAGAAACAGAATCCCCAAACGAGAGCGGCCAGACAGGTCCCGATGGCAGAGCGCGCGGTCCAATTCGCGGGAGGATGAAGGCGCCGTGCCCATGCGAAGATCGCGAGGAACTGAATTTCAAAGCCGATGAAAACGGCGAATGCGATGTTCGCCTTCGAGACGACGAAAAATTTATCCGCCCAGGCAAATTCCATGATGATGGTGCCGGCCGCGGCAAGGATGACGAGGTAATCCCAGCGTTTCCGCAACGCGACCGCGGCGACGCCGATGTTCAGCACGGCGATATAACCGAAGAGCGCCGTCGGATTATCGACGCCCGTCGAGAGCAGAACCGGCGTGAGAAATCCGCCGAGCAGGCCCAAGATCACGATGACTTGCGCGTTCATGCGGACGGCAAGGAAGAAGGCGGCGGCGGTGACGATGGCCATCGACGCGAAGGCCGGTCCGAGTGCGATCAGTTGATAGAAAACGTGCGCGGCGAAAATGTTGCCGTAGAGAACGAGCACGCCGGTCGCGCAAAGACTTTGGCCGGAAACGCGATAGTTGCGCGCGGCCGTGAAGCAACCGGTCGCGATGAGGACGAGTCCAATGACTGTGCCGATGACGACCCGCATCGCGGGCGTGATGAGATTGTTGTCGAAGGAATACTTCACCAGGAACACGATCCCGAGGAAGAGGACGAAGCCGCCGATCCACGCGAAAAGTTTTACGCCGAAGAACGCTTCCCAATCGAATGGCTTGGATGGGACTGGCGGCGTCGGCACAATCCGCGGAGGCGGTGGTGGCTCCGGCGCGACCGGTCTTGGCTGAGGCCGAGGCGGGATCGGCGGTGGAACTGGTTCGGCTATCGGCGTCGATACTGGAGTTTCCCTCGAGATTGTCGGCGAAGAAGGCGCGCTGGATGTTCGCGGCAAAGGCGCTCGCGAAAGAGCCGGTTCCCTTTCAGCCGGGATGTCGGGAGCAGCTCCAGATTCGAGATTCGCGACACGCTGGACGAGATTCCGAACCGCGGCCTTGAGTTTGTGGATTTCGACCAGGCTGATGATCAGCAGAACGAGCGGCGCGAGAATTACCAACGCCGCGATGCAACCCCAGAACGCTTCCATCAGGACCTCACAATCCGGTGGGAGAATCGATGAACTCCCAAGGCAGGTTGAATCGTTCCGACAAATGGGCAGCGAGCGCTTTCACGCCGAACGTTTCCGTCGCGTAATGGCCGCCGAGCAAAAGATTGATCCCGAGTTCTTCCGCTGCGACGGCTGCCCAGTGCGGCGCTTCGCCAGTGATGAACGTGTCGATGCCTTCCCGCGCCACGGCATAAATCTCGGCGCCCGCGCCGCCCGTTATCAGACCAATTGATTCTGTCTCCGCCGGACCCGTGGCGAAGATTCGGACCGCGCCGCCTAACGACTGCTCGAGTTTGCGCGCAAGATCATCCCGGGAAATCCGTGCCGCGATCTTGAGTCCGATAGGCTGGCCTTTCACCTCGAAAAAGGGTTCCGTGTCTTCGAGGCCTAACGAGTGGGCCAGCTGCGCATTGTTCCCAAGAACCGAATGGAGATCAAGCGGAAGGTGCGCGCTGTAGAGAGCGAGATCATTTCTGAAAATCTGTTCGAGCATTCGGCGACGCCCGCCGCTAATCGGTTGCAGGCCCGGCCAAAAGAGGCCGTGATGAACGATGAGCAGGTTTATGCTGCGCTCGATTGCGCTTTCGATCGTGCGCGTCGAAGCGTCAACCGCTGCGCCGATCTTCGTGACCGCGCCGGAGTTTTCCACCTGGAGACCGTTGAGCGCATTCGGCCAGTCTTCGATTTCACGAATGCGCAATTGCTCGTCCGCGTAGGAAACGATTTGCGAAAGGGTCGGCACGCGCGGCATTGTGGAGAAGCCAGTTGAAGATTGCACGCGCAGAAAGACGGCGGAATCCGAAGGGCTTGACGAATTGTTTCCGCGTCGGACGGTTAGGTGTCGCTGCTAATCAACGAGGAAAAACTGTGGAATACACTGATGCGCCGACTTTAGAACCGCCGGTTTCTGCCGACACGATGGAGTGTCCGCTCTGCGGTCACATCCTGCCGAAAGATGCTGACGCCTGCGATCGCTGCGATTGGGTCCGCACAGATACGGAGACCGCCGAGGGCAAGGCGAGCGATGCCGTCGCCGTGATGCTGAGCGTGATTCCGGGACTCGGTCACGTTTACAAGGGATACAAACTAATTGGGCTGCTTTTCTTTTTCGGCGCGCTCGGAGCGCTCCTCGCCGGCGCGCTCGCGGCGACTGCGACGGCCGGCTTCGGTCTATTCCTGATTCCGATCTATTGGTTCGCCTGCATGTTTCACGTCTACGGAATCCACGACCGCGTGGCGCCGACTGCGAAAGAGGACGAAGGCGAAGAATACTAGACGCGCGATCGCAAATTCAACTGCTGTAGCGCGCGGTGGATTTCCTCCACGATCTCGCGCAAGCCGTAACGGAATTTCCAGTCCGGATAATGGGCCTGGAACTTCCGGACGCCGCTGATCCACCAGATGTGGTCGCCGATGCGATTCGCCTCTTCGTATTTCCAGGTTAAACGCCGGCCGCTGATTTCTTCGCAAAGGTTGATTGCCTCGAGCATCGAGCAATTGCTGTGGCGGCTGCCGCCGATGTTGTAAACCTCGGCCACGCGTGGCGCGCGGATGAACGCGGCGAACGCGTCCACCAGATCGGCGCTGTGAATGTTGTCGCGCACTTGTTTGCCATTGTAACCAAAGACGCGATAGGGCCGGCCGGTGACCGTGCAGATCATCAGATAGGAAAGAAACCCGTGCAGCTCCGCGCCGGCGTGTGCCGGGCCGGTGAGACAGCCGCCGCGGAAACAAACTGTCGGCATGTTGAAGTAACGGCCGTATTCCTGGACAAGAATGTCCGCCGCCGCCTTCGACGCGCCGAAAAGTGAGTGCTTCGTGTAATCGATGCTCATCGTTTCGGAAATGCCCGGCTCGTATTCGTGGCCTGGATCGATTTCCCAGCGCAACGGCAGCTCGCGCAACGGAAGCCGATTTGGCGTGTCGCCGTAGACCTTGTTTGTGGAAGTGAATACGAACGGCGCTTCCGGACAGCATTGCCGCGCCGCTTCGAGGAGATTCAATGTTCCGTTGGCGTTCACGGTGAAATCGGTCTGTGGATCGCGCGCCGCCCAGTCGTGCGAAGGTTGCGCGGCGGTGTGAATGACGGCCGCGATTTCGCTCCCCTGTTCCTTGAACAGTGCGAGGATTTTTCCAGCATCGCGAATATCGAGATCGTGATGCTCATAATCGCGGACCCTTCCCAATAATTCGTCGCGCGTTTTCTTGGTCGACGCTTCGGCGCCGAAAAACTCGCTCCGCATGTCGTTGTCGATCCCGATGAGGCGGTAACCCTCAGCGGCAAAATGTCGCACGCTCTCCGAGCCGATCAGACCCGCCGAGCCGGTCACGATTATTTTGCGCATTAAAAAAACGGAAGCGAAATGCGTACCGGAATTTAAGCTTCGCCGAGGATCCAGGTGAGATCGCCGTTCACCGGTGCAACCCGTGCGGATGGATATTGTTGATCGCCGTCCAGAATTTTTTCCAGGAGCGCTGGGTTCTTGTTCGCGTTCGCGAGGAAACAGACGTGCCGCGCCTGATTGATGAGCGGATAGGTAAACGTGATCCGCCACGAATCGAATTTCGGGACGAAATTCGCGACCACCTTGCGTGTCATTTCTTCAAGCGCCGCGGTGTCCGGAAAGAGCGACGCCGTATGACCATCGTCGCCGACGCCGAGCAGAATGAGATCGTGACGGTAAATCATTTCACCGCGCTGCGTCGCGAGAACGTCCAGTCCGTCCTGATATTCCTGCGCCGCAATCTGCGGATCGATTTCGCCCCGCATTCGCGCGATCGATTTTTCCGGCACCGGACCGAGAACAAAAAGAGATTCGCGCGCCATCCGGAAATTGCTTTGCGGATCGCCGGGCGGGACGCAGCGTTCATCGCCGAAGGTAAACAGGACGCGGTCCCACGGCAGATCACGCGCGATGCGAGCGAACTCGGTGTAAACCGGGCGCGGCGTGTTTCCGCCGGAAAGCGCGATCCGAAATTGGCCGCGCTCCGCGAGGGCGGCGCGAGCGTGACGCAGGATAAATTCCGCGGCGTCGTGGACGAAGTTCTGCGAGCGGAGGACGTCGCGCTTCATGCCGGGCGCTAGATCGCGCAGTGCGACAGGCCGCGCTTCTCCAGATAACGCTGATGATATTCTTCGGCGCGATAAAACGGCGGCGCGGGCTGGATGAAAGTCACGATCCGATTCTTGAATCGGCCGCTTTTGTCGAGTTGCGCCTTCGAAGTCTCGGCCGCGGCTTGTTGCTCAGGTGAATGATAAAAAATGAGGGACCGATATTGATCGCCGACATCAGGCCCCTGTCGATTCAACGTCGTGGGATTGTGGTTCGCCCAGAAGATATCCAACAGTTGATTGTAATTCACGACAGCCGGATCGAATTCCACCTGCACAACTTCGGCGTGGCCGGTCGAGTGACTGCAGACATCTTCGTAAGTTGGGTTTTTTGTTTTGCCACCGGCATACCCGACGGCGACGTCGCTCACGCCCGGCACCGAACGAAACGTCGCTTCTACTCCCCAGAAACAGCCTGCTCCAAAAGTCGCTTTCTCTGTCGCCATGATGGACGATCAAACCGAATGACGAGCGGCGCAAATGGGGTCAATGACGAAATCCGAATGGCGAAGGAATGCCGAACAACCGAATGAATCACTAGACGCCAACGAACTAAATTCGTCATTCGTCATTCGTGCTTCGTCATTTTCCCTCACATCACCATCCCGCCATCGACCGTGAGCACCTGGCCGGTGATGTACTTGGCTTCCGGTGAAGCGAGATAGGCGACGGCACCGGCGATGTCGTCGGGCTCACCGAGTTTTCCCAGCGGGACTTTTTGCAAAATGCCCTGGCGAATTTCATCCGACAGAACGGTTGTCATATCGGTCTCTATCAATCCAGGCGCGACGGCATTCACGGTGATTCCTCGGCCGGCGAGTTCACGCGCGAGAGTTTTCGTCAGGCCGATCAGTCCAGCTTTACTCGCGGCGTAATTCGCCTGGCCGGGATTGCCGGTTAATCCGGCGATCGAGCTGATGTTGATGATACGGCCGCTGCGTTGCTTGATCATCGGGCGCATCACGGCCTGGGCGAAATTGAAAGCGCCCTTCAAGTTTGTATTCAATACCGTGTCCCAGTCCTCCATCGACATGCGCATGCTCAATCCGTCGCGAGTGATCCCGGCGTTGTTCACCAAAATGTCAACGCGTCCGAAGTCTTCGAAGATTTGCGCGGCCGCTTTTTGCACCGCTGCCTGGTCTGCGACATCGACCGCGTAGGCTCTCGCTGCATCCACGCGCAGCGAATTAATTTCATCCGCGGTTTTTTGCGCGTTGCTTTCAGTGCGACTCACCGACGCGACTCGCGCGCCTTCCTTCGCGAGACGAACGGCAATGGCGTGGCCGATGCCGCGACCCGCGCCAGTAACAACCGCGACCTGGTTTTCGAAACGCATAAGAGAGGAATGTTATGCAGCCCGTAAGAAAGGACAATCTTCTGGTAGGGATGGCGCGCTGCGCCGTCCGAACGCGCGACCGCGGACGCCGCAGCGCGGCGTCCCTACGTGAACACGCTCAAGAACGCGACCTCGACGGCGAGCGCTTCCTGGATGTTGCGCCCGAGATGATCTCGTAATTCTTCAAGACGGCGGATCCGGCGCAGGATCTCCGGCGTTTTCAATCGCGAGGCCAGTGCCTCGGTTTGTTTCTTCGCCTTGGGAAGTTCGCGCCGCGCAATTCCGGTCTTGGCGCGGAGCACGTCGGACCACCAGAGAAACAAAATTTCCACCAGGCGCGCGCGATGACGGACATACTGACTTTCGGTCAGCGCCTTGTAGTAATCTTCCCGTTCGTCGAGCCAGGAGCCGTCGGTCGTGTTGCGATACCGCGCTTCGTCGCGCTTCAACGCCGCCGCATTTTCCTCCTGAATCTTTTCGCGAACCTGCGCGAGCAGGCGATGGAATCCGCGCGCCAGTTGATAGGCCGGTTGGATCCCCTGGCCTTTCGAATTCGCCGCGTCGCCGAGCAAACGCACCAATTCCTCTTCTTCTTCCGAAAAGGTCCGCTCTTCCTCCGCGGCCAGCGGCACAGAAATGCAGCGCGACAGGATCGTGTCCGGCAAAATTTCCGGCATCGCGCTGAGGAGGATAAGCAACGAGTCGTTAGGCGGCTCCTCGAGTGTTTTCAGAAACGCATTCGCGGCCTGCGGCTGAAGGCGGTCGGCATCGGCGATGATCGCGACTTTGCGATGGCCGTTTCCGCTCCGCATTTGGAGCGCATGCTCGAGCGCACGGACTTGATCGATCACGATCCGCCGGGACTTCGATTCCGGCTCAGCCAGGAAAACGCCGGGCGGTGGCGAAGAAAAAACGTCGTCCGATTTCGCGGATGCGACCAGGTTTGAAAGATCGGAGGCGAGTCCGCGTTTGCCGCTCCCGGGCGGACCGGAAATCAAATAGGCGTGACCAAGCCGGCCGCGTTCGTGGGCCCGACTCAGGTATTCCAATGCTCCAGTTCGAGTGAAAGCCATCGCTAAAGTTTCAGTCGGTTTGAAACTGCATTCCAGATTTCACTCTCGATCGAGTCGGCCGATTGCGCGCCGTCGATCAAGACGAAGCGATCGGGCTCGCGCTTTGCCAGTTCGCGATAGCCCTGGCAAACGCGCTGGTAGAATTCGACCGGTTGCTCTTCCATCCTGTCCTTGTGCGCGACCGGACGAACCCGCCGCAGAAGCCGGCCGCGAGCCGTTTCGACCTCAATGTCGAGAATGAAGGTGATGTCCGGCCGCGCGGAACCGACCGCGAATTTGTTCAGCGTCTCGACGATGTCGGGCGAAAGTTTGCGCGCGACGCCCTGATAAACGGTGGTCGAATCGAAGAAGCGGTCCGAAATAACGACGGCGCCTTGTTCGAGCGCCGGCTGGATTGTTTCGCGGACGAGCTGGGCGCGACTCGCTGCGAAGAGCAACACTTCAGTCTCCGGAGTCATCTCGAAACTTTCCGGGGCGAACTGGAGCAGGTCGCGAATTTTTTCGCCGATGGCCGTCCCGCCCGGTTCGCGGGTGACGAGAGTTCGGAAGCCCGCTTGCTCGAGGCGCGCGGCCAGCCGCTTTACCTGGGTCGATTTTCCGCAGCCTTCAGAACCTTCGAATGTGATGAACGCGCCTCGAGCCATGTGACCGAGTGTGAAACAAACGAGCGACGTTGTCGAATCGCGGACGCTGCTCTACTAATTGCAACGTGAAACAATTCTGGCTCGTGAAACAGGAACCGTCGTCCTACTCATGGACGGATTTCGTTCGCGATGGCAAAACGTCCTGGACCGGCGTCCGCAATTTTACCGCGCGAAATAATCTGCGCGCGATGGGCAACGGCGACGCGGCGTTTTTCTATCACAGCGTGACGGAGAAGGCGGTCGTAGGAATCGCGAAAGTTGTGCGGGAAGCGTATCCCGACCCGACCGCGAAAGAAGGCGATTGGAGCGCCGTGGATCTGGCGCCGGAAAAAGTGTTGCCAAAACCGGTCCCGCTCGAGGAAATCAAGCGCAACGCAAAACTGAAAGACATGGCCCTCCTGCGTTTGTCCCGGCTCTCCGTCCAGCCGGTGACGAAGGCCCAGTTCGACGAAATCGTGCGGATGAGCAAGGCCTAGCAATTAGGCTTGTTTGCGCCCCGGTTGAGACCGAAAATTCCGGCGTGACCGGAGCCAGTGCGACGTCGTTGCCGTCCCTCTTCGCGCTCTCGGCGGAAGCGGAGCGCGCGGCGCTGGTCGTTTCCATTCACGACGTCGCGCCGTCCACTCAAACGCGCGTCGCGGAAATCATCTCCGAGCTGGCTCATCGAGGCGTCGCGGTCTCGTCGCTCCTGGTGGTGCCGAATTATCATCGCCGCGGATGCTCGACGGACGATCGCGCCTTCGTTCGCTGGCTTCAGGACTTGGAAACAAAGGGGCACGAGATCGTGATCCACGGGTATTTTCACGAACGCCGACGGCGCGACGCTGAATCGGTCTCGCAAAAAATGTTCACCCGTTTCTACACCAAAGATGAGGGCGAATTTTACGATCTCGATTACGACGAAGCGTTTCGCCGGATTACGCAGGCGCGTCAGGAATTTACGGGAGCCGGATTAACTCCGCGCGGATTTATCGCGCCGGCCTGGCTCCTCGGAACGCCCGGAGAACGCGCCGCCGCCGATGCCGACTTGGAATACACGACGCGATTAACCGGCCTCCGCGATTTGCGTTCGGGCGAAAATTATCCGGCCCGGACACTTGCTTACAGTGTGCGGAGCGGCTGGCGACGAACAGCAAGTCTCGCCTGGAATAATTTGCTCGCGCGCCAACTGGCCGAAGCGCCGCTGGCCCGCGTCAGCCTTCATCCGCCGGATCGCGATTATCCGGAGGTCTGGCGCCAGGCCTTACGTCTGACAGAACGCCTGCTCGCGAACCGGACTGCGACAACCTACCGCGATTGGATCGCGGAGAAACGCGTCCGGCGCCGGGCCTAACGAACAGTTATGAGCCGCTGCGATCTTCACATTCATTCACGCTTCAGTGCGCGCTCGGAAGAATGGCTCTTTCGCCGTTTTGATTTCCCCGACAGCTACAGCGATCCGCGCGAGTTGTATCGCCTGGCCCGCGCAGCCGGGATGGATTTCGTCACCATCACCGACCACGACACAATCGACGGAAATCTCGAGATCGCGGAGTTGGAAGGGACATTCATCAGCGAAGAGGTGACGACTTATTTTCCGCAGGACCCTTGCAAGATCCATCTCCTCGTCTGGGGGATCAGCCAGGCGCAACACGCGCAGATCGTTGACGTGCGCGACAACATTTTCGATCTCCAAAGTTACCTGCAGCGAGAGACCATCGCGCACTCGGTGGCGCATCCGCTCTACAGCATCAATGGCAAACTGGAAGCGTCGCATCTCGAACGGCTGATTCTGCTTTTCAAGCACTTCGAGGGGATCAATGGGCTGCGCGATCAGCTCTTGAGCAAATTGGGCCGCGAACTGCTTGCCGACCTGACTCCGGAAAAAATCGAGGAGTGGGCAAACCGCCACAATCTTCAGCCGACGCATCAAGAGCCGTGGCGGAAAATTTTTACCGGCGGGTCGGACGATCACGGCGGCCAGTTCGTCGCGGGGGCATTCACGGAAACGCCGAAAGCGCGAACGACGGCGGAGTTTCTCGTCCATGTCCGCGAAGGCGATTGCGAACCGCGCGGCGAAGGCGGGACGCCGCTCGCGTTGTCGCACGGGTTCTACAACACCGTCTCGTGTTTCATTCGCGATCGGTTCACGGAAAACCTCGGCCCGACCGCGCCGCTCCTCGAAACGATGTTCTCGCGCTTCATGGAAGGGCGCGACCCGACCGAGTTCACCCTGAAAGAAAAGGCGACGTTCATCGCGCAGGGTGTGATGTCGGGAAAAATCTTCGAGCTCGCGAAGCCGCGAAACGTTTCGCTTTGGAAAGGACTCTCGAAATATTTCTCGCAGCCGCGCGTGAAAGCGCGCCTCGCGCGCGAGATGCAGGACGTGAAAGAACCGGAGCGGCGCACGTTCCTGATGGCGAACCTGGTTTGCGAACAGCTCGCGTTTCGTCTTTTCGAAAAATTCGTGCAACAAATCCGCAAAGGGAACCTGATCGAAAGCATGCAGGCCTTGAGCGGGATCGCGCCGATCATAGTGCTCCTCACTCCGTACCTCTACGCGTTCCATAGCCAGGCGCCGTCGCGCCGGTGGCTGCGCGACGTTTTTTCCAAGATGACTGGCGGCGTGCCGGCGGTGTTGCAAAACCGGAAGCGAGCCTGGTTCACGGACACGCTCGATGACGTGAACGGCGTCGCGAACACGATCCGCAAAATGACCGCGGCCGGCGTGGCGGCCGGCGAAAAGCTGGTCGTGATGACTTCGCGACGGCGCCTCGAAGTGGATGAAATCCCGATCAAAAATTTCCGGCCGATCGGCGAATTCGCGCTGCCGGAGTACGAGCTGCAACGGCTCAGCTTCCCGCCGATCATGCAGATTCTTGATTACATTCAGCGCGAACAATTCACCGAGATCATCATCAGCACGCCGGGGCCGATGGGATTAGTCGGGCTGCTCGCGGCGAAAATGTTGAACCTGCAAACGAGCGGCATTTATCACACCGACATTCCCGAATACGTGCGCATTCTGACTGAGGACCGTTTCCTTGAAAGCCTGGCCTGGAGTTACATGCACTGGCTCTATGGTCAGGTCGATACGGTGTTCGTTAACTCGGAGCATTACCGCAAATGCTGGATCGATCGCGGGTTCGCGCCGGAGAAATTGAAAATCCTTCCGCGCGGTCTCGACACCGATCTGTTCACGCCCGCGCGGCGCGACCTGACGTTCTGGTCCGGGTCCGGCACAAACGGCAGCGAAGTCCGGCTGCTTTATGTCGGCCGCATCTCGCGCGAGAAAGATCTCGACGTGCTGGCGACGGCTTACAAAAAAATCCGCCAAAGCGGTCAACCGATGAAGCTTTATCTCGTCGGCGATGGACCTTACAGCGAAGCGCTCGCGGCCGCGTTACCCGACGCGATTTTTCTCGGTTATCTCACCGGCGAAAAACTGGCAAAGGCCTACGCCTCGGCGGATATCTTCGTTTTTCCGAGCACGACCGACACGTTCGGCAACGTTGTCCTCGAAGCGCAGGCCTCCGGGTTGCCCGTGATTGTTTCCGATTTAGGCGGCCCAAAGGAATTGGTGGATGATGGGCGCACCGGATTCGTAACCAAGGCGCACGACGCGGACGATTTCGCCCGCGCGATCGAACGCATGAGCAGCGATTCGAATTTGCGGGCGCGAATGGGGCGAGAAGCGCGCCAGCAGGTGATCGATCGGAGCTGGCCGGGGGCGTTCCGGACGTTCTGGCAGGCGACCGAACTATAAATTCCATACGATTTTGTAGGTGGGATGCCTCGTCTCGCCACCATAATTGTGTTAGTCGCGCTGCCGCTCTCGGGCGTCGCCCGCGCCGACGAAACGGTGCGCCAGGTGCAGGAGGAACTCCGGAAGCGGAACCTCTATTTTGGTAACATTGACGGCCAAAGCAGCGCAGTCCTGGTGGATGCGGTGAAACGATACCAGGCGCGGCAAGGTTTCACGGTAACGGGCAAGGTCGACCGGGACACGGCGACATCGCTTCACGTGGAGACAACGACAGTAGCCGCTGTCGCTCCGCTCCCCGATGTGCCGGTCCTGAAGAGCGACACGGCGAGCGCGTTACCGGAATCGCAACGGCTCGCCCTCCAGCGAGAAGCGGAAGAAAAACCGGACGCGACGCCGAGTCCGCCGAGTCCGCCGCCTCCGGCGGAGCCGCCGCCGCCCAGCCAGGACCTCAATCCCGACCGAGTGAACAAATTCGTCCAGGATTATCTGCGCGATGCTGAAACTCCCGATGTTGCGAAGCAGGTAAATTATTACGCGTTCCCGGTCCGCTATTTCGATCACGGCAACGTGTCGCAGGAATTCGTCACCAGGGACACGAGGAATTACGTGAAACGCTGGCCGGAACGCAAATACACGCTCACCGGCCCGGTAACCTTTTTCGCCTCGGGCAACGAGGCCGAGACCAATGTGGAATTTACGATTGCGTTCGAGCTTCACAGCCCCGGGCGGCCCACCAAGAACAAGGCCGTGGGCCAAACCAGGAACTGCTGGACTCTCCGCGGCAACGCCGATGATTTGAAAATAGTTGCGATTCGGGAGGCGCGTGTACGCGAATAAATAAATGGAAAAGCCGTCTGACACGGGCTGGTGCGGCACCCGCCCCGTCCTGAGAGGAGGCACGGTGATGTTGTGACATTCAAATGAAAGTCCAAACCAAGATCACGCTTCTACTTCTCGCGGTAGTCGCGGTTTTCGTGGCGGGCCTCTGGGCCTTCCGCGCATTCGACCAGGAAAAGTTCCGCGAAATTCGAACCAGCCGGCTGGCTGAAGCCAAACGCGGCTTCGACAATTTCCTTCGCAAAGATGGCGAGCCGCTTGAAACCCTCGCCGATTACGACACGACCTGGGACGACATGGTCCAGGCCATCCAGACAATTAACAAGAAATGGCTTGGTGAGAACGTCAGTGGCGAAACTCTCCTCGGTTACAAGGCGAACGCGGTTTGGATTTACAATCGTGACGCCGCGTTGATCTACTCGCAAAGCACTGATCCGGTTGATCCCGAGCGCGACAAATCTGTTCCGACCGACCGCCACTATGCCATTCCCCCGCCGCTTCCTCTCCCGCATGAAGCCTTCGACCGGCTTTTCGCCAAAGAGCCATCGGCCCACTTCTTCGTAAAGATCAACGCGGAAATAGTGGAGATCCGTGGCGCGACGGTGCACGGCTCGAAAGACTATGCCCGGCAAACTCCGCAGCAGGGTTATTTCTTCGTCGGCCGACTCTGGAATGGCCCGCCGCTCGAGGACATGTCCCTCTTCTCCAACGCGCAGTTAAGTCTTGCGCCTCCCCAGACGGAGCCGGTCGAAACCGCCGAGGATGGCCTGACTGTTTTCACGAAAACTTTGCCGGGCTGGGACGGGCAACCGGTGGCGTATCTGGTTGTGAAAAACGAAATGCCAGTCGTGCGATTGCTCAACCAGTCGAATGAGCGGCTCATTCTTTCGCTCTTCCTTTTCGCCAGTGTCCTGCTCCTCGTGATCTACTGGTCGGTCGTTCGCTGGGTCAGCCAACCGCTGAGAAAAATCATGGAAACGTTGAAGCGCAACGACCTGAAACCGATCGAGCGTGTGTGCTGGGACCATTCTGAGTTCGGCGAGCTGGCCCGGACTACCCACAAGTTTTTCGAACAGCGCGACAATCTCGTCCGCGAGATGGAGGAGCGCCGCGCGACCGAAGAAGCACTCCGCAAGAGCGAGGAAGAGCTGCGCCATTCCCAAAAAATGGAAGCAGTGGGCCGGCTCGCCGGCGGGGTCGCGCACGATTTCAACAATCTGCTCACCGCGATCATTGGTTATGCGGAACTCATCGCGACGCGGAGCACCAGTAATTCGCTGGCGAAACAGAACGCGGAATTGATTCGCAAAGCCGGCGAACAGGCGGCGACGCTTACCCGGCAATTGCTCGCCTTCAGCCGCAAGCAAATTCTGCAACCGAAAGTGATCGATCTGAACTCGCTGGTTGTCGAGATGGAGCGACTGCTCCGGCGCGTGATCGGCGAGCGCTTCGATTTGCAATCGCATCCAGAGGCGGAAAACGGCCGGGTGAAAGCGGACCCGAGCCAGCTCGAACAGGTCGTGTTGAATCTCGGCGTCAACGCGCGGGACGCGATGCCGCGCGGCGGCAAGCTAATCATTCGGACGGAAAACGTGACGCTCGATCGCGTGGAAGCCGCCCAGCTCTCTGCCTCACTCCATGCCGGCGAATACGTCATGCTTTCCGTCACCGATACCGGGGCGGGCATGGACGAAGAAACGATGTCGCACATCTTCGAGCCCTTCTTCACCACGAAGGGTCCGGGTAAGGGAACGGGTCTGGGATTGGCCACGGTTTACGGAATCGTCCGTCAAACTGGCGGCGGCATCTCGGTCGAAAGCGAGATTGGTCAAGGCAGCATCTTCCGCATTTATCTGCCGGTCGAATCGGCGCCGATCGATTACACGCGCGGGCCGCTCAAGCCGGTGGAGAAATCGGAGAACTTCGAAACCGTGCTCGTGGTCGAGGACGAAGACATCGTTCGCGAGTTGGTCTGCGAAGTCCTCGAGCATCAGGGTTACAACATCATCTGCGCCCGCGACGGAATCGAAGCGCTCCACGTCGCGTCCGATTTCGACGGTGACATTCATCTCCTCGTCACCGACGTAATCATGCCTCACATGAATGGCCACGAACTGGCCGCCAAGCTCTCCGCGCTTCGCCCCGAGATGAAAGTCCTCTACGTTTCCGGTTACTCGGACACCGACATCGGCGATCACGGGACGCTCGATCCGCGTCACGAACTGCTCCAGAAACCTTTCACGCCCCAAACCCTTGCACGTAAAATTCATGACGTGATTCGGGAAGGACGTTATGCTGTTACCGCACGATGATTCCGGGGGGCGCATCTGCGTCTTCCTCGCGATAGCCATCCTGTCGTTAGGCCTGGCCAACGAGTCGTTAGGCCAAATGCTGAGCTCGCCGAAAGCGCCGCTCACGCCGTCAAAGAAGACCGAGGGTTTAGCCGCATGGTACAATGTCCCGCCGAATTCGCTCGCGAAACGCCGCGCCGGCAAAGACGAATTGACCGCGGCCCATAACCGCCTGCCGATCGGAACTAAGGTGCGCGTCACTCACCTCGGGAACGGAAAATCCGTCGTCGTCCGGATCACCGATCGCGGGATCACTGGTCACCATGCCATGATCGATCTCTGCAAGGAAGCGGCCGCGCAGCTCGATATGCTGCGGGAAGGATCGGCCCGGGTGCGGCTCGAAGTTTTACCGGACGACAAGGCGCCGGCAACGAAGACGAAGGCCCCGACCTGGTAATCAGGCCGGCGCAGTCGGCGGCTGCGGTAACGTCGAAGGCGCGGGGATCGCCGCATTCGCCCAGACATCGTATTGATCGCCAAATTGCCGGACGAATAGAAGTTTGAAAGTCGCCAGCCAGACAATCGCCGGGAGCAACAACACCGTGCTGATGTAAGGCAAGCCGCCAATGCAGCAGGTGACGCACGCCACCATGGTGCCGACGACCGCCACGCCAAGGACGAGCGCGATTCCGAAGAGCACAAACAAAATGAATGGCCCGGGATTGCGACCGATCAGCTTCGCCACGTCGACAAAAGCTTCGCGCGCGGAGCAGCGGCGCCGGTACATGACCGGGACCATGAACGTCGAAACCACTCCGAAGAACAACGCGAAAACAAGCCAGAGCAGCGCGATTACAATCAAGCCGATGACGATAACGATTGTTCCCGGACCGGAATCGTTGTCCCGCATTCCGAAAAAACACAGCCACATGAACAGCGCCGCGATTGCGACGATCACGAGCGCCCCACACGCAATCACGAGAGAAAACAGGAAAAAGCTGTTGCCCTCGCGCCGGAATTCGCGCCACGGCTCGGCGATCGCTCCGCGATTCTTCACCACGCAATCGGCAAAAATAAATTTCCCACGCGACGAGACCCACATCCAAATAATTCCAAGAACCAGCGCGATCACCACAAGGCCGATGACCGCCGCGATGATCCACGGCGTGATGTTCCAATCCACGTCCCCGTGTCGGGTCATGCGATATTTCCAGTCGCCGTTGGTGAAGCGACCGAGCCGGCCGAAATTTCCGCCGCCCCAACTGCCGCTGATAAACGCAGCGAACGCGATCGTCAGCCACTTCCCGATGTCAAAGGGCCGAAACAGCATCGCTTTCATCCATTCGAACGCCGCCTGGAATGGCGCGATGATTTCGATTTTGGGCTCGGTCCCGTTCACGCTGCGATTTCACTCGTTTCGCTCGGAAAGTGCAAGCAAGGAGCGGCACTTTCCAATCCCCCGAACGGCGGCCATTCGTTGACTTGATTTCGTTCGGTCTTAATTTGCGAAACCGGCATGGCGCCGGTTCCGTCATCGTGAAAAGCGTTCTCTTTGTCTGCACCGGCAATATTTGTCGCAGCCCAATGGCTGAAGGCTTGTTCACGCGTTTGCTCGGCAATCGCAAAGACATCGAAGTCGCGTCGGCCGGCGTCCACGCCGTTCGCGGACAACCGCCGAGCCTGCACGCGATCCACGTCTGCGAACAGGAAGGCGTCGATATTCGCGGTCTTCGCAGTCAGCCGCTGACAGCCACGCTTATCGATCGCGCCACCCACGTTTTTGCCATGACCGGCGCGCATCTCGAAACGATCCACACCTTCTTCCCGCAAGCTGCCGACAAAACGTTTCTCCTCCGCGAATTTGAAGAGCCCGGCATGACCGTTTGGCGCGATGTGCCGGACCCGATCGGTTGCAGCCGCGATGTTTACACCGTCTGCGCCGAGACAATCAAAAACGCTTTACCGACCGTGCTCGCGTTCGTAGAACAAAGCGAACTCGCGGTTCCCGCGAATTCGCGCGGCGGCGGCACTTCATCTTTCACCATGGCAGATCCCGATATCTCATCTGGCTTCGGCACATCGTCCAGTTCCAGCGGTGGGCGGTTGAGCAAGGTCGATCCGGAAATTTTCGCCGCGATTCAGGCCGAGGAAAAACGCCAGCGCGAGAACATCGAGCTGATCGCGTCCGAAAATTTCACCAGCCGCGCCGTGATGGAAGCGCAGGGCAGCGTCCTGACCAACAAATACGCCGAAGGTTACCCGAAGAAACGCTGGTACGGCGGTTGTGAGAACGTCGACACCGCCGAGCAGCTCGCGAT
>JBHELY010000057.1:0-17580 GCA_046262815.1 Chthoniobacterales bacterium | reverse complement strand
GTGTGGGAAGTAGATCCATCCGGCGTCGTGCCGCCGCGTAACCTCACGGCGGGAGCCGGACGCGCGAGCGGAATCAGTCTTCGCGTCGTCGATCTCGATCCGGACAACCGCTTCATCGATGCCGCCGTCCCGCTCACACTCCGTGGCTTCAGCGAAGCCACGAAGATGAGCGGTTACTTCCGCGCGAAGATGGCGCAGGAAAATCTGATCAAGGCTTCCGGGATTCCGTTTACGATCGTCCACGCCACGCAGTTCTTCGAGTTCACGAAAGGCATCGCCCAATCGGGGACTGACGGTTCAACCATTCGGTTATCACCAATTCTGATGCAGCCCATGGCGGCGGGTGATGTTGCTGCCGCGGTGGCAGACGCAGCTGTTGCGGATCCGGTGAACGGCATGATGGAGGTCGCCGGACCTGATCAGATCCGGCAGGATGAACTTGTCCGGCAGTTTCTAAGCGCGACGGGCGATACGCGGAAGGTGATCACCGACGACCATACGCGTTACTTCGGCATAGAGGTGAACGATCAAAGCCTCCTCCCCGGAGATAACCCCCGCCTTGGGACCACACGTTTCGAAGATTGGCTCAAGCGTTCTAAGGCTTAAGGAGATTCAACCGTTTTCGCTTTCGCTCATCAAGCGCACCAAACGCCGATCGGGAACGAGCCACATCAGCGCGACCAGGGTATAAATGCAGCCGGCGATCCAGGGACGATAAAAGGAGACGGCGATTCCGAGCGCATAGAGGACCGGAGAAATTTTGCCTTTCAAATCGGCCCCGATGGCCTGGGCCAGCTTGGACGTGCGGCCGTGCATTTTAATAATCAGGGTTTGCAGGATGTAGTAAGCAATCGCTGCCATGAGGAGCACGCCGCCGTAAAGCGCGGAGGGTACCGCCGTAAAATGGTTTTCGCCCATCCAGCCGGTGACGAACGGGAAAAGAGAAAGCCAGAAGAGCAAATGCAGATTGGCCCACATAATTGAAGCGCTCACCCTAGGCGCGGCCTTGAGCAGATGATGGTGGTTATTCCAGTAGATACCAAGATAGATGAAGCTAAGGACGTAAGTCAGGAAAACGGGCAGGAGCGGCCGCAGCGTGGCCAAGTCGGAGCCGTGCGGCACGCGAAGCTCCAGTACCATGATAGTGATGATGATGGCCAGAACACCGTCACTGAATGCTTCAAGTCGGTTGCTTTCCATGGAAATAACTATGCCAGATGCTAGCGCGTGCGGCTCAATTGCAAGTTAGATCCTGTAAGTGCGAAGGGGAGGCCTTGCCGGCCGAGTTGTCAGAAATGCGCGCCGACGTACTCCCACATTTGGTGATGCCAGTAGGGCCATTCGTGGCCGCCTTTCGGGCCCCAGTCGTCAAGATGATGAGCTACGCCGCGGCGGGTGAGCACTTCGGACATGCGATAAGTCGGGCCGCTGTTTTCCCAGGGACCGCAGCCGGTCGCGAGGTGAATGTCGCAAGTCGCGAGCTGTTGGAGGAACCACGGATCATGCTGGTTGGCCATGTAGTCGACGGGGTTATTGAAGTAGAAGTTGTCGTCGTACATGCCGTCCATGGAATCGCGCAGGTCGTAGACGCCGGAGAGGGCATAGCAGCGCTTCACGCGGTCGGGATGCTTGAAGAGGGTGTTAGCGGCGTGAAAGGCGCCGAGCGATGCGCCGTAAGTGGTGATCGCGATACCGGGCGTCTGGCACTGGGAATCGATGAAGGGGAAGACCTCACTGGCTACATAATCGTCGTATTGCGCCTGTAGCCAGCTGCGATGGAATGGATGCGCGTTCTTGTTATTGAACGAATCGCTCTGGACGCCGTTGATGCAGAAAATCCTGATCCGGCCCTGGTCCATGTAGGGCGCGAGGGTGCGGATCATACCCTGGCCTTCCTGCTCGTTCTCATCGCCCATGCTGGTGGGGAAAGCGATGATAGGCGAACCGTAATGGCCGTAAATGGCGACGCCCATGTCGCGGCTGAGACGGTGTGAATACCAGCGGTGATGTTCGCGATGCATGTCTTGGAAAGTAAGAATTAAGAATTATGAATGGAGCGAGCGGGTTCGAGCGACATAGACGGTAAAGCCGCGAGAGTAGCGGTGACCGAGACGGGAGTCGAGGGAATCAAGTAGGAAGGGGAAGTAGGAAACGGAAATTAGCCGAGCTGAAGGAGCACGGTGGCGGTGTAGGCGATTACCATGGCAGGGAATGCGATCGCCCAGATCGCGTGGTAACGGGCGTTTGGGGTAATGGCGGCGGCAAGGCAACCAAATCCCCACACAGCAATGAACGGGAGGTAAAGCGCGCCCTGATCGAAGAAGTGTTGTCTGCCTTTAAGTAACGTGTCCACGATATCGATGGGCGGGATGGCGCCCAAGATCAGGAAGAAGCTGCGCCGGTTTTTGTAGTAGTAATCCCGCCAGTCGGGCGAGCCGCTGGTTTCGAGCTCTCCGGGGAAAAGGACCGCCGAAGCGAGGTACATCAGGATCGAAGGGATCGTGACCCAGACGAACAGGAAAAAAGTCCAGCTGGCCGTGTAATGCCAGCGGTACAAGACCCACCAGGAAAGCAGCACCTGCATGAAGAGGGTGAGGATCCACAGCACGTGAACCCAGTAGATCCGTGGACGATTGGCGACCTGGAGCATTTCGCTCATCGCGCTCAGTAGTCGGGTGGCGGCAAGGCCGATGATGATGGAGACGAGAACCGCGACGTAGTTGAAAGCGTCGTTCATGCTCTTGGGAATAGCGGGCGGATAGCGTCCCGGCGAGCTAAAGGTTCGGGTGCGGAGCTCGGAAATCGGCGGAAGCACACTGGCTTGCCATGATCTCGCCGATCACGTACGAATATCCGTGGCATGGACGAGTGGGGCTTTCTTTCGGTCATTGTCTCGATCATTCTCGGGCTGAGTATCACGCAGCTGCTGCAAGGGATCAGCGAGGCCATCAATGAGCGGGACCGGGTGCGCTTTTACCAGCCGGCGATCGGATGGAGCGTGCTTCTGCTAATCGTCGATGTGCAGGCGTGGTGGGCCATGTTCGGTTATCGCAACCGCCATAACTGGACCTTCCTTCAGTTCGCCACCGTGTTGATGGAAGTGATCCTCCTTTACCTTTTGGCGGCGCTTGCGTTGCCGAATTTTGCCGGACCTGCCGTAATCGATCTGCGGGCGAATTACTTTAAACACAAGGCCTGGTTCTTCGGATTTCTCATCCTGGTTTTGCTGGATAGCTTGCTCAAGACGTTCGTGGTCGATGCCGGTTTTCCCGGAGGCCTCGACCTGGGCTTTCATTTTATTTGGATAACGACGGCACTCATCGCGGCTGTGGCCAAGAGTGACTGGTACCACAGAACGTTTCTTTATTTCAGTTACGCTTTTGTCCTGACTTATATCGCGCTTCTCTTTGCTAATCTGAAATAATTCGAGCAGGCTAATCATTTCCTTAACCGACTATCCAGATTCAAACCGACTCATGGGCGGCGATGGCTGCAGTTGTTGACGCAGCGTCACCACTGATGCTCGCCTACTACTTGCCTTCGTCGTTTACCGGCGCGGACATGCCAGCGAGAATTTGCCAGGTGTCGCCGACACGGAGCCAGGTGTGGTGAATGCGGAGCGTTTCCGTTTTGGAGTCGGTGGGTTTTGGCCCTGACCACGTCATTTTGATCCGGTAGTGGACGGCCGCGTTATCGCCGGTGATCTGCACAGCGACTTGTTCCATTTCGTACGACCCGAGCTTCACTCCCTCGGACGTGTTCTTCGTGATCCAATCGGTGATGTGATCTTTGCGCGCGGGCGATGAGCTCGAAGATGGCCACCCGAGAAATCGTTCGTGCCAAAGTGCGCGGTATTTCTCCAGATCGTTGGCTTTGACGTATTCCCAATACGATTTCTCCAAGTTCCAGATCTGGGTTTCGTCATTTGTGGCGGCTGACGCGACAAAGGCGAGCGAGACGAGGAGAAGAAATGAGATCGCTTTATGCATGCATGATCCTATTGGGGCCGAAGGGAACAACGCAATACCGGACATGTTTAAGTTGGCGAAAAGCAGGTGACCGAGAACAAACAACGGAAGCAAAGAAGCAAACCTAACGACTTTGCCGAGCTGGAGTCGGCCTACAGTTGCGTCGGAGGAAGCATGAAGCACGTTGCCGGGATGCACTCATACACGCTTGAGCCGATCGGCTTCATTCGATCGACACTGAAGGGCCGCGAAGATGCGCCGCGGCAGGGACCGGAAGGTGCGCCCGATGCGTGGCTGGAGATCGAGCCGCGCTTTGCGGAGGCGCTCCTAGGGTTGGAAGTCGGTCACGAACTGATCGTGATCACGTGGTTGCATGAGGCGAAGCGCGACGTGCTGAAAAACCATCCGCGCAGCGACGAGAGCCGTCCACTCACCGGCGTGTTTTACACGCGCTCGCCGGCACGCCCGAACCCGCTCGGCCTGCATCCAGTGACGGTGCGTGAGATCGTTGGAACTCGCGTGAAGATCGGGCCGATCGAAGTGTTCGACGGCACGCCGGTCGTCGATATCAAGTCGGCATCGACCCGTGCGGATGGATGAGCTTTATGGTGCCGTTAACAATCGCGGTGCTAGGGCTAGCAGCAGCTTGTCTTAGCCAAAGAGCGCTCGCGACGGACGCAACCGGTCCTTGCCCTGGCAAACATGCGAAGGGTTTCGCGGATGTTTCGAGGTCGAAGATCTACTACGAAGAGTGCGGTTCAGGGCCGGCGATTGTTCTCCTCCACGATGGATTGCTTCATTCCGTCGTGTGGGATGAAGTCTGGCAACCGCTCGCGGCGAAGTATCATGTGATCCGGTACCATCGGCGCGGTTATGGCCGGTCCGATCCGGCGACGAGTTTGTTTTCGCCGACCGAAGACCTGGCGAAGCTTCTGACACATTTGAAGGTGCAACACGCGGTTATGGTTGGCAGCTCGTCCGGCGGCGCACTTGCGATCGAGCATCCGGAAATGGTCGCTGGGTTGTTTCTAATTGGGCCGGTCCTGCACGGGATGGATTACAGCGCCGAGTTCCGCGAGCGAGCGAATCGCAATAATGAGCCGATGGAGCGCGACGATGCACGGGCGATGGCCAGGAACTGGTCGCAGGACAAGTTCCTCATCGCAGGCACGAATGAGAAAGCGCGCCGGAAGATTTACGAGCAACTCGTCGCGGACGCGGAGAAGTTAAAGGAATACGACGCCGGTCTCGAAGAAAAACTTTCGCCGCCGGCAAGCAAACGACTCGGTGAGATCAAAGCGCCGACGTTGATCCTGGTTGGTGAAGCGGACACGTCGGACGTGCGCGCGCACAGCGAGGCCATTCACGCCGGCATCTCGGGATCGGAAAGGGTTGTGGTGAAAGACGCCGGCCATCTTATCCAGCTCGACAAACCGGAAGAGCTTGTTCAGCGACTGGAGACGTTTGCGGAGCGTTGCGCGCAGAAATAAATTGTAGGGCAACCGCTCCGGTTGCCAGAGAAGAAAACGCCGACCGCCGAACGTCCAACGCCCAATCTCGAAGTCAGAAAACAATCGCGGAATGGCTTGGCAGTAGGTCACGAGTCTGCTGGGATGAGTGGCACTCTTATGACGAAGACTTTTATCTGGTTGGTTGCAATCACTAGCGTCTTAGGTGCGATGGCGCTTCGCGCGGAAGAAGGGTCAACGAAGGGAGAAGGGACGCTGACACTGGATAAGAAGACCTACCCGCTGAAGTACGCAGTCGCGTTTGAAAGCACGATCGATAACGAGGATGCGATCGCCGTCATTCTGAGCGGCAAAGCAGTTCCAGCTGAGAAGATCAAGGAAGCGCGAGAAAACGATAAGCAGAGCGGAGACACAGATTTCGGACGGCCGTTTCTGAAGCTGGTGTTCAAGAAGACGGGTGAATTCAAATACTTCAGCGCCGCTGCGAGCGGCACGATGCTCGGCCGCCACAGCGGGACAGCGAAAGGCGAGCTGAAGGTCGAGAACGGTCGGGCGAGTGGAAAAGCCAGTCAGCCGATGGAAACCGAAGGCATGTTTCCCACTGGATTCGATGTGCGTTTCGATGTCGCATTGCTCAAAGCCGGAGAGGCGCCGCCGCCGACTGTCGTCAAGACGCCCGGTCCAGCAGCGAACGTGCAACCGACTGTGTCCGGCATTTTCAAGGGCAATGGCAAAGAGGCGAAACTCGCGTATGTCTCGGCGGGCTGGGGTGAGCCGTTCGCGGGCAAACCGGGCATCATCCTTGTCTTCACCGAGAAGGATCACTCTAAAGTTAAGAAGCCGGACTTCGACGCTTCCTTTGGAAAATTTGGCAGCGCCCTGGTTATCTCACTTCATGAAGATGGCCAGATCTATGGGTGTCAGGTAGTTCATAGCGCGCACCAGAGGCAGGGGTTCAGCTCGGTTGGCAAGATCGAGACGAACGACTTTACGTTCGCAGATGGAAAGGTCGAAGGTGAAATAACGACCAACGGGCAGCTCGAGTTCTTCGATGAGACATGGGAGGTGAAGCTGAAATTTGTCGCGCCGTTAGGTGAGATCCCGAAGGAGTTTCAAGTCCCGGAATCGAAGAAAGAGGAAAAGCCGTCGGCCACGCCTAACGACAAGTCAACGAAGAAGGACGCCGCCAGCGACGATGATAATGACGATGACGCGATCACCGGTTCGCAGCCGAAGACTGAGGGATTGAAGGTAAAGGAGCTCGCGCTGACGAAAGATGCAACCGAGGTCGAATACAAAGAGGTCGTCGAACACGTCCTCTTCAAGAGTAAGTCCGACGTGAAAAGTGCCTGTGCCGAATTGTCCGCGAACCTCAAAGCTCAGGGTTGGACGAACGACGGCGCCGACATGATCCAGCCGCAGTCCTCGATCCTGAAACGGAAACGCGGCTCAGGGAAGCTGACCATTTTCGTGAAACCCGCGGACGGGGGCAGTCAGGTGCAGGTGTTCACCGAAGGTCTCTCCTGGTAGGGCGTTCATTCGCCAATGCTCTTCACCAACACGCATCAACCTCTGCGAATTTGAGATCGCTCACCGAATATCTCTGGTTCGAAGTCCCGGAACGACGCGGATTCGTTCATAGCTGCAAAATGGAACGGAACCGGGTAACTTCGCGAGAAAATTGATGAAAGCCATTCAAGGTTATCAACTCATCAAACCGGAGGACCTTTCCTGGCGGCCGTCGAACCTGATGAAGATCCCGAACGCAGATTATCTGGAGCGGACAGGCAGCGAGAATCTCGGCGCGCGGCTCTGGCGGTTGCCTCCGAAGAGCGCGAGCACATTGCACAAGCACATTCGCTTGGAGGAATTTTATTTTGTGCTCGAAGGCACCGGCCGGATGCGAATCGCCAATGAAACGATCACGGTGCCCAAATATGGCGGCGTGCTGGTCGGGCCCGAGCAGTTGCGGCAGGTATTCAACGACAGTGACGCCGAAGTGCTTTGGCTAATCATTGGCGCACCGGAGGAACTGGAGTTCCTTCAAGGCTCGAAATCTCCGATGGACCTTTCGCTCATCTATCCGGTCGACCCAAAACAATTGCCGAAGGAACTTACCGGCGTGGAATGGCCGCCGGCGAATTAGAATTCGTAGGCCCGGCCAACCATAGTTATATCGCTGGCGTAACCGGGAGTAGTATCAGCGGGTCGCGGAGATAGTGATGGGATTGCCGGGAGCCCGGGCGTCGTATCGGTTAGCCAAACTCGGATTGGTTTCAGCGCAGAGAAGCGTAGCTCCAAGGATGCTCCTTCGAGAGGCACATTGTAGAAACGGAGCGTCCAAGGAAAGTTGATCTTCGCCTGATCATGAATCGATTCGACGTGTCCATTCCAACCCGCCGCGACTAACTTCACCTCACCGGCTAGGCGAACGACCAATAATCGCGCGCCGCGAGTCGAAACGAGCTGAAGTTTAAGAGTTCGCACGGCGTCGATCGTTGTATCAGCGGATACAGTGACCGAAGGGGAAGACAGCGCGATTAGTGTTGCATCGGTGCTGAGAACCGGCCGCTCGAGGCCCGCGACAAAAGCAGGGTCGGAGTGCGGGCGGACCGTTGAGCCAAGTATGCCGGTCGTCCAGAAGTCGGGGGCGTCATCGTAACTTACCCATTTCGCCTTGTTCTGATCCGCGTTGACGCTGTAGATCAAGCTATCGCGGCGAGGATGCTTTGGGCTGCGATCGGAGACATGGGCGCCTGCGCCGATAAGAGTAGCGGAAACTAGAAAGATAACTAGCAGAGTAAGTTTGAACTGGCTGGCAAGGCGATCGAACAGAAAGGGCGCCATGGCAAGCAGGCAGGCTAATAGAAACGAAGCGACGACTAAGGCTAGGTAGGTCAGCGTAAGCGCGACGAAGAACATGTAGGCGAGGGGGACTAGAATGAGAAAAGCCGGGATAAGGAACACAAGTTGAAAAAGAGGGCGGACTCGTTCACTTGCACGAAGGGCAAGGACCAGCCCGGCCATCGCAAAAACGAGCGGCCATTGTAAAACGTAGCTGCCCCCAACGAGCAACCAGCATAGGACAAGGGTTAGGAGCGATACCGCGAAGAGTTGTCCTGCGGCCAGGTTGGCCAGGCCGAGCTTGTTCCCGAGAAGCCGCTGACTAACAATCGCCAATCCAAGCGCGACTCCCATCACGCCGGCGAAGACGAGCTGGTTACTCAGCGTATCACCATCGAAGAGCTCGCCGGCGACAGACTTCGCGACAACAAAAGCCGCGGCGCTGCCACCTGCTATTACCAAGAGCTGCAATAAGAAAGTTCCAAAACCGGCAGCGACCCGGCCAAGAGTTAGCCCGAAACGCGGCGCCGACCGCACGCAGGTGAAAGCAAACAGAATCGGCGCGAGGAGTGCGCTGACCCATGCGAACCACACCGGATAAATCAACAATCGGCTACCGAACCAATTGAAGTAAACCAGATCACGTTCCTTGGTCAGGGGCAGCGTCAGGTTCCCGAAATGCCGGATAATACCCAGGACGTTGTTGCCCACGTGTTGGACGCTTCGCGCGTCGAGGTTCTCTATCGTGTCCAAACGAGTGTGATAGCTTTCGTAGGTCTCGATGAAAGCGAAGTTGAGGCCGGGGAGGCCTGCCGCTTTCAAGGGTGTGAAATCAGTGTCGTTAGGTAGGAGCTTGTAAATGGCTGTCATGAACGAGCTAGCCATCGGGTAGGGCGCAGACCGCGCGAATTCACGGATCAGGGCGCCATTGTCGTTGCTCGTTTCAAACATTAATCCCGGGCCTGAGCTACCGCGCGCCTCGAGGTTCACCATCATGCCGACTCGATCCGCGAGGTCGCGATGATCGGCGCAGAAACTCCGCGCGCCCAGCAGTCCATGAGCTTCTTCGCCGTCGCTAAACAAAACGATGAGATCGTTCCTGATCGCCGGGCCAGTACGCAGCGCGCGGATCGCTTCCAGAATGACGACGAGGCCGGCGCCGTCGTCGGCCGCGCCGGGCCCCTCTGGGACGGAATCATAATGAGCGACGAGCATGATGGCGCGGCTGTTGGACGCACCGCGGAACGTAGCAACGACGTTGTTAACGAGTCCGGCGTGAACGTTGCGTGCGTAGTGGACGCTGCCAATCCCTTGCTCGACGTGCGTTTCGCCTCCGAGCTCCGTCAGCTTGGCGACCAAATATTCGCGGACGCGCACCGCGTCATCGCTGCCGATCGGATGTGTGTGCTTTGCGATCTCGGCGAGATGCGCCATCGCTCGTGCGGCGGAAAAGGCGTTCGACGGCGCGGACTCGCTAACGACGGCAGGAGGCCGCGTTCCATAAAGAGCGAGTGCGCCAAGGAGAATAACTCCGAGCCAAAGGACCGCGAGCGCGACGCAGGCGAGGAGCGGACGGTGAGCCATGGAGATGGCTAAGTAAGAACGAAGAACTAAAAATTAGGAAGTAGGAACTGCGAACTGCTATTGTTGCTATTTGAAACTTAATCCTGCTTTCTGCAATTCCTGGTAGGGCAGTAACCATATCAACGATTCGTCGTGAAGATCGACGACCTGGATGCGGTTGCCCCATGGGTCGCGAAAATCGCAACGAAAGGGCGGGATCAGCTTGATCTTATACTTGCTGGTTAGTTTCCTGCGGACCTCGGCAATCTGTTCTTCGTCGCGCACCATGATGCCGAAATGTTTGCCGCTATCCGGCTGCACGTTCTTCGTTTCGAACATGGCGAGGAACTGATGTTCACCCAGCTTGAAGAAGGCGTCGCCTTCGCCTTCGTCGAGTTGCTCGAGGTTGAAGACATCCTTGTAAAACGCGACCGCTTTCTTCACGTCGCCTACTTCGATGGCCACGTGGTTGCATCCGTAAACTTGAACAGCCATGGCGGAGACAATACAAAGGAAGAATTAAGAAGGAAGAATTAAGAAATGGGGTTATGTGTCTTCGAGCACATCGACGATCTTCTTAACTATATTCCAATTCCGGTTTGTGGCAGGGACGCCGAGCAGCTTCTCGAGTTTTCCCAGGTAGCCAATCGCTTTCATTTCGCGGCGGTAAATTCCAAGGACGAAACGGCCCTGAATCGCGATGATCCTAGCCAGCCAGTCGGCGTCGGTGGGAAGAGAGAGAGGAAGCGTAGGCGGTTTGCGAAGCGGTTTATGCATCACGTTCAGGAACCGGGTTAAGTTCGGGCCTGATGGCTCGTTCGCGAACGGTTCTTTTGCCGCGAGTTTCAAAAGGTCGCCTGCGGGACAAATCATGATCTCGACCTTGAACGGCAGCTGGCGGGCGATCGCGGCGCGAAGCGTAGATTCACTAACGTTTTTGCGCACCACGAACGTTCCGACAGCGCCGATGTTCACGACATCGAACTTGGCCAGCTTCTTCGCGATCTCCGCCGGCCGGCAGCGGTTCGCGCCACCAACGTTTACTGCTCGGAGAAAAACGACGGAAGGCATGGGGAAAGTAGAAAGTAGAAAGGCTAAAGTAGAAAGTGCAGAAATCGGATGTCAGAAGTCGGCAGTCGCCAAATCGCGTGCGACCGCTTTAGACATTCCGGGTTCAACCAATATGAAAGCGCTTTTGAGTTTGCTTGTGGTCATGGGGTCGATGCTGTCGGGCGCGTTCGGAGAAAATTATGACCCGCTGACGGTGGATCCGAAATTCCGGGCGGAGGCTCGTGATCTCACCGCGCACGATGCGAGGCGGAATCGCGATATACCGGTTCGAGTTTATCTGCCGGCGAATGAGAAGCCGGCGCCGGTGGTGCTGTTCAGCCATGGACTGGGTGGGTCGCGGGCCGGCAGCAAATTCCTCGGCGAACATTGGGCGGCGCGGGGCTACCTGGTGGTCTTTCTGCAACACGCGGGCAGCGATGACGCGGTTTGGCGAGACGTGGCGCCGAAAGAACGGCTGGAAGCATTGCGGGAGGCTGCGTCCCTCGAGAATTTCCTGTTGCGAGTCAAAGACGTGCCGGCAGTTCTGGATCAGCTCGAAACGTGGAATGCGAGCGGGCCGCTTGCCGGCCGAATGGATCTGACGAAGGTCGGCATGTCGGGCCATTCCTTTGGCGCGGTGACGACGGAAGCGGTGAGCGGCGAGACGTTCCCGATGACCGGAAAGAAATTGAACGATGCGCGGATTCGCGCCGCGGTGATTTTGAGCCCGAGCACTCCGAAATCGACGAGCGCAGAAAAAGCATTCGGCACCGTGACCGTTCCCTGGCTGCTGATGACGGGAACGAACGACGTCACGTTTGTCGGAGACGCTGATCTCGAATCGCGGCTGGGTGTTTATCCCGCGCTACGCGGTGCGCCAAAGTATCAAGTGGTGTTGGACAAAGCGGAGCACTCCGCCTTTACCGATCGCGCGTTGCCGGGCGATCGCGAGCCGCGTAATCCGAATCACCACCGCGCGATCGTCGCGCTTTCGACGGCGTTTTGGGATGCGTATCTGCGCGGCGATAAGAATGCGTTTGCGTGGTTGAATGGCGCCGGACCGCGCACCGTTCTCGAACCGGCGGACGATTGGAAAACGTCGCCGTAATCGTCGCGTCCGGCGATCAGTCCTACGGACGCTCTTCGAACTTCAGCGCGACGCCGTTCAGGCAATAGCGAAGGCCGGTCGGCGCCGGGCCATCGTCGAAAACGTGACCGAGATGCGCGCCGCAACGTGAGCACAAAACTTCATCGCGTTCCATGCCGAAGCTATTGTCTTTCACGGTCGTGATAATCCCGGGAATAAACGGTTTGGTGAAACTGGGCCAGCCGGTGCCGGATTCGAACTTCGCGTCGCTCGCGAACAGCGGCGCATTGCATCCGGCGCAATGGAAAACGCCGCGACGATGCTCGGTCAGCAGGACCGAGGAACACGCGCGCTCGGTCGAGTGACCGCGGAGAATCGCGTATTGCTCCGGGGTTAACTGCTTTTTCCATTCCGCGTCCGATTTTTCCACTTTTGGAAGGGGCGCGAGATCTTCGGCGGTTGGTTTCAATGGTTCCATATTTTTGACTGCGACCTTGCGCGGTTCCTGGGCATGCGGTTGTCGCCCAAAATAAAGAATCCCCACGGCGATGGCCGCGAAAATTATCACGATCCTGATTGCTGGGCCTTTCATTACGGTCCTTCCCAAGAGACAGCGGCGTGAGGTTTGTGTTCAATATAGACGATGGGATGTCGCCCGCGCAATCAGCCGGCGAGCGACGAACTGAGGAGAGGACATTCATGAATCGCGTCGTTCACTTTGAAATTTACACCGATGATCCGGCGGCAGCGCAGCCGTTTTACGAAGACGTATTCGGATGGCAATTCAAGAAGTTTGAGGGTGGTCCGGTCGAATACTGGGTGGTCACAACCGGCGACGATAAAGATCCGGGAATTAACGGCGGCTTGTTGCGCCCGCGCGAAGGCCAAAGTGCCGGCACGCTCAACACGGTCGCGGTGCAATCCCTCGAGGAAACGATAAAGAAAATCGAGAACGCCGGTGGAAAAATTTGCGTGCCGAAAATGGAGATCCCGAACATCGGCTGGCTGGCTTACGCTCAGGACCCGACGGGAATTATTTTCGGAATCCTGCAGCCGAATAGCGACGCGAAATAACTGGACGGCAGTAATTAAGCGGAAAATCTTTATTGTTGACCGAATAAACTCCGCGCGAGACGGTCAAACACGATATGAAAAGAAAACTTCTGATTCTGCTGGCAGCGATCGTGGCGTTGACCACACCGTTGGTGCCGCAGTCGCAAGCGATCAGCTTCGAGATTGCGGTTGGTGACCGGCCGTATTATCACGGCGGGGGTTATTGGAACGAAGGGTATTACTGGGTGTGGGTGCCGGGGCATTACAGCCGCGCTTGGGGCCGCTGGGTCCCCGGGCATTATAACCGGCGCGGCGGATACAATGGCGCTTACGCCCGCACGCATTACCGCCATCATCGGGTCTGGGTAAACGATCGCGATTGGCGGTAACTGTCGGACTGAATAACGAATGCTAACCGGAGACCGACCCTGAGAGGGGTCGGTCTTCGTGCTTTTGGTAATGGCAAGCTCGCATTTTGCCTGAGCGCCCGCGCGGGCTAGAGTCGCTCCGATGACGCGTGCGGAAGAAGACGACGAGCGGTTTTATCGCGATACCGAAGCGATTGCGTTTCCGAAATTGACGGATGAGCAGCTCGCGTTGCTCGAGCCGTTGGGAAGTCGCAGGAAACTCAAGCGCGGGGATTATGTCTTGAAGGCGGGTCAGCGCGAATTTCCGCTCACCGTAATGTTGGAGGGCGAGCTCGAAGCGTTCGAGAACCGCGACGGCACGGAACAGATTCTCGCCACGGCGGGATCGCGCGATTTTCTCGGCGACGTTTCCATGCTGCAGGGAACTTCGGCGTTGGCCAGCGCCCGGATAAAATCGGAGGAAGCCGAAGTGCTGCAAGTTCCCGCGCCGGAATTGCGACGCGTCCTGGCGGAAATACCGAAAATCGGCGAGCCGATCGTGAACGCGCTCATCATGCGGCGGATGCGGTTGAAGCGCGACAAGGAATTCGCCGGTCTGCGCGTTCTGGCCGAGGCCGAGTCGCGCGAGGGCCGGCAGCTCGATGATTTTCTGGATAAGAACCACATCCCGCATCGGCTGATTGACGTGAAGAGCGAGCAGGGGATCGCGCTCGCCGGCCGATTGCATTTGTCCGATCTGGATTTGCCGGCGCTGATCACGCCGACGGGCGCGCCGCTGCGCCGGCCTTCTCTGCGGGAAATCGCACAGGTCGCAGGATTGCTGCGGCCACTCGCGGCGGATGACGAGGAAGAAATCCGATGCGATCTCGTGATCGTCGGTGCTGGCCCGGCTGGATTAGCAGCCGCGGTGTATGCGACTTCGGAAGGCCTGAACACGGTAGTGCTGGAAAGCTACGCGACCGGTGGTCAGGCCGGTTCCTCATCGTTGATCGAAAACTTTTTCGGTTTTCCTACCGGCATCAGCGGCGGCGATCTCACCTGGCGCGCGCAACTTCAGGCTTATCGATTCGGCGCAAAGTTTTCCACGCCGTCGCAGGCGCTGACGTTGATTTACCATCCGGAAAAAACATATCGCGTCAGTTTGCAGATCGAAGGTTGCCCGGCGTTGCTCTGCGCGAAGTCGGTCGTGATCGCGACCGGCGCGCATTACAACCGGCTCGAGGCCGAAGGTCGCAGCCGCTTCGAGGGCGTCGGAGTTTATTACGCGGCGACCGCCCTCGAAGGTCGGCTTTGTCGCGGCGCCACCGTGATTGTTGTCGGTGGCGGAAATTCGGCGGGCCAAGCCGCGATGTTTTTGTCCGAGGGCGCGGCGAAAGTCCTTTTGATCATCCGCGGCAGCGATCTTTCCCAGAGCATGTCCTCCTATTTATCGCGGCGCATTCTCGCGCGGGAGAATATCGAGCTGGTCCCGCACACGATCATTCGGCAGATGATGGGCAACTCGGTTCTCAACGCGGCCGAATTGGAAAACACGAAGACCGGCGAGCGCCGCACCGTCGAAACGCCGGCGGTTTTTTCGATGATCGGAGCGACCCCGTGCACGGAGTGGTTGCCGCCGGAAATCCTGCGCGACAAAAAAGGTTTCATCAAAACCGGTGCGCTCGTTTCTGATGCACCGCTCTGGAAACAGTCGACTCGTCAACCGGTCGCGCTGGAAACGAGTCTGCCCGGAATTTTTGCCGTTGGCGATGTTCGTTCCGGATCGGTCAAACGTTGCGCCGCTGCGGTCGGCGAGGGGAGCATGTGCATCGCCGGCGTGCACGAAGCGTTGAAGGAGAAGCAATCATGAATCCCGGATCGTGCGCGCATATCGACGCCATCGTCGAGGTCAAGCTTCCCGAGGTTCTCGAGTGCGAGGAGTGCGTGAAGGTCGGCGCGCAGTGGGTCCATCTTCGGACGTGCCAGACCTGCGGCGCGACGTTGTGTTGCGACAGTTCACCTAACAAACACGCCACCAAACATGCCCACGCGAGCGGCCATGCTGTCATCGCTTCGGCCCAACCCGGCGAGCGCTGGTTGTATTGCTACCCCGACGACGCGTTCGTTCAGTACTGACAAGGCAACAGGCGAAGGAGCCTGATTGCGTGTATAATTAGGAATGTCCGATCCTCGAAACGCTGCGCATGGGAAGAAGGTCGCCCAGGAAAAGCACCACGAGCAAATGAAGAATGCTGCGGGCGGCAAGACGAAATCCAGGAAAGAAAAGCAGCCGGCGTCGGCAGACAATCAACCTCCCGACCCAGCCATGCCGGAGGCGGTGAAAGCTGCTCCGGGTGAACTGGAAAAGTCCGTCGCGGTCCTTTCCAAATTAAAGGACCTGGAGTTCCATTCCCGGGCTAACATCGAAGCACTCGCGGAACTAACGTTGACGATCGAAGACGAGCTGAAACAAAAAGACTTCGTCGAACCTATCGGCGCGCTCTATTCGATGCAGGACGGTTTTCATTCCAAGATCGCCGCGCTCATCGAAAGTTACGAAGCAAAGTGCGAGAGCCTTAAGCAACCGTCGTAGGCAATTCTCTAGCCGTGTCGTTCTGTCGACGCGTCTTTGTCACTTAAGACGTGCATCATCAGCGCACCCAGCGATAATACCGTTCCCCAATGACACCCAGACTCTGCTTGGTGCTCGCCGCGCTTTGTCTTTTCCGCGCAGCCGCGGCGGCGGAAGAAATGTCGAATGCCGCCGGCGTCGCCGATCGCATCGGGCAGACGATCGAATTTCAGGATGAAGTCAAAGCCGTTTCCTGGTCGCGTTCTACAAATGGTTACTACCTCAGTTTCGGCGCGCCTTATCCGAAACAGGTCCTGTCCGTCTGGGTAGAGGAGAAGCTTTTCGACAAACTCCCCGAGCACCGCACGCTTCTCGGGCGCACGGTCGAGATCAAGGGCGAGCTGGAAAAAAGTCCGAGCGGTCCGCTTCTGAAATTACAGACGGCCGAGAACTTCGCCCTTCTTCCCGCGGATGAAGCCATTCTTTCCAAGCCCAGGCTCGACGGCAAACAGGAGCGCTCCCAATTTATCGCCGCCGTTTCCCAGACATTTCTCCGCGGCGACTTCGAGACGTTGGAGACGCTCGGCCAGGAATTGCGGCAAAGCCGCGAACGCCTTCTCGATGGCAGTTGGCTGAGCGAAGCTTACTTCGCCGCCTTCCGTCTCGCCCCGAACGCGTCCGCGGAACGTTATGCGCGCGTCGAACAACGCATTACCCAATGGGAACGCGCCAAACCAACCTCGCCCGCGCTTCCCTTGATCAAGGTCGGCTATCATCTCGACCTTGCCTGGCGCTGGCGCACGGAAAGGTTCACCAAAGATATTTCGGCCGAACGCTGGAAAAAATTCAAGAACGAGCTTGGGATCGCCCGGCAACTTCTTGAACTCCACGCCGGTGATAAGACTTATCCCGAATTTTACTCCCTGATGCTAACCATCGCGCTCGGTCAGAATTGGAAAAAGCCTGAATACATGGCGCTGCTTACTCGCGCCACCCAGCTCGAGCCCGATTACTATCGTTACCACTGTCAGACCGCTGTCTATCTCTTGCCGCGGTGGCACGGCAAAAAAGGCGAGTGGGAACAATTCGCCGAGCAACAGCGCCAGCGTTACGGCGCCGGCGGTGTCGGTGACGCGCTCTACACCCGGATCGCCTTAGGCCTTCAGGATTACTACTTCCACCACTTCTTTCGCGACACCGCCATCTCTTGGGAAGTCATGGCCTCTGGCTTCGACGACCTCATCAAAACCCATCCCGACTCCCGTTACCTGAAAAACCTCTACGCCAACTGGGCCTGGCGCGCCGACGACCGCGTCCGTCTCAAAAAGTTACTTCCCATCATCAAACCCGATCCCGACATGACTGTCTGGGTAAACCTCGAAAACGTCTCCCTCGCCGAAAAGTTCGTGAATAGCGAAGGTCACTAACGCGGAAGCGGATAATCATGCCCAGACTCTAAGACTGACCCCTAAACTTTCTTTCCAAATTGAAGGACATGGAGTTCCATTCCCGGGCTAACATCGAGGCGCTCGCCGAACTAACGTTGACGATTTGCGCTCCCACCACCGGGCAAGTTTATGTGGCCGGACAAACAGCATGAATCCAAGCGCGAGCTGTAGCGCGTTAC
>JBHELY010000056.1:405-17698 GCA_046262815.1 Chthoniobacterales bacterium | reverse complement strand
AGATAACGCTTCAGGCTTTCGCGTAACTCGGTCTGAGCGCGAAAGAGCAGACTCTTCACAGCCGAAACAGATTGGTCGAGTGCTTCAGCGATTTCTTCGTAACTGAGTTCTTCGTACCGCCGCAGGATTACCGCCATCCGTTGCGTCTCGGGAAGCTGAGCGATGGCGGCGTCGACCGCCTCTTGAAGTTCGTGCTCGAGCAGTGTCGCATCGGGTGAAACGGCGTGGTCGTCTTTCAACGGACGTTCCTCCTCGTCGGTTTCCGATTGCAACGGCACGGCCGGGTGACGCGAGCGTCGCCGCAATTCATTGAACACCAGATTGCGCGTGATTTTGAGCAGCCAGGTAGTGAACTTCGCCCGCGGCTCGTAGCGCTTCAGGTTTTTCCAGACTCGCACGAAGACCTGCTGCGCGATGTCTTCCGCGTCAGAATTTGTCCCGAGCATGCGGCCGACTGTTCCAACCACGAGCCGCTGATGGCGCTCAACGAGTTGCTCGAAGGCCGCCATGTCGCCGGCGCTGGCGAGACCCATCAGCCGAATATCCTCGGCATCTTCTGGTGTGCGGCCTGGCGGGCCGGGTTCGTGGTCCGACATGTTAAGAAAAAGCGGACTCGGTTCGACCGCCAGAGACGAAAGCTTCATTTGTGACCGATTCAACCTTCATCGGTGCTTTCGGTTGCAAGCCAACACCAGCATGTGCATCATGGACTCGCCATTCTCCGTCGTTTGATGAATTTATCGCTCATTCCTAATGACCTTCGATCCATCGCCGAAAAGGTCGAGGGCCAGCAGCGTCTTTCTGAGGCCGATGCGCTCCGGCTCTACCGGTCGACCGACCTGAACGCCCTCGGGTTGATGGCGAGCGCGGTTCGCGAGCGGAAAAACGGCAACGTCGCCACTTACATACTCAATCGGTACATCAACTACTCGAACATTTGCATTCTTTCCTGCCAGTTTTGCGCGTTCGCGGCGAAAAAGAGGGATGCTCATGCTTTCGAGCGTTCCATTGATGATATCGTCGCGGCTGTCGAGGAATCATTGGCCACGGGCATCACGGAAGTCCACATGGTCGGCGGCCTGCATCCGACCTTGAACAAGGAGTGGTACCTCGAATTGCTCAAGCGGCTCCGTGCGCTCGATCCGAACATCACGATCAAGGCGTTTACGGCGATTGAAGTTCGCCATCTCGCCCAGCGCATCTTCAAGCGTTCCATTCCGGACACGCTCGCCATTCTAAAAGACGCGGGTCTTGGTGCACTCACCGGGGGCGGCGCGGAAATATTCGATCCGCAAGTGCGGGACGAACTTTGTCGCGGCAAAGAGAGCGCCGCGGAATGGCTCGATGTCCACCGCATCTGGCACAACATGGGAGGCCGCAGCACCTGCACGATGCTTTACGGTCACATCGAGACGCCCGAACAGCGCGTCGATCATCTGCGCCAGCTACGCGAGTTGCAGGACGAAACCGGCGGGTTCACCGGCTTCGTTCCCTTCGCCTTTGAGCCGAACACAACCATTCTCGCCCACGTGAGACCGGCGTCCGCGGTCGAACAGCTGCGCAATCTGGCCGTGAGCCGCATCTACCTGGATAACTTTGATCACATCACGGCGTACTGGGTTTCGATGGGGCTGCCGCTCGCCCAGGTCTCGCTCAATTACGGCGTCGACGATCTGCACGGTACGATCATGGAAGAAAAGATCTTCCACATGGCGGGCGCGAAAACGCCGCAGGAACAAACGGTCGCGACGCTCGAGCACGTCATTCGTGAGGCCGGACGCGAGCCGGTCCAGCGCGACAGTTATTATCGCCATCTGACGAAGAAGCGGCCGGCAAATTCGCCCGCGGTCGAGTCCGAGCTGGTTTACGCCTGACGCGCGTGGCTGAAGCGGGGCTGTTACGGATCGGTTGCGTTAAGTATCTCAACGCGCGTCCGCTCATCCATGGCTGGCCCGGCGAAGTTGTGTTCGATCATCCGAGCGTGCTCTGCGAAAAGCTTGCCGCCGGCGCGCTCGACGTCGCGCTCGTTTCCAGCTTTGAGTTTCTGCGGAACCCGGTTTACACCCTGGTTGACGGCGTTTCCATTTCTTCCAACGGTCCCGTCCACAGTGTTTTCGTTGCGCACAACGGCGACCTGTCCGCGATCGAAGAGATCGAGGTCGATCCGGCGTCGCAGACCGGAATCAATTTGTTGCGCTGTCTGCTCGCCGAGATGGGACTCGCACCGAAATTTGTTTTTCGCTCGCGCCTTATGCAGCGGGCAATCACACCGCGACTCGCGAAATTTTACATCGGCGACCAGGCCATTCGTTTCCGCGATGAAACCGAAGGCACGTTTCAGTTTTGGGATCTTGGTGAAGAGTGGAAAAAGCGGACCGGCTTACCGTTCGTGTACGCGCTTTGGTTGATCCGGCCAGAAGTCCAATCACCAAAAGCGATCGCCAATACCCTTCGCGCCTGCCGCGACAACAATCTGCGCGAGCTCGATCTGTTGATCGCTGCGGAAACGGAATTCAGCCCCGACTTTTGCCAATTCTATTTGCAGGAATGTTTGCGTTACCAATACGGCCCGCAGGAAAAGGAAGGGCTCTCGGCCTTTCGAAAACTTTGTGAGAAGCACAGCATTTTGTGGCACGACTCGCGGCTAATCATCTGACGGCGCCCGCGAAGAAATGGCCCCGCCAGGACCTGCACATCGGAATCTCCGGCTGGACCTACGCCGGTTGGCGCGGCGTTTTTTATCCGACGAAACTGGCGCACCGGCGCGGGCTGCAATTCGCCAGCCGCGAATTTAATTCAATCGAGATTAACGGCTCGTTCTATTCCCTCCAACGGCCTTCTAGTTATCAACGCTGGTATGCGGAAACGCCGCCCGGATTCGTCTTCAGCGTTAAAGGCGCGCGGTTCATCACCCACATGAAGAAGCTGCGCGATGTGCCGGCCCCGCTGGCGAATTTCTTTGCGTCCGGAGTCTTGTGCCTGCGCGAAAAGCTCGGGCCGATTCTGTGGCAGTTCCCGCCAAACTTCGGTTGGAACCCGGAGCGGTTCACAGAGTTCTTCGAGTTGCTTCCGCGCGATACACGCGCGGCTGCGAAGCTGGCGAAGCAACACGATGACAAAGTGAAAGGCCGCGCCTGGACAAGAACGGACGCAACCCGACCGATTCGCCATTGCGTCGAGATTCGGCATCCGACATTCATGGTCCCGGAATTCTTCGCGCTTCTTCGCCGATACAATATCGCGTTTGTGATCGCCGATACCGCCGGCAAATGGCCGTACGCCGAGGACATCACCGCGGATTTTGTTTACTGCCGGCTTCATGGCGCCGAGCAGCTCTATGTCAGCGGTTACCGCGACATCGAGCTCGATTGGTGGGCGAGCCGGATCGAGGATTGGCGAAAAGGGAAACAGCCCGTGGACGCAAAACTATTTTCTGGTCGAAAAAACGCACCCGGGAAGCGCGACGTGTATATTTACTTCGATAACGACGCCAAGGTGCACGCCCCCTTCAACGCCCGAACGCTCGCCGAAAAACTTGGATAGACATTGGATCATTGCGCCGCCGTGCGCCGACTCAAACCACAGCATCATGTGGGGCGAAGTCTGTGGACTTCCATGCATCGTCGAGTTGCTGAGACGCAAAAGGTTCGGCGGCGCGGATGACGTGAACGCTTTTCTGCAACCGCGCCTTCGCTCCCTAAGCGATCCATTTCAGTTGCCGAACATGGCCGCGGCGGTCACCCGGATTTTTCACGCGATTGATCGTGGCGAACGGATCGTCCTCTTCGGCGATTATGATGTCGACGGCGTGACCTCGCTGGCCCTGCTCGCCGAAATGTTGCGGAGCTATCCCGCAGTTGCGGGACCGGAATTATTTTTGCCCCTCCGGATGGAGGAAGGTTATGGACTGAGTCCGGAAAGCGTGGAGCGGTGTTGCGACCAACATCAGCCCCAGCTTCTGATCGCGGTCGATTGCGGAACCTCGTCGCTGACTGAGATCGCCTCGCTGAAAGAGCGCGGCGTCGACGTCATCGTGCTCGACCATCACGAACCGAAATCGGCGCTGCCGGACTGCGTCGCAATTGTGAATCCGAAAACAGAAGCTGATTCCGCTTTCGCGTATCTCTGCAGCGTCGGCATTGTGTTCAAACTTTGCCACGCGCTCTTAAAAACGCGACCGGCGCCGAACTTCGATCTCAGGGCAAACCTCGATCTCGTCGCGCTCGGGACGGTGGCGGACATCGTGCCGCTGGAAAAAGAGAACCGGATTTTCGTGCAACGCGGAATGCTCGAATTGGCCCGATCGAAGCGGCTTGGTGTCCGCAAATTGATGGAAATCGCCGCGGTGCGTTCGCCGGTCATGGCGGAACACATCGGGTTTCGTCTCGGCCCGCGTCTCAATGCAGCCGGCCGGCTCGCGACCGCGGAAAAAGCGTTGCGACTGTTGCTGACGAGCGACGAACAGGAAGCGGCGGAGTTGGCCACGTTCCTCGACGCGCAGAATCGGGAACGCCAGGCCGTTGAAAGAGAGATCTGCGAAGAAGCCGAAGAAAAGTTGGGAAAACTTTTCGATCCAGAACGCGACGCCGCCATCGTCCTTGCATCGCGGGACTGGCATCCGGGCGTTCTCGGAATCGTGGCATCGCGGCTCGCGCGAAAATATCATCGGCCCACGATCCTGGTTGCATTCGATTCGACCGGCCTGGGAAAGGGGAGCGGGCGCAGCATTGAAGGTTTCTCGTTGGTCGAAGCATTGGACCGATGCGCGGCGCATTTGGAGAAATTCGGAGGGCACGAAATGGCGGCGGGTCTGGCGTTGCGTGAGGAAAACTTCGACGCATTCGCCGCTGCGTTTAGGCAAGCCGCGCGAGATCTGTTAACGGAAGACCAGCTTCAACCGCGGCTTCATCTCGATCACGAGCTCAAGTTTTCGCAGCTCAACGACGAGCTCCTCCGATGGCACCAGGCCCTGGAGCCATTCGGTAACGCAAATCCTCACCCGCTGTTTTTTGCGCGCGACGTTGCGCCGGCCGCCGAGCCGCAAGTGTTGAAGGAAAAACATCTCGTCCTGCGCTTGCGCCAGCAAAACCATTTTCGGCGCGCGATTTATTTCGACGGCGCCGCGTCGCCGCTCCCGCAACCGCCGTGGGATATCGCGTTTCGCATCACGGCGGATGAATACGAAGGCGAAACGCGGTTACAGATGCAAGTGGAAGCCGTGCGCACGACTGTTGCCGTCGAATGATCCAGTATTCGCAATCGCTCGAAGAGCTCGACTGGATCCCGCGACCGAAGCTGACGGCATTGCGCCGGCTCGAAATCGAAACCGTCGAGGACCTGCTCACGCATTATCCGCGGCGTTACGAAGACCGGACGCATTTCGCGCCGTTTCCACGCGAGGAAAGCGACACGCCGCTCCTTGTCTGCGGCGAAGTCGTCAAGACGCGGCTGGTCCGTTTTGGCGGCTGGAAGAAAATCTTTGAGGTGACGCTGGAAGAGTCGGAGGCGAACGCGCTCAGTCAGCCGCTGGTGTTGCGCTGGTTCAATCTGCATTACGTCCAGAAAATGATCGCGACCGGCCAGCGGCTGGTGGTTTTCGGAAAACCGCGGCTGCGGAAAAATCGGATGTGCATGGAGCACCCAGAGTTCGAAGTGATCGAAAACGACGATGAAATTTCGGTCCATTTCCGCCGGATCACGCCGATTTATCCCGCGACTGAAGGACTGTCGCAGCGCGTTTTTCGCGGGCTGATTTTCAAAGCGCTGGAAAATCTCGAACCGGATTCGGTTCCGACGTTGCTGCCGAAAAACGTGAATCTCGGTTCGCGCGAGCACGCGTTGCACGAAATTCATTTCCCAACCACGGCGGCGGAACGCGATGCGGCGCGAGAGCATCTCGTGTTTTCCGAATTTTTCGCGATGCAGATGTTGATTGGGTCTCGCCGGAACGAAGCAGTTTCGCGGACGGGACAAGGTCATGGCGGCAAAGGCGAGTTGCTGGAAAAGTTTCTGCGCGCTTTGCCATTCGACCTGACAAAAGCGCAGGAACGCGTGATCGAAGAGCTGCGCCGCGATCTTGCGTCGCCGCATCCGATGAACCGCCTGCTGCAAGGCGACGTCGGCTCCGGAAAAACCGTCGTGGCGATTGCGGGGATGCTGCTTGCTGTGGAATCCGGTTCCCAAGCCGCATTGATGGCACCCACCCAAATCCTGGCCGAACAACATTACGCGGTGCTGTGTCGCTGGCTGGAGCCGCTCGGCGTGCAACTGGCGTTGAGGACGGGAGCGCGACAGGAGGAATCGGCCACTCTTTTCAGTGGCGTAATGGACGACGTGGCAAACATCATCGTCGGCACACACGCGCTTTTGTATGAGGGCGTGCCGTTCGAAAACCTGGGGCTGGCGGTCATCGATGAGCAGCACAAGTTCGGAGTGTCGCAACGGGCGCGGCTGACGGCGCGGGAGCCGGCTCCGGACGTTCTCGTTATGACGGCCACACCAATTCCGCGCACGCTGACGATGACCGTCTACGGCGACCTCGATGTATCGGTGATCGATGAAATGCCAGCCGACCGCGGGAAAATCATCACCGCGGCGCGCAATCGGGAAAAGTTGCCGGAAGTTTTGACGTTCATGCGCAAGGAACTCGAAGCCGGCCGGCAGGCATATGTTGTTTATCCGCTCATCGACGAGAGTGAAAAACTGGAGGCGAAAGCAGCGGCGGCCGAGTTCGAAGAATGGCGGGAACGGCTGCGGCCGTTTCGTTGTGAGCTGTTGCACGGGCGAATGCCGGCGCCGGAGAAACAGGCGATCATGGAAAGGTTTCGCCGCGGAGAAACGAGTGTGCTCATCAGCACCACGGTGATCGAGGTGGGTGTCGATGTTGCCAACGCGACCTTGATGTTGATCGAGAACGCGGAGCGGTTCGGGCTCGCACAACTGCATCAATTGCGAGGCCGGATCGGGAGGGGCACGCACAAGTCGTATTGCATTTTGATGAGCGACGAGACCGCGAAGGAGACTGTCGCGAAACTCGCGGTCCTCGAAAAGACAATCGATGGGTTCAAGGTCGCGGAAGCCGATTGGGAAATGCGTGGGCCGGGCGATTTGCTGGGAACGGCCCAGAGCGGATTGCCGGCCTTGAAGCTTGGAAATCTCATCACGGACGCAGACTTGATGCGACAGGCGCGGGCGGCCGCCACCGGAATCCTGGCCGTCGATCCGGGCCTCGAGTCGCGGGAAAATCAACGATTTCGGCAATTGATTGTCGAACAACAGGGACGAACTTTCTCGAACGTTAGCTGATGAAAAACCTGATCAAATTTCTTTTCTTTGTGTTGTTCGTGAGCGCCGGCATTTCCGCGCTCTACGATTATCGCCTTAAAACCGGCCGCTTAAATTTTCTCGCATCGACCGCGGAGAAATATTCGCTGGCCACGACGCCGAGCGTCGACCCGAAGGATGTGGCCGGCCTGGAAAACCTGAACCGGGAGCGGCGAGCGCTCGTCAGCTCGGTTATTCCGTCGGTCGTCAGTATCAAGACGTCGAAGAAGGTGCCGGTTCGCCGGCAGTATCAGCTCGACCCGTCAGATTTTTTCAATCGGAACCCGCGCCAGTTCCGGAACCCCAACGACGAAGCGCTGGTGCAGAACTCGTTAGGCTCCGGCGTGGTGGTGACTGCGGAAGGGCACATCATCACGAACAACCACGTTGTCGATCAGGTGGACGAGATCGAGGTTCAACTCAGTGACGGCAAAACGAAAAAGGCGAAGCTGATCGGCGCGGATGCGCTGGTGGATCTGGCGGTGCTCAAGATCGATGAGCCGGGATTGAAGCCGCTCAAGTTCGGCGATTCGGATGCCGTGCAGGCGGGCGATTTCGTTGTCGCCATCGGGAACCCGTTCGGATTCGAGGAGACGGTGACGGATGGAATTATCAGCTCGAAGGGGCGGCCAAATCGCGCGGACGGTTTCGGTGATTACCTCCAGACGAACGCCGCGATCAATCCGGGAAACAGCGGCGGGCCGTTGGTGAATTTGCGCGGCGAAATCATCGGGATCAACACGGCGATTATTTCGCGCAGCGGCGGATCGCAGGGAATCGGGTTCGCGATTCCATCCAATTCCGTGAAGACGGCCCTCGAAAGTTTGCTGAAGAACGGGCGAATCATCCGCGGCTATTTGGGAATCCAGGCCCGGCCGACGACGCAAGGTGTGGCGGACAACGATGGCGTGATTATTGACGACGTGCTTCCGAATTCGCCGGCCTCGGAGGCAAAATTGAAGCGCGATGACGTGATCAAAAAATTCAACGGGCACACGGTGCGGAATCTCACGGAGCTACGCAGTCTGGTTTCGCAAGCGGAGTTGAACAAGAAGGTCGACATCGAGCTCGTCCGGAATGGCAGCACGGTGACGGTGAGCACCGAGATCAAGGAGGAGCCGGCCGAATATCTGACGTCGCGCAACAATCGTCAGCCGCAAACGCCGCAGCAACCGGACGATCGGCAGAACCAGCCCGACGAAGCGAACGCGCTTTCGTCCGTGGAGGTCGCGGATGTAACGGCGGACGTGGTCAAGCGTTTGGATCTGCCGAATCGGATTCGCGGCGTTCTCGTGACGAAAGTCGACGGCGAATTGGGCGAGCTGCGGGCCGGCGACGTGATCGAAGAAGTGAACCAGCAGCCGGTCACGTCCGTTTCGGAATACAAGCGGATCGTCGGTTCGCTTGATCCGAACGGGACGCAGGTGCTCTCCGTCTGCCGGCATCGGACGCGTTCATTCGTGGTCCTGCGGCCGCGATAACGGAAAGCCCGCAGCGGCTTGCATTTTTTTCGATTCAAGTGTGGGTGAATAACCAGCGCGTCGCGCGGGTCTAAACTTCCTCAACCAATCAAGCTTATGAAACGAGTCCTTCTGGCAGTGGCGATATTGGTGTTGGTCCTTCCCGCCCTTCAAAAGGCGGAAGCGCGGGTCGATGTTTCGATTGATTTTTTCTACGATAACCTCAGCGACGACGGCAGCTGGGTTGAGGTGGGCGATTACGGTTATTGCTGGCAGCCGAGCATCGCCGCGAGCAACACCAGCTGGCGGCCTTACACGGACGGCTATTGGGCTTACACAGACCAGGGCTGGACCTGGATTTCGTACGAGGATTTCGGTTGGGCGACTTATCACTACGGCCGCTGGATCCGGTTACGTGGCCGCGGCTGGGTCTGGGTGCCCGGTCGTGAATGGGGACCGGCCTGGGTTTCATGGCGAAGCGGTGGCGATTACGTCGGCTGGGCGCCGTTGCCGCCGCGACGAGCCGGCGAGTATTGGGACGAAAGTCCGATCACGGCGCGCGTCGACATCGACTTCGATATCGGTCCTGCTTACTACAACTTTATCGACATTCGTTATATCGGCGAACCAGTCCTGCGCGAGCGAATCTTCGCTCCGGAACAGAACGTGACCTACATCACGAAGACGGTGAACGTCACGAATATCACTTACAATAATTCGGCGGTTTACAATTACGGGCCGGATTACAACACCCTGAGCCGTTACTCGACGCGACCGATCCAGCGGCTGAGTCTGCAGCGCGAGACGAACGTTGATCCAGCGGCCGCCGCGAAATCCAAGTCGGTTATGAAAGTGGAGGGCGACAAACTCATGGTCGCCGCGCCGCAGCAATTGCAGAAGCCGACGAAACCGGTCGCGCCGAAAGTGGTGAAGGAAAAAATCGCGCAAGCGCCCGTGGAACGCGGTTGGGAACCTGTCGGCGATCAGAAAGCGCAGGCGGAATTGAAGGAAAAGATTAAAAAGGAAGATCCGAAATCCGTCCCGCCGCCGACCACGCAAGCTTCAGACAAGGCGGTGACCAGTCCGGCAGCTTCGGTGACACCGCCGAAGTCGGCCAGCCCGGCTGCGGCAGCGAGCCCGAGCGCGCCTGCGGCCATTCCGTCTGTTTCTCCGGCGAAGAATAAGAACAAACGAAATGAAAAAAATTCGCCGGCGCCGAACGCTTCGGCTTCAGTCAGCGCCGGCATAAGTCCGCCGACAACTCCCGAGAAGAACAAGAACAAGCGGACTCCGAAAATTGAGCCAATGATAACGCCGTCCGCCTCAGTTCTCGCTGCGACGAGTCCGGCGCCGACGCGGGACAAGGGCAAGAATAAGCAAAAGGAACACACGAAACCGCGCGCCTCGGCCCCGCCTGTCGACGCGGCGGCACCGACGGTTGCGCCGAAATCATCGAAAGAAAAAGGCGACGAGCATAAGTACGAGACAGTCGTTCCGCCTCCCGCGGCCCCGCGAGTAGCGCCTCCGGCGTCGCCGCCGGACAACAAACCTAACAAGTCCGGCCCGGATTCGACCAAAGCGGAAACCGCAGTGGAGAAGCCGAAGGATGAGCGGCCAGCAGACCTCGCGCCGAAAGTAAAGGAGCAGCCGCCAACCCGCGACGAGGGCAAGAAACAAAAGAGAAACGAGCCGGCGGCTTCGCCGACTCCGTAGCGATTTTCTCAACTTTTCTGGTAGGGCGAGACTCTGTCGAGCCGCGCGCGCGATTCAGGTAGGCTCGACAGAGTCTCGCCCTACCAAGAGCAAGCTAGAGCAATTCCGCGATCTGAACCGCATTGAGCGCCGCGCCTTTCAGCAACTGATCGCCGGAGACCCAGAATGACAGTCCGTTCTCGAACGCGCAATCGCGGCGGACGCGGCCCACTTCGCAATTGTCCTTGCCCGCGGTAAAGAGCGGCATCGGGTAACGATTGTTCTGTGGCTCATCGACGAGCTCGAGTCCCGGCGCCTTGGCCAGAACTTCGTGCGCTTCTTCCACCGAGACCGGGCGTTCGAACTCGGCGCTCACGGCGACCGAGTGCGCGCGGTAAACAGGAACGCGCACGCACGTCACCGAGGCACGAAAGTCCGGCAGGTGCATGATGCGCCGGCCTTCGTTCTGCATTTTCATTTCTTCCTTCGTATAGCCGCTCGGCAAAAACGAATCGACGTGCGGAAGAAGATTGAAGGCGATCGGGTGGGGGTAAATCTCCGCAACGGCCGGCTCGTTTTCCGCCGCAGCCTCGACTTGTGAGCGCAGCTCTTTGATGGCACGCGCGCCGCTGCCGGAAACAGCCTGGTAGCTGGCGGCAATCACACGCCGAACCGCGAACGCGCGATGCAACGGATAGAGAGCCATAAGCGCGACGGCCGTCGTGCAGTTCGGATTTGCGATCAGGCCGCGATGTTGCTGCACGTCGGCGCCGTTGATTTCCGGAATCACGAGCGGCACATCGAGGTCCATCCGGAAAACAGAAGAGTTGTCGATCACGACCGCGCCGGCCTCACGCGCGATCGGTGCGAACTCGCGAGAAATATTTCCGCCGGCGCTGAAAAATGCGAGGTCCATTCCGGCGAAGGACTCGGGCGAAAGTCGCTGAGCGGTGATCTGTTCGCCGCGAAACGAAACGCCGTTGCCGGCCGACCGCTCCGAACACAAAGGCAGCAATCGCTCGACGGGAAACGCGCGCCGTTCCAGCACTCGCAACAATTCGTCGCCGACGGCGCCAGTCGCGCCCACAATCGCCACGTGATAACTTTTCTTTGCGCTGAGCACGGCGCATCCTACCGCCGTTTCGGATGAAAAAAAGTCAGCAGCTAAAAATCCACATTTCGGTCCGGGCCCAGCGCCTGACGTTGCGGAGCGGAAGGAAGAAGGTCGCCGCCTATCCGGTTTCGACATCGCGATTCGGCTTGGGATCGAAGGAAGGCAGTTTCAAAACGCCGACGGGAAAATTTCGCATAGCGGAAAAGATCGGGGAGGAAATGCCGTCCGGCACGGTTTTCAAAAGTCGGCGGCCGGTCAAGCCGACCAGGAAGATGTTACGGGACGACGATCTGGTGATGACACGGATTCTCTGGCTGGACGGTCTGGAGTCGCGGAACGCGAATACCCACGCGCGTTACGTTTACATCCATGGCACGAATCACGAGGACGAAATCGGCGCGCCGCAAAGCCACGGCTGCATTCGGATGCGCAATGCCGATGTCATCGAGCTTTTCGAGCAGGTGGAAGAAGGGACGCCGGTCGAGATTAAGCCCTAACGACCCGGCGGGCGGCGCAGGAAAAAAGTCGAGAAAAGCGTTGCGTCAGGGTTCTTACCTGCCTAAATGACGGCAGCAACTTGCAGGGAAAGGGGGCGAAACACACTTGAAGATTCTGAAAGCAATCATGATTTTGGCCGTCGTGGCCAGTGCGCTGAGCCTGGGGGCATGCGCGCAGAAAAAAGAGGCGGCGACAACGACCTCCTCGACCTACTCGAAATAACCGTCCAGGTTGTCCGTCTGCGGATAGCTTTAACCATAAAAGGCCAGGTCGCTTCAACGGCCTGGCCTTTTTTCCATATTGGGAAACGCAGACCGCTGCTTTCTTTTCCGCGCTGAATTCATAACATGCCAGGCGTGGAACTGACCGGCCAAACTTTGTCGCTCGCTCAGATCGCCGCCGTCGCTCACGGCCGTGAGGCGATTCGAATCGGCGCTTCCGCTCACAAACGGATCAACGCGTCGCGAAGCGTGATCGAAGGGATCGTGGCCAAAGGCGCGGTCGTCTATGGCGTCAGCACGGGATTCGGCAAGCTCTCCGATGTTCATGTTCCAGCCGATGAATTGCGCCAGCTGCAATTGAACCTGGTTCGCAGTCATGCCTGCGGCATTGGTAATCCACTCTCTGAACCGGAAGTCCGCGCCATGATCTTCTTGCGGGCGAATGTCCTCGCGCTGGGATTGAGCGGCATTCGTTTGGAAGTCATCGAGCTGCTCTGCGAGCTGAACAATCGAGAAATTGTGCCGGTGATTCCGGAGAAAGGTTCTGTCGGAGCCAGCGGCGATCTCGCGCCGCTCGCGCATTTGTCGCTAACCTTGATCGGGGAAGGCGAAGCGTTTTACAAAAACGAGCGGCTGCCGAGCGATGAAGCGTTGAGCAAGGCCGGGCTGAAACCGGTTGTGCTCGAAGCGAAGGAAGGCCTCGCCCTTCTCAACGGCACCCAGGCGATGCACGCCGTTGGGGGGCTCGCGTTGTTTCGAGCGAACAGGCTCGCGCGTGTCGCGGACGTAGCGGGCGCAATGACCTTGGAAGCGCTCAAGGGCACGCCGACCGCTTTCGACGCGCGCATCCACGAGGCGCGTCCCCATCCCGGGCAGAAGGCTGTCGCCGAGCATCTCCTCGATCTGTTGCGCGACAGCGAGATCCGGGAATCGCATCTCGCGAACGATCCACGCGTCCAGGATGCCTATAGCCTTCGCTGCATGCCGCAGGTTCACGGCGCGGTCCGCGGTGCGCTCGAGCATTGCGAAAACGTTTTGGAAATCGAATCGGCTTCGGCCACGGACAACCCGCTCGTCTTCGCCGACGGCGCCGACGTTCTTTCCGGCGGGAATTTCCACGGCGCGCCGCTCGCCCTCGCGCTCGATTACGCCGCGATCGCGATCACCGATTTGATGAGCATTAGCGAGCGCCGCACCGATCGTCTCGTTAATCCGGATACGAGCGAGGGGCTGCCGCCATTTCTTTCGCCGCACGCCGGCACGCATTCCGGGTTTATGATTCTGCAGGTCGCGGCCGTCGCTTTGTTGAATGAGGCCAAAGTGCTCGCCCATCCGGCGAGCGTCGATAACCTCCCGACGTCCGGCGGAAAAGAAGACCACGTCTCGATGGGAATGACTTCGGCGCTGAAGCTGCGTGGCATCGTGGAAAACGCAGAACATTTGTTTGCCATTGAGCTTCTCGCAGCGGCCGAGGGCCTGGAATTTCGCCGGCCGCTCAAAGGAGGCGTGGGCGTGGAGCAAGCGTACGAACGCGTCCGCAAACTTTCGCCGGCGGTTGAGGCAGATCGTTCGCTGTCGTCTGATATCGCGCGCGTGGCCGCTGCGATCCGGGAAGGAGTTTTCGACGATGAGTGATCGACGCATCATTCGCGCGCCGCGCGGCACCGACAAAAGCTGCAAAGGCTGGCACCAGGAAGCCGCGCTTCGGATGCTCATGAACAATCTCGATCCCGACGTGGCGGAGAATCCCGACCGGCTCATTGTTTACGGCGGCACCGGACGCGCCGCGCGAAGCTGGGAAGCGTTCGACGCGATCGTGCGTTCACTGCGCGAGCTAAAGAACGATCAGACGTTGCTCGTTCAATCGGGAAAACCGGTTGGCGTTTTCCAAACCCACGACGAAGCGCCGCGTGTCCTGATCGCGAATTCGAATCTCGTCGGCCATTGGTCGAACGCGACGGAGTTCAACCGCCTCGAGCGGCTGGGCCTGACGATGTACGGCCAGATGACGGCCGGCTCCTGGATCTATATCGGCAGCCAGGGAATCGTGCAGGGAACTTTCGAAACATTTGCATCCGCCGCGGAAAAACATTTTGGCGGAAGTCTTGCCGGAAAGCTGATCGTGTCCGGAGGAATGGGCGGAATGGGCGGCGCGCAGCCGCTCGCCGCGACAATGAACGGCGCGCGTTTTCTCGGCATCGAGGTCGATCCGGCGCGGATCGAGAAACGACTCAAGAGCGGCTACTGCGACAAGATCGCGCGTTCGCTCGACGAAGCATTGAAGTTGCTCGAAGGCCCGGACACGATCTCGGTAGGACTCGTCGGTAATTGTGCCGACGTGGTTTCGGAACTGGCGCGACGCGATATCGTGCCGGACATCCTGACCGATCAGACCAGCGCGCACGACGCGCTGAACGGTTACGTCCCGAACGGCATGTCGCTCGAAGAGGCGCTCGCGCTGCGATCGAGCGATCCCGAAGAATACATCGAGCGCTCGATGCGCTCGATGGCGACGCACGTCGAAGCCATGCTCGCGCTTCAGAAAAAAGGCGCGATCACCTTTGATTACGGGAACAACATTCGGACACAGGCAAAAAAGGCCGGGGTCGAGAACGCGTTCGAGATTCCCGGATTCGTGCCCGAATACATCCGTCCGCTTTTTTGCGAAGGGAAGGGGCCGTTCCGGTGGGTGGCCCTCAGCGGTGATCCCGCCGATATCGTGCGCACCGATCAACTCGCGCTCGAATTATTTCCGAAAAACGAAATCCTCGCGCGCTGGATGAAGCTGGCGAAGGAGCGAATCCATTTCCAGGGATTGCCCGCGCGTATTTGCTGGCTCGGCTACGGCGAGCGCGCCGAATTTGGTGTCGCCATGAACGAGCTGGTAAAACGCGGCGAGATCAAAGCGCCAATCGTGATCGGCCGCGACCACCTTGATACTGGCTCCGTCGCGTCGCCGTTCCGTGAAACCGAAGGTATGATCGACGGCAGCGACGCGATCTCCGACTGGGCTTTGCTCAACGCGCTGGTGAACACAGCCGCCGGCGCTTCCTGGATTTCGATCCATAACGGCGGCGGCGTCGGCATCGGTTACTCGCAGCACGCCGGCATGGTCGTCGTCGCCGACGGCACCGAGAGTTCCCGCCGCCGTCTCGAACGTGTTCTTACCAGCGATCCCGGCATGGGCATTCTTCGCCACGCCGATGCCGGCTATTCCCGCGCGATCGAGTTCGCCGACAGGAACGACGTCCATATTCCAGTTCCCCCCCATGCGAGAGACTGACTCAACGGGCGGTTGCTCGCCCCGTCCCTCCATTTATACTGGCGGTATGGCGACAATGACTGAAGTCGAGAAACTGGCTCTCGGTCTGCCTGAAGCGCAGCGAGCGGTTCTCGCAACGCAGTTGCTCGGATCGCTGCCGGCTCTTCTGCATGACGAGGACGAGGGTATGAAGGAGGCGCTTCTACGGGACGGTGAGCTCACTGCAAACCCGGCGTTGGACCTTTCCCTCGAGCAACTCGATCAACGAATCGCTGACCGACGGGGCTGATGCGCCTCTTCCTTCATCCGAAGGTTTACTCGGATATCGAGAAGATCATGCATTACTACGAGCAAGTTGCGACCCAAACGCTGGCGGACCAATTCTACTCGGAGTTGCGACAGCTCATGATCCAGGCGGCGGCCGCTCCTGAACAGTTTGCAATTCGACAGGGAGACATTCATCGCGCAAACCTGCGGCGGTTCCCGTACCATTTTCTTTTTCGGGTGGTCGGCGATGCGGTTCGAATTCTCGTCATTCGTCATCACCGCAGGCATTCCAACATTGGAAGCGAACGGCGATGAAAAAAATCATCGAGTGCGTGCCGAATTTCTCCGAGGGACGCGATCTCGAAGTTATTCGGCAAATCACGGCGGCGATCGAAGCAGTCGACGGCGTTTCGTTGCTGAACGTCGATCCCGGCGCGAGCACGAATCGCACGGTCGTTACTTTTGCCGGGAGTCCGGAAGCGGCAGTTGAAGCAGCGTTTCGTGGAATCCAAAAAGCAGCCGAACTGATCGACATGCGGAAACATTCGGGCGCGCATCCGCGGATGGGCGCGACCGATGTTTGCCCATTTATTCCGGTGAGCAACGTGAGCTGGGACGAAGCGATCGAGTGCGCGAAGAAGTTGGGGAAGCGGGTCGGCGAGGAATTGAAGATTCCGGTTTATCTTTATGAGAAAGCCGCGAACGATTCGGCGCGGTCGAATCTCTCGATCATTCGCGCGGGCGAATACGAAGGATTTTTCGAGAAGATCAAGCAGCCCGAGTGGAAGCCGGATTTTGGACCGGCGATTTTCAACGAGAGATCCGGCGCTACGGTCATCGGCGCGCGGGAATTCCTCGTCGCTTACAACGCAAACCTGAACACGAAATCGGTGCGTCGGGCGAACTCCGTCGCTTTCGACGTGCGTGAGAATGGCCGCGTGAAAACCGACGATGGAACGCCGACGGGCAAACCGGTGCTCGGCGCGAAAGGTGAACCGGTGCGCGAACCGGGCATGCTGAAGCACGTGAAAGCGATCGGGTGGTACGTGGAGGAATACGGAATTGCGCAAGTTTCGATGAACTTGACGAACCTCGAGGTGACGCCGCTCCATGCCGCGTTCGATGCCTGTGTCCAATCCGCCAGCAAACGCGGGTTGCGCGTCACCGGGTCGGAGTTGGTCGGAATGTTACCAAGAAAGTGCATGGTGGATGCGGGCCGCTATTTTTTGCGAAAACAAAAATGGTCGGAAGGCGCGTCGGAAGAAGAACTGATCCATATCGCGATTCGCTCGATGGGATTAAGTGAATTGAAACCTTTCGATCCGAAAGAGAAGATCATCGAACTCAAGATGGAATCGACCGACAAGAAATCGCTCGTCAAAATGGATCTGCGCCAATTCTGCAACGAGACCTTGAGCGATTCGCCCGCGCCGGGTGGGGGATCGGTCGCGGCGTT
>JBHELY010000056.1:0-395 GCA_046262815.1 Chthoniobacterales bacterium | reverse complement strand
GCGCAGCAGCTCAAGGACGAACTTCTTTTTCTCGTCGACGAAGACACCTCGGCGTTCAACAAAGTCATGGCCGCTTTTGGCCTGCCCAAAGAATCACGGGAAGAAAAAGCTGCGCGTTCCGCTGCGATCCAATCGGCGAACAAATACGCGGCGGAAATTCCGCTGCGGGTGATGGAGACGGCGTCGAAAGCCTATCCGCTGCTCGCTGAGATGGCGGAGAAGGGGAACCCGGCGTCAATTTCCGACGTGGGCGTCGGTCTGCTGGCGGTGCGCGCGTGTGTCGAAGGCGCCGCGATGAATGTCCGGATCAACCTTGCTGGTTTGAAGGACCAGACGCTCAGAGAATCGTTTCGCGAAAAGATGCAGCGCATCGCGGCCGAATCGGACGGCGAATT
>JBHELY010000055.1:0-17956 GCA_046262815.1 Chthoniobacterales bacterium | reverse complement strand
CGCGAAAGGCTCTCCGGCAGGATCAAGTAAACGAGGGCGGCGTTGATCACCGCGAGACCGGCGGAAAAATAGAACGGCGCACTGTAAGAAATGCGGCTCATCACGCCGCCGATGAGCGGACCAAAGGTGAATCCGAGGCCGAACGCGGCTCCGATCAATCCCATCGCGCGTGAACGTTTCTCCGGAGCGGTGACGTCAGCGATATAAGCCTGCGGAATCGCGATGTTGCCGCCCGTGATGCCGGCCAAAATTCGCGCCGCGAAAAGGAGCGGGAGGCCGTGCGCCAATCCCATGAGCGCAAATCCGAGCGCGGTGCCGACGATGCTGACGAACAAAACGGGACGACGTCCCAGTCGGTCGGAAAGTTTGCCGAGGATCGGCGTGAAGATGATCTGCATTCCGGAATAAATTCCCGTAAGCCAGCCGATGGCGATCGGTGACGCGTGAAAGTGCTCCGCGTAAAGCGGCAGGATTGGAATGACGATGCCGAACCCGATCAGGTCGATGAAGACCGTGAGGAAAAGGACGAAGAGCGGTGAACGCGGACGCGGCATTGGGGAGAAGTGACGAGTGACATGTGACGAGTGACAAGTGGAAAATGGTAGGGACGGCGCGCTGCGCCGTCCGCGAGATAGACTTTTCAATCGCGCCAAGGCCGAGCGGACGCCGCAGCGCGGCGTCCCTACCGGCCGTGCCGGCGATTGAATCGGGCGACTTCGCGTTCCGTCTCGCGATCGGTCGCGCGTTTTTTCAAATCAGCGCGTTTATCGTGAGCAACCTTGCCCTGGGCAACGCCGATCTCCGATTTCAGCTTGCCGTTTTTCCAATACAAACTCAGGACGACGAGAGCGCGGCCACAGATCGCGCTCAGTCCATAAAGTTTGTCGATCTCCTGGCGGTGAAGGAGAAGTTTTCGGACGCGTTTCGCGGGAGGGATCTCGTGGCTCGCGCGTTCGTAGGGTTGAATGTCGGCGTTGTAAAGAAAAGCCTGGCCTTTTTCGATCCGAACGAAAGCGTCGGAAATATTCGCCTTGCCGGCCCGGATCGATTTTACTTCGCTGCCCTTGAGCTCGATGCCGGCTTCGTAGCGCTCGAGAATGTGAAAATCGCGAAGCGCTTTGCGATTGAGAATCGTCTCGGTCGCCATGATCGGGCTTCCGGACGCGCGACGGGACTAGGCGCCGTCGGCCGGATTTTCTGGAGTCAGCTCGTAGGTGAGCTTGCCGGCGATGATTTCGCGCAGCGCAATGTCGGTGAGCGAGGAACGTGGCGTGGCTTCAACGAGCGGACGATGGCCTAACCCCAACTGCCGGACGCGCCGGGAAACGACGTTGATCAGCAACTGCTGATTCGGAATCACTTGAGCTGCTTCTTGCAGGAGTTGAGTGGTCATATTGCGCAAGGAACGGACGGGGCGCGCGGCCTCCGCCGGAAACTGAAGAATCGCCGGCGACTCGCCAGAAACGTTAGGTGGAATAAGATTGGAAGCGATCATCGTCGGGCAAAACGAGAACGTTGACTTTGCGAGCGGCGACCGCAGCTGTCAAACGATTTTGTTGGAGGCAATTTCGCTGTTACGCGCGCGAAGTTGCGGCCTATCGGATGTCTTCGACGTAGCTGACGATGCGGTAATCGACTGCGTCACCTTCAGTGTCGAGGGCGCGGTCGTAATGCCAGCTCGTGTTGCCGTTCCCGTAAAACGTCTTGCACACGATCGCGCCGATCAGATCGGGGTTGCCATTCAAGACGACGTCGGCGCTCGGGGCATAGAAGGTGGCCGCGAAATTTCCCGGCGGCGCGATGTGGATGAATTGGCCAGTCGCGGGATTCGCGGGGCTGATCGCGTAATACTGCAAGTTCGCGGCGAGGTTGCTCTCGTTCTCGATGTCGCGTCCCTTCACGTCCATGTTGCCGTCGAAGAAAATCTTCACGTGCACGTTCGGCTTCACGTCGATGTGCGCAGTCATATCGTTCGTGACGTGAATGGCGACGTAAGTCTGCGCCGCGCCTGAAGGATTGATGGTGAGTTTACCGCTGAGTTCCGACAGCAGGTAGTAACTGGGCGCGGAAGCGGTCCCCGGAGCCGGTGGTGTGATCACCACGGTAGAACTGACCGTTGTCGGTGCAGCCTGTGGCGCCGGCATGTTGGTTGGCATCTTGAATGGCGGACAGGTAAACGGCACGCTGTTGTCGATCGTGCCGGTGATGTACTGCGAAGGGCGAATCGTTCCGCCGTTCGTGCTGATGTTGCCGTAAAGCATGCCGTTCACGTCCGCGACCGGCGTTCCGATTTCGACCGAGCCGCTGCGTGAATCTTTGAAGTTCGGATCGGCCGGATTGTTCGCGCAAAAATAATAAGGACCGTTTTTGGAATTGTAGCTGTCCACTTGGGCGGCGGATCCCAAACCGTAAAACGAGCCCGTGCATTTGATCGCCGCTTCGAACGGCGTCACCGGCGCGCTGATCTGCTCGATCCGCCGCGTGATTTGCGGATTCGGCACAGGAGTAATCGTTGGGCCCACCCCGTCTCCATTCGGTCCGTAAGTCGCAACGAAATGGTCGGTCCGGAAATCAATTTTCCGCAGCAGACTGTCGCCTCGCGTTCCCGCGCCCATGCGATCGTCCATTCCAGTCCGGGGAAGACCGTTGACTGGCGCCGTTCCTTTGGACCGCGACCGATACCAGGGATTTCCCGTGATCGGATCGTAATAGAACAAATCGACGACGGTGCTCGTTTTGAGACCGTTTGAGCCGAACGTCGTTTCCGAGCTCTCGTGTTTTACGCCATTGTTGTTCCATCCTGCCGCCGCGCTGAAAGCATGCGTCGGGTCCGTTACCGTCTTCCTGACTTCTGCATACGCGATGTCGCCGCCAGCTTCCGCCGCAAACAACGATTCCTTCCAGCTCCGGACCTGGCTCGACGAAACATTGAAGCGCGTGGTGCAGTTCTGGAGCACGTTCGCGCCGATAAGTGAAATGATTAGGATCGTGCACAACGCGCAAATGAGCACGTTGCCTTCTTCTGCCGAGCGTCTTGTGCGCATGTTCTTCTCCTCGATCAACCGCGCCGCTTGTTTCTTAGATAAGCCGTCGAGTAAACCGTCGTTCCAGTTCGCGATGCTGGCGCGCCACCCGAAGTAAAGATCGGCTGAAAGGTGATACTGGTTTTTGTGTATTCGGTGTTCGCCAATTCAACGTCGGTGGTCAGCGGAACGAGCTGATCCGTGCTCGAGGCGATCGTCGTAACGGCTCCATTTTCGGTCCGTAGAATCGACAAACCGTTGATGGAATAGACGACGGTGCTCGTTGCTGCGCCGTAATTTACCTGCCATCCACTGGGCGTATAAGCCATCGTCGGCGTTCGTGGAGTTCCGACGAGCGCCGGATTGATGACCGCTTCAGGATCGCCCGCCTGGATGATGTAATTCGGGACGGTAATTGTCACCGTCTGCAAATCCGCCGAGGTCGTGACAATGAGCCCGCGTTTCACGTCGCGGCTGAGATAATCGACGATGCGGATCTGTTGCATGTGGGTCCCGAAATAATTGTCGAGAGCGTTGAAGCTCTTCTGTAACGAGGTCGAGGATGTCAGGGTCGCGCCCAGGATGACGCTGCCCGCGGCGAGCGCGACGCTCATTTCGGGAAGGGTGAAAGCAAGACGTTTGAGTGAAAGGTTGAGTTTCATTTTTTTGATCCGTTTGAAAGAATGTTGGTTGTTTGTTCGCTGCGTAATCTTCCTCCGAGGGTCATCGTCCAGACGACTTTTACGTCGACCTTCACCAGCTCCTTGCCGAGATCGGTCGCGACCGAATCCGTCGTCACCGTTCCGCTCGGTGACCGCGTGAACTGACTGACGCCGTTGGCGGTTGGGAACGCGCTGATGGTGACAGTCTCCGTTGCCTTTTGGGCGAACAGGGCCGCATTCGGCGCGGTGGCCATCAAATTTTGAACAGCGGTCGCGTCGACAAGATCGGTGAACGCGAGGTTGCGCAGCATTTCAGCGCGATCTTGAACGTGTTGGAGCGCCGCGACGGATTCTTTCGTTGCGTCGATGTAACGGAGGCAAACCGCATTCAGTTCGAACACGGAAGCGAAGAAGGTGACCAGAAGAACCAAGCCGACCATTGTTTCGGACAAGGTCGTGCCGCGGATTTGGGTTCTCGATAAGTTCCTCGTGCCAAAGTCTGCCATAATTACCATAAAAAGCAGCATTTAATAGGCCATTTTTCTCGTTCCTGCGAGGCCGCTTTCGCGCAGTTGATAGAAATGAACGGATTTATCAAACCTGAGACGAAAATGTGATTTTGGCTGCCGGCACTCGGCGTCCCGACTAAACATCTGCGCTCAGCCGAAAGTGATCGGGAACATTGGAGGCCGAAGATTTCGCAGATCGGAGCTCGCAAACTTCCGCGCGCGAGAGCTTGCTACTGCTACCGAAATGCGCGAGATAGGTGCGCGTCGAGTCTGCTCAGCGCGTGGAGCAGTTCGGGCTGTGGCTCAGCTTGGTAGAGCGCTGCGTTCGGGACGCAGAGGCCGTGGGTTCAAATCCCACCAGCCCGACGCCTCGCGCGTCGCTTCGGCGCCATGAATCAAGCCATTCTTACCACCATCGCGCTGACGGGCTTTTGCGTGGCATTTTTTCATGCCGCAATTCCCACTCATTGGTTGCCGTTTGTTCTTACCTCGCGCGTTCAGGGATGGAATGCATCCAAGACAATCGCCGTCACGGCGCTCGCCGGAACGGGGCATGTCATCGTAACGGCCGCCCTCGGTCTGGCGATCACGTTATTCGGCTCAGCGCTGAGTGAAACGATCGGCGCATGGTTCCCGCGCATCGCCGGGGGCGCGCTTCTGCTGTTTGGACTGTACTATTTGGTTCGCCAGATCATCGGCAAAGGCCACGTTCATTTTCATTATCCGCACGAACATCTGCACGAACACAATCACGACGCGGATCATGAACACAATCACGGTCATGGTCATCATCACGGTGCAGGATGCCAGGCTCATCCCACTTCGGATCGCGCAGCGATCATGAGTCTGCTCGCTTTTCTCACCTTTTCTCCCTGCGAAGGCTTTGTGCCGTTTTACGTTTCGGGCATCCGCTACGGATGGGGTGGCTTTGCCGTGCTGACGGCAGTTCTCTCGGTCGCTACGGTGGCCGGGATGGTCCTGTTTACTTCGTTCACGCTCGCGGGACTGAGCAGACTAAAACTCGGCGTGTTGGAAAAATACGAGAGCGTCCTCATGGGAGTTTTGCTTTGCGCCGTTGGGATCCTGATCATTGTTTTTGAAACATGAAAAACGGTGAGGAGTTGAACGTAGGAGACGCGGCGCCGGCATTCGAGGCGATCGCGGTGGGCGGCGAATATGGTGAAGGGCAGAACGTAACGCTTCGCGATTTTCGCGGTTCGCAGGTTGTTCTTTATTTCTATCCGAAAGACGACACGCCTGGTTGCACTGTCCAGGCGTGTAGCCTGCGTGATTCCTGGGGAAGCGTACGCGACAAAGCGAAAATCTTCGGCGTGAGTATCGACTCAGCGAAGAGCCACCGGAAGTTTATCGATAAATACGACCTGCCGTTCCCGATTCTTTCCGATCCCGAAAAGAAAATCGTGAACAGTTACCGCGTCTGGGTCGAGAAGAGCATGTACGGCAAAAAATACATGGGCACAGAGCGCAGCACTTTCGTCATCGACAGCGCCGGCCGGATCGCCGCGATTTTTCGCAAGGTAAAGCCGGAGGAACACGTCGGTCTGGTGCGCGATGCCTTGAGCAAGCTCTCGAGGAAATGAAAGAACGGTTGCGCCGCGCGGGTTCCGATGCTTGCATTGCGCTCCGGGAAACCGGTCAATCTCTATGGGCTCGCTGAAAAAACGCCGGAAGGCGAAGATCTCCAAACACAAGCGTCGCAAACGCATGAAGGAGAACCGCCACAAGAAGCGCCTGCGCTACAAGTCGTAAGCGCACCGCTCGTTAGGCCGCTCTGGTTGCGCGCCGCGACTCCAGCAGCTACAATCCTGAACATGATTTTCGGGAAGAACGGGAGCGCTCCAACTCTGCGCGGCGTTCTTCTCTGCGCGGCGTTGTTCTTCTGGCTGACGGCGATTGTCTCGGCGTCTTCTCGGGAAGTTTCGACGAAATCTGCGCCCGCAAAAAAAGCCACAGGGCAGGACGACTCTTTCGTTCCAAGTGCCGCGGCCGACCTCGCGCTCAAACCGGAAAGTGCGCGCAAAGCAACTGCACTTGCTGATTTCGTGGAGGGCATTCGGCTGGAGGAAAACGCCGAGATGGAGAGTGCGCTCGCGATTTATCAGAAAGTTCTGAATTTCGATCCCGGCCTGTCCGAGCTGGCGCAGCGGGTCGCGACGCTTTTGAGTCAGCAGGCGGATTACCCGCGCGCGATCGATGTTCTGAAAGACGCGATCAAAGCAAAACCGAAAGAGGCAGGTCCGTATCTCCAGCTCGCGTTCATTTACGCGAAGTATCTGCGAAAATCGGACCAGGCGGTAAAATACGCGAACCAGGCGATCGCGCTCGACCCTCTGAATTTTGAGGCGTATCAGCGTCTTTACGAAATCGAAGCGGCGGCCGGCCAGCCGCAAAAGGCGCTGACCGCGCTCGATCGCGCCGCGAACGTCAAAAGCGATGATCCCGCGTTCTGGATTCGATTGGGCAAACTTTACGCCACCATCATTTTCAAGTCGGATAGCGAACCGAAGCCCGAAGAGATCAAGCGCGTTAACAGCTTCTTCGACAAAGCGGTCGCGAATGCGGGCGACGATCCCGCCGCTCTCAAGGAAGTCGCTGACTACTATGCCGCGTCGCAGCAAATCCAGGAAGCGATCCCGCTCTATTTGAAAGTCCTTGAACTTCAGCCGGACGATTTGAATGCGCGCGAGAAACTCGCCACCGGTTTCGTTCTCACCAATCAGCGCGACAAGGCGATCGCGATGCTGGAAGAAATCATCAAGAAACAGCCGACGAAATATCAACCCTACGAATTACTGGCGGAGTTGTTCGATGAAGGCGGGCGCGCCGCTGAGCGAGCGAACCAGCCCGAACAGGCGAAGCCGCTCTTCGCCAAGGCCGCGGCCAATTACGAACAGTCTCTTCTGATTAATCCGAGCCACGCCAATACCTATCTGCGCCTGGCCGAACTGCTGATCGTCCCGCTCAAAGACAGCGAGCGCGCGATCAAGTTTCTCACCGAAGCGCGCCAGCGTTTTCCGGGCGTGCCCGAGTTCAGCTACTTTCTTGCGATTGCACAGCGCGAGGCGAAGCATCCGCAGCAGGCCATCATCACTTTCGAGGAAGCGTTGAACGAAGCACAAGTCGCCAACGACGAAGTGCTCAATGCCCGTTTCTATTTCGATTACGGCGCGGCCGCCGATCAGGCCGGTCTGTATGACAAAGCGGCCGACCTGTTTCGCAAATCGATCGCGCTCGACCCGGCGAATTCAGCCGAGGCTTACAATTACGTCGCGTTCATGTGGGCCGACCACAACATGCATCTCGATGAAGCCGAACAAATGGTCGCGCAGGCCTTGCAGTTCGATCCCAACAACGGCGCGTATCTCGATACCCTCGGCTGGCTCCATTATCGCAAAAACAAATTCGACGACGCGCTCAACGAATTGTTGCGCGCCGCGCAAAATCTCACCCGACCCGATCCAATTGTGTTCGAACATATCGGTGACGTTTACTCAAAATTGAACCGGATCTCGCAGGCGCTCGATTACTGGCAGAAAGCGGTCGCGTTGGCTCCAGAGAACAAATTGCTCGCGGAAAAGATCGAAAAGACAAAGACGATGATCAGCAAAGGACCGCCGGGCCAGATCAATCGTTAAAACCGGCCGCGCATGAAAGGATACCCCACACCCTGGCAAAGAAAGACGATGTGGGCGGCGCTCACGGCGATCTTCGTCGTCGTGCTGATTACGATCGGCTGCTCCATCGTCTGGCTCGTCGCCAACGTGGTCAGCTTTATTCAGCCGATCCTCATCCCGGTCGCGATCGCGGTGATCCTGGCTTACCTGCTCGATCCCGTCGTCACGAAAATGTGCGAGAAAGGTTTGGGCCGGACGAACGCGGTCCTGGCGCTGTTCGCAATCGTCTTTCTCTCGATCGCGGTCCTGATCGCATGGCTGGCGCCGGTCGTTTCGATCCAAGCGACCAACGTCGGCCGCGAGCTGCCGCAGTACACCCAGAAGGCACGCGACTACATCGTCGATTTGATCTTTAGGTACGATCGCGCGTTCGGTGGAGGAAATACGAAGCGCGACAAAATTTCGTCGCCGACCACGAGTATTCTAAACTTCTTGTTCGCCGCGCCGTCACCTTCGCGCAGACCAACGCCCACTCCTGCGCCGACTCCTGGTCCGGATACGGCAACGCCCCCTGAAATAGCCCCTTCCGATTCTGCCACACCCGCCCCGCGCGAAGAAATCGCGCCGACGCCCGACAAGATTTCGACGGCAGACCGGCAGCGCATCCAGGCGTCCATTCAGCGGCTGTTGCCAAACCTCGATCGCCAGCTGCCTTACATTGCCGAAAAAATTTGGGCGCTCCTCAAGCAAAGCATTGGCGGATTCCTTGGTGTGACCGGCTTTCTTTTGAGCCTGATCATGGTGCCGATCTACTTGTTTTTCCTGCTTAAGGAGAGCCCGGCAATCGAGCGCCGCTGGCGCGAATATCTGCCGCTCCGCGATTCACGACTGAAAACCGAAGTCGCCGCCGTCCTCGAGCAGATCAACAAATACGTCATCGCATATTTCCGCGGCCAGCTCTTGGTTTGCCTCATCGACGGCACGCTCATCGGCACCGCTCTCTACTTCACGGGGTTGAACTTTGCGCCGCTGATCGGACTCCTGGTCGTGATCCTGACGATGATTCCGTACATCGGCATCATCCTTTGTTGGGTTCCGGCGGTGCTTATTGCCGCGGGCCAATATGGCGATTGGACGCATCCGCTGCTCGTCACCGCCGTTTTCATCGTGGTCCAAAATCTCGAGGCGGTCTTGATCGCACCGAAGATCGTGGGAAATTCCGTCGGCCTTCATCCGATGACGGTCATCGTTTCCATTTTCGTGTGGGGCTTGCTCATCGGTGGATTGCTTGGACCGATTCTCGCCGTTCCGTTAACTGCCACCGCGAAAGTGTTGCTCGCGCGTTACGTGTGGGGCCGGCGGCTTCGCGAAAAAGTAGCGGACGCGGTCGACGAAGTTCCGGTCGTGAAACACGCCGAAAGCACGGCGTAATTTTTTCGCAGACGCCGCGGCGTTGCGACGCAGTTGCATTCCCATTCGCTTGCACGCATAAGAGTCCGCGATGGCAGAGCATGTTCGACGCGTCCGGCGCAGGCGCCGCGTAAAGCGAGTCCGCAGTGGGCAGTTGAGATTCACGCCTTCGCGTTTGGCGATCTGCGCCGTCGCCCTTTTCCTCGGTTTCGGTTTCGGTTGGACGCTGCTCACCTATGGTCCGCAAGCGTATCGCGGCTGGCGCGAATCGAGCCTCCTCAAGAGCGCAACGGCGTCGCTGGCGAAAGAAGATTACGACGGCGCCACCCGCGCGGCTCGCGAAGTTTTGCGGCTCCATCACGATTCGCTCCCGGCGTTTCACATCCTGGCTGAGGCGAGCGAAAAACAGAATCGGCCGGAGACAGTCGCATGGCGGGCGCAAATCGCGCGGCTGGAGCCGGGCCAGATCGACAGCCAGCTTAATCTTGCTTCGGCCGCCTTGCGTTTCGGCCAGCTCGATACGGCGCGCAAAGCGCTCGACTCCGTTCCACCCGCGCAACGCGACCGGGCCGACTATCACGTCGTCGCTGGCTGGCTTGCCCGCGCCCAAGGAAACGATGCCGATGTTGAAATGCATTTCGCCGCCGCGGTCGCGCAGGAACCGGGCAACGATCTCTATCAATTTAATCTCGCGGTCTTGCGGATTCGTTCAACCGTGCCGGAAAAACACGACGAAGCGCGGAAAGTCTTGGAGCGCTTGAGAGGCGTGCCTGGCTACCGGGCTGGCTCGCTCCGTGCGTTGCTCGGCGACGCCATTCAGATGAACGACGTGCCGCGCGCCGATTCGCTTGCCCAGGATTTGCAGATGAGTCAGCAGGTCACGTTTTCCGATTACCTCCTTTGCCTCGAATTTTATCGGAAGCTCGACGAGAAAAAGTTTTCCGCGCTTCTCGAGAAAGTGAAGCCCGTTGCCGCGCGCAACCCGAATGATCTCGCGCTGCTCATGGATTGGCTGAATAAGAACGGTCTGGGAAGCGAAGTGCTGAAATGGATGGAGAAATTGCCGTCCGAAATCACCACGAATCCGCCGCCGGCCATCGCCATTGCCGATGCATTTGCGGAAGCGAAGAATTGGTCGCGCCTGAAACGCTGGACGCGTGGCGGCGCGTGGGGCGACGCCGAATATCTCCGGCTCGCCTATCAGGCTTACAGTTCCAAGCAGGCGCGTCAGGCTTCTTCCGACGCGGAATTTTCTGCGCTGTGGCGCTCCGCCGAACGCGAAGCTGCCGAACATACCGATCGTGAAATCAATCTGGCGCGGCTCGCCTCGAAATGGAATTTGCCGGCCGAAGCGGAGCAGCTCTGGCTCCGCGTGGCGAAGGATGCGCCGATGCGCCGCGAAGCGCTCGATGCGCTTTTCAAAATCTATCGGACGAACAACGATTTGCCGAGCCTCTACAAGATTGCGCAACGGCTCCGCGAAAACTCGCCTAACGAACCCGGACTCGCCGCAAATTGCGCGCGGCTCGCCTTACTGGTTGACCAAAATCCCGCGGAGGGCCATCGCCTCGCGAAAGAAACCTACGATCACGCTCCGGACGACGTGAACGTCGCCATGACGTACGCCTATTCGCTCTACATGCTTGGACGGACGGCGGAAGGCATCGCGATCATGAGAAAGCTGCCGCCCGAAGGTGTGCACGATCCGCACGCTGCCGTTTACGCCGCGCTTCTCCTGCTCGACGAGAACAACCCGCCAGCCGCGCAGGAGTACGTCTTCGCCGCCCAAGCCGGTCCGATTTTTCCTGAAGAAAAGAAGCTCCTCGACGAAGCGCTCGCGAAAGCGAAATCAACGCCCGCGCCAAGCCCAAGCGCGACGGCGCCGCCGCCGTAATCATCCCGCTCGCATCGCTCTTTCGACGAGCGCCGCGGCTAAATCTTGCGTCGCCTCATCGAGAGCGTCGTTCGCGCTCTTGAGTTTTCGCGCGTCGTGGGTCTCGAGCGCTTGACGCACCGCTCTCGCCGCTCCCTCTATCTTGTCTTTCTCCGCCGGATCAATCGCGTCGCCCACCTGCTCGAACGCAGCACCGACCGCGCGCAGCATCTCCTCGGACTTCAACTTCGTTTCCGTCCACACTCGCTCACTCATGTCGTCGAACGCATGCTCGAGCGATTCAGAGATCATCGCCTCGACGGCTTCGTCGGCCACGTCGACCGCGCTCTTGATCTCAACAATTTTTTCAGCGCCCGTTTTGGTGTCGCGCGCCAGGACATGAAGAATCCCATTCGCATCAATCTCGAATTGCACGCCGACGCGAGCGACGCCTTTCGGCGCCGGATCGAATTCAATCTCGAATTCACCCAGCGGCCAATTGTCCCGCGCCATCTCGCGCTCGCCTTGCAAAACTTTGATCGACATGGACCGCTGTTGATTCACCGCCGTTGTAAACATTTCGCCGGCCTTAATCGGAATCGTCGAGTTGCGCGGGATAATCACGTTCATCAGTCCGCCGAACGTCTCGATACCTAACGACAGCGGTGTCACGTCGAGGAGCACGACATCGCGCACCGCGCCCGATAAAATGCCAGCCTGAATCGTCGCGCCGATCGCAACCGCTTCATCCGGATTCTGCGAGATGTTTGGTTCGCGTCCGAAAATTGCCGCGACGAGCTTTCGAACCAACGGCATTCGCGTCATGCCGCCGACCAGAATGATTTCATCCAAGTCCGATGCCTGAAGTTTTGCGTCGGCGAGCGAACGCCGGCAATGCGCGGCCGTTTGTTCGATGATCGGCCGGCTCAGCCGTTCCAATTCGGCGCGGGTCAGGGGGGCGGAAAAATTTCGTCCGCTTTCGAGAAACGGAACATCGATACGGACTTTCTCCTCGGTCGAGAGTCGGTGCTTGGCCGCGACCGCCGCCTCGCGCAAACGCGCGCTGTTCTCCGGCGTGTCACTCGGAAAACCTTGCGAGATCAGTTGCGCGACGAGCGCCTTGTCGATGTCGTCGCCGCCGAGACGCGTGTTGCCGTTGGTCGCGAGAACTTCGAAGACGCCGTTGTTCAATTCCAAAATCGAAATGTCGAATGTGCCGCCGCCCAGGTCGAAGACCGCGATCTTCGAGCGACTCTTCAACTTGTCGAGCCCGTAGGCGAGCGCCGCGGCCGTCGGCTCGTTTACGATTCGCTCGACGGCGAATCCAGCCAGCTCGCCGGCGCGTTTCGTCGCGTTGCGTTGGGCATCGTTGAAATAGGCGGGCACCGTGATGACAGCGCGCGTGACTTCATGTCCGAGCGCTGCTTCGGCATCGCTTTTGAGTTTGCCCAGAATCAGGGCCGAAATTTCTTCAGGCGAATAGGTCCGCTGATTGGTGACAACGCCGACGGCCTTCCCCGGCTTGCGCTCGAGCAAGTAGAAAACGTCCGCATCTTTTTCGCGCAGCTCGTCTCCTCGCAAACCCATGAATCGTTTGATGGAATAAACCGTTTCTGCCGGTTTCAACGCCCGCATGCGCGCGGCTGGTTGTCCCACGAGCGGGGAATTCTCGCCGGGAAGATGAACGACAGACGGCGTCAGCCGCGCGCCGTTTTTGTCCGCCAGCAAAATCGGGAATCCTGCATCCATCACACCGATGAGCGAGTTCGTCGTTCCGAGATCGATGCCGACGATTTCGTTCATTACGCCATCAATCCTTGTATGGATCGACGATATCGCGACCCGCCATCGCCACACCGAGCGGTGTCAGCGTGTGCAAAATCCGAATGGTTCCGCCATGTGCGGCAAGCACGTCTGGTAAACGCCGATAAGCCTGTGGCGCTTCGTCGAGATCGCCCCCGCGCAAGACCACGCCTTTGTCCGCAATCCATTTCATCATCTCATCGTGTCGAACGAGGCCGTCCTGCCGGATCCGTTTCCCGCCCACCTTAACAAATTTTCCTTTCGCCGCGGTGCGCGACATAATCCGGCCCGCGCCATGAACCGTCGAAAACAACGCTTCGCGGGAGGTCAGTGAATCAACGCCTTCAATGATCACCGCGTCGTCGCCCATGCTGCCGCCAACGAATCCTTTCTGGCCGGGGAACGCCGGCGTGGCGCCTTTGCGCACGACCCAGTAGTGCCGACCGTCGTGTTCCTCGCGCCACGCGAAATTGTGATGGTTGTGGACTTCTTCGACGATGTTCGCGCGCAGGATTCCGCGAACGACGTGGCGCGCGACCGCCTCGCGACCGGCGTAAGCGTAGCGGCCGGCCAGCGTCATCCCCGTGATGTAATCTTCCCCGAGTGGCGACGCTTCTTCGACAACGGTCGGCGGAACATCCATCCCGTCTTTGCCGCCGGCCGCTTTTAGAAAATGCGTGGCCGTTTTGTGTCCCAGCCCGCGCGACCCAAAATGCACGCCGACCCAGATTCGATCTTCTTCATCCGCGAAAATATCGACGTAATGGTTTCCGCTGCCGACGGTGCCGAGCTGCTGCGCCGCGGTTTGTTTCAGATCCCGCATCGGCGACAATTCCCAGGCCGGATCGTCGAACAGTTCGTGATCGATCCGCGTTTTGCTTTTTTGCCCGATGCCGAACGAAACATCGCGGACGACGTCATTCATGATTTCTTCCATGGCGGGCGCGACCTGGGTGCGCGTCGCGTCTGTTCGAACGGCCAGATTGCCGCACGCGATGTCGAATCCAACTCCGGAGAGCGAAATCTTATCGGTGTAGGCAACGACGCCGCCGATCGGTTGCGCATAACCTTTGTGTCCGTCCGCGCATAACACCGCGCGTTCGCCGCCGGCCTCCACGCATCGCTCGATTTGCGCAATCGTTGCCTCGTCGTGTTCGCCGAAAATTTTCGTTTTCATTCCGTCAACTTGCGTTCCGCCACAATGCGCCATGCTTCGACTTCTTTGCGCGATTTGATTTCAGCGGGAGCGAGGAGTGCCTTCACGGTGTCGAAGACAACTTCCGTGAACGGCAGCGTGATGGAAGCAGCGAGCCGGCGTTTCGTTTCCTCCTCCATCTCTTTGTAAATCAAGCTGAGGTGCGGATTCAGTTGGTAATCGCCTGGCGAAGCTGACGCACTCCGCAAATCTTCGCTCAACTGCTTCAGCTCGGCATCAGGCGCGAACTGGACAAAAAGCGTTTTCGTGAATTCCTCGGAGAAATCCAAACCGCGGATCGAAAGCGCGTATTGCGCACGATTTTTTACCACTCGCTCGAGCGCTACCTCGGGGTTTTCATTGGCCGCGTCGGCGCTGTAGATGGTGACATGGGGCTCGAAGACCGGCGCACCGAATCGCCGGGCGAGATCGCCGATGATCCACGCGAGTTGGTGGCGCGCCGGTTCCGCCGGACAAATCCAATACGTGATAATTTGCTCGGATGTTTCCATTGCTAGGAACTGGTGGAACAGGGAACGCCCCTTTAACAAATCGGCGGCGGTTTGGAAAGCGCCGCTCCTTGGTTAAGATGTCGCCATGCCTACCAACGTTCTCGGCTCCGAACTGCGTTGCTGTTGTCGCGATCCGCTCACTGGATTTTATCGTGACGGATATTGCCGCACCGGCCCGGAAGATCTCGGACTTCACACCGTTTGCGTGGAGGTCACCGAAGAATTTCTCGATTTCTCGGTGCTCGACGGAAACGATCTCGTGACGCCAATGCCGGAATGGGGTTTCCCCGGATTGAAACCGGGCGATCGCTGGTGCGTCTGCGTTACTCGCTGGAAAGCAGCGCTCGATCACGGCCGCGCCGCGCCGATCGATCTGGAAGCGACTCACTCAAGCGTGCTCGAGTTCGTCGATGTCGAGGATCTGAAGGCGCACGCGGTAAAGAATTCTTAGCCGCAGATTCGCTTGATCACGGCGCGGGTCGTCAGTCCGTGCTGCAACAGCTTCTTCACGTTTGCCGTTGTCAGTTCGCGATCGCTCCGAGTGCAACTGCGGTGCCCGCGGCGATCTTCCGCCTTGATGCGCTTCCTCGTCGCAGACGAGCCGAAAACCTGGCTCTCGTTTCCGTTCTTGAAAATGATCTGATAGCCGCCGTGCAGGATTTGAAACGGCTTCGTCACTTTATCGAGGTGATCGAACTTCACCGACTTCGGTTTTCGAAAAACTTCGAAGTACGCCGGGTAAACGAAATCGCTCATCTCGATGTCGTTGACTTTGAAGCTGAGTTCTTCCACCGGATCCGCGCTCTCATAGGCGTACATCAACTTCTCATCCGGGCCGCTAGTCCACATATTGATGGCGGGATCGACCAGCATTTCGACCAATTCATGCGACGTGGAGACACTCACCAACTGTTTATCGTCGAGCGTCGTCTTCACAAAAACTTTCGAGACGGGCAAGCCGTCCGGCGTCAGATCGTGGTAGGCAAGTGCTCCTGGTTGGTCGGCGCTGTCGAGAAAGACAATCGCCCACGCTTTCTTCACGAAGTCCTTGGACTTAATCAGCTTCGCCGGGGTGCCCCACACGGGTGCGACATGGTCGTCGACATAGACCTGCATCGCTGCGATCAAGGCGTCGAGGTCGACTTTCCATTGGCTCATCGGGGTCGCCGCTTTGTTGAAGCAGGCAATGGTTGGAATTACTCCCTGGTTAAATGCTCCGCGAACTAGTTTGCCTGGTTTCATTTTCGTTTCCTCCGTTGGTTTTCGGGTCGGGCGGAATTTTACTGGGCTCTCAAGAGTTGATACGGTATCTGGGAACGCAAGTTGTGGTCAATCTGTCTCCACGGTTGAATTGCATCCGTTTCGCGGCCACGCTACGCGCACCTTGAAACTGCCGTTTAGTTTCTTTCTCGCGCTCCGCTATCTGAAACCGAAGCGCACCTTCGTCTCGATCATCACTCTCATCTCGATGGTCGGCGTGATGCTCGGCGTCACCGTCCTCATCGTGGTGATTTCGGTCATGACCGGGTTCGACCGCGAGCTGCGGCAGAAGGTGGTGGATTGGGACGCCCACATTTTGGTCAGCAGCGAAGATGTCCTGCGCGACTGGCGTGATTTGACCGTGAAAATCCGGAACACGCCGGGGGTTGTGGGGACCGCGCCTTACGTCCAGGGACCAGTGATCGTCGAATACCAGCATCAACGGCTCGCGCCGTTGATTCGCGGCATCGATCCGGTGGAAGAAGAGAAAGTCGTCGAGCTGAAAAAATTTATCATCAAGGGTTCGCTCGATTTGGAAGGGGACTCGGCCGTGCTCGGTGTCGAGCTCGCGCGGAAACTTCATATTACCGTCGGCGACAAATTGACCGTCTATTCGCCCGGCAATCTCGGTGAGATCCTCGACGGAATGAAAGAGCTCGAGAAATCGAAGGGCGACGAGGAAAAGAAAGCGGTCGACAAACTCCGGGAAGTCGTGCTCCCGAAAGAGCTGACCGTGACTGGAATTTTTGAGACCGGCCATTATCTGCACGACTCCGAGTTCCTCCTCGTGCCGATTTATGTGGGGCAGGAATTGTATGGCTTAGGTGACTCGCTCCACGGCATCACGGTCCGAACGGTCGATCCGTATGGCGCCGAGAAGGTGAAACAGGAGATCCAAAAATTTCTGGAACCGCCGCAGTTCGCCCAAACCTGGATCGACATGAACAAACAGTTCTTCGAAGCGGTGCGGCTCGAGCGCACGGTCATGTTCTTCCTGCTCTTTTTCATCATCATCGTGGCAGCGTTCGGAATAATGAACACGCTTATTACCGTCACCGTGCAGAAGACGCGCGATATCGGCGTGATGAAAGCGATCGGCGCGAATATCACCCAGATCGTCGGCGTGTTTTTGGGGCAGGGGATTATTGTCGGCTTGTTCGGGACACTGATGGGGCTCGGTCTGGGAATGACGCTCGTCCGTTATCGGAACGAATTCAGCCATTGGCTTTCAACGACGTTTGGTCTCGAGGTCTTTCCGAAACAGGTTTACCAGTTTTCGCAGCTTCCGGCGGAAGTGATCCCGATCGATGTCGCCAAAATTTGCATTGGCGCGTTTTTGATCTGCTGCATTTTCGCGTTTCTGCCGGCATATCGGGCCGCACGGCTCGATCCGGTGAAAGCATTGCGTTACGAATAAGCCTATGAAGAATCGATTCGCTGTCGTCATTCTGCTGTTTTCTGTCGCGGCGTCATCGCTCTTCGCCCAAATCGATCGCATCACCGGCCGGCAATTCGCGACTCGCTCGGAAATGCTCGCGCGCCACGGAATGGTTTGCACGAGTGTGCCGCTCGCGACCCAGGTCGGTCTCGATATTTTGAAACGCGGCGGTTCCGCCGTCGATGCTGCGATCGCGGCGAACGCGACCCTCGGCTTGATGGAACCAGTCTCGAACGGCGTTGGCGGCGATCTCTTCGCGATCGTTTATAGCGCGAAGGAAAACAAACTTTACGGGCTCAACGGTAGCGGCCGTTCGCCGCTCGGCTTGAGCTACGATCAAATGAAAGCCGAGCTGGCGAAGTTGAACCGGAAAACGATTCCGCCCCGCGGCATGCTCCCGATCAGCGTGCCGGGAACGGTCGATGCCTGGAGCGAGCTCCACAAAAAATTCGGCAAGCTCAAGTTCAGCGACGATCTCGCGCCGGCCGCAAAATACGCCGAGGAAGGGTTCCCCGTTACGGAGCTGATCGCGTTCTACTGGCACTTCGGCCCGGAGCTTTACAAGAATTTGCCCGGCGCGTTCTTCGAAACCTACACGCTCTACGGGAAAGGCCGAACGCCGGCCAAGGGCGACAT
>JBHELY010000054.1:0-19175 GCA_046262815.1 Chthoniobacterales bacterium | reverse complement strand
GAATAAAATCGGCCGTGGTATCCTTATGGAAGCGCCATCCCGCAACCCCGGGGATCGGACCGTATCAGAATCATAATCGAGCGGAATGCGAATCGAAGAGCGGCGCGGAGATTTTGGCGTGCGAATCGCGCGAGACTGAGCACTCGCCGAACATGACGCCACGATAAGAAAGGCGATGGCGAGCCGCGCGATTGGGGGAATTTCACTAAACAAGCTTACCTTAGGATGCGGACCCTTTAGCAAGCACGAAATCGTCCTCGGACTCTAGCTCAGGGGGAGCCAGTTTCCCGGCTGCGGCGGCGGTTTGCCTTCGGACAATTGCAGGTAGGTATACTCGCTCAGCAGCCGCTCGTAATCGGAAAGCAGCTTCATGGCATCGCTGGGCTTGAGCCGATCGCCTTTGATCGCGGCGTCAACCTGAGTCTTGAGCAGGCGCATTAACTCGACCTTGTCCCACTGCGTCATTGCGAGCACTTCGCCGATCGTGCTCCCTTCGATGACTTCCTCGATGTACCAACCCTTCTCCTCGTCCGGATCGAGAAAGATGTGCGCTTCGGTGACGCGGCCAAAGAGATTGTGGAGGTCGCCCATGATGTCCTGGTACGCGCCGACCATGAAAACACCCAGGTAATAAATTTCGCCGGGATTAATCCGATGGAGCGGGAGCGTGTAACGAACGTCCTGAAGATCAATGAACTTCGAAACCTTGCCGTCCGAGTCGCAGGTAATATCGACCAGCATCCCGTTGCGGTCCGGCGGTGTGGTCAGCCGATGGATCGGCATGATCGGGAATAACTGGCCGAGCGCCCAATGATCGAGGAGTGATTGGAAAACCGAGAAGTTGCAGATGTATTGGTCGCCGAGCGACGTCTCCAGCTCTTTGATTTCATCCGGCACATAACGCAGGCCGCGATGCATGTTCACGATCTGCTGGGCGAGTTGCCAATAAACGCAATCGATCTTCGCTTTCGATTCGAGATCGAGCAGGCCGAGCGTGAAGGTCTGCTGCGCTTCTTCCTTGATCTGTTGGATGTCGTGCAAACTCTCGAGGCGATTCCCGCGCTTCAACCGTTGCTTCACATCGAGAATGTCGCGGACGAGCTTGTGATCTTTTTCGCTGACGTCGACCTTTAGTTTCGGCGCGGTTTTCTCGATGGAGCTGAATGCTTCAACGACCAGCACCGAATGATGGGCCACGATCGCGCGGCCGCCTTCGTTCACGATCGCCGGGTGCGCGACGCCTTCGGAATCGCACACGTCCATGATGTTCCAGACAACGTCGTTCGCGTATTCCTGGAGCGAATAGTTCGCGGAACTGTCGAAGTCGCTCCGTGAACCATCGTAATCGACGCCCAGTCCGCCGCCGACGTCGAGATAACCCAGTTCGTGACCGAGTTTGCAAAGCTTCGCGTAGTAGCGCGCGGCTTCCCGAACGGCGCGCTTGATCGTCGAAATGTCCGGCACCTGCGAGCCGACGTGGAAATGAACGAGTTTGAAGCAGTGCCCGAGCCCGGCCGCTTTCAACATTTCGCTTGCGGCGACAAGACTCGTCGTATCCAATCCGAACTTCGCGTTCTCACCGCCGCTCGGCGACCATTTGCCCGAACCTTTGCTGTAAAGGCGCACGCGAATTCCGATCATCGGCTCGAGACCGACTTCTTTCGAAGCGCGGATGGCCTGCTCGAGCTCCTCGAGTTTCTCGACCACAATGACGACGCTCTTGCCGAGCTTGCGTCCAAGAAGCGCGATCCGAATAAAGGCGCGGTCCTTGTAGCCGTTGCAGATAATCAGGCTTTCCGGGTCCTTGTGCATCGCCAGCGCCGCCACCAGTTCGGGTTTGCTGCCCGCCTCCAAACCAAAATGAAATTCCTGTCCGGCATCGACGATTTCTTCGATGACTTCGCGGAGCTGGTTCACCTTGATCGGGAACACGCCGCGGTAATGGTTCTTGTAACCGAATTCCTCGATCGCTTTCTTGAACGCGCAATTTACCGACTCGACCCGGTGCCGGAGCAAATCCTGGAAGCGGAGCACCAGCGGAAATCCCAGGCCTCGCTCGCGCGCTTCATTGACGACGTCGAGGATATCGATCGCGCCACCTTTTTCCTGAAGCGGACGGACCTCGGCGTTGCCGGCGGCGTTGATTGAAAAGTAACCAGTTCCCCAACCATCCACGTTGTAGGTGGAAATGGCGGATTCGACGTCCCACTCGCTCTTCATTTCTTGGTCGGGTGCGGCGTCCGCCGCAGTGCGCATAATCAATCAGCGCCGCGCACATGCAAGTACGCATCGCGAAAATCTGTTGGCCTCTTTCTTGTCCTCGTAATCGTACTCGTGCTCGTGCTCGTCATCGATCTGTTTTCATTTCGAGCACGAGCAGGAGCACGATTACGAAGGGGCCGAAGGACGCACCCGCTTGTTTTTCCTGTTCCGCCCGATTACGGTTTGCGCGGATGAACAAGACGGTGATCGAAGTGCAAGTGCGAGCTGTGTTGCCGACCAGCGGCGGCTGCGCGGTGTTCCTCGGGAACAACGACAAGGTCTTTATTATTTACGTCGATCAGACCGTCGGCAGCGCGATCACCATGTTCATGCGCGACGTTTCGAAGGAGCGCCCCCTGACCCACGATTTAATGGGACATTTAATGACGGCGCTCGGCGCGAAAGTGGAACGCGTAATCATCAACGATCTTAAGAATGCGACCTACTACGCGCGGATGATCATTCGGGCGGAAAACGAATTGCAGCAGAAGAAAATCATCGAGCTCGATGGCCGCCCAAGCGATTGCATCGCGATGGCGACGCAGCAAAAGGCGCCGATGTACGTGAGCCAGGAAGTCTGGGATGAAGTCGACGACATGAGCGACGTCCTGCGAAAGATGGAAGAGGACGGCCTCAAGCCCGACGTCGAATCGGAGTCGGAATCCGAATCTGAGTCGACCGAGGAAGACTGAGCGCGTGCTCCTCGGATGCTGTCATCCTGAGCCCGTCGAAGGATCTCTGACTATTTCCGGGCAGAAGACGCTTCGAACCCGCACCCAGCGCTGAAAAATTAGAGATCCTTCGACAGGCTCAGGATGACAGATTACCCGAGCACTTCGCCGTAACGCGCTTGCGCCAGTTCTGTGCAGCGCGCCAGAATCGCAGAGGGCGTGTCGAGCTGCAGAATATCACCGACGAGCTTCTGGCATTCTTTGAGGGACACACTTTGGACGGCCCGCTTGACGCGCGGAACCATCGAAGCGCCGACACTCAATTCGTCCATACCCAACCCAAGGAGCAATGGCGTGAGCGCGAGATCACCGGCCATCTCACCGCAGACGCCGACCCAGATGTTGTGAGCGTGCGCCGCGTCCGCCACCATTTTCAATAAGCGCACGACGGCCGGATGGGTCGGCTCGTACAAATGCGCAACGCGCTCGTTCGTGCGATCCACTGCAACCGCGTACTGAATCAAATCGTTCGTCCCGATGCTGAAGAAATCGATTTCACGGGCGAGCCGCTCGGCGCACATCGCGGCGCTGGGAATTTCGATCATGGCGCCCACTTCCGTTTTCGGATCGAACCTGTGCCCTTCCTTGTGCAGCTCCGTTTTGCAGTCGTGGAAAACAGCCAGGGCGCGATTGAGCTCCTCGAGGCCTGAGATCATCGGGAACATCACTTTGACGTTTCCGATCGCGCTGGCGCGAATGATGGCGCGAAGCTGCGCTTTAAAAATATCGACGCGCTCGAGCGAGAACCGGATCGCGCGGTGGCCCAAAAATGGATTCAACTCGTCATCGCTGTCGAGCGCGCCGGCGAGTTTGTCGCCGCCAAGATCGAACGTCCGGATAATGAGTGGGTGCGGTTGCACCTGCTCCGCGACTTTGCGGTAGGTGGCGTACTGCTCCTCTTCACTCGGAAGCGTCGCGCGATTGAGGTAAAGAAATTCCGTCCGATAAAGCCCAATCCCTTCGGCGCCGTTGCGCGGAGCGGCCTCCACTTCATCCGGCAACTCGATGTTCGCCGAGAGGACAATGTGGCGGCCATCGCGCGTGGTCGATTTCGTTTCGCGCAGACCGGTGAGTTGTTCCGTGACGAGCGCACGCTTGTGCTCGAGCTCGCCGTAATGCCAGAGCGTTTCCGGCGTGGGATCGAGAATCAGCAGGCCGTTGTAGCCATCGAGCAAGACTTCACGAGCGGTCTCGAGCTTCTCGCTCGCGTCGTGCAAACCAACGACCGCCGGAATATTCAGCGACCGCGCCATGATGGCGGTGTGCGAGGTGCGGCTGCCCAGGTCGGTCGCGAGACCAAGCACGTACTGGCGATTCATTGTCGCCGTGTCCGACGGCGTGATGTTGTGCGCGAGCAAAATGTGGGGATGGGTCAGCCCGAGAAAATCCTTCGGCGCTTTTCCCTGAAGATTGCGCACCACCCGTTTCGTTACGTCCTGAATGTCGAGCGCGCGCTCGCGCAAATACGGATCGTCGATTTCACTGAGCGTGTTTGCGTAGTTCGTCGCCACTTCCTGGAAAACGAACTCGACGTTGCAAAGATCCGCCTGGAGTTTGCGCAGCACTTCATCGATCAGCGTCCGGTCTTCGACCACGAGCAGATGGGCGTCGAAGATTCCGGCGTCCTTCGCGCCGATTGATTGCGCGATGCGCTCCTGCATTTCGAGAATCTGCGAGCGCGTCTGGATGAGCGCGGTCTCGAACCGGCCGATTTCGTTCGGGATTTCGGAAGCGTCGATCCGATGTTTTACGACATCGTCCCGATCGTCTTCGGCGACGTAGAGCGTGCCCCGGGCGACGCCGGGGGAAACACCGACGCCTTGCAGGCGCGTTTCCGTTTTTGCGTTATCGCCGCTCATCCAGAGAGAGTAACGCGAATGTCAATCTTCGTTGAATTTTTGCCGGATCAATTCCTCCAGGTCTTCCATGACCTTGTCCGCGTCGGCGCCTTCGCAACAGATCGTCAATTTCGAACCCTGCCCCGCCGCCAGCATCATCAGGCCCATGATGCTCTTGCCGTTGATCCGCTCGCCTTCTTTTTCCACCCACACTTCCGAGCGATAACGGCTCGCGATGCGGACGAACATCGCCGCGGGCCGGGCGTGCAGACCGAGCCGGTTAACGATCGTAATTTCTTTCTCGATCTTCTGGCTCGGTCCGGCCGATCTGCGATTCAAGAGGCCCATCAGTTCTTCGTCTCCATCACGTTCAGCAATTTATTGTTAAAATCCGCCGCGCTGTTTCGTCCCAGACCTTTCAACTTTTGATCCATCGCCGCAACTTCAACCAGCCGCGCGATGTCGCGCCCGGGCCGCACCGGAATCGTCACGTGCGGCACTTTCAGTTTCAGGATCTCGTAAAATTCCTGGTCGAGCCCGATCCGATCGACTTCTTCAAGTTCCTGCCAATCCTGCAACGTCACCACCATATCGAGCCGCTTTTCGACACGAATGCTGCCGATACCGAACACAGACGCGACGTTGATGATCCCGATGCCGCGCACTTCCATGTGGTAACGCGTCAGCTCCGGCGCGGTCGCCATCAGCTCGCGGCCTTCGAACGATTTTATCCGGGTAACGTCATCCGCGACGAGACTGTAACCGCGCTCGATCAAGCCCAGCACGCACTCGCTCTTGCCGACGCCGCTCGCGCCTCGAATCAGCACGCCCACGCCGAGGATGTCGACCATGCTGCCGAACTCGGTGACCGTCGGCGAAAAGTCGCCTTCCATCGCGATCGTGGCCGCGTTGATGAAGCGCATCGTCACCATCGGCGTGCGAAAAACGGCGATCTGCAATTCTTCGGCGACGGCGAGCAGGTCGGGATCGAGATGCGCGCCACGCGAAGCGACCAGGCATGGAATTTTTTCCGTGCACAAACGCCGGAAGCGCTGGATGCGTTGCCGCCGGGAGAGACTCTCCAGGTACGATTGCTCCGCCGCGCCGAGAACCTGGATTCGTTTCTCGGCGAAATAACTGTAGAACCCCGAAAGCGCGAGGCCCGGACGATTGATCGTCGGCTCGCGGATCTTGCGATGAAATCCGACCCGCTTTCCTTCGAGCTTTAGCTGCAGTTTCGAGCCGTGCGCGTGGAAGAAACTCTCGACTGTGACAACCGGAATGTTCTTACGGAGATCGCTCCCGGAAGAAATGGCGGTTGAAGTCTTATCAGCCATCGCTCTTCTCCTTTATCGCGAGACCGCACGGATTTCCACCGTGGATCGTCGTGGCGGTGTCGTCTTCTGTAGCCGCCGCCCTGTGGGCGGCGTGAGATTCGCATGGCGGCTGTTCAGACTCTGACGCTTCGCACAGCGAAGCGGCTACAGAAGAAGCGTCGCAGTACAGTTCAGTTCGCAGTCGGCTCGATGAGCCCGAAATCGCCGCTTCGCCGCCGGTAAAGAACGTTCACGCGGGCGTTGCGGGCATTCAGGAAAACCAGGAATTGCCGGTTCGACATTTCGAGTTGCAGAACGGCTTCATCCACAAACATCGGTTTGACTGGCAACCGCTCGGTCCGGACGACGGCGTGTTCGTGGTGCTCGTCTTCCTCGATCGGCTCGGGATCCAACACGTGCTCTTCGAGATGCTGCACGATGTCTTTTCGCGGCCGATGTTTTCGCATCAGGCGTGTCTTATATTTGCGCATCTGCCGCGCCACCTTGTCGGTCACGGCATCGATCGCGGCATACATGTCATCGGTTTCTTCGCAGGCTTCGATCGTGATGTGGTTCGAACAGACGAGGACGACTTCGGCGGAGTGCCGGTATTTTTCCACTTCGAGGATGACATGGGCCTCGATGATCTTCGGGTAATCGAGATGCAGGCTCTCGATCTTGCGCGTGCAATAATCATTGATCGAGTCCGTGATCGGCAAATGGCGGCCGGTGACTTTGACGTTGGGATGAGCGTTGGTGGAGATCACGGCTTTCCTTTCCCTTACATTTGAAAACGCTCGCCGAGGTAGAGCTGTCGGCTGATCGGATCGTTGATGAGGAAATCCTTGGTGCCTTCGCTCTCGACGCGACCTTCGAAAATCAGGTAAGCGCGATCCACGATGGAGAGCGTCTCGCGCACGTTGTGGTCCGTAATCAGAATAGCGAGGCCGGACTTGCGCAGATTGACCACGATCTGTTGAACATCATAGACCGCGATCGGATCGACGCCACTAAATGGTTCGTCGAGCATGAGCAGGCTTGGCTGCGTCACGAGCGAGCGGGCGATCGTGAGCCGGCGTTTTTCGCCGCCGCTCAAAGTGATCGCGGTATTCCTGGCAATCCGCTCGATCCCGAATTGATGGAGCAACTCATCGCAACGCTGCCGCCGTTCGTACTTGCTCAACGGAAGCGTTTCCAAAATGGCGAGGATGTTCTGTTCCACGGTCATTTTGCGGAAGATCGATTCCTCCTGCGGCAGGTAACCCATTCCAAGCCGGGCCCGCTTATACATCGGGTAGCGCGTCACATCCGTGCCGGAAAAAATCACCCGGCCGCTGTTTGGCCTAACGAGTCCAACGATCATGTAGAAGCTCGTGGTCTTCCCGGCGCCGTTCGGTCCGAGCAGGCCCACGATTTCGCCGGCGCGCACCTTGATATCGATGCCGTTCACGACCGCGCGTCCGCCGTAAATCTTCACCAGCTGCTCGGTCGAGAGGACGTAACCTTCCGTGTCCGCTTTGGCGGACGTCGTTGCCGTTGTTGGAACAGTCGCAGTCGGCATGGTCACGGCTTCGCCTTTGCGGCCGGCGACGGAGTCGGCGTCGGCGTGGATTCGCTTTTCGGCGGTTGACGAATCTCGGTCCGGCTCGGGCCGGTAGTTTGCAGCTCGCCGTTATTGTTCAAAACCATCACCGTCTCCGGGCTCGTCGCCACGTGGGTGTTCATACCCTGTTGCACGCGCGGGTTCCCCGACAACTCAAAATCTCCGGTCTTCGACAGGTAAACCGCTTTGTCCGATCGCCCCAGCATCCGGCTGGGCGGTCCGCCCCCCGGGTCCGGCCGGTCGCGCACCACGCCCACATTTCCTTCCACGACCGCCTTCTCCAGGCCTTCATTCTGTTGTTTGCTCATGTAGATCGTGAGTTTGTCTCCCTGGATTTGAAATCGTGGATCGATGACGACGATGTGCCCGGTGAAAACGCCGATCGATTTTGTCGAATCGAACACCGCTTTGTCGGCATAAATTTCCGTGATGATTTCCTGCGCCGGAGAAGGCACGGGCGAGACTCCGGGTTTCGATGACGGCGTCGCGCTTTTTTCAGGCGCGGGCTTTACCTCTTTCGGTGAGGCGGACGGAGAACCTTCCGGTTTTAACCGCGACGAAAGTGAAGGCGGCGCAGAACCCTGCCCGTAAGCGACTGCCACCATTCCCGCCAGGCAAGACATGGCCAAAACCGAGAAAACCCTCCTCATTCCGGTTTTTCACTGGGCGTCCGCGCTTTTCCCCGGACGATCATCTTCACGTTTCCTTCGAGCGTGCTTTGACGCGTCAGCATCTCGAACCGCATCCTGTCGCCGACCACTTCGAAATCCGAGCGCTTCACGGTCGAACGGACGTTCGATGTCAGGACCTGGGTTTTGAGGTTGAACACAGCTTTGTCCACGGTGATATCCAGATTCGGCGCCTCGGTTTCCGGAATAAACGTCGTGAATTTCACGCTTTGGAACTCGACGTTCTCAGCGTCGAGCCGGCGCGTTACACCTGCCTGCAACTTGCCGCGCAGGCGACCTTCAACGTCATACTCCGGGAGAACGAGTCCCTTCGCGTCATGGCCTTCCGTGATGGGCACGTCCTTCAACCCTTCTTCTGGTTTCGGCCGGGTCTTCTTCGCTGGCGTTACCGTCGGTGGCGGCGTCGACGTTTTTCCTGCCGATTTCGACGACTTTTTCTCCGCGGCAAATACGGCGCAACTGAGCAAAATCACGAGCGAGAAAGCGGCAAGGGCGCTGGTGAATCCAGCGCGACCGCTACGAAACGGCAGCATGAATAGCTTTTAACATGCGAAGATGCTTCGGCAACTGCTTTAGCGGAATCTGGTTCGGTCCATCCGACAACGCGCGCGCCGGGTTGTCATGGACCTCCATGAAAATGCCGTCGCAGCCGGCGGCCATCGCCGCGCGAGCCAGAACGGGGGCGAGTTCGCCGTCGCCCGAAGTCGCGTCGCCGGCGCCGCCGGGACGCTGCACGGAATGGGTCGCGTCAAAAATGACGCGGTGACCGGCTTCGCGCATCCAATGCAGCGAACGAAAATCGGCGACGAGATTGTTGTAGCCGAAGGTAGTGCCGCGCTCCGTGAACATGAAGTTCCTGTTGCCGAAGGCGATCAACTTTTCGGCGATATTCTTCACATCCCATGGCGCGAGGAACTGGCCTTTCTTCACGTTGATGACGCGTCCCGTTTCGGCGGCCGCCTGGAGCAGATCGGTTTGCCGGCAGAGAAACGCCGGGATTTGCAAGACATCGATGACATGGCCGGCGATCTCCGCTTCCGCCGGTGAATGCACGTCGGTCGTGACCGGTATTTTCAATTCCGCCCCGATCTCCGCCAGGATTTCGCAACCCTCCTCGACACCGATTCCACGATACGACCGGACCGAAGTGCGGTTCGCCTTATCGTAGGATGCTTTGAAAATAAACGGCACTCCCTCTGTCTTGCAGATCGCTGCGATTTTCTTCGCCATTCGCCAGACGAACCTCTCCGATTCAATCACGCACGGCCCGAGAATGAAGGCGGGCTTTCCGCCACCAATCGTGACCGAGCGAATTTTAAGCGGCGACCGTTTCATACCAGCTTGGTTCTCGCGCTCGTTATCGCGTCATAAAGCGCAAACGGCAAATAGAGGGCGAAGTAAAAAATGAGAGCGAGCAGATGCATTTGGAGGATGTAAACGACTCGTCCGGTCGAAAGCGCGTCCAGGAGCGAAGCAGCGGCAGGTTTGTGGAGCAGATAGCCATAGTTTTCGCCCGTCAATAAATCGACCGTGATCGTGACTGCGAAATAGAGTTCCGACCATGCGAAGACGCGAACGATCGAGATCCAGTGCGGCCGGAATTTTTTCACGATCATCATGAACGCGATCGCAACCACGATGCCGGAATGGGCGATGAAAAACGTAAGGAAATGAATGTCGGGAAACGCGTATTTCAGGTCTGGCGTGAGAATCGCCTGGAGCGTTCCGCCGATTCCCCAGAAATAAGAGACTTCGAGCCAGCGTTCGCGGCCGGTGAGCAGCGCCACGATGATCGCGACCATCGCCCAATCGCAAAGTTGGAACGGAAGCGCTTTTTGCCAGAGCAATCCTTCCGTCGTCGCCAGATAAATTTCGAAGCCGACGTAATTCAGCAACAAGAGCAGGGCAAAGAACCGCCCCACGATTCGTTCGCTCCGCGGCCAGCGCGATTTCCGCACGAACGCGGCGAGGATGAACGGCAACGAAACCGTCAGCACAATGACGACCAGATGGGCAAAGCCAAACGGCCGGAACGCGTGAGCGGCATCCATGGCGGAATTGAAATCAACGGACCGAACGATCGACAAGCCCTAACGAATCACCCACAGATTGCACGGAATCGTGTCCGCGATCCAGGCAATGTGGGGCGGAAGCCCATCGCCGCAGGCCGCCGGATCGACCGGCACGACGAGCAGGGAAGCGTCGATCGACTGAAGAAAATCGAGCGCGGCGTAACCGGTGTTCCCGCGAATGCAACGCGCTTCGATCGGCACGTCGGTGTGGCCGGCCGAATCGATGAATTGTTCCAGCGCGATTTCTTCTTCGTCCAGGGTGCGCGCCCCGGCGCTCCCTTCTTCCGGCGCGTCTGTTCGCGCCTTGGCGCGGGCGGCATCGAAGGTCGTGTAAACGCGAATCACATAAAGCCGCTCGCAATTTTCGAGCGCCGCCAGATGCAGCGTCTTGAGGAGGGCGGCGCGCCCGTGCTCGGAATAGTCGGCTAGAAACACAATTCGACTGAACGGTTTCGGTTCGCTCTCCGGCTTGATGAACAGAATGACGGAACAGCCGGCCTTTCGAACCAGCGTCCGCGCGACATTTCCCAGGAACGGTCGTAACGCGACTTCCTTTTCCAGCGCGCCTGCCACCAGCAGGTCGATCTCGTGCATCTTCGCGGCGTCGAGGATCGCGATCGCCGGATCTTCCCCCTGCTGATAATAAATCGCGGAATCGGCCGGCAACGCGAGCTCGAGCAGCGCCGCCGCGAATTTCTTCGCCGTTTCGTCGTCGCGCGTTCCCACGTAGATGAGATGCAATTGCCGGCAAAGCCGGTCGCGGACGCGCTTGGCTTCGGCCAGCACCTGGCGAAATCGCGGCGAGAACGTGCTGGCTACGGCAACTGTGCGATACGGAGGCTCAATCATTTTCGCGCGAGCTATTGTGCGGGGCTTGCGCCCCGTCGGCAACTCGGCGACGGAACGTTTTGAAATTCGGCGTTGGACGTTGGGCGTTCGGCGTTGGACGTTTTCCGCGAAATGATCCGCCGCGCCATTTATCCCGGCAGCTTCGATCCGGTCACCAACGGTCATCTCGACGTCATCGACCGCGCACGAAAACTTTTTGATGAAGTCATCGTCGCGGTCGCCCACAACGACCAAAAGCATCCGCTTTTTTCGCTCGACGAACGCATCGACCTTCTCCGCGGCGCCCTTGGCAAAATCAGGAACGTGGAGATTGCGCCGCTCCCCGGCTTGCTGGTCGATTTTGCGATCGCGAAAAAGGCGACGGCGGTCATTCGCGGACTGCGCGCGATTTCGGATTTCGAATTCGAATTCCAGATGGCGCTGATGAATCGAAAGCTCGAGGCCACGGTCGAAACGATTTTCCTGATGCCGAAGGAGGAATACACCTATCTTAGTTCGCGAATCGTGAAAGAGATCGCGCGGCTCGGTGGCGACGTGACGGAGTTCGTGCCGGCGCGCGTGGCGAAGGCGTTGCGGACGAAGCTCAACGAATGAAAGTTCATCTCCGCCAAATCCAGGGCGAGGGCCAGCATCTCGCGGGTGAGGAGCAATGTCCGATTCCCGATCTCGAAGCGGAAAACGTAAAATGCACCGGGCCGCTGCGGTACTCGCTCGATCTCGGCGTCTCGGAAGGTTCGCTCTGGGTCACGGGCCATCTGGCGCAGCCGGTCGAATTGAAGTGCGTTCGCTGCCTGGAACCGTTTCGGTTCGATATCGAGGTGCCCGCCTTTTCGATTCACCACGAACTGACCGGACCGGAAGTGGTCGATCTCGCTCCCTACGTCCGCGAAGATATTTTGCTGAACCTTCCCGCGCATCCCCATTGCGACCGCGAAGGCGGACGGAAATGCCCAATCGCGGCGACGACACCTGCGCCCGCAGAAACAGATGGGAAGCGCAAGCCGGATTGGAGCGCGCTGGATAAGCTGAAACTGTAGCGACGGTCTATGACCGCCGAAATGCAGAACGGCGCCACAATTTGTCTTTTCCGAAAATAGTGCTTTCATTCCCGCTCACCATGGGGGTTCCCAAGCGTAAAACTTCGAAGATGCGGTTGCGGACGCGGAAAGCGTCGCATCGCTGGCAGGCGCCGTTGTTGAACAAGTGCCCGCAATGCGGCAGCACCGTCCAATCGCATACCGCCTGTCCTTCCTGCGGTTATTACAAGGGCCGCCAGGTCCTGAGCGTCGGAGGGTAGCGCTGGGTGATCGGGAGCCAGAGGTCCCTCCCCCATTTTTGATTTTGCATTCACGCGCTGATCGCCGCAAAATCCCGCTCCGATGAAAATCGCTCTGGATGCGATGGGCGGCGATTTCGGCCCCCCGAATATCGTCGGCGGTGCGGTCCTGGCGCTCAAAGAGTATGGCCAGATCGGGAAGCTTTTTCTTGTCGGGGACACGCCCCAGATCGAGGCGGAGCTGAAAAAGCTTCAGTGCAACGATCGTCGCATCGAGATCGTCCACGCTACCCAGGTCGTGGATATGTGCGACCGCGCGGTGGACGCCGTCCGGCGGAAGAAAGATTCCTCCGTTAGCCGCGCCGTTGATTTGGTAAAGAAAGGCGACGCGACCGCGATCGTCAGCGCGGGCCACACCGGCGCCGCCGTCGCGGCTACGACGATCAAGCTCCGCACGCTTCCCGGTGTGGATCGTCCGGGGATTGCGGCCGTCATCCCGTCCGAGACGAATATTTTTGTCCTGATCGATGCCGGGGCGAATAGCGATCCACGGCCGGAGCACATGCTGGATTATGCGATCATGGGCTCGGTCTACTCCCGCCACGTCTTGCGTTACAAAACCCCGAGCGTGGGCCTGATGTCGATCGGAGACGAAGACTCAAAAGGAAGCGACCTGACGAAGGAAGTCTTCAAGCTCCTAAAGCAAAGCAATTTGAATTTTCGCGGTAACATCGAAGGGCACGATCTATTTGCCGATCCGGTCGAGGTCGTGGTCTGCGACGGCTTTGTCGGCAACGTGATTTTAAAAACGTGCGAGTCGATCGGCGACGCGATTTTCAAATGGCTCAAGCACGAGTTGACCAAGAATGCGAAGCGAATAGCGGGCGCTTATCTGGCCCGGAACGCCTTTCTCACCATCAAGAAAAAGGTGAACTACGAGGAATACGGCGGGATGCCGCTCCTGGGCGTGAATGGAATTTGCATCATCGCTCATGGGGCGAGCACGCCCAAGGCGATCAAGAACGCGTTGCGAGTGGCGGCCGAATCCATTGAACACCAGGTGAACCCGCATATCGTGGAGGAGGTTCGCCGCCATCATGAAAAAACAGCCCCGCTCGAGCCCGCGCTCCGGTAAATCAAACCGGACGGTCTCGATCGTTGGCACCGGCAGTTACATGCCGGAAAAGCGCCTGACGAACGAAGATTTGATGAAAATCGTCGACACCAGCGACGAATGGATCACGACGCGGACTGGAATAAAAGAACGCCGGATCGCAGGGAAAGACGAGCTGACCAGCGACATGGCCACGAAGGCGGCGTTGAAAGCGCTCGAACAGGCGGAAGTCGCCCCGAAAGATGTTGATCTCATTCTCGTCGCGACCGCGACGCCAGACATGTTGTTTCCGGCGACGGCGTGTTTCGTTCAGAAAAAAATTCGCGCCAAGAACGCGGCTTGTCTCGATATCTCGGCCGCGTGCGCGGGGTTCCTCTTCGGCATCGAGATCGCGCAGCAGTTTATTACCTCGCATACGCACAACACCGTCCTCGTGATCGGCGCCGAGAAACTGACTTCGATAACGAACTGGACGGATCGCAACACCTGTGTGCTTTTCGGCGACGGCGCCGGGGCGGCCGTTTTGCAACATCGCGGGCGCGCTCACGGTGTAATCAGCACGCACATCGGCAGCGACGGCGATTTCACCGACATTCTTTTCATGCCCGGCGGCGGTTCGCGCTGCCCGATCACGGCCGAGAACGCCCACATGAACCTCAACACCATTCACATGACCGGGAAGGAGGTTTACAAACAGGCCGTTATCTCGATGCTGAACGCGTCGAAAAAAGCGCTCGAGCAAGCCGGCCTAACGACGGACGACATCGCCTGCGTAATTCCCCACCAGGCGAATCTGCGGATCATCGAAGCGATCGCGGATCGCCTAAAGATCCCGATCGAGCGCTTCTATGTGAATCTCGACAAATACGGCAACACCTCCGCCGCCGCCGTGGCCATGGCGCTCGACGAAGCCAACCGGAGCGGCCGGATCAAGCGCGGCGATTACGTCCTGATGGTCGTGTTTGGCGGCGGACTCACCTGGGCGAGCACGGTGGTCGAGTGGTAGACCATTGCAGAATTCAGATTGAAGATTGCAGATTGATTCTGCAGCCATTCTGAAATCTGCAATCTTCAATCTGCAATGCTCATCGAAACTCACGCCCATCTCGACTACCCCGATTTCGCGCCGGATTTCGATGACGTTTTACGACGCGCGACGGACGCCGGCGTTACCCGCATCGTCACAATCGGCACGTCCATCGAGAGCAGCCGGCGCGCGGTCGCATTGGCCGAAAAATATCCGAACGTCTTCGCGGTCATCGGCGTTCACCCAACCTATGTGGAAGAATCAGGCGAGGACGTGATCACGCCGCTGCGGGAACTGGCGGCCAATCCGCGCGTGGTGGCGCTGGGCGAAACGGGGCTGGATTACCACCGGTTGCCAAGCAAGGAATTAGAGGACGCAAAGACGAACCGTTTTCCGCATCAAGCTATCACGCACGCGATTTCGAAGGCGCTCCAATATACGACAGAAGAAGAAATCGAAGCCGGCATTCACGACGGCGCTTACAAATCGAAACAGGCCAGCCTGTTTGAACAGCAGCTCGATCTCGCGGTCGAACTGGGACTGAACGTGGTGATTCATCAACGGGACGCGTGGCAGGACACGATCGATATCATGCAGCCGTACGCCGGCAAACTGCGCGGCGTTTTCCATTGTTTCGGTGGTTCGATCGAGCAGGCCAACGAAGTTCTCGATCTCGATCATCTCGTCTCCTTTACCGGCATCGTGACTTTTAAGAATGGCGCCAATGTTCGGGACGTCGCGACTCAGGTTCCGCTCTGGAAGTTTATGGTCGAAACGGATTGTCCGTATCTGGCGCCGGTTCCATTTCGCGGAAAACGGAGCGAGCCGGCCCACACGCGCATCGTGGCGGAAACTATCGCGGCCGCGCGCGGCATCCCGCTCGATGAAGTCGCCGAAGCGACGACCGAGACCGCGGAGAAATTTTTCAGGTTCAATCGATGATGCGCAAACTAATTGGTAGGGTCGTCGCGCTGCGACGACCGGATCCCGCAACTGCGGGACGCCGTTCCTACCTTTTGCTTGTCGCGCTTCTCGTCACTTCGTGCGTCGCTCCGGACACGCGTCATCGGATTGTGGTGAGCATTCCGGAACAACGCCTGGCCCTGCTCGACAAGGGCGCACTCATTGCAACGTTTCCGGTTTCCACGTCAAAGTTCACCATCGGCGATGCGCCCGGAAGTCGCGGCACGCCATTGGGCGAGCTGGAGATCGCGAAAAAGATCGGCGGCGGTGCTACCAGCGGAATGGTTTTCAAAGACCGTCGACCGACTGGCGAAGTTCTGGCGCCGGATGCGCCCGGCCGCGATCCGATCGTGAGCCGGATTCTTTGGTTGCGCGGCCTGGAAGGGCAAAACGCGAACGCCTACGGTCGCTACATTTACATTCACGGCACCGCCGAAGAACGGAACATCGGCAAACGCGCCAGTTACGGCTGCATCCGAATGCGCTCGCGCGACGTCATTCAGCTTTACGACATCGTCGGTTACGGCGCACACGTGACGATTCTCGATGCGCCGCTCTCCGCCGCGGTGCCGATGGCGCCCGGCCCTGGAGGGACGACCGCTGTGTCGTCCCAATAGGTAGGGACAGCGCCGCTGCGCTGTCCGCGGACGCCGCCGCGCGGCGTCCCTACCCTTACGGCAACTTTCCCAGCTGCTCCTGGGCTGAGCTACGCGATAGCAATGCGAGATCTGCATCCACCATGATCTGCACCAGCTCCTTGAATCGCACCTTTGGTTCCCAATCCAGAATTCGTTTCGCTTTCGATGGATCGCCGATGAGCAAGTCCACTTCCGCAGGGCGCTCGTACCGGTCATCGTGTTTCACGAATTCCTTCCAATCGAGATCGACCCGCGCGAACGCGGCCTCGACAAACTCGCGCACCGTGTGCGTCTCGTTCGTCGCCAGGACGAAATCGTCCCCGGCCGTTTCCTGTACCATCCGCCACATTCCCTCGACGTATTCGGGCGCATAACCCCAGTCGCGTTTCGCATCGAGGTTGCCGAGAAACAGTTCCTTTTGCAGCCCGAGCTTAATCGCCACCACCGCGCGCGTGATCTTGCGCGTGACGAACGTCTCGCCGCGTCGCGGACTTTCGTGGTTGAATAAAATCCCGTTGCTCGCGGCGAGCCCGTAGCTTTCGCGGTAATTCACCGTCGCCCAATACGCGAAGACCTTGGCCACGCCGTACGGACTCCGCGGCCAGAACGGCGTCGTCTCGGTTTGCGGCACCTGCTGCACTTTGCCGAACATCTCGCTGCTCGAGGCCTGGTAAAACTTCGAGCGGATCCCCGTCTCGCGGATCGCTTCCAAAATCCGGATCGTGCCGACACCGGTGACATCCGAAGTGTATTCGGGAATTTCGAAGCTCACCCGCACGTGGCTTTGCGCGCCGAGATGGTAAATCTCGTCCGGCTTCAATTCGTAGAGAAGCTTCACAAGGTTCACCGAATCGGCGAGATCGCCGTAGTGGAGAAACATCCGGACGCCGTTGATGTGCGGATCGGCGTAGAGATGATCGATGCGCGAGGTGTTGAAGGTGCTGGCGCGGCGGATGATGCCGTGGACCTCGTAGCCTTTGTCGAGCAACAGGTCCGCGAGATAACTCCCGTCCTGTCCCGTGATTCCCGTGATGAGCGCGCGTTTCATTTCGTTCCCACCATCAATGATGCCAGCACTGCGCGCTGCGCCGCAATCAATTCTCCAATTCCTTTTTTGCCGACTGCCAGCATTTGCTCGAGTTCCTCGGCCGAAAAAGTCGCTTCTTCGCCCGAGCCTTGCATCTCGACGAATTCCCCGTCTTCCGTCGCGACGAGATTGAAATCCACCGTCACCGCCTTGTCTTCTTCGTAATTCAAATCAACCACGCTTACGCCATCGAGCACGCCGGCGCTCACGGCCGCCACCAGTTTCCGAATCGGCGACGCCGCGATCTTTTTTTCGTCCGTCAATTTCCGGCAGGCGATCGCGACCGCGAGACTCGCGCCGGTAATCGCTGCTGTTCGCGTTCCGCCATCGGCCTGCAAAACGTCGCAGTCCACCCACATCGTGCGCGGTCCAAGTTTTTCCAGATCAACCACCGCGCGGAGCGAACGTCCAATCAGTCGCTGGATTTCCGTGCTGCGTCCATCGAGCCGGCCTTTGCTGATATCGCGCGGCTTGCGGGTGTTCGTCGAATACGGCAGCATCGAATACTCAGCCGTGAGCCAACCACCGGTGATGTTTTGCTCTTTCATCCAGCGTGGCACTGTCTCCTCAATCATCACGCCGCAGATCACCCGCGTGTTGCCCATCGCCACGAGAACCGATCCGCTGGCGTGCGGTGCGATGTTCAAATCGAAATGGATCGATCGAATTTGATCCGGCGCGCGGCCGTCGGTGCGTGGCATCCGGCAATTGTAGGGCAGGCGCTCCGCCTGCCAACCGAAACTATCCGTTTACTACTCGGCCGCCGTTTGGGTGCAGCACCGGTCCCGTCATGTCGGACGAATCAGCCGACGCCAGAAATACGAATGACGTTGCGAATCGATTCTCGGCCAGCCCCCGGATGCGGTCCTGGGACTGAACAAATTCTCCAAAAAAATGCGTTTTCGCGGTTGACGGTCGGGTTTGGCCGGCTAGGTTGCTGACCCCGCCTGAAGCGGGACTCCCGAGTCGCAAGACACACGGAGTGGTTCTGGCCTGAATTTGGGACTGCAAATTGGAACTCAATTTTGTCCCGGCGTGAACGATCGGCAAGCCGCCAGCGCGGCTGCGCCGAAAAGGGATCGCCGGAGAAAGATTGAGTTTTTTTTTGGGCTGAAGTCAGGCCCAGGCCGCTGGTTCTTTGATATCTACATACAGGGTAGTAAATACAACTTTAAGAGCTGAGTCTGAAAAAACTGTAGCGGTCCCGCCAACGCGGGATCGTTCAGGAGAGTTTCAGTTATCAAAGATCTCTGGTCCCGCAAGGGACCGGAACAGATTGATCAAGCTACAAAGAGCGCATAATGGATGCCTTGGTGCCAATAGGCGATGAAGGACGTGGCTAACTGCGATAAGCCTCGGAGAGCGGTAAACACGCTGTGACCCGGGGATTTCCGAATGGGATAACCTGAGTGGGGTAACACCTGCTCGAGTTCCTGTGAATACATAGCAGGAACATCGCGACACCCGGTGAAGTGAAACATCTCAGTAACCGGAGGAACAGAAAGCGAAAGCGATTCCGTCAGTAGTGGCGAGCGAAAGCGGAAGAGACCAAACCCCGCTCATTCATGCGCTTTACACCCGGCGATCGATTAGAAAAGCCGCAGGCTTTTCAAAGCCTCTCTCAAGGGAGTGGCGATCGTGCCGGCGAGTAGAGCGTAAGAATGAGCGGGGGGTTGTAGGAGCCCGATGTGGTAGTGCAACGGTTAGATG
>JBHELY010000053.1:0-19339 GCA_046262815.1 Chthoniobacterales bacterium | reverse complement strand
TCCACGAACCAAAAGCGGTGTTCTCTTCGGACACGCAGAATTGGGGGCGGGAACCACTCCGCAACATCAGACAGAGGCATTATGGCCTTGGTCTAAACCGGGTCCGCGCGATCATCGAAGCGCACGGTGGTCAATTTTCGGCTCGTTATGACAGCAAGACCGCTTCACTCGTCACGACCGTGACGCTCCCGCTCGCCGCCCCGGAGGCGTAACGAATTTTTCTTCGCGTTTTGTGAATGAAAGGCGCAGCGCTTGCGTCGATTGCTCTTTCCGTTTCCCTTTCACCGCTTAAGAATTCAATCCGCGACGATGCCGAACCCGACCGCCGAGAACCGACGCATTCTCATCATCGATGATGAGCGGCCGATTTTGCTGACGCTCGAAGCGCTTCTCGGCCGGCACGGTTATCAGCCTGATACCGCGGCGACAGCCTCTTATGGATTGCGCCGGCTGAAGGAAACTTCGCCGGTCGTCGTCCTCCTCGATCTCCAACTGCCGGACGCGCAAGGCCTCGAAATGTTGGACCAAATCAAGGCCGAGCACCCCGACACTCAGGTCATCATCCTGACCGCGCACGATTCGCTCAACAACGCCATCGAATCGATCAAGCGCGGCGCCTACCATTTCATCAGCAAACCGTACGCGCCGGAAGAATTGCTGAGCCTTATCGAGAAAGCGATCGAGAAACAATCGCTCCTGCGCGAGACCGAGCATCTCCGGAAAAAAACGCAGCAGCTCGAGAAACGGCTCGAGATCGCCGAGACGAAGCTGGCGCCGGTTTTCAAGAGCAAGGCGCTCCAGGAACTCGAGGAATTGATCGACGCGATGGCGCCGTCGGAAGCCAACGTCCTGATCACCGGCGAAAGCGGCGTCGGCAAGGAAGTGATCGCGAACGTGATTCACACCCGGAGCCGGCGCGCTGACAAACCGATGATCAAGCTCAACTGCGCGGCGTTTCCGCAGGCCATGATCGAGTCCGAATTGTTCGGCTACGTCAAAGGCGCGTTCACCGGCGCGATGAACGATTTCCCCGGAATGATCGCGGCCGCCGCGGGCAGCACTCTGTTCCTCGATGAGATTTCCGAGATGCCAGCAGAACTCCAGACGCGTTTTCTCCGCGTTCTCCAGGAGCGGGAATATCGGCCGCTCGGCAGCACGAAAACGTTGAAGGCCGACTTTCGCGTCATCGCGGCGACGAACCGGCCGATCGCGAGCGCGCTCGCCGAGAACCGCCTGCGATCCGATCTTTATTACCGGCTCAACACTTTCCAGATCGAGATCCCGCCGTTGCGCGAACGCAAGGAAGACATTCCACCGCTGGTTTCGACATTCCTGAAACGGTATGCCGACGAATTGGGAAAACCCGAGCCGGAGATTCTGCCGGAAGCGTTTCAGAAGTTGTTGGATTATTCCTGGCCGGGAAACGTGCGCGAATTGCAAAACGCGATGGAATACGCCGTCGTGCTCGCCCGGAAAGACAAGATCAGCGTGAAAGAATTGCCGGCGGAAGTGCAGCTGCCCGCGGCGCTGCAACAGGCGGAGCGTCCCAGCAACGGCGGCGTCCAAAATCTCGACGACCTCGAGCGCAACGCGATCATCCAGGCGCTGGCCCAATGTCACGGCAACAAAAAGAAAGCCGCGCAGGTCCTGGGGATTCAGCGCCCGACGCTTTACAACAAGATGAAGCGTTACGCGATCGAGCTCTGAAATTGCAGATTTCAGAGTGTAGATTGCAGATTGAGCAGAGTCCGTCGACCAATCGACATTCTGCAATCTGAAATCTACAATCCCAGGTGCCTTCGTCTCGTCATCTCGGAAAAGTTCTCGCGAACGCGGAGCGCCAGCTCGCCCCGGCGCGGACGATGCGGCCGGTGGAATCGCTGCCGCTTTACCAGAAATTCCTGAAGATCGAGGAACACCGGCTCCGGCTCCGCCATCAGTACGGCGGCGGTGGCCGCGAGATCTGCGCGCTCCGCGTCGAACTGATCGATGTTTTGATGCAACGCATCTTCGAGGCGGCGGTGACTTTCGCAGTGCGCGACCGCGGCGCGTCCCCTACTCCGCTCGCGCTCTTCGCGCTCGGCGGTTATGGACGCCGCGAGCTCAACCCATTCAGCGACGTCGACATCATGTTTCTCCACGAAAAGAATCGGAGAGAGATTTCGCCATACGCGGCCCAGGTGATCGAACAGATCCTTTACTTGCTCTGGGATGTCGGTTTCAAAGTCGGCCACTCCTCGCGCTCCATCAATGAAGCGGTCGATCAGGCGAACAAGGACATGCTCACGAAAACGGCCATGCTCGAATCGCGTTCCCTGGCCGGCGATCCCGCCCTCGCGGGGCGTTTCCGGACGGCGTTTCGCCAGCGTTGCGTGCGCGGTCATGTCCGCGAATACATCGAGCTGCGCATGCAGGACCAGGCAACGCGCCATGCAAAATTCGGCGACACGGTTTACGTCCAGGAACCGCATTTGAAAAGCGGCTGCGGCGGATTGCGCGATTACCAGAACCTCCTTTGGATGACGTTCTTCAAAGAAGGCGCTCTGACGACCACTCATCTCGTCGGCAAGGATTGGCTGAGCGAGCCCGACCGGCGGCGAATCGAAGCGGCCTACGATTTTCTTCTCCGGCTGCGGACCGATCTTCATTATGCGACCGGCCGCGCCACGGACACGCTTCATTTCAACGTCCAGGACCAGGTCGCCGCCCGGCTCGGCTACGCGCAAAAGCGAGGCACGCTCCGGCAGGAAGCGCTGATGAAAGATTACTACGAGCACACGCGAAATATTTTTCGCGTCACCGAACGCATCACGGAGCAATTCGCCAGCGGTCGCTCTTCTTCCACGACGCGCTCGCTCTTCAGTTTTCTTCCGCGCCTGAAATCAGCGGAGGAACGTCTGGGACATTTTCGAATTCGTCAGGGCCAGCTCTTCGCCCAAAGCTCAGACATTTTTGAAAAGGAAGCGGCCACGATGATGGAAGTTTTCGAAGTGGCCCAACAACGCCGGCTCGACCTGAGCCCGGACCTTTCCGATTTGTTCACCCGAAATCTGGGGCTGATCACCGGCGCATTTCGCAGCAGCAAAGAGCCGCGCAAAATTTTTCAGCGCATCGTTTCACGCAAAGGCGAGGTCGGCCGCGTCCTGCGCATCATGCACCGGGTCGATTTTCTCGGGCGCTACATTCCTGAATTCGGACAGCTCACCTGCCTGGTGCAGCATGAATTTTTTCATCGCTACACGGCCGACGAACACACCCTGGTCTGCATCGACAAGCTCGATGAAGTCATGCACACGGAGGAAACAAAGTTCCGCGGTTACCGCCGGCTATTCGAAAATCTGGCCGACCCGTTTGTCCTTTATCTCGCGCTTCTCTTGCACGACACCGGTCGCGCCGTGGGCGCGCGCCCGCACTCCGAAGCGAGCGCGCTGTTCGCGCAAGGCGCGGCCACGCGTCTCCGACTCTCGGCGGCGCAACGTCGTTCCCTCGTCTTGCTCGTCGATCATCACCTCACCCTTTCGAACATGGCGCAGCAGCGGAACCTCGACGACCCGGAAACCGCGGTTGAGTTCGCCGGCATCGTGCGCGATCAACCCAATCTCGACGCGCTTATGCTGCTCACGCTTGCCGACGGCCAGGGCACCAGCGCCGATGCATGGTCGGATTGGAAGGAATCGCTCGTCTGGCAGCTTTACGAATCGACTTCGCACTATCTGTCCGACCAGGAGGCGTTCTTCGCGCAGACAAAAATCGAGCGCGAACAATTGCAGGCGCGCGTCACCGAAAATCTCGGCGCGGAATTTGCCGAGGAAGTCGAGGCGCACTTCGAAGTGATGCCGGACAATTACTTCCGCGCCTTCACGACCGACGAAATCGTTTCGCACCTGAAATTATTCCGCCGCTTTCTCGAAAATCTTTATCTGCGCGACGAACCGCCGCTTGCGCCCGCGGTGGCCTGGGACGCGTTTCCGGAGCAGGGCCACAGCATCGCATCGTTTTGCGCGTGGGACGGCCAGGAACTCCTGGCAAAAATCGCGGGCTCATTCGCGATCGTGCCGCTGAATATTCTCAGCGCGGACATCTACACCCGGGGCGACAACGTTGTGCTCGATATCTTTCGCGTTTGCGATCCTCGTTTTCGCGCCGTGACGGACAAGCGGGACCAGGCGCTTGTCGAATCCACCCTCCGCTCGGCGTTGATTAATCCGGACTTCGATTTCGCGTCGCTACTCGAACGCGCTCATCGCCGCACCGCGATCCAAGACCGGGTCGGCCTCGGATTTCCCACGCGCGTCGCCGTGGAAAACAAGACACATCCCGCCTACACCCTTGTCCAGATCCAGACGCCGGATCGCCTCGGCCTGCTCTACGAATTGCTTTCCGCTTTCGGCGAGGAAAACGTTTCCATCGCGCTCTCGCGCATCAGCACAGAAAAAGGCGCGGCCATCGACACATTCTACGTCGCCGATCGGACGACCCGCGGAAAAATTACCGACTCGACGCGGATCGCCGCGCTGCTCCACCGATTACAGGAAGCCGCTCTCGGTAAATCGCGCTAGCCGCGCGCTGGTTTCCGTCTAGCTTCACCGCCGATTCGATTACCCATGAACGCGCTGATTCTCGCCGCCGGTTACGCGACGCGGCTCTATCCGTTGACGCAGAGGAAAGCGAAACCCCTTCTCGAAGTGGCCGGCAAACCAATGATTGATTGGGTCCTCGACAATCTCGCCCCGGTTTCCGATCTCGAGCGCGTTTACGTGGTGACGAACCACAAGTTCGTGAAAGATTTTCAAGCCTGGGCTGAGGAATATCGAAAGAAGCGTCCAAAGTTTGCGATCGAGATCATCGATGACGGATCCACGGACGACTCGGATAAGCTCGGCGCGATCGGCGACATCACTCTGGCTGTTACGCGGCACGAGCTCGCGAAGGACGACCTGATCGTGGTTGCGGGCGATAATCTCTTTAGCGAACCGCTCGCCGATTTCGCGCGCGCCGCGAAAGACGCCGAAGCAATGCTGGCGACTCATGACGTTGGCGATTTGGAAGCGATGAAGAAATACGCGAGCATCACGACCAATGCGGACGGGGTGATCATCGAGTTTGAAGAAAAGCCGCCCGACCCGAAAAACACGATGGCCGGAATCGCGCTCTATTATTTTTCGCGCGAGATCGTCCCGCTCTTCACGACCTACATCGCCGCCGGAAACAATCCCGATCAGCCCGGCCGATTCATTCAATGGCTCTACCAGCGCAAGCCGGTGAAAACATTTCAGATCAAGGGGACCTGGTTCGACATCGGCAGCAAAGAGACGCTCGAAGAAGCGAGCCAGATCTTCGCACGGTTCGCGCGCTAATTGGAGGACGCCTTCCTTGCCCTCGTTCCCAAGCTCCAGCTTGGGAATGCACTTGTCTCCGAAGCTCCAGCTTCTCCATGTCAGCGCCAGTCGTCGCACCGCAACAATGGCTGGGCCCCGGCCAGCCACTCATGCGCCGAGGAGTAACACCAATGCTCTGGCGCCGTCACCCAACCGCGCTTCACCGGATTATTGTGCAAATACTCAAGCTTCTGGAGCATTGTCGCATCATCCATGATCACCTGCGGATGCGAACCCTCCTGCCACACCTGATATTGGTTTGGTTTGTGGGCGCCGCGATTATATCGGAGTTGGTTTAGCATCCACTCGCGGCCCTCTGTGGCCAGCTGCTGCAGGATTTCCTGCGCGGTGAAACTCTTCAAATCGCGCAATACAGCGGACAAATCCGGGGCAGCGAGGATCGCGTGGAAATGGTTATCGAGAACAACCCACGCATAGATTTTCAGACTCTTGTGTTGTCGGCAGTGGAGGAACGATTTCACGACAATGTCGCAGCACGCCGAAGACGTGAACACCGGTAGCCATTCGACTATCGTGCACGTCACGAAGTGCGCGCGGTCTGGGTGGTGAACGCGGTAGCGGCTGCGCATTCCAGCATCAACGCTGACGAAGCAAAGCTTCGAAGACAAGTGCGTTCCCAAGCTGGAGCTTGGGAACGAGGGGGGCGCAATGCGCGCTGGGTTACTTCAATCTTCCTTCGTCGAACTCGATCAGGTCGAAGTAGGTCTTGATGTCTTTTCGGCCGGCGCCACCGGCTTCTTTCAGAAAATGGGTGAAGCGTGCTTTCTTCGCGGCGGTATCGGGGTGACGCGCAATCATCGTCGCGTTCCAATGCTCGATTTCCTCGGGCGAATGTTTCGCGCCGTTCGTGTTCACCCAATCGAGAATCTTCTCGTCGTCGTCGAGCTCGTTCGCGACTTCCTCGAACGCGTCGCCTTTGATGCGGAGGAACGCGAGGAGATGCTTGTCGAAACCGACGGTCTTGTAATTGTAACCGTCGAGTAATCCCTTGCGATGCAGCTTCGCCTTGTCGATTAGCCGCGGCAGATGCACGTATCCGCCCAACTTTTCGTAGGGACTGCGTGGGCGCAGCTTTTGCATCGAGCCCGGCCTAGGCCGCGGGCAAAGGGTGCGGCACCGCGATCGGCTCGGCTTCTTCCGTCGTCGACGCTGGCGCGGGAGCGGCCGTCGTTTCCGGCAACAATTCGCCCTGCGCGAGACCGGACGTGCCGATGATCAGCTGACCCATGAAAATTCCGCCCTTCTCCACCGAGATCGATTTCGCCGTGACGTTGCCATCGAGCAACGCGTTCCGATGAATCACGACCGTGCCTTCCGCGACGATCTCGCCCGTCATCCGTCCGCGAATCTCAATGCTCTTCACTCGAATGCGCCGGAAAAAATGCACGTCCGATTTGCGGTCGACCACCATCTGGTCCGCGGTCAGCCGGCCGGGAATCTTGCCGACGTAATTGATGGTCGCGGTGCCGAGACAATTCATGTTGCCGCGCATTTTTCCTTCGATGATCGCGGAACGGCACGTCACCGTGGTGCTGCTCAGGTCGCCCTTCGGCGTGACGTGGATTTCGCCCTGGGTCTTGATCGAGCGGCTGAAGCTCGTGGTTATTTTATAATTCCGCAGATCGATGTGGGTGCTGCATTTCGGGCAAAAACTCGACGTCGCCGCGGAACTGACCTCGTGGCGCGCCTTGCATTCGAAGCATTCGATCTCGGAGCTGTGGTGCTTGTTCCAGAGTCCTTCGATCTTTTGCCGGAGCGAAGAATCGCTGGCCGGCACGGCCGCCTCGACGCGCTCTTCTTTTGGCCGCAGCCGGATTTCGTGCTTCGGCGCCGAGGGCGCGAAGTGCGAGCCGCACTGGCGGCACATCGTGCTCTTGGCCGCGGCGTACTCCGACTGCTTGAAGCCGCAGTGCGGACATTCCACACTGACTTTTGCAGGAGACGACTTTGCGGCCACTGGCGGCTCTGGCGAAGGGTGATTGCCTTAGACTCGAGCCCCGAAAGCTGGCTTCGCGGCCGGCTCTTCGTTCCGAACGATTTCCGGACGCGCCGGAGCAGCCGCGGGCTTGGTCGCGCCGCCGCTGGTAACTTCGGACTTGCCGATGAAAGTCGCGCCTTCCTCGATCACGAGACGCGCCGCCTTCAGGTCGCCCTGCAACGTGCAACGCGACTTCAGCTCGCAGCGTTCCGCCACGGTGATGTTGCCCTGCACTTTGCCGTAGACGGTGATCGATTTCGTCTTGATCTCGCCGTTGATATTGGCGTTCTCGCCGATGGTCAGGATGCCGTCGGAATTAATTTCCCCCTTAACCTTGCCGTCGATGAGGAGTTCCTTTTGGAATTTAATCGAGCCTTCGATTTCTACGTCGCTCGAGAGAATGTCTTTGCCAGAATGTTCAGCCATATATTTTTTTGGATCGATTGTTGGTGTTGCTCGCGGTTCCTCGCGTGGTGCGAGACCATTGCCCTCCTCAGTGCCCGCGCTTAACGATCCTTCTCCGATCGACGACATGGGCTTTTGCGGAATGAATTTCTTCAGCACCGCGGCATTATGGTGATCACAATTCCTACTGTCAACGGATTAGCGCCTGAAATCCTCTTTTTCCTGAAAAAATTGGACGCGAAACAGTTTGCAGGCGGAATTTTGGGCCGTGAGGCGGAGGAACGCCGGAGCTTGCGATGGAGTCCGGTCGAGGATTGCAGCCAAAGCTTTTTCCGGCGGCGAAACGCCCAGGATCGCGGCTGAATTCGCCGCCGTCCGGCCCGCATCGTAGGCCAGAACCCAGGCGACTTTGGTTTTCAACAAGATCGACTTCGCGGTCTCGGTGTCGGGCGCGAGAAAGAAACGCGCGCTTTGCTCGGTTCCGGGCAAAGCTTCGTGCGAAGAACCCGCGACGCCCGGCTGGCCCGACCAATAGGCGACCGCCGGGCTCCACCACCACGGCGCGAGAAACGGACCGTCGATTTGCTTCGCCGCTTGCCGCCACCCGATTGCGTCCGCACGCCGCTCCGCGATGAGCGCGCTTTGAAACTCGTTAGGCCAAAGCTTTTCGTCCCAGTCTTTCAGAATCGGAAACAACGAAATGGCGATCAACGTCCAGCCGGCGATTCGGCTTTTGATCAGGCTGAGGCACGCCGGCAATGACAGCGCGAAAATCATCACGAAAAAATAAGCCCAGCGCGCCTGCCAGACCGTCAGGACAAAGGTCGCGACGAGAAGCGCGGCGAGAAACATTGGAATTGTTCGCCTGCGCCGGAGCGCGATCCAGAGCAATGCCGGCAACGGAATGAGCAACAAACCGGTCCATCGCAGCAACGCGGGGTCGTTAGGCCAAACCGGACGCAGCTCGCCGATTGTCGCCGCCCAATTGGAAAAAATCGCGGTGTTGTTCGGCCACGCGAAAGGCAATCGCCGTTCGATCACCAGCGCGAGCAAAACGAGTCCGCCGCAGACGGCCCAGCCGATGAGTCGATTCCGCGTGAAGAAATTTTTTCGCGCGACCAGCAATTGAACGAGTAGTAAGACCACGAGCAAAATCAGCGGTTCGTAGAGCGACACCCACAGCGCCAAGCCCCACGCCGCGCCGCTCACCAAACTCCACTCACGTGAATCCCTCGTCGCCAGACTCCATTCCGCGCAAAGAGCAACCGCGATCAAAGAAATCAGAAGCGATTGATGATCCGGCCGGCCGAGCTCCGTCCCGTGCACGAGAATCGGACTGATCGCGAAAACCAACAGCAACGCGCCTCGGTACGGCAGTCGAATCCGGCGCGACCACCACCACAAAAACCAGCCGGTTAATAATGCCAGGAGCGGCGAAATGATCGCTCCGGCAAAATCTATCGGCATCACGATGCTTAACGTCGCAACCAGATAATCGAACGGCGCCGTCGTATGCGGTGTCGTCCCGGCCGGAAAATTTTCGAACGCGTGATGGCGAACGATCGTGCCCGGATGCTCGAAGCAAATTCGGACCCGCGTCATCCGCGCGTAGCAATCGGCGTCGGTGAAATAAACATCACCGCCGATGAAGACGTCGCGGTAGTTCGCGCAGCGCGTCGTGATGACCAGCGCCGAGAAAACTAAAACTTCAGCAATCGCGATGAGCGCACGCCGCACACGGCCGTTGTAATCGAAATTCGAAATTCGAAAATCGAAAATGGTTCGAGTGGTCATCCGCGCCGGCTCATGATTTATTTGTCACCGTAGCGGGCCTATAGCTCAGCGGTTAGAGCAGGGGACTCATAATCCCTTGGTCCCAGGTTCGAATCCTGGTGGGCCCAATCCTACAGATGCGTCCCAGTCTGGGATGCCGGAGGTGGCGTTAGATTGCGCTGACGCTGTGCTTCCTTCTCGGCGGCGATTTCAGCCGGCGTCTTCGGCCCGGATTTCTTTTTCATGACCGCGTCCATCTCGGCTTTCGTCGGCGGTTTCGGCGGCTTGAGGTGAGTCTGAATTCCCATTCTCACGACCTGATCGTTGACGAGCTTGTAGCCGTCGACATGCGTCCAAAGGCCGTTGTTATACGACCACCCGGAGGCGAGTGGCGTGACCGGCTCCACTTTCGAAGTCGAGTGCGACGTCCTTTTTTTCTTAGACGGCGGCTCGGCCTTCAAGGCAGGGGCCGCGGTGAGAGTGACAAAAAGGGCCAAAGACAAAAGGGTTCGTATCATATTCTTCGTTTTTCGGATTTCGCTCCAAGCGGATATCTGGGGCGAAGGTCACGGGGCAGCGACCGTCCGGAATCCGCGGAGACAGTCCGCGATTCGAGTTAAAAAGGCAATAGCGACGCGAATCTTTTTTTCTACTGTCCCGACCAAGGCATGGGCTGCGAAAAATGTTCGTGCGCCAGGACCACACCGATGCGCACAATGACGCTCACCAGAAAACCGACCACGAAACAGAAGCCGGCGGCGTAACGCATCGAGCGTTCCGTTAGATCGAAGATTCCCGGCGGCTTATCCTTGTGCACGATACGATTCTCAACGGAGGCGCGTCTCGTTGCAACTATCCAAGCTTTTCGGTGTTTTTCCGCCGAACGCCTGCAGATTGCGCCCGTTCGCCGGCCACCGTCAGTCATGAAAACGTTCCGCCTCTCTCTCGCGATTCTCCTTCTCGGCACGTTCGCTCGCGCGCAAACGGCAGCGCCGATTACTGGCATCGCGGTGCCGGAAAATCTCGGCCTCGGTTTGCGCGAGTTGGTGGAACTTTCGCAGACGGATCGCGCGGCATTGCAGCAACAAGTCCAGGCTGCGCCCGCGATCAATTCCGATGCGGCTGGTCGTGTTATCGCGAATGTTCAATTGGACGGGAAAGCGCCCCTCGTCGAAGTGCAGGCAAATCTTCTCGCGCTCGGATTGGAAGTGATCGCGGTGGAAGATCATTGGCGCAACGGCGTGATCTCCGTGTGGTTGCCGCTGGGTGAGGCGGTGGCGGCGGCGAAAGTTCCAGGCGTTCGCAGCATTACGCTGGCGCGAAAACCGGTTCGTCGCGTGGGCGCCGTGACAGCAGAAAGCAGCGTGGTCGAACACGCCGCGGATGTAAACACGCCGGGCGTCGTGACGCCGCAAGGGATCATCGGCCGCGGAATCAGTGTCGGGATCGTCTCGGATTCTTTCGATGGCGCGGCGAACGTGCCGCGGGCAAGCGTCGGCGTGGCTTCCGGCGATTTGCCTGGCCCCGGCAATCCCGACGGCTACACGCAACCAGTCGTGGTTCTGAAAGACGATAACAGCTCCGACTCGACCGACGAAGGCCGGGCCATGGCTGAAGTCGTTCACGACATTGCGCCGGCGGCGAAGATTTGCTTTTCCGCGGTCGGTCCAACTCAAGCCACCATGGCGGCCAGCATCCGCAATCTGCGCACTTCTTCGCTGACGTTTTGCGATGTGATCGTGGACGACATCGGTTTCGCCGATGAACCGTTCTTCTCCGACGGCATTGTTTCGCAGGCAATCGACGACGTGGCGACGAGTAATTCCCTCGCTGGAAAAAAAGTGGCATTCTTTTCCGCGTCCGGAAACGTCGATAACCATTCCTACGCGGCCGACGCGAACATCGTCTCGGTAACAACGGGCAAGCAGAATGCCGGCAACCTGAGTTGGGCGCAGGTGCCAATCTCTCTTTACGCCGGCGGATTTCAAAACCTCAACACCAGTGGAACGCCCTTGATCGTGATGAGCGTCACCACCGATACCGACCCAGGCGAGCTCATTTTGCAATGGGACGATCCGTTCAACAGCGGCGGAGTAACCACCGATTACAACCTGCTCGTCTTCAATTCGGCCGGAAATTATCTCAGCTCGATCAGCGGCAAGGACAACAATTTCTCGACCGACGAGCCGGTCGAAATCGTCGACTTGAGTCCAAGCACGACCTATCAGCTCGTGATCAGCCTGGCCTCGAACGCTCCGCCGTTGGCCACGCATCTTCGCATGGTTTCCTTCGGCCAGGGCGCGATCACGGGTCCGTACTTGAGCAGTAATGGGATCTCGCTCTTTGGTCATCCGACCGCGACCAACGCGAATGCGGTGGGGGCGTACGTTTACAACAACACGCCAAACGTTGTCGCGAACTACAATCCGAACAAAACAAATCCGCCGCCTGGGCCGTACGAACCGGCGCCGGAATCGTTCAACATTCTCGGCGGAAACCTGCCATTTTATTTTGATAGCCAGGGGCACCGGCTGGCTTCACCGCAATTCCGGCAAAAGCCGCAACTCGCCGCGGCGGACGGCGTCGATACGTCGTTCTTTCCAATCGATGCCGGCGCCGATTACGACAACGATGGCTTCCCCAATTTCTTCGGCACGAGCGCAGCCGCGCCGAACGCCGCCGCGTTTGCGGCATTGCTTCTCGAAGCCGCAGGGCAACAGATTGCGCATCGAGAGCGCGAGAATTTTCGAGGCCCACACGCCCAGGACCAGCCCTGCGGCCCCACCGATAAACGCGAGGAGCAAACCTTCCGTGAGCAGTTGCCGCACAACCCGCCACCGGCTGCCACCGAGGGCGAGCCGGATCGCGATCTCTTTCCGCCGCGCAGTTCCACGGGCGAGGAGCATGTTGGCGAGATTCAGACAGGCAACGAGCAACACTACCCCGGCCATCCCCAAAAGCATGGGCGCGATCGCGCCGAACTGGCTGTCATCCGGTGGATCGTCGTTGATCTGGAAGCGCGAGACCGGCGCCGTCACGAACGTCTGGTCCTTTTGCTCGACCGGGTAAGCGCGTTCGAGATTCGGCGAGTGTCTTCAACGCCGCTCCGGCAGCCGGCGATGTGATCCCTGGTTTGAAACGCGCGATCAGGAGAAGCTGCTCGCTCGCGCGGCTGGCCAGATTTTGACCCGGATCGTTCGTGTAATTCGGCGCGACGAATTCAAACGCGCTCAACGGCAACCAGACTTCCGGTGAAAGGACGGCAAGAGTTCCGGTAAAGGTCTTCGGCAGAACGCCAATAATGGTGTAGGAGCGGCCGTTGATCACAATCTGCGAGCCGAGCAGGGACGCATCATGGTTGTGCCGCGCCCAATATCCGTAACTCACAAGGGCGACCGACGCCGCGCGGCCCGGCTGTTCTTCTTCGAGGATGAACCCCCGTCCCAGGACCGGTGTCACGCCGAGAACCTCCAGGTAATTCGCGGTGACGATGGAAACAAATGTCCGCCGGGTGTTGTTCTTCTCGCCAATCCCGACCATGCCAACGTTGAACCCGGCGACGCCGGAGAAGACCGAATTCTGCGCCCGGATATCGTTCAGAGTTGGATAGGAAAATTCCCGGAACGACTTCGGGTTTTTCGTGTCCTGGGAAAAAATCTGGACCAACTCGTTAGGCCGGGCATAACCCGGCGGCGCGAACAGCATCGTATGGACGAGACTGAAGACCGCGGTGTTGGCGCCGATCCCGAGGGTGAGCACCAGCACGGCTGCGATCGTGAACCCCGGCGCCTTCCAAAGTTGCCGGACCGCGAAACGAAGATCGTGCATCATCTTGCCAGTGAGATGCAACGAGCGGCCCTGCCGGATTCAGCTTTTCTATGCGCTACGGCTACCGCCCTGAGCCGGTGTTCATATTGGTGGACTCAGGTCCCTTCGAAAACGTTTCCATTTTCAGCGTATCCGCCGTGCTCTTCGGCCCTTGTTTTACCGCCCACCCTTTTCCCTGCAACCCTTCCGGTCCTTCGATCTCCGTCCAGGTGCCATCGCTCTTCCGGACCATCAGTTTAGCGCATCCATAATACGCCATCTGATCGCCACCGGGCTCGTCGAAATGCGCGAAGGATAATGCCATCGTTCCGTCCGCGATCTGGTAAATGAGAAGATGGAGAAGCACCGACGGCGGAATATTCGGACGGTCGGTCGCAAAATTCCCGCTCAAGCGGACTTCGCTCGCGAGTTTGAGCGCAATCGCGTCAAACGCGCCCCCGAGGTCCGACTTCGTCACTCGCATTCCCGTAAGATGCGTCCCGGAGACCTGGGCACGGACGGTGATCCAACCTTCAACCGGTGAAATCACCAGGCTCTTATAAAACTTCGGACTGATCGATCGCTGCAAGACGCGAAGGGGAATTACATTCAATTCCGTGATTTTCCGGCCTTTTGAGTTCGGCGCCACACCGGTCGCCAGTTGAAGAAGAGACGCGAGAACGAGAATTGTCAGCCACGCTTTCATAGCGCGAGTCTGACAACTTCGATCATGATAGGCAAGAATGATCGCCCCTGACCACAATCCGGCCTTGAAGGGCCGCTGGCCGTCGATCTTCGCCGCGTGCGCTCGAAACAACGCGTGATGGAAATGCTCGAGAGCGTGAACCTGCACGGCGTTGCGAACCGGACCGTCGGTGGATTCTCGGTCCGGAATGAAGCAGTGCCTCGGCATCGCGCAGGCGCTGATCAACGATCCGGAGCTCGTCATTGTGGACGAGCCCACGGCGGGCCTCGATCCGGAAGAGCGGGTGCGGTTCCGAAATGTTTTATCGGAAATCGGGTTTGGGAAACTGGTGATTCTCTCCACGCACATCGTTTCGGACGTGGAATGATCGCTCTCGCGATTGCGCAATCGCTTTACCGCGTCCGCCTGGTGCGCAACTAAGCGGCCACAGAAGGCTGCGGCGGCGCTTGCGTCACAGCGAGTCTTTGCGAAACGATCACCATGTCGGAGGCGGCTTCGCCGATCTGGAATGTTTCTTCGAGCAGAGGCGCGTTGAACGACGCCTGGAGATCGAGCCGGAAGAGCGATTCGGTCAGCGCCTGGCGCACTTCGTAAAACAAGCGGTCGAAGATTTCGCCGAACTCAGCATCCAACCGATCCCGGAACTGCTGCTGCGAATCGCCCAGCCGCTGTTTGAAATCCTTCATCACGCTCGTCCGTCGCCAAAACAAACCGACCACGACGAGGAAAATGCCGGTGCCGAGAAAAATTCCACCGGTGATATCGAGCCAAAGAACAGGAGAGAGTGCCGCGACGATGACGCCGAGCCCGGCAAGCAGACTTCCGGCGACGGTCAGCTTCCGCACGTCGGTCGTCTCGGCGACTTTGCCGCGCAAAATATTTTCGTCGATGCGGACCCCATCCAGCTTGCCCTGCAATTTCTGGAGCGTCCCGAGCTGATCGCCCGCTTTCGGAAACTGGACATCGGCGCGGATCCGTTCCTGCCGGCGCGCGATGCTTTGGTTCAGCTCCTCCATCATCGTGCGCATCTCGTTGAACAAATCCATGGAGACCTGCGCGGCCTCGGCTTTGATTTCCTTGCGCGCGGAGCGTTCAAAACCCGACTTCAAATCGTGCAGCCACGCATTGGTGTCTTTGTCACGCAGGAACGGAACCGCGCGTCGAACCAGTTTCCCGACCCGCAACCCGCGCGCGAACTCGTCCTCCGATTGTCGCGCGAGGGTGTCGTAAGTCGCCGCCAGTTTATCGACGATGAGCTGTTTGAGTCCTTTCGCCTTCTCCTCGCGCGCGTCGACCTGGCAAAGCAATCCCTGATAAAATGCCCGCTCGTCTTCGACCGCGACTTTTTCCGCGCGCAAGTGCGCCAGGAGCCGCGTCATGAGAGAGCGGATCGTCTGGTAAGATTGCTCGACTTTCATCCGCCACGCTTCTCCGCACGCGATCGTCGTCTGGAGAAAATGCCGGAACTCGGAGAATGCGTTCTCGGGAATCCCTTCCATCTCGCGTTTCGCTGAAAGAATGAAGACGTGCGGATCGTCGACCTGCCGTTCGCGCGCGTACTGCCGGACGTGTTCGAGATTCGTGGTCAGCTCTTTTTGGCTCGCCCGGTCCGATTGCTGAAGCACGAAGACCACTTTCCGGTGCCACTGCTTTTTGATCAGGGTGAGCAATTCCCAGGCGGATTTCGTATGCGGATTCACCGCCGAAAAAACGAAGACGACGAGATCGCTCTGCGGAATGTAATTTTCGGTGATCGTCTGGTGATCTTTCACGATCGAGTTTGTGCCCGGCGTATCGACCATCGTGATTTCGCGCAGCACTTCCTTTGGCAACGCGATCCGCTGCCAGGAATCGCCCAGCGTTTCAATGCGGCGCTCGGTCCCGTAAACCAGCTCCTGGATTCGCACCGTGCACGGACCCGGCGCCACTTCGCAAACGTCTTCCCGCAGAAGCGCGTTGATGAAACTGCTCTTGCCCGCTTTGACTTCACCGACGGTCACCAGCAACGCCGCCGACTGAAGGTTCGTCAGCCGCGTGCGCAAAATCTGGGTGGCCTCGACGTCGGCGCAACGTTCCGCCAGCCAGAGGGCGCGCTGGAGCAAATTCCGCAGCGTCTCGAACTGCTGCTTCAGCTCCGGACTGAGAATCCGGGCGGATGAATCAGGGTTCTGGGCGGCGTCGGGTTGCAATTGGTCGAATTGACTCATGCGCGGCGGCGATCATATCGCGCCGGTTTTGCCGCGACCACAAATTTCGTTATGAAAATTCGAATTTCGAATTTGGCTTACTTCAAAACTGCCTGATGGAACTCGTGCCAGTCGTCGAGGTTATTCAGATTGATCGCGTCCTTCGGGGCCGAGGCGTCATTGGGAATCCCGCACGCGCCGGTGATTCTGTCGCGCGTTTCGTCGTCGTGAATGTAACCGCGCACTGCCGCGTTGTGCTTTTCAATCGCTTCCGGCGTGAGCGTTTTTGCGTTCTTTTTCACCCACGCTTCGAACTGCGGATACGTGGGTTTATTTTGTTTGATGAAATCCTTCACCGCTTGCTCGTCGAGGCCGAGGGCGGCGCACGTCATCGCGTCATAGCCGCCTCCAATTCCCGGATAACCGGCGGCCAGTTTTCCCTGCTCCTCTAGCGAGACCTTCTGCCAGAGCCGCGGAAGATGCAGCACGCCGAGAGGCCCGGCCGTGCCCGAACTGATCAATGGAACATATGTGTCGCTCATAGTTTTCGAAGATTAGCGATTTCGATTTTCCAAGACAACGCGTTTCGGTTTCCTCACATCACTTGTCACATGTCACTCGTCACTTCCCATTCACCGTCACCTTGAGATCGTTCAACAACCCGCCGTGAAGTCCGTAGATCCAGCCGTGGATCGCGAGCTCCTGGCCGCGCGCCCAGGCATCCTGCACGATCGTCGTCCGGCAGACGTTGCTCACCTGCTCGATCACGTTCAGTTCGCAGAGCCGATCGATTGCCTGCGCTTCAGGAAGATCTGCGAGCGATTGCTCATGCTGTTGGCGAACATCCTGGACATGGCGCAGCCAGTTATCGCTTAACCCCAGACGCTCCTTGCGCATCGCCGCGCCGACGCCGCCACAACCGTAATGTCCGCAGACGATGATGTGACGCACCTTCAGGATATCGACGGCAAATTGCATGACCGACAAACAATTCAGATCGGAGTGCACGACCAGGTTCGCGACGTTGCGATGGACAAATAATTCGCCCGGCATCAGTCCCACGATCTGGTTCGCGGGCACCCGGCTGTCGGCGCAGCCGATCCAAAGATATTTCGGCGCTTGTTGTCGTGCGAGCTCGAGGAAAAACTCCGGCTTCACTTGCCGGATTCCCTCGGACCAGGCGCGATTGTTTTCGAAAAGATGCTCCAGTGTTTCCATTGCCGCTGGAGACTAGACTGCCGTTTTTGTGAAATGCCAGTGCCGGCAGGCGGGGCAACGTTCGTAACGGCGCGGGCCTAAATTGATCGCGAAAAGCGAAGCATCGTATTCCGCGCCGCACTCGGGGCATTTGCGGCGACCGTAAAAGAGCCGGCCGGGACTGACGTGCCCAAACACGAAGTAGGAGATTAACGCCACCGCGCCGACGAAATAAGCGATGATCCAGACCTGGACCGCGATGGCCCAAAAGGCCGGGCCCATCCCGAAGGCGTTCGAGGCCATCAGGAAAATCGGGAAATTGCAGAGCCAATGCAGCGCCATGGCGCCGGCCACGCCGAGCGCAAATCGATTTCGCAAACACGCGAGCGCCACGCCGACAAACGCGCTGTGGAACAGACAGACGATCAACCGTTCGCTGACGTAGCCGCCGAAAAGATAGAATGGGACTTCGGCAAATTTCGGATTGCGCGCGATGATTTCCGCGATGAACCACATCTCGCCGATCGCGAAGCCAAGCCCGATCGCCAGCGCATAGCGACCGAAATTTGCCTGAGAAATATCGCGGCGAATCGCCGGGACGAGCAACGGGACGAGCTTCGCCGGTTCTTCCGTCAGGGGCGCGTAGAACGTTACGAGCCAGTGCAGCGTCGCCGAATCCGGGCCAAGCAACGCGGTCAACCAATGATCGAGCGGAACGCGGACGAAATAGAATGCAGCTGGTTGGAGTGGCAGAACGATCAGGAACGCGAGCCACAAAAGCCGGGGATTCGCCGGCAATCGCAACTTGCCGATCATAATCCCAAAAATCGCAACCGCCAGTGCCGTGGTCAGGATCGCCGCGCCGTAATTGCCCTGCATCGCGCCGAGGCTACCCGCTGGCCTAACGACACTCAAGCGCCGGCGGTTCCCTCCTACTTAACTCTTACTTCTTAATTCTCACTTGCCACCAAAGGCCCGCGCGTCGTCCTCTTCCAGGAGATCGAAGATGCGTTTGCCCGCTGGAAGGTCTCTGCCATAAAATCCCACGAAACGTTCGCGCATATCATCCGGCACATCGGCGACGGTCGCCCTTTGTAGCCTCAGGTTAAACAAGCGGTTTTCCGCCGCCGACCGGCGCGCGGAAAGTTGCGCCGCCAGAGCTTCTTCATTCCCGGCGTCGCTGACACGTTGGACGAACTCATCCACGTGCATATCAAGATGGCGCAGCACGAGCGCGCTCATCCCGACGCCGATATGGTATTGACCGATATCGCCGCGCGGCAGCTTCGCACGCGCGATATCGATCATGCGCGGCAACATGCATAACCCACTAAGCTCTTCTCTCGGCGACCGCGGCGGCGCTTTCCTTAGATCCAGTGGCGTCATGCTCTTCTCCTTCTTAACTCTTAATTCTTACTTTTGTAAGTACGGCCAGAAAACGATTCCGCCAATCGTTGCGATCCAGCACCAGTCCGCGGACGAAATTCGGAGAAGAAAAGCCGCGGCTAGAACCACGACCGTCGCCGCCGCATGAACCCAGGCGTTATGCTGGCAGCGAACCATTCGCAAAATGCCCCCGATCGCATGGCGAACGCTGCGGATGCGTCCGGTGAATTGAAACGATCTCGCAAGCACTACAGTCACTTCATCCTTCATCCTTCCGCCTTTCAGGAAGGGAGGGGGAGATGAAGCGGCTCGAATCAACTGGGGCTTATGCGGACAGGAAGGGTGAGCGCGGCTCCGTGCTCGCCGTGTGCGCGTTCGGGATGCTCGCGCTCGTCCTCGCGCTCGGGCTGTGCGTTGACGTTAGCCACTGGTACGTCGTGAAGGCCGAGCTTCAGAACGCGGCCGACGCCTCGGCGCTCGCTGGGGCCTCCGCGCTCAACTC
>JBHELY010000052.1:0-20840 GCA_046262815.1 Chthoniobacterales bacterium | reverse complement strand
ATATTGGGGAGCGTCGAGGCAATGCGATCGTCGGCGAGCAGCCATTGCAATGCGGCCTGGCCGAGAGTGCGCTCGGAGTTCTTGGTCGCACGGGACGATGCATCGTAAGCGGCTTACGATGCGAGCCTCCTAGCCCGTTAACTCCCATCTCACTAGTACGATCGAGGTTGAGCTTAAGAGGAGTTCGCGCTTTAATTAGTTCCGTGAGTGCAGCCCAAGTCATTCAGGAAATCCAGCATCTGACACCGACCGAACAAGCCGAGGTTATCCAATTTGCCTACCGTCTCGATGCGGAGCGAATGTTAAGTGGCAAAGAATTGGTAGCACTTGCCAAAAAAATGGTCGCGTCCACCGATCCCACGGAAGCGCTCGAGATTCGCGAGCAGATGATCCGCGGATTCTACGGCGGCAAGGCCGATGCCTAGGATTCGCCGGGAAGGGATTCCGGCCTCGCTCCTGCGGCACCTTTTCGATCGTGTCCGCGAGCGCGAGATTTCCGAAGAGCAAATTGGTCTGCTTTCGGATTGGCTCGAGACGAACCCCGAAGTTCCGCACGGCAAATGGTTCAAGCGTTTTCCAGAGATGATCGTGTGCGGCGAGGGCGAGCTGATTAAGACGTTTCTCCGGCCCGGGCAGATCGCGGAAGGCGAGGAAGTGGCCTGACCGAGCGGCTGTTCGCTCAGATAGCAAAGAAGGATTTATTTCGGCATGGTGCCGAAACCAGCACGCGACGGCGCGTGCGCTCCCCGGAATTAAATTGCAGCCGTCTCCGCCCACTCCATCGTGCCCTTGAATTTCGGCTCTTCGCGTTCGACGCCGAAGTTTTCTTCGTAAAGCTCCGCGATTTTTTTCATTTCGTCGCTCGTCAGGGCCGGACACTCAGGCGCTTTCGCGAATTCCACGAGTTGCGCTTCTTCGTAAATGTTCGGCAGGGCCGATGCGACGCGGTCATCGGCGAGCAGCCATTGCAATGCGGCCTGGCCGAGGGTGCGCTCGGAATTTTCCAGGAAACGAAGGCGCTCGATTTTTTTCACGCCATTCAAGAGCCAGCTCCGCGGACGATGACTGCGGTGATCGCCGGGCGGGAAAACCGTCTCGGCGGTGTACTTTCCTTCGAGCATCCCGGACGAATGCGTCACGCGAATGAGGAACATCGTGTCCTTGCCTGCGTCGGTCGCCGCGTCCTGCATCGCGCGCCCTGGATGTTGTTCGAGCAGATTGTAGATGTGCTGGACGCTCGTGATGTCGCGTTCGCGAATGCAATTCACGCCTTCGTAAAGCCAGCCGATCGCGGGCCCGAGCGCGATGCCGTAATAACGGATCTTCCCGCTCGTCTTCATTTTTTCGAGCGTCGTCCAGATCGCATCGTCGTAGATCTGCTCCATCCGGATGTTATGAAGCTGAAGCAAATCGATCCGGTCGGTCTTCAGGCGCTTGAGCGCGGCATCGGTCGCGCGCACGATCGCGTCCGGCGAAAAATCCTGGGGAATCTCGCGCTGCCCGCGGCCGCGCGATTCGCCGTGGGTAACGAAGTCGTAACCGACCTTGGTCGCGATGACGATCTCGTCACGCTGTTTCGGAAAGGCTTTCGCGATCAATTCTTCGCTCAGGCCGTTGCCGTAGGTATCGGCGGCATCGAAGAGCGTCATGCCGAGATCGAACGCCTTGTGCATGAGCGCGATCGCTTCCCCTTCGGTGAATTGGCCCCACCAGCCGGTTGAAATCGTCCAGAGACCAAACCCGACTTCGCTGACGCGGAGGTCGGTGTTTTTATAAGTGCGGAAGCGCATGGTAAAAAATTAACCACAGAGAACACAGAGGTCACGGAGAAGAATTATTTTTGTTTTTCTCTCCGTGGCCTCCCGTGGCCTCTGTGGTTAAACTACGACTGTGCAACCCAAGGTAAACGCCGCATTGCTGGTCGTCGGGCACGGCTCCACGGTGAATCCGTCTTCGAGCGCGCCGACGTTGATGCATGCCGCAACGATCCGCGATCGCGGCATCTTCGCGGACGTCGCCTGCTGTTTCTGGAAAGAAGAGCCGAGCTTGCGCGACGCGCTCTTTTTCTTCCGCGACCCTGCGATCCGCGAGGTTTACGTCGTGCCTAATTTTATCAGCGAGGGCTATTTCACGCGCACGGTCATTCCGCGCGAGCTGGAGTTAGACGGACCGGAAACGGTGCGCGCCAACGGACAAATCTGGAAGTATTGCGAGCCCGTCGGCAGCCACGAAAGCATGACCGAACATTTGCTCGCGCGCGCAAGAGAGATCGCACCGGGCGTTCGCGAAAAAGAAGCCGCGCTGCTAATCGTCGCCCACGGGACGAGCCTGAATGACAACAGCGCCGTCGCCGCAAAAGAGCAGGCGGAGCGAATCCGGGGGCTCGGCCGATATGGCGAGGTTTTGAATGTTTACATGGAAGAACCGCCTCTGGTTTCCGATTGGGCGAACCTGACTAAGAGCGAGAACATTGTCGTGGTTCCGTTCTTCATTTCTGACGGACTCCACAGTTACGAAGACATCCCGGCGCTGCTCGGGATCGAATCCGGATCACAGGATCAGGTCCACCAGGTTGGCGGCCGCACAATCTTCTATTCGACAGCGATTGGAACCGACTCCAGATTTGCCGACGTGATCATCGAACAGGCAGCGACCTTCGATCAACGAAAGCAGGTGCTTCAATCAGCCTCCTAAATTTTCGCCACACACTTACGGTTAAAAATGGAAGCGACAGGGAAGATCGGGAAGCAGCTGCAGGAGCTCGGCGCGTATGTCCTGGCGGGAGCAAAAGACCCCCACCAGCTCTGCACGATGGCGGAGATGATCCGGGCTGCGTGCGATTATCGCTTCGTCGGCATTTATAAAATCGTCCGGGGCGAATTCGTGATCGTGGCCAAGACGGGCAAATGTCCGCCGGCGTATCCGCGTTTCCCGGTCACGCAAGGGCTGGCCGGGGCGGCGCTGGAAACGCAGCAAGCCATCATGGTAGCCGATGTCCACAAGGATCCGCGCTATTTGCCGACCTTCGGCAGCACCCAATCGGAAATCGTCGTGCCGGTGATCACCGAATCGGGGAAACCAGTGGGGCTCATCGACGTCGAGAGCCAAAAGCTGAATGCGTTCACCGAGAACGACCGCGATTTTCTCGAGCACGCGGCCTTCCTGATCGCGCGCGCCTTGAAGTGAGCGCCTCCGCGCAGGAACGCGCGCTGCAGGATTGGCTGGCCAAGGGATGGCGGTGCATCGGGCAGATCGCGATTGAATGCCGGGATGATGGGAGGTTTGCGCTGACGCATCGCGATGATGCGGCGCGAGACGATTTGAGGGTCGCATGCGAACCGGACATCGCTGTCGAACTGGCGCGGTTCGATGACGCCGGAATTTATCGTCCGCTCAAAACGGCGCCGACGCTCCGGCACGGATGGAAACTGATCGTCGAGAATCCGAATGCGTTGCAGGCTGCGCTCGATTTGTTTTATCCCGGCAGACTCGCGGCAATGTTTGCCTTTCAAAATCGAGAGCTGAGCACAACTCCGTTTCGCGAAACGCTCGCGCGCCAATCCGGCATGTATAAAGTCGCGGCGCAGATTAGCGACGAGCAGGCCGACGAATTGATCGGCGATTTCTGCCGGTCCGATGGCGGTTGTCTCCGCACGATTCTTTGGCGCCGCGACCAAAATGGAACGGTCCCATCGACGAAGCTCGCGCCGGAGAAATTCGATCCGACGCATGATCAAACCGGGATGGGAGCGCCGGCGATTCCGCTCCTCTGCCAGGAAGCGTGCAACCTGCTCGTGGCCGAAGCGCGACGAGCCGTTCAGGAAAATCGATGATCATTCGCGCGCGGACGGTCGTGCCGATGGTGCGCGAGCCGATTGGAAACGGTGCGGTGGCCGTGAATGGAAACGAGATCACGGCCGTCGGTCGATTCGACGAAATTCGGCGACAGCACGACGGCGAGGTGCTCGATCTCGGCGAACAGATTTTGCTTCCGGGTTTGATCAACGCGCATTGCCACCTGGATTACACAGTGCTCAGGGGAAAGATCGGACGGCAATCGTCGTTCGCGGATTGGATCCGCGCGATCAACACCGAGAAAGCCAAACTCAGCGAGAAAGATTACATCGATTCGATCCGCGACGGTTTTTCCGAAGCGCTGCGTTTTGGAACCACGACGATCGCCAACCTGACGGCGTTTCCAAAATTGATCGCGTCGATCGAAGAACCGATCCGAACCTGGTGGTTCGGGGAGCTGATCGACGTGCGCAGTGCCGAGCAGGCGGAGCAAATTGTCGATGGCGCCGCAGGGCATTTGAAATCTACGAAACATTGGGGACTCGCACCGCACGCGCCGTTTACCGCGTCGCCAAGGCTGTATTCGCGGTGCGAAGAACTCGCGCGAAAAGAAAATGTTCTTCTATCGACGCATCTCGCCGAATCGCGCGACGAGACACAGATGTTTCGCGATGCGAGCGGGGCGACGTTCGACTTTTTGAAAAGCATCGGCCGTTCAATGGAAGATTGCGGCGGCGAGACACCAGTCTCGCGTTTCCTAAGAACGCGAACCGTGAACGACCGCTGGATTATCGCGCACTTGAATGAACTGGACGAGGAGGACTTCGCGCTCTTGCGAGACGCGCCCAAGTTTCATGTCGCGTATTGCCCGCGCAGTCACAGTTTCTTTGGCCACGCGCCCTTCGCGCTCGAACGGCTGCGTTCGAATGGGTTCAACATTTGCCTTGGGACCGACAGCCTCGCGAGCAATTCCGACCTGAGTTTGTTCGCGGAAATACGTGAGCTGCTCCGCAAAAACGCCGGCCTCGCACCTCGGCATGCCCTTGAGATGGCCACGCTCAACGGCGCCGCTGCCCTGGGACAGCGGGATCGACTTGGTTGTATCAAAGCGGGGGCCATTGCCGACCTGATCGCATTGCCGAGCTCGACCGGCGATGTGTTCGAAAACATCGTCGGCTTCGAATCAGTCGTTCCGTGGAACATGGTGAACGGCCAAGTAATTGAGACAAAAGAAACCGCAGCCCGATCCCGTTCCAGCGGCGGAAAAGAGCGTTCGTGAGAATTTCTCATTTTCGCTTTCCTTTTCTCACTTCTGAAATATCCTCCGCACGGAAATCATGGCGAAGATACTAGTTATTGATGACGAGCCGGCGATGGTGGAGGTCATTGTGACGCTTTGCCGGGAAAAAGGTCACCAGGTTTTCCCATTCAATTCCGCCCCGAAAGCGGTCGAGCAACTCGACACGATCGCGCCGCAGGTCGTGATCGCCGACATCAAGATGGAAACGATGACCGGGTTCGATGTTCTCCAGCACGTCCGCGAACATCACCGGCAGACGGCGGTGATTTTGATTACGGCCTTCGCCTCGGTCGAGACGGCGGTCGACGCGATGAAGATGGGCGCGTACGATTACGTGACCAAGCCGTTCAAGATCGACGAGCTGCAGATGACGGTGCAACGGGCGCTCGATTACCAGGCGGCGCTACGCGAGAACACCTATCTCCGGAAGGAACTCAAGAACCGCTACCGGTTTGAAAACATCATCGGCACCAGCCGCAAAATGCAGCAGGTCTATAACCTCATTAACAAGGTCGCCGATACCGACAGCACCGTTTTGATCCAGGGCGAAAGCGGCACCGGAAAGGAACTGGTCGCGCGCGGACTGCATTTCAACAGCAACCGGCAGCATCATCCCTTCGTGGCGATCAACTGCAGCGCGTTGCCGGAGAATTTGCTCGAGTCGGAATTGTTCGGACACAAAAAGGGCGCGTTCACCGGCGCGGTCGCGGACAAACGGGGGCTCTTCGAAGAAGCGAACCTCGGCACGATTTTCCTCGATGAAGTGAACTCGATGGCGCCGCAGTTGCAGACGAAGCTGCTTCGCGTCCTTCAGGAGCGCGAAGTCCGGCGCGTCGGCGACAACAAGAGCGTGCCGGTAAATGTCCGCGTCGTCGGCGCGACCAATGAAGTGCTCCAGACGAAATTGAAGGACGGCACGTTTCGCGAAGATCTCTATTACCGGCTCGCGGTCATTCCGGTTGAAATTCCGGCACTCCGCGAACGCCTCGAAGACGTGCCGCTGCTCGTAAATCATTTTTTGCAGAAACAGGCATCGGTGACCGGCGGCGAGCCAAAGAAGATCGATCCGAAAGCGGTCGATATTCTTTGCCACTACGATTATCCCGGGAACGTACGCGAGCTGGAGAACGCGATCGAGCGGGCGTGCGCGTTGTGCGAAGAAGAGCTGATCCTGCCGAGCGATCTTCCGCCGCAAATTGTCGCCGCGGCGCAGGGCGAAAAAAACGAGCAAGCCGTCGCCTCAATGCCGATCGGTCAGACGCTCGACGAATTTATTCAACAACAGGAACGCGGTTATATCGAAGCGACCCTGAACCATTGCGGCGGTTCGCGCGAGAAAGCGGCCAGCATGCTCGGCGTGAGTATGGCGACGCTTTACCGCAAAGTAGAGCCCAAGAGCAAAAAGTAGTTCGCAACGCGATCAGCGTTGCTCAACCGCGCTTCGTGTAGATCCGGATTTCGTTCGCGGCTTTTTCGATCTCGTCGAGTTTCTCGAGAGTAGCCGTCTGCTGTTTCAGGATCTCGTCGTTGGCTGCTTTGATCGCCTGGAGCGCCCTGAGTGTGGTCTGCGTCGCCGCTGTCGTGACCGCGGCGGCGGCGGGACTCTGGGCTGTGGTTGGAGTCATCGCAGGAACGACGATCGGCATTGGTGTTTGCGCGTCGCTCGTTGAAACAACAAGTGCGGCCGCGATAACGGAAAGAATAACAGCGCGCATATTTTTATCTCCCCCGGCCGGCGTAGATTCGCGCCAGACGAAGCGCTTCTGCGATCGCCGCCGTCTTTTCGTCGATCTTTTTCTGGTTATCAGCGATCGCAGTTTGCTGCGCCTGCACTTCCCTGGCCAGAGCAGCCACCTGTTGCTGGTCGCGCTCGGAATCTTTCGTCGGTTCGGCGGCTGAGAGATGTGCGGCGACGCGAAGAGCGCAGATCGCAAGAAAAGTTGACAAGGTTTTCATAGGAGCAGTCGGTGTTGCCGTTCAAAGCAAGTCGTATTCCGCTCGGGACGGCGGCGCGGTAATTGCTTGCTTTTCGCCCCGACCGAAGCGTACCGTCGCACATCATGGCCGGCCCGGGGATGCACCAATCGCAAAACCTCTCTCTCCAGCAGGTTCTTGCGCCCCAATTGCAGCAGAGCCTGCTCATTCTCCAGGCCCCGCTTCTCGAGTTGCGCAACCTTGTCCAGCAGGAAATGGAAACCAATCCGGTCCTGGAGGAACTCGCGACCGAACCGAACGCCGACGCGCCGGAGGAAACGGCCACGCCTGCCTCTGCCGACGAAGATTTCAAAGCCGAGTTCGAGCAGCTTGCCAAGCTCGACGACGAATGGCGCGATTACATGGCCCAATCCAGCAGCTACAGCGCGCGCTCGCAGGAGGAAGAAGAAAAGCGCCAGTTCTTTTTTGATTCGATCGCGACCCAGGAAACTCTCCAGCAGCATCTGATGGGTCAACTCAACCAGACGCCCTTGAGCGCCGACGATCGAAAGACCGCCGAGCTGATTATTGGCAACATCGACGACAACGGTTTTCTCCAGACCAATCCGGAGGAGATGGCTCTCAACACCGGCATCCCGAAAGAAGATTTCGAGACGATGCTTCTGCTGATCCAAAGCTTTTATCCGCCCGGAGTCGGCGCGCGCGATTTGCGGGAGTGTCTGCTGATCCAGCTTAAACGCGAAGGAAAAGGAAACAGTCTCGAATACAAAATTATCCAGGACCACATGGCGGACCTCGGGAAACGCCGCTTCCCCGAGATCGCGCGTCGGATGGGCATCGGCGTGGAGCAAGTCCAGAAATGCGCGAACAACATCGCTCAGCTTGATCCACGGCCCGGCCAGATTTTCGCAGCCGCGCCGCAGAATTATGTCCTGCCCGACGTGACTGTGGAAAAGATCGATGGCCAATACCAGGTCATCCTGAATGGCGAACAGATTCCGCACCTGCGTATCAGCAACACTTACAAAGACATCATGTCGCAGGACGGTAACGGCAGCGAAGTAAAGGATTACATTCGCGACAAAATCCGGAGTGGAAAATTCCTGATCAAATCAATCCACCAGCGGCAGCAGACAATTTCGAACATCGCGCATGAGATCGTGAAACGGCAGCGGGAGTTCCTCGATCACGGCACCGCGCACCTGAAACCGATGACGATGGTCCAGATCGCCGACATCGTAGGCGTGCACGAAACAACGGTCAGCCGCGCGATCTCGGGCAAATATATGGCGACGCCGCAGGGCGTGTTCGAGATGAAATATTTCTTCACCCCCGGTTACCAGACCGCGACCGGCGAATCGATGAGCAACACCAGCGTGAAGGAAGCGATCATGGACCTGGTGAAGAACGAGAACGGCGCCTCGCCGTTGAGCGACAAAGAGATCGTCGAGATTCTAAGCGAACGCGGCATTCCCATCGCTCGCCGCACCGTCGCCAAATATCGCACCGAGCTGAACATTCTGCCGAGCAACATGCGGCGGAAATACTAGGCGCGTTCATTCATGAACGCGTCATTGCGCGCCGCCGTCGTCGCCGAGTGGCGCGGTCTTCCGGAAAAAAAACTTCGGCCCGATCGCTGGCAGGCGCCGGGCGATTTACTGCCGAAGCTCATGCAACAGCTCGGCCTAAGCGAGCGGTTGCGCGAAAGCGAAGTGATCGAGGCATGGAAACAAATCGTCGGTGAATTTATCGCAGCGCATTCAGCGCCGGTGAGTCTGCGCGCCGGCGTTCTTTTCGTCCGAGTACTCCAACCGACGTTGCACTATCAGTTCGAGCAAATTTCGAAGGCGGAAATTCTTCGAAAGTTAAAACAACGCTTCGGAACAAAGATCATTCGCGAGATCCGGTTTCGCGTCGGCTAGATCTAGGGACCAGTTTGTTCGGTGAGCCGGCCCTTGAAGGTCAGCTCGGCAATTCCTGATTTGTCCAGTTCGCCGAGACCGAGTTCGACCATTTTGTCGTATTGATTTTTGGTTTCGCGAGCCAGCGGAAGATCGACACTCATTTCTTCCGCGAGGGCAAGCGCGATCCCGCTGTCCTTGGCAGCGTGCGCGGCGGAAAAGAAACAGGAATGCTCGCGGTTCTGCATGTCTTCGCCGTCCGTCTGAAGAACGCGCGAGGCGGCGCCAGTCTGGGAAAAAACTTCGCGCAGCATTGTAAGATCGAGGCCGAGGGCGTCACCAAGTCCAAGGCCTTCCGCGAGGCCGGCCGTGTTGACATTCATCACCATGTTGACAAGTGCTTTCACCTTCGCGGCCTCTCCAGCTTTGCCGATGTAACGAAGCGACGTGCTCAACTCTTTCAAGATCGGTTCGGCGCGCCGAAACGCGTCTTCGGATCCCCCGCACATCAGATAAAGCGAACCTTCGCGCGCCTGCGTGATGCTCGAAGCCATGCATGCTTCGAGCGACGACGCGCCTGCAGCTGCGGCCCATTGTTCGACTTCACGGTGGATCTGCGGCGATACGGTGGCGCAGTTGATGAACAGTTTTCCGGGCGCGTTCACCAAAAGGTTATCGGCGCTGGTGTAAATCGCACGCATTGCTGCATCGTCGGTCACGATCGTGAAGATCACCTCGGCGCCCGCCGTAACGTCACCGAGCGTCTGGCAGGCAGCGCATCCAAGCTCTGTCGCCAGCGACGTCGCTGCGGTACGATTTACATCGTAAACTGTCGTCACTTGATAACCGCGGTCCTTCAGGCGCCGCGCCATGTTCGCTCCCATTCGGCCGACACCAACGAATCCGATGTTCATGTTTGTTTCCTCATTTCGCGAAGAACGGGTTCTCGCGTTTTTCTTTTCCGGCTGTTGTCAGCGGCCCGTGGCCCGGACAAACGATTGTTTCATCCGGCAAGGTGAGAATTTTTTCGCGGTTGTTTCTCAGTGCGTCTTCGTAGGAAACATTCCCGCCGCCCATTGACGCCGCGAAAAGCGAATCGCCCACCACCGCAACCGGGCGCTCCAGTCCAGTCACCACATAGGTCATGCCACCCGGTGAATGACCCGAGGTCAACCGCGCTTCGATGGCGAGCGTTCCCACTTTGAAATGTTTTCCTTCCCGGATCGGTTCGGCGCCTTCTTCACCTTCCCGCTCGGAGATGTAGACCGGTACTTCAGTCGCTTTTCGCAGCCGTCGCAGATCGGCAACATGATCCGGATGCGCGTGGGTCAGAAGAATCATCCGAACCTTCAGATAGTCTTCGGCGATCCGTTTCAGCATCGCGCTGCAATCGGCGCCGGTATCGAACGCGACGGCGTCGCGCGTCGCGGGATCCCAGACGAGATACGCGTTTACCGTCATGTCGCCGTAGGTCGTGTTAAACATCGCCAGTCCGTCGATGTCCGTGATCCTCTCCGGCTTCCAATCGCCCGACGCGAGTTTACGCAGGACGGGCGCGCTCAATTTCAAAACCGGCGCGACTCGATCGATCGCGTCGCCACTCAAATCGCCGCTTCGAATTTTCCGGACTTCGTCCACGCCGACACCGGCCCGATCAGCGAGCTGGCTTTCGGAGATGCCGAGACCGCGCTGCGCTTTCCCGATGATATCCGTGACGTTGTCTTCGAGCGGAATGGCCATGAGTCAATCAGGCGAAGGCTTCGGCGTTGCGCAAGAACGAGATTCGCTTCAACGCGATTCGCTCGACCCGCGTCGCGACCTCTACGACCGACTGCAGTACGCTCGTTTCTTTTTCGATCGAAGTCATGGCGATGTTCGCAATCCCACACGGAACGATCTGGTTGAACGGCGAGAGATCGCCGCAAACGTTGAGTGCGAATCCGTGCATCGTGATCCAATGACGGACGCCGACTCCGATCGACGCGATCTTGCGGTTCTCCACCCAAACACCGGTCAAACCCGTGCGAGTGGTCGCGGATATGCCGATTTCGGTCAGGGTCTCGACGAGCAAATCTTCCAGCCAGCGCAAATAACGATGCAGATCCTGACCGCACCGTCGCAGATCGATGATCGGATAGCCCATCAGTTGTCCCGGCCCGTGATACGTCGCCTGTCCGCCGCGGTTAATTGGAAAAAGCGGATAGGGAAGATGGGCGGCGCCGCGCAGACTGGTTTGGTCCGGCGTGCGGCCGATCGTGTAGACTGGATCGTGTTCGAGCAACAGGAACTCGTCGCCTAACGAGTGGTTCGTCCGTTCGGCCACGAGCTTCTCCTGTAAAGCCAGCGCGTCGGCAAAACCCATTCGGCCCAGCCAGCGGACTTTCATATCTGCGCTCCCGTTGGAACACCGAGGCGCGCTGCTTCCTGCGCGCGCAGATGCGTGAGCCCGATCGCAAGGGCGTCGGCTTCGTCCGGCCCGGGTGTTGTCGTTAGGCCAAGCAAGGCGCGAATCATGAATGCTACCTGTCCCTTGTCCGCTGTCCCACGACCGACCGTCGCCTGTTTGATCCGTTTCGGCGCATATTCGAAGACCGGCAACCCACGCTCCGCCGCCGCCAGGATCGCCGCGCCCCGCGCAGCACCGAGAACAATCGCCGTCTTATAACTCTGCACATAGATCACCGCTTCGAGCGCGCAGCAATCGGGCTCGTGCTCGTGAATCAATTCCGCAAGCCGATCGCGAATCGCGACGAGACATGAGGACGAACGAAGTGTGTTCGGATTGTGAATCACGCCGAAATAAAGTGCGCGCGCTTTGCCGTTACCCGCATCGATGATTGCCACGCCGGTATTGCGGAGCGATGCATCGATGGCCAGCACCCGCATAAATCAGTGGGCGATCCAGCCGAGCACGAGGAAAACGCAGCCGATACCGCCCAATATCATGCTGCCGATCCAATAACGTCGGCGTTTCGTCAGCGCCGAAATCGCGGCAATCGCGATTGCGACCTGAAACATCGTGACGCCGCGGGCAAAAACTTCGTGTTTGTGGAAGTTCGACTTGGCCTCGGTCTCCTTGTGTTCGGCTTCCCGTTTGATCTCGGCCTGTTCTTCCTGGTATTGCGCCGCCTTTTCCTTGTCTTTCTCGGTCGCTTCCGCGTTTAGCGTGATCTTGGCGTCCAATACCGAAGCCTTAATGCTCTTCGCCTGGTAATAGCTCCATTGGTCCGAGGCCTCGATCTGGGCCATCATCGCTTCGTTCGCGTGTTTACCGGAAAGAAGGCCGGCGATCGCGGCCAGAACCGCGAGAATTGCCGTGCTCAAGGCCACTCCGGAAATCCACGGCGCTCCGCCATGCTCGGCGTGATGATGAATTTCTTCGTGCAAATGCTCGAGCGGCACTTCGGCTTCTTCCATTGGCGTAACCTAAATTGCATCGGTCGAGGCGAAAAGCATTTCGTTCTTCCCTCGCCAAAACCGGCCCGATAGCCTGCGGCCGACCCCGTGCAAGAGCCATGCGACTGACCGTCACTGAGTCAGCGCCGAAAAGGACGCGCTTTTTATGGTTAATTTTTGGTGGTGGTTAATACGACCCTTCGCCTGGCTGGCGCGGTGGATCCGGAAAATTTTTCGCACGGCTTTCGGCCAACTTTCCTATCGCCCGCCTTCCTGGCTCCAGCGCGGTTTCACGCGAGCCCATATTTATCGCCGTGCCCATCCCGTTCTGGCGGCGGTGATCGTGTTGGGCGTCTTCCTAATCGCGAGCGGTTCGGTCTGGACCTGGCGTTGGTATCAACGGCTCCCCAAACCGCACAAAGTCTTTGCGACGGTCTCACCGATCCCGGTCACACCGCTCGAAAAGGATCTTAAGTTCCCGGCCTTGACGATCATGTTCAGCGAATCCGCCGCGCGGCTGGAAGACCTGAAGAACCCGACGCTCGCTCATCTCCGGCTCGATCCGCCGGTGGCGGGCGCATGGAAATGGATCAGCGACACGAAGCTCTCGTTCGCGCCGGCGCAGGACTGGCCGGCCGATAAACAATTCCGCGTCATCTTCGACCGCGAATTTTTCCCATCCCACGTCCTGATGGAGAAGCTGGAATTCGACGCGAGCACCCCGCCATTCCGGGCGGACTTGAAAAACGTCACCCTGTCCGAAGACGCGAAAGAGCCGGGGGTGCAACGCGTCCTGGGGACGATAGAGCTCACGCATTCAGTTGATCCGGGAGAGATCGAAAAGTTTCTCACGCTCAACATGCAGGGCGGCGCGAATCTTTTCCCGCCTAACGACCCCGCGCCGCATTTCACGGTCACGTTCGGCGAGCACAATCGGCGCGCGTTCGTCCGCAGCTCACCAGTCGTCCTGCCGGCCGAAGAAGATTGGATGAAGCTCGTCCTCGCCGATGGACTGCGCACCGCGCAAGGCGGCGCGCAGTTGCACGATGCGGTCGAGCAGAAAACTCAGATTCCATCCAAAGCCACGGCGTTCCAGATCAAGTCAATCGACAGCAGCATCGTCCGGAACAAGGAAGGCGAGCCGGAACAAATCCTGAACATCGAAACCAGCAGTGACATCGCCATGCCGGAATTGGCGAAGGCGCTTCACATTTATCTTTTGCCGAAGCGCGAGGCGAAGAAGCCTGACGCATCGGAGGAAGAGTCGAGCGATGACAGCGCGACGGAGGAAAACACGACCGACTCGACTGACGAAAACACGTCGAGGGAAACCGCAAAGACCGAGGAAGAAAGCGGGAGCGACGAGGACGAGAACACAACCGTCGACAATTCGCCGGAGACGAAGTGGGCGAACGCGGACGAAATCACGGACGAAATTCTCGACCACGCGACGGTGGTAAAGTTCACGGCGATCCCGACCGAGAAAGAATTCGCGCGCGATCACCATTTCAAATTCCGGCTCGAGGGCGACGGACAGCTTTACGTTCGCGTCGATAAGGCATTAAAGGCGCGCAGCGGCTACGAGCTCGCGGACAATCACGCGGAACTCGTCGAAGCGGCGGAATTACCGCAGGAGATCGAGATCCAGGGCGACGGCGGGCTGCTCGCTCTCGGCGGCGATCGGAAATTGTCGATCCGGTCGCGCGGCGTCCCGGTGATCAAGTTCGAGATCGATCGCGTTCTCTCCACCCAGATCAATCATCTCGTCAGCCAGACCGAAGGCGAATTTCAGGCGCCGGAATTTAAGAATGCGTCGTTCGACCAGGACAACATTTCGCGGATCGCGCGCGAGGACCAGACGATCGCGCTTCAAAACAAATGGAAGGCGAACTATTCCGCGTTCGATTTCGCGAAGTATTTGCAAAAACCAGCCGACGGCGGAAGCGAGCGCGGCCTTTTCTTCGTGACCGCGCGCGGGTGGGATCCGGTCGCGAAGAAGTTCATCAAGAACGTCAAGACGACGCGGTTCATTCTGGTCAGCGATCTCGGTCTGCTCGTGAAGAAGAACGCGGATCAGACGAGCGATGTCTTCGTTGTCTCGATCAAGACCGGGCAGCCGCTCGCGGGCGTGACCGTCGACATTCTCGGCCGGAACGGCATCGCCGTTCAAAGCTCGAAAACTTCGCCCGATGGCCGCGTGACGTTCACGTCCGTCGAGAAGAATGAGCACGAACGCAAAGCCGTCGTGTATGTCGCACGACTCGGCGACGACGTCAGTTTTATTCCCTACTCGCGCGACGACCGGATGCTGAACTTCTCGCGGTTCGATATCGACGGCGTCAACAAAGTCCTGGCCGAAGATCTGGACGCGTTCGTGTTCACCGAGCGCGGCGTCTACCGGCCGGGCGACGAGATGCACATCGCGTTCGTCATCAAGCAACGAAACTGGCTGGGAAAGCTGGCCGGTTTGCCGATCGAAACGGAAGTGATCGACGCGCGGGATCTGAAGGTGCAAACCAAGAAACTGGCGCTGCCGCCGAGCGGCTTTGCGGAGGTGACCTACAAGACCGCCTACGAATCACCGACCGGCGAATATTCCATCAACGTCTACCTGGTGAAGAACAACCAGCGCTCGACGCTGCTCGGCTCGACCACGGTGAACGTGAAGGAATTTCTTCCCGACCGGATGAAGATCGAGACCCGGCTCTCAAAAACTTCGCCGAAGGGCTGGGTCGATCCGCGGGAAATGAAAGCGTCCATCGCGCTCGCGAATCTTTACGGCACGCCGGCGAGCGATCGGCGGATCAAGAGCAAGGTCGAGCTCTCGCCCGCTTCGTTTTCGTTCGATGAATTCAAGGACTACAGCTTTTACGATCCGCTCCTCGACGAGAAGAAGGAGCACCAATCGGAGACGGTCGATCTCGGCGAACAGAACACGGACGCGGATGGCAAAGCGGAACTGGATTTGCAGCTCGATCGGTTCGCGGACGCGACCTACTCGATGCGCTTTTTCGCGGAAGCGTTTGAAGGCGAAGGCGGCCGGAGTATCACCGGCCAGGCCTCGGCGCTGGTTTCGTCGTTGCCCTATGTCGTCGGATACAAGAGCGATGGCGATCTAAACTACATCAACGCGAACACGCCGCGCGCGGTTGATCTGATTGCCGTCGATCCGAAGCTGAACAAGATCGCGCTCGAAAACCTGACCCTGAACGTGATCGCGCAGGAATACGTCTCGGTCGTCACCAAAAAAGAGAATGGCAGTTACGCCTACGAGTCGGTCCTGAAAGAGCGGGTCGCGAAAACGGAAAAGCTCGCGATCAGCGCGAACGGTTTGCGTTATCAGCTTCCGACGGAAGAGCCAGGCGATTACGTCGTTGAGCTTCGGGACAAGGACGACCGCAGAGTGAGCCGCGTCCGGTTCTCTGTGGTCGGCCGTGGAATCGTGAAGCGCGCGCTCGACAAAAATTCCGAGCTCCAGGTGAAGCTCTCGAAGCCGCAATACAACACCGGGGAAGAAATCGAGATCAGCATCACGGCGCCGTACGCGGGCAGCGGGCTGATCACGATCGAGCGCGACAAAGTTTATGCGCAGGTCTGGTTCAAGACCGACGCGGCGAGTTCCGTCCAGAAAATCAAGGTGCCGGACGGGTTCGAAGGGAGCGGCTACATCAACGTCGCACTGATTCGCGCCCTCGATTCGAAGGAAATCTTCACCAGCCCGCTGAGCTACGGAGTCGTTCCTTTCACGGCGAACATCGAAAAGCGTCGGCTGAAAGTGGAACTGGATACTCCGGCGATCGCCAAGCCGGGCGAACCGCTCCACATCAAGTACAAAACCGATCGGCCATCAAAGATCGCCGTCTTCGCCGTGGACCAGGGCATTCTCCAGGTCACCGACTACAAATTGCCGGACCCGCTCGGATTTTTCTTCCGCAAATGCGCGCTCGGTGTGGAGACCGCGCAGATCGTCGACCTGATCATGCCGGAGTTTTCGATCCTGCGTTCGCTCTCGGCGTTCGGCGGTGACGGCGACAACCCGAAGCAGCTCAATCCGTTTAGACGCGTGACGGAAAAGCCGGTCGTCTTTTGGTCCGGAATTATCGACGCCAATCCGACGCAAAGTGAAGTCGTTTACAATGTCCCCGATTATTTCGCCGGGACGTTGACCGTGATGGCGGTCGCCGTCGCTGACGACGCGACCGGCGCCGCGGAGAAGAACCCGATCGTGCGCGGGCCGTTTGTGATTACGCCGAGCGTACCTACGCTCGCGGCTCCCGGAGACGAATTCGAAGTCGGCGTCACCGTGGCGAACAATGTCGAAGGTTCGGGCGAAAACGCGGATGTGCAGATCCGCGCCGAAGCTTCCGAGCATCTGCAGATCGTGAAAGCGCCGTCGCAGACGTTGCGAATAGCGGAAGGACGAGAGCAAACGACCACGTTCTCCGTCAAGGTGAACGACAAACTTGGTTCGGGAACGATCACGTTCATCGCGAGCAACGGCGGCAAAGAATCCAAACTGCGTTCCACCCTCAGCGTGCGTCCGCCAACCACCTTCATGGTTCAGGTGCGGAGCAGCAGCTTCACGAAGAACAGCGTCGACGTTCCGATCACGCGACAGATGTATCCGGAGTTTCGTAAACTCACGGCCGCCGTTTCCGCGCTGCCACTTGGCCTCGCCCACGGGCTCGACGCTTACCTGAAAGATTTCCCGCACGGTTGCAGCGAGCAGATCACGAGCGCTGCCTTTTGCCGGCTCGCGCTCGCCGACGAAGCCGATTTCGGTTTGTCGAAACCGGAAGTGGCGGCGCAGCTGGAGAACGTGTTCGCGATTTTGCGGCGGCGGCAAAACGACCAGGGCGCTTTCGGTTATTGGGCGCCGGAAAAAGGCGCCGAGATCAGTTTCATGTCGCCTTACGCGATGCATTTTCTCATCGAGGCGAAAGCGGCCGGCTTCGCGCCGCCGGCCGAAATGTTCGCGAGCGGTCTGCGCAATTTACAGGTGATGGTCGCGAAGGAACCGCAGGACCTCGATGACGCGCGCCGGATCGCCTACGCCATTTACCTGTTGAGTCGCGAAGGCGTGGTGACCACCAATTACATCATCAACCTGCGCGATTACCTGGACAAAAATCACGCCAAGGAATGGAAGAACGACCTGACCGGCGTTTATCTGGCGGGCGCGCTTCACATTCTGAAAAAGGAGGATGAAGCGACGAAATTGATCGGCGCTTATCGGATCGGCCAGTTCGACAAGAAACAGCTGAACGATTTCTACCAGCCGCTCGGCGCGGATTCGCAATACGTTGGGATTCTCGCGCGCGAATTTCCGGATCGATTGAAGAAGCTGCCCGCGGCCGAGTTCGACAAAGTGCTGAAGCCGATCGGCGAAGGACAATTTAACACTTTGTCCGCAGCCTATGCGGTTCTCGCGCTGAAATCTTATGCGCGCGTGGTCGCGCAGCGTGCGGCGGAGCTCAGCATCGTGGAACTCGATAAAGCGAAGAAAGAAAAGGTTCTCGTGAGCGGAACGAAACTCTTGCAGCGCGCCAATTTCTCCAATGACGCCGCGGCGCTCCGTTTCCGGACACCGACAGCGCTCAATCCGCCGGGCGCTTATTACCAGGTCATCGAGGCCGGATTCGATCGGCAGGTTTCGAATAAAACCATTACCGACGGACTCGAGGTGTATCGCGAAATCCTGGACAAATCGAACAATCCTGTCACGAGCACGCGGCTCGGCGAAGTGCTCACGGTTCGGCTGCGGATCCGGAGCCTGCGCAAGGAATGGATCAGCAACGTTGCCCTGATCGATCTGCTGCCAGGCGGATTCGAGGTCGTTAGCTCCTCTCTGACGCCAGGCGTTTCCGAGATCAGGGGCGTGGACTACGTCGATGTCCGCGAAGATCGCGCGATCTTTTATGCGACCGTTCCCACCGAGACCCTCGAAATCACCTATCAGATCAAATCGAATAACCGGGGAACGTTCGTCGTGCCGCCGGTCTTCGCCGAATCGATGTACGAGCGCAATGTGAAGGGACGCGGCCTTGGCGGAAAAATCAGCGTCACGAAATAAGTGAAGACCTTTGCGCGCAATCGTTGGATCCGTCGTGCCGTCTTTTTCGCGATGGTCGTTGCCGCAGCCTGGCTGGCGTTACCGAAGCCGCCGCTGCTGGACGGAATCGATTTCTCGGCACGAGTGCGCGATCGCAATGGCAACGTCTTACGAGTGACGCTGACGGCGGATCAGAAATACCGAATCTGGACGCCGTTGAAGGATATTTCGCCGGAACTCATCAACGCGACGCTGCGTTTCGAGGACAAATATTACGGAAAACATTTCGGGGTAAATCCGGTCTCGCTCCTGCGCGCGACGTGGAACCTGGCGTTCGCGCGCGGGACGCACGCGGGCGCTTCCACGATCACGATGCAGCTCGCGCGGCTGCGTTATCATCTTCAGACCCGGACGGTCGCGGGAAAACTGCGGCAGATTGTTTACGCGCTCGAGCTCGAACGCCACTATTCGAAGGCGCAAATCCTCGAGGCGTACCTGAATCTTGCGCCGTACGGCCGGAATATCGAAGGCGTCGGCGCGGCCAGCGAAATTTATTTTTCGAAAAGCGCGGCGCGGGTGACACCGGCGGAAGCGGTCGCGTTGAGCGTCATTCCGCAAAGTCCGACCCGGCGCGCGTTGATTGCCGGCGGCGAGAATGCCCGAGTGACGAATGCGCAACAGCGCTGGTATTTGCGATCGACCACGAAAGAGACGCCGGCTCTCACCTTCCGCGCGGAAGCGCGCACGCGCCGGCAGCTACCGGCGCCGCATTTTGTCCAGCAGACGCTCGAAACCAGGACCACCGCGATGGAAATTGCGACGACGCTCGACTTGTCGTTGCAGCAGATGCTGGAGAAACGCGTCGCCGACTACGTCGCGCGGAACCGCGATCGCGGAATCGTGAACGCCGCTGGGCTGCTCATCGATTTCAAAACGATGGAAGTCCTGGCGCAGATTGGCTCGTCCGATTTCGCAAACGCGGAAATTCATGGCCAGGTCGATGGAACGCGCCGGCCGCGCTCGCCCGGTTCGACGTTGAAGCCGCTCGTTTACGCGCTCGCGCTCGATCAGGGAAAAATCCATCCGCTCTCATTGCTGAAGGACGCGCCTCACACCTTCGGCGATTACAATCCGGAGAATTTCGACCGGGAATTTCTCGGGCCGATTCGAGCCTGTGACGCGCTCGCGCGAAGCCGAAACGTGCCGGCGGTGACGCTGGCGTCGGACCTGGCGCATCCGACGTTCTACGAATTTCTGCGCGAGGCCGAAGTCTCGTTGCCAAAGCCGGCGTCATTCTACGGGCTGTCGCTTCCGCTCGGCGGCGCTGAGGTGACGATGGAAGACTTGGTGCGGCTTTACGCGGCGCTCGCGAATGGCGGCCGGCTTCAGCCGCTGCGGCGATTGCAGAACGAACCTGCCAGGAAAAGCATCCGCGTCGTCAGTCCGGAAGCGGCATTTCTCACTCTCGACATGTTGGGCCAGATTCCGCGGCCCGGCCTAACGAGTGCGGAGTCGAATCGTTACGCGCCGGTCTTTTGGAAAACTGGGACCTCGCACGGGTTCCGCGATGCCTGGTCGGTCGCGGTCTTCGATCGTTACGTCCTCGCGGTTTGGATCGGAAATTTTGATGGAAAAAGAAATGCGAGCTTCATCGGGCGCACGGCCGCTGCGCCGCTCCTCTTTCAGATGATCGACGGATTGCGCGCGATGCAACCGTCGCGACCGCAGCCGCATTTGCCGCCGCCCGAGTTGAACCTGAAGCGAGTCGAGTTCTGCGCGGTGTCGGGCCAGTTGCCGACCGCGTCTTGCCCGCATCGGACCGAGGGCTGGTTTATCCCGGGCATTTCGCCGATCACGACCTGCGACGTTCACCGCGAAGTCCTCGTCGACGAGTCGACTGGTTTGCGTGTAGTCCAGGATGACGGAACGCGCACGCTAAAACGCGAGGTCTACGAATTCTGGCCGTCGGATTTGCTCGCGCTTTTCGAACGCGCCGGGGTGCCGCGAAAACTGCCGCCGCCTTTCGCGCCGACGATGGATAACGAGCTTCTCTCGCGCGGCGGCCGCGCGCCTAAGATCAATTTGCCCGCGACGGAGATGACGATTTCACACAGCCCGGCGAACACGCCCGGTATTCCGCTCCGCGCCGAGACCGAAACCGGCGTCCGAAAACTTTACTGGTTCGCGGACAAAACGTTTCTCGGTTCATGCGACGCGCACGAAGTCTTGTGCTGGAAACCGGCGCCGGGTTCGTACCAACTTACCGCGCTCGACGACCACGGCCGCTCGGCCTCGCGCTCGGTGATTTTGCGCTAGCGCCGCAACCATCGACACCGGCCTCGGTTCTTCGCTATAAGGATTCGCATGGGCAAGCCGGAGACAGCGCAATGCCTGATCTGTGGACAGACGAAGTCGACGCGCAACGGCACGATTGGTGAAGTCGTTAGGCCGTCGCTCTCGG
>JBHELY010000051.1:0-21156 GCA_046262815.1 Chthoniobacterales bacterium | reverse complement strand
GATTTGACGGACAGTGGGCTTGGGGTCAAAACCCGGAGGAACCCACATGAAGTCACGGTTAGCGAAGCCGGTTCGCTATCGGAAACTTTCGGCGGTCATAGACCGCCGCTACAGCAGCGCGCCTAAGACCCGTCAAGGCAAGCGGAGCGCTTGCCCTACAATTTTGTTTCGCCAACGCTGCGTGGACGGTAGCTATCGCGGCGTTTCGTAAGGCGGTTCGTCAGTCGCGATCGGAGTGCTTTGGGCCGGGGGATTAATCAGCATAAAGACGATCGCGGCCACGATGGCGGCGCCGAACTCGGCCAGGAGATAGATCCAAATATTGCTCCAGCTGGAAAGGCCGAGCATCGAGATTCCGACAGCGACCGCGGGATTGAACGCGCCGCCGGAAATGTCACCCACCGCGAACGCGCCGGTCATGACGGTCATGCCGATAGCCAGGCCGTAGAACGAATTGCCGGATGTTCCTTCAGCGGTCGCCGCATTAAGCACCACGTAAACGAGCGCGAAGGTGAAGAGGAACTCCGCCAGCAGCGCGGCGCCAACGTGAGGAGCCATGGGCGTGACCGCGACCCCGGCGCGGAAACATTTTCCCACGACCAAGGCCGCAACCGCTGAACCCGCCAACTGCGCGATGATATACGGCACCGCGTCCCCTGGCTTCACTTTGCCCCGGATCAGAACGCCGAGCGTCACGGCGGGATTGTAATGCGCCCCCGAAATATGGCCGCCCGCGAACACCATCACCATCAGGACCGCGCCGATCGCCAGAGGCGCGATCACCGCTGCGCCGGCGCCGACGACCGTGCAACCGATTGTCAAAACAAGAAAGAAAGTGCCGATGAATTCCGCGATGTACTTGTTCATAAGACAGTGTTAACCGAAAACAGTGTGTCGAATCAAGCTACGAACCAATGAGAATCGGATTACGTGAGGCTGCATTGGTTTGCCTAATGTTGGCGACAGCGGCGATTTATTTCGTCCATGTGCCGGATCATCCTCCCGGGTTTTCGATCGACGAATCGTCCATCTGCTATAACGCCTCCACCATTTCGCAGACCGGCCGCGATGAGGACGGCGTCTCGTGGCCGCTTTTCTTCCGCGCCTTCGGCGAATACAAAAACCCGACGCTCATCTATATCCTCGCCGGTTTGTTTCGCGCGACGGGGCCGAGCATTGCCGTAGCGCGAACCCTGGTCGCCGGCCTGGGAGTGTTGTCCGGCCTGCTGCTTGGGTTGCTGGCGTGGAGAATGACGAAGCAGTGGCTCACCGCCGCCATCGTTAGCATTGCGGCGCTGCTCACGCCATGGTTGTTCGAAAGCAGCCGCCTTGTCTTTGAAGTAGCTATCTATCCGGCTCTGGTCGTTTTGTTCCTTCTTGCGGTCTGGCATGCGTCGCTTCGATCGAGATGGACCTGGCGCAATGTTGTCGCGCTAGCACTCACGCTTGGTCTTCTCACTTATTCGTCCTCAATCGGGCGACTACTGGCGCCTTTGCTGACTGTTGGCCTTGGTTTGTTTATCGATCGTAAGCGGTGGCGTGCAGTGGTTACCACTTGGCTGCTCTATGGCGTGCTGCTTGTTCCGCTAATTGTCTTTCACGGTCAGCATCCTGATGCGCTGACGGGCCGGTTCAAAGCGCTCAGCTATCTCAGGACAGACGCCTCGATGCCGGACAAGGCAAAGGATTTCGCCTTGCATTACATTACTAATGTCAATCCATGGCGTTGGTTAGTGACCGGCGAAGGAGACATTCGTGATCATGTCCAGGGAATGGGCAGCCTTCTGGTCGCGACGGTTCTCCTGTCGGTTATAGGTCTGGCGATCGTGCTGACACGCCGTCGTCAGGACGTCTGGTGGCGATTCCTGATTTATGCCCTCGTTATTTCGCCGCTGCCTGCGTCGCTGACGAGCAATCCGTTTCCGCAATTGCGCCTGATCGCGTTCCCCGTCTTCTTTCTCGTCTTCATGATTCCGGTAGTCGAGTGGCTGGGGAAATGGAGGACTAGTAGCTCGACCAGGATCAACTGGATTTTGCTAGCTCCGCTTCTCGCCTTGATCCTGACGCAAGGCTTTTTCTTCCAATGGCGTTACCACAAGGGCGCTCCAAGCTTGTGGTATGTCTTCGATGTACGCTTTCCGCGAAAAGTATTGGCGCCAGCGCTCGCTACCGGACGTCCTATCATCCTTATGGACGAGCCGGGTAAGACCGGTTACATCCACGTTTTGTGGTACGCTCTTCTTGCAGGGGTCGATCCCGGGCGGTTTGTTCGATTGCCGTGGGGAAAGTCGCCGGCGCCGGGAAGCGTCGTGATCAGCACGGCGGAAGATTGCCAGGACTGCCGACTTCTCACGCGAGCTCTTAATTACATTGTCTACTCAGTCCCGCCGTATTCGGAAACTATGGTTAGGTGGCCCAAGACCTTGCCTGATTACCGGGCAAATATCGTGTGCGAGAATCCACCGGCAAGCTTGATCGCTGGACAAACAGTTAGTCTGCGGTTTCTGGTCAGAAACATTAGCTCTGCCGAATGGCCGTCCGTAGGAAACGTCGATGGAACAGGTGCGGTCGTTCTTCAGGATAGATGGCGTAACCAGGAAGACGCGATCGCCTTGGATCGCGATGCCGAGGAACGGGTTCCTTACGACATCGAACCGAAAGATACGGCAGGCCTGGCGTTACAAGTCACGGCACCGGCCAATCCAGGCGATTACTGGCTGGAGGTGGACCTGGTACAAAAGCCGGCCGTTTGGTTCGGCGAGCGCGGATCAATTCCGTGGAAAGGCAAGGTAAGCGTCACCGCGAAGAAGTAGCTCTGGAGTCTTGCCGTTTGTATTCGTCCGATTCCAGGAATGCACGAGTCACTCCACGATAGTCGCGGGTCCGGTCCAGTTGCTCCCGCCAGAAGTTGAATCCGGTAAGGTCGTAGTCCGGGCTGGTATCGGGGTTACGTTTCAAATAGCTAAAATAATGACATAGGACATAAGCGAAATTGTATTCCCTCGCGGCCAGCCGTGGGTCGGCACTGATACGCCGCAGAATGCTGACTCGTGTTTCGCGACCGGCAGCCAGCTCCTCGCTTAATTTCGCCTGTTCTTGTTCTGACATCGCGAATCCCCCGTTTGTCGCCAGTGCCGCCACGTATTGCGCGCCGCCCATGGCATCATAGCGTTCCTTGAAGTCTGGTCGCTTTGTCAGATCATCTTCAAGCGCCTTCTTGTTCTCCGCCAACGTCTGCTCCCACCCCGAGAGGTGCAGATATAGATTGCGACCGAGCTTCTGTAGATCGGGAACGAACTCCTGGTATCGCGGCACCCTGCCAAAGGCGACTGTGTGAAGAAGATAAAGGTCGTAAGCTACAACTGGGAATTCGTCCAGGAACTGCGAAGGATCCCGGTCAACGCGCGCACCGTATTCCCGGGGCGGATACTTCAAGGAGACAGCGCCGCCGTCGCTCGTTAGTTGTCGCGCATCATAAATGGTTATGGCATCAGCTTTGTAGGCAACCGGCAGATTGGCATCAAAGAAGTCGCGGCTCGCATGCAGCTCCGCGGTTTCATTTGGCCCGAGATAAATGTAATCGACGCGATAGTAGCGCAGGAGACCCAGCGCATCGTCGCGCCCGGCGTAGATCGCGCGCACATCGGCTTCTCGCTCAGCAAATGGATAACCGTGGCTCCAGAGCCAGGCCGTAGGACCGCGAACCACTCTGCGGCCAGCCAGACTCAGGATAGGTTGATGAAGACTGGGCGCCGTCAGGAAAAGCGAATGCGGCGCCGTGTTGGCTTTAACAAAATCCGCGGCGGCTCGTTCCTCACGGCCGAACATAAGCCGGCTGCTCTGTGACTCGGCAAAGATCGCTAGCGCGCCGGCGAAAATCGACACAGCGACAAATGCGACGGCAAACATCAAGCCAATTCGCCGTCGAGCCAGGCGTCCGATCCAGGCGGCGATGAGAATTGCGGTCGCCGCGTACCAATAGGTCATGAGCTTCAGGTTGTCATAGTCGTTAGGCGAGATGACGACAAGCAGCGCCAGACCGAGAAGCGCGACAAACGGCAGGTAGAAGCGACGAAGAGATCGGGAGGCGCTTAGCCATGCTGGAATAATCAGCACCGTAGGAAGGCCGACGTTGCGAAACCAAAAGAGCGGCCAGCTTGGTTCACCTTGCCCGCGCCAACCGGGCTGAAAACGTGCGAACCCGGTGGTGGGGAGATCCAGGAATTGGAGGAGCCGAGGAAGCGCCAGGATAAGGGCAGGCAGCCAGAAAAGCAGCCATACGCAACGAGGCTGCAAAAAAAACAGGATGGCGCCGACCAGGCCGACCGCGATGTAGGTATGGACATGGAAGTAGGGAAGCAAGCCCGCCACAACGCCCGCGACGAGCAACTCCCGCCAGTCGCCCCACCTCTTCGTGTCGCACTCCCACGAGATGGCGAAACACGTTATAACGATGAGGCCGAGCGATAGTCCAAAGATGCTCGTGCGCTGAGGCAGAAGCATGTCGGTGATGATGTTCGGCCAGACAAGGCTCCTATCTGGCAAATGGCTGTAATTAACGTGGAGGTTAGCGATGAACTGCCCAAAGGTTGTGCCGCTCGCGCGCCAGTCCTGGAAGAAGTCGATGAAGCCAAGTCCGCCATTGAGGAAAAAGAGCAACGCCGCTACCGCGGCGCTCCAAACGGCGACTCGCTCGCCAGATGTTCCGCCAAGCTTTATCAGGCGGAGCGCCAAAAAATAGAAGACGCCAGTTAAGGCGACGCAGAGGGGAACTGCGGTCCAAACTAAGGCCGAGTGCAGACTCATTCCCATGGCCACGAGCAATGCCGTGAGGAAGTCGGGCAGGAATGGATAGAGAAGCGGCGCGGGCGGCATTGGCGTGTAGATAGGCGGCAAATTAGCTCCGTGAACAAAGGAGTTCGTGATCGCTGCGTGATAAGCCATGTCGTAGTAGGTGCTCTCTCCGCCGGAATAGATGCCGCCGTCGGCTTTAACCTGAAGCATGTGAGTGGCGAAGAGACATGCATAGACGGCGGCAAAGACACCAAGGAGGATGACCAACGGCGTATAGGATTGTTTCCAGCCGAAGCTGCGAAGGTTATACCCGTCTTGAGCGATGCGCCGGATCGTTGGCAACCAGGCGACGACCGCGCCAAGCCAGAGCAAAGCAGTTACAACGAGGAGAGCTGGAACTATTAAGCTACCCCAAATGCGAACAAAACCATACGTCGCCCCAGCCGCAACGGTCCACCCAATGATGAGCCCCCACAGGACCTGCTCAGCGTGATTCAGCGTTGATGGCAGAACACACCGCACCAACCCGATTCCGAAAACTGCGGCGCCAAGGAGAAAGATCGCCGCTGTCATTCAAGGCGAACTCCCGTCCCGATAGATGTAGATCGAATTGCCGATTATGGCTTCGGGGTTCCGGTTTCGGTACGAATCGAAAGTGTTGACGCGCGTTTTTTCGGAGACGCGCTGGCCGTCAACCTCGTAGGGTGGGACTGTAGAGCCGTTGAGGAAGCTGGCGCCGATAGCCGTATAGCGCGGCGCGGGTTCGCTACTAGTTGCGATCGCATCGACGTAGTTGACTTGATAAAAGTCGAGAGTCGCAAAGCAACCCAGCAGCATTCCGCGAACGCGACGTTCCCCGCGGTCTTTGAGCCAGGAGGCAAGCGCCTTCGAGTCATCGCCCCATTCTACATTGGAGTCGGAAAGGTACCACCAATGAGGCCGGCTAAAAGCAAGCTGGTTGAGATAGGAGATGTAATGCGGGTAGATCCGTGTCGCCTCAAGACCCATCCAGAGCAGTCCGATGATGGCGGCATAACGAGCTACGGCGAGACGGCGGCAAAGAAGAAAATCGAGGAGTGCGGCCGATAGGATGATAAGAGGGATGTAACCCGGAAGGTAATAACGGACACCAATGTCTATGGGACTATTTAGCATCAACAGCGTGTAAAGAAGAAACGGGACAAGCAGCATGAGCCAATGCCATTCGCGCTTCCGAAGTAAACGCTGGCAAGCCCAACCGGTCGAAGTCAGGGATAGGACCAGAAATGGGATGGTAACTTTTAAGCAAAAGGCGACTGGGAAGTAATACCACCAACCGTGATTGCTATACATGCCGAGCAAACCGGCGGGGTGCCCGATTCGTGCGTGATGAAGCTGCCAGTAGATGCCCATTACCATGTCGGTCGGTAGTAACCATCGGGCGAGCCGGACGACCGCGGTTACGTTGTCTTTCGAACCAGGGAATACGTCGCTGATCCATTTCAGGTCGCCCGGAGTGAGTGCACGACTATGAAAGAAGTAAGCGGCTTGCGCTATCACAAGAAGGACCACAGTGACGATGGCAGCATCGCGGACCAGGCTTAGCCGGCGCGCGCCGGGTCGACAGAATAATACTGCTAGCAGGCCAGCGATGACTGGGACAACGACAACCATCGAGAACTTTGCCAGTAACGCGATGGCCGCTGCGGCTCCAAGAAAACAGGCAGTCTTCCAACCGGGAGCGCGAAGGTATCGCCAGATAGCAAAGGTAGTCAGGAGCAATCCAAACGCGGCAGGTATATCGGTCTGCACGATTCGTCCGTGAGCGAGAATGGTCGGCTCAATCGCGAACAAAGCCACCGCCAGGGTCGCCACTCGAGCGCCTAACAAGTCCCGCGTAAAGACAAAGATGAGCGCGCCGAGCGCGAGGGTGAGCGCGATCATTGGCATTCGCGACCAAAAGGAGATGGCTTCGAATTTTTCGCGATTGTCCTGCCAGAAATGCTGGACGTAACCCCACTCGTGTTGGTCGGGAGGACCGGCCGGATCAATCTTTTCCGGTTTCCATTCGTTGGGCTGGATGAAGAGGAGCGGCAAACCCGCGAGGAGTTTACAGAGGGGCGGATGCTGGCCGATCAAGTGAACGTCGTTGTCCACCCAGTGGTAGTAGGCGGAAGGAATGAGAACGATCTCGTCAGCGGTGATGCTCTTGCGCGCCAGGACGGAGATGAGGTTCACCGCCATGACGAGCAGAATCGCGCCCGCCATGAGCTCGAATTTGTAACGCTTCACGGGCCGCATCTTATTGCGCCCGCGCCGGGCATAAACTTCTTTCTGTGTTCTGGCGCGCATTGTAGTCTGCCAGCCCTATGCAGTCGCGGACTCCGGAGTTATCGACGGAACAGATTTCCAAATGGATGCGGGCGGCGGCCACGCAGCCGCGCCATGAACAGGCGGCAGAGCGCGGAACCGAAGCGGCGCTGTCATCTTTTCGCCGGCATCCCGGATTCGATTTTAAAAATGCCCGGCAATCGTTAGGCCGGGCGCGCGCCAAGAACGACATCGACACGATCAAGCCGCTCCGGCGGCTGCGACGGAACCAGGGCGCGATCAACGAGGCCTTGATCGATACCCTGAGCGCGTTGATCGCGGTGAACAAACAAATGGCCGGCGAGATTGCCGGATTAAGTGGCGAGTTGGCGACGCTCCGGCAACAGCTCGCGGAAAGCGACGCATCCGGTGATCGCGCCGGCAAAATCTAAAACGCCGTGCGGATTGTCATTGCCACGGTCCAGATACCGTTTGTCTCGGGCGGAGCTGAATCTCACGCCGCGGGATTGAAGGCAGCACTGGAGCGAGAAGGGCACGAAGCGGAAATCGTCACCGTCCCGTTTAACCCCGCGGAGCCGGAGCGGATCGCCGACCAGATGCTGGCCTGCCGGCTTCTCGATCTAACTGAAATCCACGGCTCGCGCGTGGATCGGCTGATCGGGTTGAAGTTCCCGGCCTATCTGATTCCGCATCCGAACAAAGTCGTGTGGGTGCTGCATCAGCATCGCGCCGCTTACGATTTGTGGAATTATCCATTCGAAGATCTGAGCGCGTCACCGCGCGGACTGATCGTGCGCGAAGCGATCCGGCGCGCCGACCAGTTGCTCGGCGAAGCGAAAGCGGTTTTCGCCAATTCGAAAAACATCGCGAACCGCCTCGGCCATTTCTGCGGGATCAATGCCACCGCCCTTTATCACCCGCCGCCGCACGCCGGCGAATTCTTCTGCGCTGACACACCGGACGATTATTTTTTCTTCCCGAGCCGGTTTTCGGCTTCGAAGCGGCAAAGCCTGGTGCTCGAAGCGCTCGCCTTGACTCGGGAAAAAGTGAAGGTCCGTTTTGCGGGCGTTGCCGACAGTCCGGAATACGGAAAGCGGCTGAAACAACTCGCCGCGAAACTCGGCGTGGACGCGCGCGTGGAATGGCTCGGCTACGTTACCGAGAAGGAGAAGCGGGAAAATTATGCGCGCGCGTTGGCGGTGATCTTTCCGCCCGTGGATGAGGATTACGGTTACATCACGCTGGAGGCGATGCTGTCGTCGAAGGCGGTGATCACTTGCGACGATTCCGGGGGTCCGCTTGAGTTTGTCGCGCCGCGAAAAACCGGATTGGTGACAAAACCGACGCCGGCCGCGCTGGCCGAAGCCTTGGATACGCTTTGGAGGGATCGGACCTTGGCGGTGAAACTCGGCCGCGCCGGACGCGAAAGTTACGAGCGGCTCGATCTCTCCTGGAGCGAGGTCGTGAAAAAATTGCTGGCGTGAAGCTGAATCTTTTTTCGCCGCTGCCGCCGACCCGCTCGGGTATTGCGCAGCTCAGCTTTCACCTGTTGCCGCATCTGGCGCGCGACGCCGAGATCACAGTCTGGTCGAGCGAGCCGGAATGGAAATTCGATCCGCCGAACGGCGTGATGGTTCGCCATTATGATTTGCAACGCCCGCCATGGCGGGAGATCAACCAGGCCGACGCGACGTTCTACCAGATGGGCAACGATCCGCGTTATCATCATGCCATCTGGCATCTGAGCCAGCGGCATCCCGGGATCGTGATTCTGCATGATTTGATGATGCAGCATTTTTTTTCGGGGCTCGTTTTTCACGATCGCGGGATGAACCGGCGCGAATATCTGGAATTGGTCGAGCGGCATCATGGAATCAAAGGCCGGGTCCTGGCGGAGAGGCACGTCCAGGGATTGATCGCCACCGAAGAGCTCGCGCAAAGCTGTCCGCTCACCGAAGCCGCGACCGAAAATGCGCTGGCAGTGATTGTTCATTCGGCTGCGGCCTATTCGGCTTTGCCGGAGGACGCTTCGGTCGTGCACCTGCCCCTGTGCGTTGGAATGGAGTTGCCGACATTGGCACCGCGGGAAGCGAGCGAACCCTACCGTCTCACCGTCTTTGGATTCCTCGGGCCCAATCGGAAGTTGCCCCTCCTTCTGCGTGCGCTCGCGACATTCCCGGAACGCGCCCGCTTCCGGCTCGATATTCTGGGCACGATGAATGGCCCGGAAAAAATGCATCAGCTCGTCGGCCGGCTCGGACTTTCTGAAACGGTAACGCTGCATGGTTTCGTTTCCGCGACCGAGCTGGACGCGGCGTTGCGGCGGACCGATCTCGTGGTGAACATGCGCGATCCGAGCATGGGCGAGGCGTCGGCGAGCCAATTGCACCTCTGGCAATACGCGCTGCCGTCGCTGGTGACGCCTCGAGCCTGGTATGCGACGTTGCCGGAAGAGACGGTGGCATTCGTTAGGCCGGAACACGAAGTCGAAGACATCCAACGGCACCTCACAGAGTTCCTCGCGAATCCGGAAACCTATCGCGAGCTGGGACGCAATGGACACCGGCACGTTGCGCAACATCATTCGATCGAGAACTACGCGAGCGGTCTTTTGAAAGTCGCGGCGCGAACTCCGGAGTTCCAGGCGAAGTGGATCGCGCGCGATCTTGCCCGCCGCAGCGCAACCGCGATGAGCCATTGGATTGACATCGCGACGATTGATTCGCTGATGCCTCAAGTTGCGCGGCAAATCGAAATGCTAACAGCCGGCGCATCGACAGAATTAGCCGGCTCGAGTTAAGATAGAAGAACCAATGGCGCCGGAACCGTCACTCGATACGCAGCTCGCCGCGTTGCGCGCGGCCGCCAAGTCACTGCGGGAGCAACGGCCTTCCTGGTTCGAACACATTTTCCATCCCGGGCGGCACGCGCGGCGACAAGAAGATTTCAGCGCGGCCGTGGTTGAAACGATGAAGGAAATTATCGCTTCGATCCGGAATTCGGCCGCGAAGTTTGCCGAGAAAGACGGGGAGATTTCCGAGCTAAGAGGCGAAATTGGTCAGTTAAGAGGCGAGATTGGTCAGCTGCGCGAGCATCAGGAAAGCCTCGGGCGGGAATCGGCCCACACGATCCAGGACCTGGCTGATCGCGCGGCAGAAATACGTCAGCAATTCGAGCAGCTCGCGCGCGATCACTCTGAAAAAATCGCGCAGGTTGTCGCCCGGCATGGCGATGTCAGCAACGAAGTGGGCGAGCGCATCCAGCACGTTCTCGACGAGCAACGCGTCGCGATTCGGCAACTTTCGTTGAAAGCGAGCGAGGACGCGATTCTCTCCGACCGCGCGCGGCGGGCGACAGAATTGAAGCTCGAGGAGCTGGTGAAACGCCTTCCGCCGCCACGGAAATGAGCGGGCAAAACTCGGAGACGAATCTGTATGCCCGCGCCGGAATAGAAGACGTCGCGGAGTTTTACCGGGACAAATTTGTATCCAACGCGGTGCTCGACCATCGCTATTTCAAGGCGCTCGATCGATTCGATCTGCGGTTTGCCCGGACGATGTGGGTCTATGACAACGTCCGGCGGAACAGTGCGGTTCTGGATGTCGGCTGCGGCGCCGGAATGCTGGCGTTGTTGAAACGCAAAGGCGTCGAGCTGACGGGCGTCGATCTATCCGATGAATGCGTGGCGGCCGCGCGCCGGAACGGTTACGACGAAACTGCGCGCGCGAATCTGGACGCGTTGCCCTTTGCTGACGCCTCGTTCGATTACGTCGTGAGCCTGGATGTGCTCGGTCACATTCCAGCGGAACAAAAGGACGCGGTCCTGGCGGAGATAAAACGCGTGCTGCGCCCTGATGGTGTGACCATGCACGGAATCGAGTGCACCGATCACGAGGCCCGGCGGCGCTATGAAGAAATGTCGCCGGGGGAATTACGCCAGTTCATTGCGATCGATGGTCACGTTGGGTTGGCGGAAGAACATGAGCACGCGGCGCGATTTCAGCGTTTCTTTAAACACGTCGCCTGGGAGCCGCGCTACGCGCTTTGCCTGAGCAGCGACGAATTCCTGAAACAAGCCGATCGCTACGGGCTGCCGTTCGAGGATGATTTTCTCGAATACTTGCGCGGCCTTTCCTTCGGCGAACGGCGCGCGTTCGACATGGCAATGGGTTACGTCTTCGGAAAAATCTCCGACCTCAATGTGCGGCTGCCGAGCAGCGGCCTTTACATGTTTCTCAAGGCATCGAACGCGCCGCTCGGTCCCTTTCATAACGAGCACCGGGACCGCAGCGCGCTGGTTCAGCTCGATCGCAGCCAGAGCGATGGCGAAGTCTGCCTCGATCGCGCGCCGAACGCTGTTTTCGATGACGGGTGGTACGAGCCCGACAATCTGCCGCCGATCGCGCGTTGGATGAAAACGCGAGGGCGGATTCGTTTTCGGGCCGGCAAGCTCAATGTTCTTCGGCTCGACCTAACGACTCATTTGCCTGACCTCGGCGCGCGCAGAATGAATCTCGCGTTTTCGCTGAACGGCGCGCCGCTCTCGTCCTGCACAATCTTTCGCTACGGCTGGGTGGAGCTGGAATTTCGTTTACCCGAATCTGCGACTGCCAGGAACGGCGAGACGTTCGAATTGGAAATCACAGCGGATCAAACCTGGCAACCGCGGCCTAACGACCACCAAAACCGCGACGACCGCGAGATTTCCATCGCGATCTGCAATCTTCGTTACTCGTGAATTCCGCCAGCAGCCCCGGCCGTTCCCCAAAGCTCGAGGGAATCGATTACAAGCAGGCCGCGATCGATTATCCATCCCGGCAGAACCCGGAGGGATTGCATTACCTGCGGACGAAACCTTTTTATCATCTCGCGAATAAGCCAGCGAAATTTCGCGGCGACGGCATGGACGTCGAGACGCACCGGCACTTTTGCGATTTCGCGAATATGGCGGTCGCACTCGGCTTGCCAGCCGGCGCCCGGATTCTCGACGCGGCCTGCGGATCCGGATGGCTGAGCGAATACCTCGCGCGGCTCGGCTACGATGTGACTGGCATCGATATCAGTCCTCAGCTCATCGGGATTTGCGAAGAGCGGGTCGGCGCGCTTCCACCGATCGATCGTGAAAAAAAAATTCGTTGCCGCTTCCGCGTCCACGATATCGAACTCAGCGCGCTCGACGAACGTTTCGACGCCGTCATTTGCTACGATGCGATACACCATCTCGAGGATGCTGGGGCAGCATTGCGCCATCTCGCGACGATGCTGTCTCCTGGCGGCGTGCTTTTTATTCTGGAGGGAAACAGACCCGCTCCCGGTTCGGCCGGTGAAGCCGAGTTGATGAGGGTGATGGAAAAATTCGGGACGCTGGAATCAGCCTTCGATCGCGAGCATCTCGGCAAGTTGTTAAATGATGCCGGCTTCGCGATCGCGGGCGACTACGTGAGCGTGAATGGATTGTTCGACCGCGAGGCGGTCGATGACGAAGGCCGGCTTCGCATCGAAGTGCCGTCCATCAATTATTTGCTCTGCAAAAAAGTCGTGGAGAATGCGCCGGCGTCGACGGTGCCGGACAGCCGGGAGCCCGGTTTGTTGCGGGCGGAAATTGCGATGCGCTCGAATTCGCCGGAACAATTTACTGCGGGCCAGCCATTCACCGTTCGCCTGCGGATTCGAAATGCGGGCGATACGTTATGGCTCGGTGGACCGTTTCTGCGCCGCGGAGGCGTAACGCTCGGGGTAAAGATTTTCGATGAGGCCGGCGAGGTCTGCGATGAATTTCACGGCGAGCCCGCGCTGCCACGAGCGCTCGCGCCTAACGAGTCATGTGAGGTGACCATCGAGCGCGCCTCTCCCGGGACGCCGGGACGTTACACGTTGAAAATCGATCTGGTGGACCAGCACATTTGCTGGTTCGAGGAGCGCGGCTCGACCGCGCTGTATCTGCCATTCGTGGTTAGCTAGTTCGGCGGGCTGCCACGATCGTCGACCGCTCCTCGTCGCGGTCACCGTACATGTAATAGTAGGTCGCTCGATTTACGCGCGCGATCTCGAAGCCGAGCATGCCGAGCACCTCTCGGTAAAGGCCGAGCGAATAAGTCCACCAGGTAAAGTCCGCGTCCGGTTTGGAAGCGCTTCCTTCGAAACGCGCGACGGATTCGTCCGTATTGAGCAACGGCGTAACGATCACCATCAGCTCTTTCGTTAAGCGCGCGACAGAGCTCAGCGCTGCGATCGGATCGCTCAAGTGCTCCAGGACCGAACCGATGATGACGATGTCAAAGTCGCCGAGCTCTTTTGGCAGCCTGTAAATGTCGCCGTAAAATACTTCCGCTTTCGAACCGAGCAGGCGATGGCTCAGCCAGTAAGCATTTTTCCAGCGCTCGATCTCGCCCCGATATTCTTGCGCCCACTGCGCGTGATCCCGGTAAAACGGCTTGTCTTTGAACGGAAGAAATTTTTGTTCGGCGCCGTCGCTTTGGTCGAAAGAAACGACGCGCGACGCGCCGCGTTTTTCCGCTTCGAAACTGAGGAAGCCGGTCGCGGTCCCGACATCAAGGACCGATTTTCCACGGACATCGACGCCACCGATGTAATCGTCGAAGCGCCCGCGTAAATCCCAGTGCGCCGGAATCAGGCCGAAGCCCGGCAATTCCATCGCGTGATAGAAGAAACAGTCTTCGAGACGATCGACGAATCGCGGGGGAGCGAAAAGAGCGGGCGCAGCCTTCATGGTTCGGTCGGGCGCGGCCGGTTGTTCATCCACAACAGGAGTAGCAGCAACGCCGCGCCGCTTACGAGCAGTCCGGTGAGCACCGATCTTGGTTGATAGGAAAAGACGACGCGATGTTTTCCTCCGGGAAGGGCCACGCCGCGCTGGTTGTAATTCAGGCGCAGAATCGGGCGCGGCTGGTTGTCGACCGCGGTGCGCCATCCTGGATAGAAATTGTCGGCCAGGATGAGAAGCGACGGCGTGTTCGATTTTGTCTCGATCTCCATGCGATTCGGCGTTCGACCAATAATCTCTGTTGTACCGGGCGGCGGTTTTTCTTTTGGAAACTCAACACCGGTCGGGCGCGCGACAAGTGCTTCCGCGAGCGGGTCCCATTTTGTTTCCGCCGAAACCTTGCCGGTCCGAATGATCTGAAGCTGTTGCGCGTCGGTAGCGATTCGTTCGCTGCTCACGAGCCAGGCTCGTGGTAACGCGCGATTGTTCTCGAAGATCGCGACCGGCCCGACATCGGCGACGTGTTTCCAGCGCGGGCCGATCGCGGACTCGACTGGAGATCTGTGCGGACGCCCCAGCGTGATCGCTTCTCTTTGAATGGCGACGGTGCGGTCACCGTTACTCAATGAAATGCGACCAACGTTCAGCGAAAGCCGCGGCGCTTCGGGCACGGCCTCAACCGAAACTTCGCCGCCGATGATGACCGCCGTTTCCGGCAATTCAAATGACGCGACGTAATCATGCCCGTCGAAATTCGGCTGCGCCTCGGTCACGCGATAGCTGGTGGCGACCGTCGCGCGCTTGTGTTTTATGCGCTGGCTGATGTCCGCGCGATCGATCGCCCACTCGGAACTATGCTCGCCGGCGCGCAAAGAAAAATCGAAGCTCTTGCCGTCGTTCGCTTGCAATCGAATGTGGGCCACGACTGCGCCGTCGGGAGCGTTCTCCGAAAACGCCAGCGCCGTCGTCATCGCGAGAGTTCGCGTCTCGGTTGGGCGCACGGTAAAGGCAAGCCGCTCGCCGGAGTTGAGTGCAGGAAGACCGAGATTTCCTTTCATGAACTTGTGGCCGCCATAGTTTTCGGTGGCGAGAATTTCAGACATGGACGGCGGAGTTGCTTTCGAAATCGGCGCGGCCGGCGAGCGCACGATCAGGTAGCGCACGTTGAGCAAATCGAGCTCGCGACTCTCGCTGCGCAGCGCTCGTTCCGGGTCGGTGAGGTCACCCCAGACTTTCATGTCGCCCGCGAGCGCACTGTAACGCGCGAGGCCGAAACCTTCATAGCCCGCTGCATTTTCCCAGCCCCACATCATGCAAATGTCCGGCTGCAGCGCCGGCAGCCACGATTCGACTGGCACTGAATAAGAGACTGGTTCATCCGGATCGAACGCGTGATCCTGCGTCAGCACGCGATACGGCCGAGTTCGATCCGGCTTTTCGTGAGCGCGGAGAAATTTGAAGGCGGCTGGTTCGCTCCAAAGTTCCGAGTCCACGGTCGGGCTGCTGGTTCGCCAGCCGCTAAATTGTCCCCACAGATTGAGGTCGAGGTACGCAATCGCGACCAAAAAGAGAGTTGTAGATGCTCGGGGTCGGATTGCGGCGAGCCAGAGCGCGGTTGCCGTTATGAGTGCGATGACCGGCGGCAGGAAAAGCTCGGGCGCTCGAAGGAATGTGACCGGGGCCTTGCGCGCCAGATGAAAATCTGCCGGACGTCCAATCGTTATCGCCGCACAAGTCAGGACAAAAACGATTGCGCCGCTGACGGCAACGCAGCGCAATATTCGCGCGCGGTCGGGTGCGGTTTGCAGCGCGGTCAGCCCGCGGCCGGCGAGAATCGCGAACGCGAATTCTACTTCCATCAGGTGTCGCGCTGGGACGCGAAAGAGATTTAGGACCGGGACGGCATAAATGAGTTTATAAAATTGGAACGGCGCATAGCGGCCGAGCGCGAGAAGGATTCCGATTGGAACGACTGCGGCCCAGAAGATCGTGCGCGGATCGCGCTTGAAAACGAGTGCGATCAGCCCGAGCGCGAGGGTCGCGAGTCCAATGTACCCGACATATTCGGGGTAGAACGACGGTCCGACGTAGGGCGCGCGAAATAAATTTCCATCGCCGCCGCCCATGAGATACGGCGCGACGAACGTCAGAACGAAGCGCCGCGGCATGCTGAAGGAACTGAAGAAATCGTAGGACGCTTCCGAGCGCAGGCTGTGACGCAGCAGTTCCAGCGTTGGAAGAATCTGGATGGCGGCGAGAACGACTCCGGCGGCGATTAAGAGTAACGACCAGAGATACGCGCGCGCGCCTGTACCCCGCCAGAGGACGAGGGCATAGGCCGCGGCAACGAGCAGCGCGTAAACCAGCGTTTGCTGGTGCCCGGCGAAACATTGGAGCGCGACAACAATCGCAACCACGAATCCGCGACACCGGTCTCCGGTTTGAGCGTAGCCGTCGATCGCCCAGAACAACCAGGGCAACAAAGCGGCGGTCTGGACGATGTTGGTGTGGCCGACTTGAGCGACGAGAAATGCGCTCGCTTGCCAGACGAGACTCGTTAGGCCGGCCCCAGCCACGCTCGAGCCGCTGCGCCGCGCACAAAGATACGCGCCGAGCGCGGCCAGCAGGTAAGCCGACAACATCATGAGGTTCGTCGCGACCCGCGGATTGGAAACGAGGTAAAACCAATTCAACGGAAACAGCACGCCGGGTTGCGCCGCGGCGAGAAGCGGCATTCCGGAAAAGAGAGACGGGTTCCACAACGGAACGGAACCCGCGTGAATCTGGCTCGCGACCGCGACGCGAAACGGGATGTTCTGAATGATCCCATCGTCCGGGGAAAGGACGAGATGCCCGCGCGTCGCCGGCCAGAAATAGAGAAGCGGCAGCAGGGTGACCACGATCGCCACGATCGCGCCCGACGTTTTTGCTCGCCCGGAGTCCATGAGTGCGGTCAAGGATTTGGTTCGTGCTAACAGGAGTCAAGAACTCGAACACGTGGATTGCGGTCCTGAGCGTCGTGGCAATTGCCGCGACAGCGCTCTGCTTCGTCCGGATCACGACCAATCCGCCGGGTTTTTACATCGACGAATCGTCAATCGCCTACAACGCGCACACGATCGCTCGAACTGGCAGCGATGAGAACGGGGTCCGCTGGCCGCTCTATTTCCGCGCGTTCGGCGACTACAAGAATCCCGTTTACATCTATGTCGTCGCCGGATTGTTTCGCCTGACCGGGCCGAGCATCCTCGCGCCGCGTTTGCTCAGCGCCGTGTTCGTTGTTCTCGCGGCGGCAACCCTGGGATTGCTCGCGTTGCGTCTCACTCGATCGCGAATCGTCGCGCTTCTCGCCGGCATCGTCGCGCTCATCACGCCGTGGCTTTTCGAAGTGGGCCGCGTCGCGATGGAAGTGGCGCTCTATCCTCTCGCGCTTGGTTTGTTTCTTCTTTGTCTGCAACGCGCGGCCGGCAAAGACAAATGGAACGCCGCCGATGCGACTTCGCTCGCAGTCACGCTTGCGCTTCTGACTTACGCTTATTCGATCGGGCGATTGTTTGCGCCTCTCCTCCTCATCGGCCTCACATTTTTCTGGACGCGCCAACGCTGGCTCGGACTGGCAGCGACGTGGTTGCTCTACACCCTGATTGTCCTGCCGATCGTGTTTTTCTCTATTAGCCATCCCGGCGCTTTGACCGAGCGGTTCAACATCATCACTTATTTGAATTCACATCTCGGCGTAGGAAATATCGCCTTCGAATTTGCAAAGCACTACCTGCGCAATCTGAATCCGTGGCGGCTGCTCGTCCGCGGCGATCCGAATCCCGATCAAATCGTCCACGTGTTTGGGACGCCTCTCTTTCTGGCGCCGATGTTTGTGTTTTCCATTACGGGAATGGTGTGCGGGGCGCGGCGCGCAAAGCGAGAGCAATGGCCCCGTTTTCTACTTTACGCTTGCGCGGTCTCGATCGTGCCAGCGTCGCTCACGAACGAAACGTTTCACATGCTCCGTCTCATCGCTTTGCCGGTGTTTCTGCTCGTGTTTGCGATTGCCGGAATGGTCTGGTTCGCCGAGCGATCGCGCGCCGCATTTTTCGTCCTCCTGCTGCTCACCGCGATCGAGGCCGGTTGGTTCCAATGGAAATATCAGCGGACGGCGCACACCGCGCGGCGGGTCCATCTCTTCGATGCCGAATATCCACCGAAAATTTTCGAACCGGCGATCGCTTCCGAAGCGAACCCGATTTATCTTGCCGATGCGCTTTGGATTCCCGGCTATATTCAGGCGTATTGGTACGGAACGCTGAACGGCGTCAATCTTTCGCGCTTTCACCGATTACCGCCGGACCAGACCGTGCCGCTCGGCGGGCTCACGATCAGCACCGAGGAAAATTGTCCCGGCTGCGAAATTCTTGCGACCGTGAAACCGTATACGCTGGCAATCGTGAAGGAACCACCGCGCCCGCGCCCGGCTTTACCAGCGGATGGATTTCGCGCGGAAGTTTCGGTCGCCGATCCGCCCGCGCTCATTCGCGCAAAAAAAGAGGCGGTGCTTTTGGTTCGGGTCAAAAATGTCAGCGCGGTTACCTGGCCGGCGAGAGAGCGCGGGGGCGGCGTTCATCAAGTCAGTGTGGGCAATCACTGGCTCGATCCTGACGGTAAAATGGTAATCAACGACGATGGGCGAAGCGCTTTGCTTCGCGACCTCAAGCCGGGCGAGGGCAGCGAGCTGCCGCTGACTGTAAACGCTCCCGCCGCTCCGGGGCGTTACCTTCTTGAGATCGACATGGTGCAGGAAGGCGTCTCGTGGTTCGGATTAAAGGGCTCGCAAACGGTGCGATTGCCGGTGGAAGTCCGCTAGCCCAAGGAGCGACTACCGCGCGAGAACTTTGAGTGGTGGAAGCGCGCGGTCCGCTTTGCGTCGTTCGGGAACGATCGCGGTTTCGGCAAACGTCGTCACCCTCGAGAGGTGATCCGCCATTCGTTGGCCGGCCGCTTTGAGCGACAATTTCAATTTCGCTTCGGCGCGTCCTTTCTGGCCGAGTTCTGCCGCCTCCGCGCGATGATCGAAGCAGTGGCGCATGAATGACGCCGCCTGCTCGACCGACGGGTCCGCCCAGTGGTTTCGCGCCCTGTAGATCGGATTGTCCGCCGCGATCTCAATCAGTTCGTAATCGACCAGGAAACTGTTTCCGGAATTCATGAACGCGCGGTTGCCGGAATAATTCGTGGCGATGACGGGCTTGCCCATCAACATCGCTTCCGCCAGGCAAAGCCCGAATCCTTCGGCGCGATGCAACGACACGAAGCAGTCGCACATTTGGATCATGCCATAGGCGCGGGCCCGGGAGAGCACTTCGTCGATGAGGATCACGCCGGCAGCGCGCGCGGCTTCTTCGAGCATGGCAAACTGATCCGGGTGGGAACGTCCGCGGCTCACCTTGATCACGAGGGTCGCTTTTTCGCTGCGGCCAAACTCGGAGCGGAACGCCTCGATCACGGCCAGCGGATTTTTGCGCACCATCTGGCTGCACATGTCGAACATGAAAAGGAAAATGTAATTCACCGGCGGAACGCCGAAGTCTGCTTTCGCCATCGGTTCGATTTCGCTCAGCTCCACACCCGGCAGGACTTCATGAACCGGGAGCGGCATTCGTTTCCGAAACGCGTCGGCGACGAATTGGGTGGGGGCCCAGATGCAATCGAGGAGCGGTGTGAGTTCCACCCATTCTTCCGGAATCGCGTCCAGCTCCCACGCCCAGTAAGCGATGCGATAAACGCCCGGGCGGCGCAGCAAACCGCCGCGCTCATAAGCGACGGAGAAATACGGCTGCGGCGACACGTTGATGATCGTGACCGGAAAAACTTCGAGGCCCAGAAACGGCGCGCGGTCTTCAACGTCGAAACAGGGAAACGACGAAACGTCCCGGCACGAAACGCGGAAGTCCGCCGTTTCCAGCGCGCGTTTGGTGAAGAGCGCCGCCTGCTGAATCCCGGAAGGATAACTGAAGTGGCTGAGAATATTGACGCCGCGCGGGACTTGGCGGTGTTCGCCGCTGGAAACGCGGTTTGTCCCGTGATGTAACAACATCTCTTCCGCGGCTGGCACCGCAGCGTCGAGGGCGGTCTTCGAAGCGAACGCGGCGTAACCGGGAAACTCCCGCCGCAACCAGGCGAGAAATTCTTCTTTGCCGGTGGAGGTGGGCCCGGCCGGAAATCGCTGCTGCCATGAGAGATTGATCAACCAGGTCTTCAGGACCATCTGCGACACCTGCTCCGCGGTTTCGTGGAGGAACCAGAGAATCTCGGCGGCGCTCAGGTTGTGTTTCGCGCGGCCTTCCCGCAAAAGCCATTTCACAAATCGCTTTTGTCCGACTGGCAGAAGCCCATGCGGAAAGCGACTCTGCAATTTCGGCGAGCGCAGATAAAGCTCGAGCACGCGCTTGCCCGGATCGCGCCGAAACGCGGTGCAGATATTTTCCACGGCGCGATGGGAAAGACCGAGCGAGACCGCGGCGCTGGTGCAAAGCCATTCGCAATACGCGCCTTCTTCTCCTTCCGAGATCGCGGCGGGATAACGGCGCCGCAGTTTCCGGCTGTTGCGCAACATTCCTGATGCCAGCCGCGCCGCGCCGTCCACCGAACCTTCCGCGTCCGCCGGCGACCACTCGTTCAGGTTCGGGCCCGTCTGGTCGGCGGGAAAATGAAGGGCGCGTCGCCGGTAAACATCGAAATTATCGGCGCGCTGCTCCGAGCGTCGTTTTGCGAAGGGAAAAAGAACGTGGAGCAGCTTCATGAAATTGGCTGGTGACGAATTAGTTTTGCAGAAGCTGCGGGAGAATGCTCGCCAATTTCGCGCCGGCTGCAAGCCAATGGTAGGGACGCCGCGCTGCGGCGTCCGCGCCTTTCGCTATTCGCCGGACGGCGCAGCGCGCCGTCCCTACCAGGCAAACTCGTTAGCCGCGCTCTTACATCGGCCCGAAGCGCTGCCGATATTCGCTCGAGCTGATGAACGCCTTCACCATTTCCGATTGAACAAAATCCCCGGCGAAGTCGTTTAGCTTGCCCAACCAGAATCGGAAACCGGCCGTATCGGGATCGCGACGGAGATAACCGAAGTACTCCATCGCAACGAACGCGGCGTTATATTCGCGCGTCTTTAAAAACGGAAATTCAGAAACTTTCCGCAGAACCGTCGCACGCGTTTCGGTGGCGCCGTTCAGGCCCGCGACGAGCGAGTCACGGAAGGCCTGCGCAGCCGGGAAGTAGCCCCGGATCTCGCCTCCACTGAACTGGGTAGTGTGGAAATTGATGTAAGCGCGGCCGTTGCG
>JBHELY010000050.1:19057-21257 GCA_046262815.1 Chthoniobacterales bacterium | reverse complement strand
CATGAGTGCAGGTCTGCCGATTGTCGCCTCAGATTGCAGGATGGCCGAAGGCGGTGAGAAATACTTCAATCCGTTTCGCGAAATAGCCGGCGAGCGGTCCCCAAACCACCGCGACATCCACTTCCCCTTTCACCACGGCGTCGACGATGCGCGCGGGCGGGTTCGGATCGCGGTAATCTCCGTAGAGCGTGTATCCGACGACGTTGTCGACGTTGCCGCGATGCGCGAGGGCGTGTGCCGGAGGCGTGTTCGTTTCGTCGTTGCCGATCATTTGCACGCCAATCTTCAGCTTGTGGAGGACGGGATCGTCTAACGAGTGGAGGCGCAGGTTGCGATCTTTGCGATAAACAAAGACGTAGCTCGATCGGTAGTAAGGCGCGGTCGTCAGCGCCATGCCGAAGTGCGCGGGCACGCCGAGCACAAGATCGGCGCGATCTTCTTTCAACGTCTCGCGAAAGAAGCCACGGCGTTGCGCCCGCCAGGAATATCTCAATTCGGCGCCGAGCTCTTTCGCGATGAGCTCGGCAAGTTTGTTTTCGAAGCCTTCACGTTTTTCATTCGAGAACGGGAGGTTGTTTGGATCGGACGTAACGCGGAGGATTCGCTTGTTCCCTGTATCCGCAGCATGCGCGTCTTCTTTCGGCACGCAGCAGTCGTCCTGCGCGAATGCGATGCTCGCGCCTAACGAGAGGAGCAACGCCAGCTTAGGGTAGCGCGAAGACATAGAGCATTCCCCCCTTGGTTGTCTTGTCGGGCAGATCCTTCATCGCATTCACAAAACCAAGCGCGCCCGTTGGATCTTTCGGGTCGAGCCCGCCGGCGACGATCGCGCCCGACCAGCCGCCGACTCCGGCAAGAATCGCCACGTATTGTTTGCCGTCCGGTCCCTTGTAGGTAACTGGCTGGCCGATGATCCCGGAGCCGCATTTGAACTTCCACAACACCTCGCCGCTCTTCGCGTTCACGCATTTGAACCAACCATCCATCGTTCCGTAAAAGGTCACGTCGCCGGCCGTCGCGACCGTGCCGCTCCAGACCGGTAGATCTTCCGGAATCGCCCACACCTTCTTCCGAGCGATCGGATCCCAGGCGCAATACTCCCCGCGATTTTCGCCGCCGTTCGCGTACATCTTCACATTCATGCCGACGTAAGGCGTGCCCTCGATGTAGTTCGCCTCCGTCCCTTCGTAATCCATCGCGAGATTTTGGTGCGGGATGTAAAGCAGGTTCGTCCGCGGCGACCACGCGCAAGGCTGCCAATCTTTTCCGCCCGGCGAGGCCGGCGCGATGTCGTGAATGGTGACGCCGGTATGCGGTTCCTTCTCCGGGTTCTCTTTCAATTTACCCGTCTTAAGATCGACGCCGAACGTCGCCGTGATGCGGACGAACGGATCCGCGGAAAGCACCTCGCCCGTGGTGCGATCCCAGATGTAAACCATGCCGTTGCGCTGCGCCGAGAGAAGCACCTTGCGCTGCTGACCATTGATCGGCAGATCGAGAACGAGATTTTCGTTCACTGTGTCGTGATCGAAGAGATCGTGCGGGTTGAGCTGGTAATACCAGCGCGCCATTCCGGTTTCGAGGTCGCGCGCGAAAATGCCGCAGCTCCACTTGTTATCGCCCGGGCGGAGCTCGGGATTCCAGACGCCGGGATTTCCTGTGCCGTAATAAACGAGATTCGCTTCGGGGTCGTAGGTGACCCAACCCCAGACCGTGCCGCCGCCGATCTGCCAGCGGTTCGGCGGCCAGGTTGAGACGCCAAGATCCTTTCCTTTGTCCTTGTCGTAAAACGGCTTGAAGTCGGATCCGATCAAAACATCGGCATCCGGCCCGGTGCTCCACGCAGTCCAGACCACTTTCCCGCTGTTCGCATCGAGCGCTTTCAACCAACCGCGGACGCCGAATTCGCCGCCGGCATTTCCAACCAACACTTTATCTTTCACGACGAGCGGGGCCATCGTCATGGATTCGCCGTGGTTGATCTCGCCGACTTTCGTTTTCCAAACTTCCTTCCCCGTCGCCGCATCGACGCAGACGGTCTGATCGTCGAGGGTGTTGAAGTAGAGCTTACCCTTCGAGAAAACGCAGCCGCGGTTGACGGTGTCGCAACAGGCCACGCCCTGTGCCGCCGAGGCCGGCTGGGGCTTGTAGGTCCACTTCAGCTTTCCGTTATCCTTGAGATCGAGCGCGTAAAGAATGT
>JBHELY010000050.1:0-19047 GCA_046262815.1 Chthoniobacterales bacterium | reverse complement strand
CGACATACATCGTGTCACCGACCACGATCGGCGCGGCTTCATGCCCGCGATTCACGCCCGTGGAGAAAGTCCATGCGACTTTCAAATCTTTCGCGTTCGTCGCATTGATTTGATCCAGGCCACTGTAACGCGTGCCCTGATAATTCTTCGCGGGCATCGTCCATTGCCCGTCTTCGTTTTCGGCGCCGAAGGAATTCAGGATTGGCGAAGGGTTCGGCGTTTGTCCGTCGACTGAAAATGTCGTTGCGGCGATCAGGATCGCCCAACGGCCCAAGGCGAATTTAATCATCCTGGGAAAAAACGCGGGCGACCAAATAAATGGTCGTATAAAAAAATCAAAAACCGCCTGACGCTCCGGCCGCGTTCAAGACTGGCGGCGCGGACGATTACAGCGATCGCAGCGGAATTTAGGTAGGGACGCCGCGCTGCGGCGTCCGCCTAACGGTATTATCCCGCGCGGACGGCGCAGCGCGCCGTCCCTACCCAAATCAGAGCTGCCAACGCATCTGCAACGTCACCAAGCGTGGCGCGCCTAAGGAAATAAGACCGTCAGCCGATCGGCCGGTCTCGAACTGCTTATCGAAAGCGTTTTCGATACGCAGCGACGCGGAAATCTGTTCGTTGAATTCATAACGGGCCATGAGATTGCAAACCGTGAACGGCCGTAGCGTCCGCGAATTCTGATCGTCCTCGAACTGGCTGGAGCTGGAGCGAACTTGCGCCCCGAATCTCCATTTCGGCGTGGGATTCCAGTCCAGGCCGGCGGTGAGAACGTGCTCCGGCGTTTGCGCGAGAAGATTCCCCTCGAGCGTGGGATCAGAAGCGTGTTCGATCGTGGGTCGCGTGAACAAATACGCCACCCGAGCGCGGAGCGTCGGAATGATCTGCCATTCCGCGGTCGCTTCGGCGCCCGGCGCGACAACGAGATCGAGGTTTCGTCGCTGCCGCAAAACGCCGCCGGCCGGCACGAATCCGCCGGGATTGAAATTGCCGGGACCAAATCCAATCGTGACATTGCTGACGGCGTCCTCGAGACGATTCACGAATCCGGTCGCCGAAAGCCGGAGAGTTTTCGTCGCCTGCCATTCGAAACCTGCTTCAGCGCCGAGCAAATGTTCCGGACGCAGCGCCGGGTTCGCGTCCGTGATGTCGTTGCCAACGCGGAACGGCCGATACAATTCGTTCAGCGTCGGAACGCGAAAGCCGCTGAAGAACGCGCCTCGAAGCGTGAAGTCGTCGGTCGTTTTAAGACGAAGACCAAGCCGGCCGTTCAGTTCTTCGTCGCTTCGATTGTCGAAGTGAGAGTTGAGTCGAACGGCGCCCGTCGCGCGGTCCGTCTCGCGGCGAAAACCGTCGTTCAATTCCCAATGGTCGCCGCGAATGCTGCCGACGAGTGTCGCTGCATCCGAAATCGTCCAGGTGTCCTCAGCGAAAACCCCGGCGAAAAATTGTTCGCCGCCGGCCTCACGCAGCCGCGTGAACCTGGTTCCGTTCCAGGAAAACAATTCATCCGTTTCCCCTTCAACCCATCGTGTGTCGCCGCCGAATAAGAATCGGTGATCGCCGGCAGCTACGCTCCACACGACGCTGCCACCCGCAGCGTCGGCTGGAACATCGAACTGATCGAGCGCCGGCGTTTCCGCCGTCCGCGCCGCGTTCACCGAGCTGAACGTGCTGCTGAAAGTTCGTTGTTGTCCGTAGGCGCTGACCTGAAGCTCAGCGGATTGTGCTGGAAGTTTTCGCGTGAGCGTCGCGCTGAAATCCGAGGCGCTGGTGTGATTGCGCGTATACGGCGTGCCGTTGCCGCGATCATCTTCAAACAAGCGCGCGCGAGCCGTGACGGTCGTGTCGCGGTCAAGTTCCCAACTCCCGCGAAGATCAAAGAGCCAGGAATCCGCGCTGGCTTTCTGATCGACGGGGCCGCGCTGATTCGCCGCGATCACGGGATAACCACCGGTGGAGAATCGGTCGGCGATGACTTCCAAGCCTAACGAGTGGTTCACCACGGCTCCAACCACTGACGCTTCGTAAGTTTCGGCATTGCCCGCGAGCACGTCGAGCGAAGCGCTGCTTTTCTCCAACGGCTCCGAGACGAGAAAAACCGTTCCGGCAAGCGCCGCGTTTCCGAACAGGCCAGCGCCACTGCCCGGTTGGACGAGGACCGAACGCACGGAAGCGATCGGGACCTGGCTCCAGAGAACGTAACCGGCGAACGGATCGTTGAGCGGGATGCCGTCGAGCAGCACGAGCGTGCGCCCGGCCCCGCTCGGTCCGAAATTCCGCAGCGTCACTCCCTGGGTGGTTGGATTCGCGATGCGGCTGCTGTTGCGCCGGAAAAGACTGAACCCCGGCGCCTCCGCCCGAAGAATGTCGTCCAGTCGCAACTCTGGGGCGCGGCGAAGTTCGTCGGAGTCGATCGCGCTCACGCTGAAAGGCGCGGACGATGCCGCATCCGGGAGTCGATCCGCGGCGACGATGACGCGGTCAGTCGCGGTTTCGTCCGCGCGCGCTGGCACGAGCGTCGCGGCCAGGAGCGGGAGGGCAAACAACCGCGATAGACTTGTTCGTTTTTTCAACGCTCCCTTGCCGGGCCACGCCTGATCTCGATGGGAGGGAAGCCGACAATATCGTAGGTGGCGGAGGCGATGTCGATCTTCGCCGCGTCGAGCCCGGCTATGATTTCGCGGCTGATCGCGTCCTTTAATGTTCGCACCCCATGCGTTTCTGCCACGAAACGCACCGCCAGTTCCAGCCAGTTATCAGTTAGTCTCCAGTAGACGCGCGGGTCGAGGTCGAGAGGCCTGACCTCGTAACGCTTCTCCAAACGGCGCACGGCTGCGCCGCCAATTTTCTCTGCGCTCAAGGCGTGCTTCTTTGTGGCCGCCAGGATGATTTCTTCAGCCTGCGCTCGATCGGCCTGATACGAGACCGGGATGTGAATCTCGTCCCACAGATAAGGGAAATCGCGGGTGTAATTGTAAACCGGTTCGTCGAAAATCTGGCTGTTGCTTACGGTGACGATGCGACCGGTGAATTGCCGGCTGTGCACCCAGCGCGCCGGTTTTGACTCGTCGACCGGAGCAGGCTGGCCCATTTCCATGATCGTCGTTTGGAGAAACCCGAGCGCGACCACATCGCCGCGAACGCCTCCCATCGTGATGCGATCGCCGACTGTGAAAGTGTTGCCGCGCAGAATGACAAAATATCCAGCCATCGCCGTGATGACTTTTTGGAGCGCAAACGCGAGCCCCGCTGTGACCAACCCGGCCGCAGTCGTCAGGCGTTTGGGATCGTCGAGCCAGATCGAGGCCACGCCGAGGACCATCAGAAGCGCCGAAAGAAGGCTGATTCCCTGGTGGGTCCAAAAACGTTCCCGGCGCGCTTCCTCCGAGCCGCGGACAAAAAGCCGGGCGGCGCCACGCAACAACCAGCGCAGCAACATCACAACCAGAATAAAAGCAACGGTGAGGAGCAGCTTGCGCCCGTTCTCCGCATTCAGTCCGACGAATTTAATTCCGTAAAATTCCATCTCGTTCCGAATCGAAACGCAGCCGGTTGGGGGAAGGGTCGCCACGAATCGATTTGATTTTGCAAACCGGCGGCCCCTTTGCCTGCGAGTAATACTGTGGCTGCGACGCCACTTTTCATGAGCGACGCCGAACAGGAGGACCGGGAAGCAGAGGAAAAGAGTTCGCCCTCGGCGCATGTCGTTTACGAAGCGATCCGGATTGAGGGACGGCATGAGCTGGAACGGAAAGTCTCCTCACTCGCGTGGTCGGGACTGGCCGCCGGAATGTCGATGGGGTTTTCTTTTCTTGTCCAGGCGCTCCTTCGCCAGCACTTACCCGATTCGCCCTGGGCGCCGCTCATTATCAAGCTCGGTTACGCCGCTGGATTCCTGATCGTCATTCTCGGTCGCCAGCAACTCTTCACCGAGAACACCCTGACGGTCATTCTCCCCCTGCTCCTCCACAAAACGAAAAGCGATCTGTTTAAGGTCCTGCGATTGTGGACCGTCGTTCTCGGCGCGAATCTCCTGGGCGCTTTCGCGTTTGGCTGGGTCGCGGCGAAGACAGGCGCGTTCGAGCCCGAGGTGCGCGCCACGCTCGACATGATCGCTCGCGACGGCACCGGGCAAACTTTTGCGCTCAATTTCCTGCGCGGCATTTTCGCAGGTTGGTTGATCGCGCTCATGGTCTGGCTCCTGCCCGCGGCGGAAACGGCGCGCATCTGGGTGATCATCATCGTGACTTATTTGGTCGGGCTCGGCCACTTTCCGCACATCATCGCCGGAGCGGTCGAGGCGTTTTACGCGGGGCTTAACGGGCTTCGCACCTGGACCGAATTAATCGCAAGCTACGGTTTGCCGACGCTAATCGGGAACACGATTGGCGGCGTCACGCTGGTCGCTGTTCTGGCGCACGCCCAGATTGTCGGTGACAAGGAGAAACAGAAGGAAAGTCCTATCCGCGTTTCGTAGCCGTCGCCCTCGCGGTGCATCGTCTGGTGAGCGACATCAATCTCGCGCTTCGCACAGCGAAGCGGCTACAGAAGCTAAACGCTTCGCTCCGCGACCCACTGGACCGCGAAGCGCGCCACTTGCCGCGCGTTCTGCAAATTCAGCTTCTCTTTAATATGAGTGCGATGCGTCTCCACCGTTTTCGGACTTAGATTCAGCGCTTTCGCGATCGCCTTGATCTCTTTTCCGGCCCCGATCATCTCCAGCACCTCCAATTCGCGATCGCTCAATCGATCGGTGATTTCTTCATCGGGCGCGACGCGATTGACGACGACTTTGGAAATGACCTGGCTCGCCATCTTCGGGCTAAGATAAGTGCGTCCGTCCATCACTTCGCGGACGGCTTCGAGAACGCTGCCGAGCGCTTCCTGCTTTGTCACGTAACCACGCGCGCCGGCCCGCAACGAGCGCACGGCGTAAAGCGATTCGTCGTGCATCGAAAGAATCAGCACCGGCAAGGTGGGAAACTCCGCCAGGATCATTTTCGTCAGCTCGATCCCATTGGTGCCTTTCAATCCGAGGTCCGCGATGACCAGATGTGGCTTCACTTTTCGGATAACGTCCATCGCTTCCCCGGCGCTGCTCGCTTCACCGCACACCGTAAAACCATCATCGGAATTGAGCAGTTGGATGAGGCCGTGGCGAAAGAGCGGATGATCGTCCACCACGACGATCCGGATGGATTCCGGGAGCTCGCACTTCGGATTCGCAACCGGGCCGCTGTTCAGCGCGCCGGTCGATTTCACGTCCGGCTCGATCGCCTGACGGCGCGCCTCTTTGGCATCGGGACCGCCGGTCTGCTTTTTGGTCCGGGCCGGTAGCTTGGCGGGCTTTAGTTTTGGTCCAGTTGGCATTCCGGTTTCTGAGAGCGCCAAACGCCAGGGGTCGCGGCGCGGTTATATTGACATCGCGCAGGCCCGCGGTTCCGCTCGCATGAAAATGCGGCTACGGCTTGTTCGGGATCTTACAGGTAATATCCATCCCGCCGGTTTTGCGGCGCTCGATCCTTAATTCGCCGCCGAGGGCGTTCGCCCGGTACCGCATCATGTGGAGACCGAGACCCTTTCGCTTTTTCTTCTCAGGGGCGAATCCTTTTCCGTCATCCTGGACGCTGACGCAGACGTGGGTCTTATCATGATCCAAGGAGATCAAGATATTCCTGGCGCCGGAATGTTTAACGGCGTTGGTGACCGCTTCCTGCGCGACGCGGTACAAGTGCAGGGCCACCGTGTCGTCGCCGACAGTCGCCCCGCGCGCCGCCTTGAAATGGCATTTGATCCCGGTGTTCTGACAGGCCGCCGCCGCCAGGTCGCGCAGGGCATTTTTCAAACCGGAGGCGGTCAGTTCGACGGCTTGCAAACCGCGGGCCAGCTCCCGCGCGATGACGACATTGCGGTTCACGGTTTGAGCTGATTGCTCCAGCGTCTCGGCGGCGTCGGGAGCTTTGGTCGCGAGTTTTTTTGCGGTCGATTTCAGGTACAACGCCGTGGCCGTGAGCTCCTGGCAGACCATATCGTGCAGGTCCTCGCCGATCCGGCGTTTCTCGCGCTCGCTGATCTCGAGCAGCTCGCGTTCGAGCTGTTGCCGCTGCGCCATGGTGCGCTCGAGCTCCGCGTTTGTCGCCAGAACGTCGCGGGTGCGCTCGATGACGCGCTGTTCCATCTCGTCCTTGGCGTGGAGGAGCGCATCTTCAGTCGCGCGCTGGTCGGTCGCGTCGCGGCAGATTTTGGCGAAGCCGCGGAGACTGCCGTCGCTTCGATCGATCCGCCGCATGATGCCGTCTGCCCAAAGGCGCGAACCGTCCTTGCGCTTGTGCCAGCGCCGATCGGGCGCGGACCCTCGCTCCGTCGCGGTGCCGACTTCCTTCTGCACTTCGCCTTTCTTCTTGTCTTCCGCGGTGAAGATGATCGCGCCGGTCTGGCCGACCGCTTCCCCCGCGCTCCAGCCAAAGACCTTCTCGGCGCCGGCGCTCCAGTAGGTGATCCGATTCTCGGGATCGAGGAGGAACATCGCGTAATCCGGCGTGCCTTCGACGAGCAACTTGAAGCGCTCGTCGCTCTCTCGTAACGCCGCTTCGACATGCTTCCGGTCCTGGATGTCCGTCGCCGTTCCGAACCAGCTGGTCACGCCGTCGGCCCCGTCGCGCAGCGGCACGTTCCGCCCGATGAACCAGCGATACTCACCGTCCGCGCCGCGGAGCCGGTATTCCGAGTCGAAGACCTCACCTTTCCTCAGCGCCTCCTTCCAGCGGGCGACGGATGCCGGCGCGTCGTCCGGATGGACAATGGCCTGCCAGCCGGGCCCGGCCGATTCCTCGTAGCTCAAGCCGCTGTATTCGTACCAGCGCCGGTTGAAGTAGTTCGCCTTGCCTTTGGAATCGTTCGTCCAGATGACCTGCGGGACGTTGTCAGCCACGGTGCGGAAACGTTCTTCGCTCGCGCGCAACGCTTCTTCGATTCCTTTGCGCGCCGTAATGTCGTGCATGCAATTGATCGCGCCGACGATCTCGCCTTGCTGATTGCGGACCGCGCGCGGCCCGACGACCACACTTCGCCTGGCGCCGCCCTCCTGTACGACAAGGATCTCCAACTCGTCCGCACTCATTTCTTCGCCGCGCAGCACTCGCGCCATCGGACATTGTTCATGCGGCATCGGTTTTCCATCGGGATAGAAAATCCGAAACGAGCCGCAGAATTTTTCTTGCGGCCCCGGCTTCCGGCCCCACAACTCCGCCGCGCGATGATTGAACTCCTGGATGACTCCGTCCGCGTCGGTGGAATAAACCGCCGCGGGCACAAGCTCGAAGAGCGTCCGGTAGCGCTCTTCGCCGGTGCGCATTTCGTCTTCCGCCCGTTTGCGCCGCGTGATGTCGATGAACGTCACCACCACGCCGGCGATGTGGTCCGCCTGCGTCCGGTAGGGCGCGATCCGGACCAGATACCAGCGTTGCTCTTCCTTTGCCTTCTCCGGTCCCTCGCGCACAACTTCCCGCTCGATCGTGGCGAGCCGGTCGAGCACGTCCTGGACGTCCACCATTAAGCCGTCGTAATCGAGATGGTGCGTGATGTCGGCCAGCGGGCGGCCGATGTCCGTCGGAAGAAGATTGATAACTTTTTGGACGCTCGGCGTGAAACGATGGACGCGCAGTTGCCGGTTTAAAAAGATCGTGCCGATATCGGTCGATCCCATCAGGTTGTTCAGGTCGGCGTTGGCCCGGCTCAACTCTTCGACGCTGTTCTTCAACTCGGCGTTGACTGTCGTCAGCTCCTCGTTGCCCGACTGCAATTCCTCCTTGCTCGTTTGCAGCTCTTCCGTCGCGGAACGCATTTCTTCGTTGATCGCCTGGAGCTCTTCGTTCGCCGCTTTCAACTCTTCGTTGGCCGCTTCGTATTGCTCGACCGCGGTGGCGAGCTGGCCCTTGAGATGGGCAATCTCCTCGTCCAACCCGCGAGCTACCTCGGCCCCAAGCGCATGATCCTGCGGCGGCGCGGCGTCCCCGCCCTGCTGGAAAAGGACCAGGTAATAGATTTCGCCCTGGCCGCTTTGGACGTGGCGGACGTGGAGAGCGATGACTTCGTCGTGCGAATCGAAGTGAACGCTCTGCGGCGCGCCCCTGACGTTGTGCTCTGCACTTTGTTTGGCGTTGAAGAGGGTCGTGCGCAATTCGATCTGGAGCTCAGGCCGGATCAGCTTGAAGATATCCGATGAAGGCTCCCCCGCGGCGAACCGCAGGTAGTGCCCGGCCTTCTCCGAGAGGTGCACAATCTCGTGGCCCTCGTTCAGCACGATTGAAGGCGGCGCGTATTGCTCGAGGAGGCGCAGATGCAATTCTCCGAAAAGCGCGCCGCGCCGGTCGTGCCGCCGCGCGGAAGCCACGTCCGATCTCGAACCAGCATCTTCGAGCCCCGCTTGCGTCAGCGGCGGCAGGACGTGCCTCGTCCACGGGCCTCCCGCCGGCACGGGCTCCGGCACCCGCAACGGCAAGACCGGCACTTTCCACATCGGGCGCGGCACCGAGCGGCGCGAATAGATGCGATGCTTCAAATCGACGGGCGCAAAGAGGCCCTGCACGCTACTGCTTTCCGAGCCGCCGATGAAGAGCAGCCCCGCCGAGCGCAAGGCGAAATGAAAAACGTCGAACGCCTGTTCCTGCGCCTTGTTCCCGAGGTAAATGAGCAGGTTGCGACAGGAAACCAGATCGATCTTCGAGAAAGGCGCGTCGCTCAGGAAATTTTGCGACGCGAAAAGCATTTTCTCGCGCAGCTCTTTCCGGACGCGATAGCGCCCCTGGTCTTTCCTGAAGAAGCGATTCAGCCTCTCCTGCGAAACGTCCGCCTCGATCGTGAGTGGATACAATCCATCGCGCGCCTCCAGCAGCGATTGCTCGTCGATGTCGGTCGCAAACACCTGGATCTTCGGCGGCGCTTTCCACCGCTCCGCATACTCGGAGAGGAGCATCGCGATCGAATACGCCTCTTCGCCTGTCGAGCAGCCGACCACCCACGCCCGCACCTGGTCGTCTGCAGTTTTCCCGGCGAAGAGCTGCGGGATGTTTGCCTGAAGCGCCGCAAAGGAATCCTGGTCCCGGAAAAAATTCGTGACGCCGATGAGCAGGTCCTGGAGAAGCGCGCGCGCTTCAGCCGGATAATTGCGCAGGAAATTCCGGTAGTCCGGAATTCGCTCGATCAAGTTCACCTGCATGCGGCGGGCGATGCGGCGCAGGATCGTCGCGCGTTTGTAGTGGGCGAAATCGTGCCCGGTCTGCGCGCGGAGGAGCGCCAGCACCTCGAGGATTGCGCCTTCGTCGTCGCGCGACCGGGTTTCGTCCGAGACGGTCTCGCCGCCCGGCGCGTCCTTGACCTTGACGTCCGGTTCGTGCGCTTCGGGTATTTCCGGCGGCAACTGCATCGCGTTCTCGTTGCGGACGAACTCCATCAGCTTCCCCGGCATCTGCGCGACCGGCAGCACCCAGTCCACCATGCCGGTGTTGATCGCCGTCTGCGGCATGCTGTTGTGCTCCGCTTCATCCGGGTCCTGGGCGACCGTTACCCCGCCCTGGGCGCGGATGTGCTTGAGCCCGATCACGCCATCCGAGTCGGCCCCGGAAAGAATCACACCGACACAGCGCTGGCCAAACGATTGCGCGAGGGTGCGGAAAAAAAGGTCTATCGTGATCGGGCGTCCGCTCGCCTGCGGTCGCTCCCGGAGCTCGAGCATGCCGTCGTTGAAAGCGAGGTGATTGTTCGGCGGAATCACATAGACGTGGTCCGGCTTCACCTTCACCGGTTCGCTCACCTGCACGATCGGCATCGCTGTCTTCTGCTGAAGGATCGCCGCCAGGTTGCTTTCGTGGTCCGGCGAAAGATGCATCACCACCACGAAGGCCAGCCCGCTCTCGGCCGGCATATCGGCGAAGAACTGCTGGAGCACTCCCAAGCCGCCCGCCGACGCGCCCAGCCCTACGACCGCTGCCGGCTCATTCAGATCGCGCCGCTTCCGCGCGCCGTTCCGCGCGTTCGCGCTCGTCTCGGCCGTTGCCGCCGGGTCGAGCTCTGCTATGTCTGCGCCGTCCGCCATCGTTTCAGTATGCGCCGCGGTCAACCCCGTGGCGAGTCCTCATAACGGTAACGCGCCCCGATCTAGGGGCGGGTGTCTCCCCCGCAGAAACTTTGAGACAAAAATTGTAGAATTGCGGGTGAGGACACCCGCCGCTACACCGAAGAATCACCGCGCCCATCTAGGGCGTGTTCGGATTTTTCCCGATGCCTCGTTAGGCATGCGTTTCCAAGTCCGCGCAGTTACCCTGTAACGTTGTAACGGATAAATGAGCGCGAAGTTTCTCGACAACATTGCAGCCAGGCAGCGCGCGGAATTGTATTGCGAACTCCATCCGGGAAGCCCGTCCGCGGTTCGCTCGCCAAAAATTTTCATGAAGTCCGGCGTTTGGACAGCGCTGCTCGGCAAAAGTATTCGGCAAGGCATAGCCGGCTTCGGCCCCACCGTCGAAGCCGCGCTTCGCGCGTTCGACCGGCAATATCTGAATTATTTGCGTCGGCCCGACGGTGCGTCGCCGCTGGATCAGGCAGCCTGACTGCTGCCGCCAGCGCCGGCGTGGCCGCGCGGGCCTATCCGTCGATGAGCTGGTTGCGGATCGCGTAACGCACCAGACCGGCCACAGAGTCCTCGCCAAGTTTGCGCATGATGTTCGCGCGATGGTTTTCCGCAGTCCGGGTGGTGATGCCGAGCGTCTCACCGACTTGCTTGTTGGTCTTGCCTTCGGCGAGCAGCTGCACAATCTCCCGTTCCCGCGCGCTCAAACGGTGACCGGCTCCTGCCTCGTCCGGGTTGGTCACGTCCGAAAACAGAACTTCTGATACTTTCGGGGTGACAAATACCTCGTGTCGCGAGAGCGCGTGCACCGAGTCCACCAGGAGCTGGTGATCCTCCGTCTTGAAAATGAAGCTTTTCACGCCGGCTTTGAAAGCATTCCGGATCACCTCGTCGTTTTGATGCGCGCTCAACAGAACAATTTCAGTCTCGGGCAATTGACGCTTGATCTGCGCGGCGGCATCGAGCCCATTCAGCTCCGGCATGCTGACGTCCATGACCACGACATCCGGCTTGAGATGATTTGCCTGGGCGACGGCTTCGCGCCCGGTGGCGGCGAGACCGCAAACCTCCCAGCCCGGTTGGCGTTCGAGCACGGCACAGGTGCCCTGCCGAATAAAATCGTGATCGTCGGCAACCAGGATGCGCAGGGTTCTGGCATTGCTGGTTTGTCCGGCTGGAAAGTGCAGGATGTTCGGAGGCGTGCTCAACCTTTCACTCGTTGAGCAAATTTAGTTCCTACCGGACTCCGAATCCCGGCCGCAGCCCCGAATCGGCCGTGATCGGCGAGCGGCGCTACCGCGGCTTATGCCGCCAAACGGCCGCGTGCCGCGGTTGATTCGCCTCCCACACTCTGAGAGCGGCGTCGAGAAGAGCGAGAGTCCGCGTCAAACGCCCTCGCGTCGGCGGGTCGGGAAGTCCGGCGGTTTCCGCCATGCCATTCAATCGCCTATTTGCGCGCCGCACCGGCGCTACGCCACAGAGCGGCCCCGTCTGTTTTACTCCCGGTCTCATCGCGTCCTTCAATTCCCCTCCGCGATATTTGAAACGGATTTCACGCCCACGTCGGATGTGGTGAACCACCTCGCGTGTTCAGCGCGACTAAGACAAACGTATCGGGCTTGTACCTATCCATGCGACAGTCATGCGCCCGATTGTCGAACTTTGTTTCGCCGGCGAAGTTGCCGATGTGGGCGTGGCCGTTCCATTGCAGCTCGCGCCGGAAGATAAACTCGATCTTCTCCGTTACCTCGACGAGTTCCATTACTGGCATTCGCTCGACGACGAGCGCCGCTGCAAGCGCTGCAGCCGGGTGATCTCCGGCCGGCGGATTCTCGTCATCGAGCTCCACGGAACGCGCGGTAAATTGCGGCTGCAATGTCCAACCGTCGCGTGCGTCTCGACTCCGAGCGACTGGGTTTATGCCGATCCTATTCTCGCGGCGAAGCTCCGCGCTGACTTTCGCCCGGCCGCGAGCCACGCGGGCTTGAACGCGCGCGCCGCCGAAAACGGTCAGGACTGCGGTGCCCGCAATGTGCGGCCTGCGAAACGAGCGCTCAAAAAAGACCCGGTTCCTCCGCGCGACCTCGAGCCTCACGCTAATCCTCTTTCGTTTCGGGCCGTGGCCGCGCGATCAAAACTATTGCGTCCCCTCGCGAGTGGACTGCACGCCATTCGCCCGGTGGCCTGACCGCCGCTGGCAGATTCTACATCTCTCGAACTACGTCGCGCACCGACTTATCATCGCGCAAGCCTTCAAACGTCGGGTGCCGGAGCAGGCCGTAGGTCGTCCACTCGGTAAAACTGATTTGTGCCACCAGCTTTGGTTTCAGCCAGCACAGCTCCGCCATTTCCTCGGGCGTGATCCCTTCGCCGAAATGACTCTTGCGGCTCGTCGGCAAATTCGTGAACGGACATTGCGCGGCGAGCAATGGCTTCATCTCTTTCAACAGTCGCGCTCGACCGACAGGATTGAATCCCTGCCGGACTTTGCCGGCGAAGATCAGCTTCTTCCCCTCGTAATAGCCGACCAGGATCGATTGAAAACTGCCGACGTCGGGTTTGTAACCGCCGATGACGAATTCTTGGCCCTTGCTCAATTTCAATTTCAACCACGTCGTCACGCGCGTGCCGGCGCGATAGAGCGAGTCACGCTTTTTGGCGACCACGCCTTCGAGGCCCGCGCCGCGCACGGTGCGGATCACCGCCTCGGCGCTGCCGGATAATTCGGCGCTATAACGCAGGATCGGCGACCGCGTTTCCGCGATCACGGTTTTCAACTTCGCCTTGCGCTCGTGCAACGGCCGCCGCTGCAAATCTTCGCCGTCGAGGTTTAGCAGATCGAAAGCGTAATATACGACTTCCCATCCGCGCCCGAGCGTCTTTCGATTCTGGAGGACTTGGAATGATGGCCGGCCGCGCGCGTCGACCGCAACGATTTCGCCGTCGAGCAACGCGGTCTCCGCCGCGAGCGCCCGCATCGCGTCGGCCACGTTCGGGAAATCGCTCGTCAGGTTTTTCTCCTTCAGCGAAAGGAGGCGCACATCGTCACCGTGCTTCAATCCAAGCGCGCGATATCCGTCCCACTTGATTTCATAAATCCAATCGCCTTCCTCCGGCAGCTCGGTGACCGCCGTCGCCTTCATCGGCCTAACGAATCGTGGTAGGGACGCCCTCCCGCTGTTGCGGGATCCGGATCGGCGCAGCGCGCCGACCCTACCGATCGCTGATTTTCTGCCGGCGATTTGTTCCATGGTTCGCCCAGTAACCGCAGAAACCGGCTCGCGCTTTTTCGGAGTCGCTTTTGCGTTGCCGCCAGTCTTGACGACAAACCATTTCGGTTTGCCTTCGTCCGCCTCCACCCGACTCAGCCTCCATTCGCCTTTCAATTTCTTGCCGGATAAAAAAATGGTCAGCGACCCCTTCCAGTAATTGCCGTCGAGTACTTCGTAGGTGCCGATGTCCCACACCATCACGGTGCCGCCGCCGTATTCGCCTTCCGGAATGATCCCTTCGAATTCGAGGTAATCGATCGGATGATCTTCGGTCTCGAACGCGGTCCGCGTTTCGCCTTCTTTCAACGAAAGATTTTTCGGAACGGCCCACGACTTCAGCACGTCGTGCATTTCGAGCCGAAAATCGTAATGCAAATGACTCGCCGCATGTTTCTGGATGACGAAACGGCGCCGGCTTCCCTGCCGGCTCCGTCGCGGCGCGGTCGGGGCCGGCTCGGCGGTGCGCGCGAAGTCGCGCTTCTCCGCATACTTTCCGAGGGCACGGACCTTTTTCCGCGGCGCCGGCTTTTCTTCACTCGCGAACTGCGGCGGCAATTTCTGTTTCAACTTCAGGACCGGCGCGAACAGATCGCCGAACTTCTTCAATCGTTTGAGCGCTGCGGCCGGCTCAAAATAGAGGGCATCGATCTTCGCTTTTTCCAGCTCGCTCCATTTCACCGGCATCGAGATGAATGGCCGGTCGCGTTTCGCCCGCAGGGAATAAACCCCGACCGTCGTTTTGTGATCCGCGTTCTGGCTCCAATCGATGAATACCTTGTTACGCCGAAGATTCTTCGCCATGTCGGCAACGACGAGCTTGGGATGTTCGCGTTCGAGCAGCTCGGCGGTTGTCTTGGCGAATAATTGCGTCGCGCTGTACGAAACCGGCGTATTCAACGGCACATAAAGCTGAATGCCTTTCGAGCCGGAAACTTTCGGGAACGATTTCAGCCGCAGCTTTGTCAGCACGTCGCGCAGAAGGAAAACGACCTCGATGCATTCGCCCAGTCCGGCGCCTTCGCCTGGATCGAGGTCGAAGACCGCGTGCGTCGGCCGGTCGAGATGCGCAACGCGATGGAGAAATGGATGCAGCTCGAGCGCGGCGATACTCGCCGCCCAGGCGAGCGTCGGCCGGTCGTTGATCACGATGTAGTTGATGTCCGGCCCGCCTTCACGGCGCGGGACCGGAAATGTTTTCACCCAGGCCGGGGTAACTGACGGCGCGTCCTTTTCGTAAAAGACATCGCCATGAATTCCATTCGGATAGCGCTTGAGCGTGACCGGCCGATTCTTGAAATGCGGCAGGAGAAATGGCGCGACGCGCAGGTAATAATTGATCACGTCGAGCTTCGTGAACTTTCCGGCGTTGTAGAAAACCTTGTCCGGGTTCGAAATCGACAGTCGTCGTTTTCCGATCTTCATGTTCACCGACACAGCCATCGAAATTACTTCGCACCGCGGCGCGACCGCGTGCGCATGAGCTGTAGTCGCGAATCCAAGAATGACCGAGGCCGCAATCGGGCAGGACTCCGATTGGTCTGACCAGACGCAGCTGCGACATTCGAGGCAATGGACACCAGCGCGCTCCCTCCGGAAAAGAAACTAAAGCTCCTTCAGCGCCTCGATCATTTTCGCGCGTGGCGCAACCTCCACGAGCGGCGACTTTGTCTCGGTTGCGGAAAAATAATCAGCGGCACGCAGATCACAGTCAGCCGCGGCTTGCGAGGACTCGGTCTGCTGCGGCTTCGCTGTCCGAGCGAAGATTGCACGGCCGGCCCGATGGAATGGGTCGAGCCGGATGGACGAACTTCAGAACGGGTTAGCGCTTCACGTCGCCCCGATCGCCCTGGCCTTTCTTAACTTTCGTCTTGGCTGAGCGTTTCCGGTCGGCGGCGAGTGATTTGCCAACTTTCACCTGTTTCTTGAATTCACCCTTCTTATTGCGGCGAACATAGCGCCGGCTGCCATGCGGGCTGATGACAGTGCGTTTACTGGTCTTGCTCTTCTTTTTGGGTGTGGCCATTTCCTTCTCTCCTCTTGTCGCTACATCGCGCCGAAGGAAATCCGCGGTCGTGTGATTTTTTTTGCGCGTCACGATCGGGCTGAGATGGCCGCCCGTACCTCACCTGCAAAAAAAGTGCCGCCCTCCACACTTCGAAGAAGCGCAAAGGGCGGCTGTTCCCCCCAGAACAATTCAAGTAATCCGCCACCTTTCGATTTCCGCAACCGATAAAACCGAAATAATTTCGGCGCGTTTTTCGCGGTGGTCCGGGCACCGAAAAAGCAAAAGTCAGACCGCGGACGGGCGCGGGTTCTTCGCAGCGCGCAGTCGTTTCGAATGCGGGTAGCGCCCTCGCCGGGTCGAACATTCATCGCAAATCGACGCGAGCGCTCGGCCCCGAAAATTGTCTGCGCCTTTTCTGATAATTTTCGCGCAACGGATGCACTCCACCCTCAGGAACCCTTCCATCCCAAAAGAATATTCGGAGCAACGGCCACGATCGGCCGCCCATTCGAACTCAAATGGGACGGTTCATCGCCAAACTCCGCTTGTATTCCGGCTACGATGGACGAGAGTCGCGGCCATTGGATTAAGTCTGTTCTGTTTCTTTGCTTGGTAGATCGTCAGTTGAGTTTGGCTCTTTGGTGATTTGAAACCCGATTCTCGGGAACGGCTCGTAGCTGGCAGCAATTGCTCCAAAACTCAAATACATGAAACTCTACGTAGGAAATCTTTCCTTCGATACGACCGAGAACGATCTCCAGGATCTTTTCGAACAACACGGCGCCGTCACCGAAGTGGCGCTCATTAATGATCGCGTCACCGGTCGCTCGCGCGGCTTCGGTTTCGTCACGATGAGCGACGCCACTGCAGGCGCCGCCGCGATCAACGCTTTAAACGGCAAGCAAGTGCAGGGACGTGCCCTGACGGTCAACGAAGCGCGCGCTCGTGAAGAGCGTCCGCGTAATTTCGCCGGTTCCCGTCGGTAACGACGGCAATTTCGCGGCCGGCGTCCCGCATTGCGGGACGCCGGTCCGCAAATTCACATGGCTTTGGAAAAATCGCTGCAACTCGAGGGACTGATTACTTCCGTCCTGGCCGGCACCATGTTCCGCGTCCGGCTCGCGAACGATCACATCGTCCTCGCCCACATCTCGGGCAAAATGCGGAAACGATTTATTCGCCTCACCATCGGCGACCGGGTGAAGCTGGAAATGTCCCCTTACGATATCGACAAGGCGCGGATCGTGTATCGACTTGGTTAAACTGCGCGCGGCCTAACGAAAAGTCCCACTTCCATGACAAAAAGAATTCTCGTCCGCTGTCCCACCACCGCGAAACTCACGCCCACCGGCCAGGTGGTTGAAGAAGAGCTTTGGGCCGACAAAAAAGTGAATCCGCACAAGCTCAACTGCGCGCACTGCGCGAAAGTGCACACCTGGACGAAGAAGGATGTCGTCCTGGCTCGGTAACGTGGTTCTCCGAATCCCCTTTCACCGAATCAACTGGACGACAAGCTCGTTCCTGATCGGTACCCTGTTCCTCACCCTGACCGCGCTCCCGGTTTACCTCTGGTTTTCCGGCGTCGATTGGTTTCAGCTCGTGATGTTTTTCGTTCTCCTCCTGGCGAGCGGGTTCAGCGTCACGCTCGGCTATCATCGGCTGTTCTCCCATCTGACTTTCCGAGCAAGATGGCCGGTCCGAATTTTTGTTCTGCTCTTCGGCGCGGCCGCGTTTGAAAACTCAGTCTTGATGTGGGCGAGCGAACACCGCCGGCACCACAAACATGTCGATCACGAGGAAGACCCGTACGACATCAGCAAAGGTTTTTTCCACGCGCACGTCGGCTGGCTTCTTTTCAAACTTCTGCCGCAACCGCCGTTCGATAACGTGAACGATTTGAAAAAGGACCGTTTCGTAATGTGGCAGCATCGCCACATTCATCTGTTGGCGCTAACGATGGGGATGGTTCTGCCGGCGGTAATCGGCGCGATCTGGGATGGCTGGGACGGTGCGCTCGGCGGATTGCTTCTCGGAGGCGTGGCCAAGACGGTCGTTATTCAGCATTGCACTTTCTTCATTAACTCGGCGTGTCACACGGTTGGCCGCCAACCTTACTCCACGCGATGCAGCGCGCGCGATTCCCTCCTGATGGCGCTCTTCACCTTCGGCGAGGGCTACCATAATTTTCACCACGAGTTTCAGCACGATTACCGCAACGGGGTGAAGCCATGGCAATTCGATCCGACAAAATGGATCATTTGGTTTTTATCCAAACTCGGACTCGCGGGTGCCTTGCGACGCGTTCCGGCTGAGACCATCGCCGCCGCACGGGCGCGGACGCGGCCCTGCGAAGCGGCGATAGATCTGGTTGAGCCGAGAAACCGGCACGCCAGCCACGTAGAGCAGCAGGATCAGGAAATAAACGGCGGTCGTTCGATAGCGGCCTCCTCTTTCGAACGTCCGCGGATCGCTCACGATCTCTTCGGAGAGCTGCTGCATCCGCCCGACCGTTCGCAAACGGAGATACAATTCGCCGTCTTCCAGGATCGGGAGAATCGGATAGCCGCCCACGCGAGCAAAGGCCGAACGCCGGCAGAAAATTCCGTGATCGCCGAGCGCAAATCCAAACAGGTCGACGCCGATATTCCCGAGCGAATCGCTCACCCGATAAATCCGTTCGCGTCGCGGATAGCGTAGCCGAAAACATCCGCCGACTACACGATCATCTCGCAGCACGGCGTCGATTTCCTCGAGCGCGTTTGCCGGCACGCGCAGGTCCGCATGGAGAAACCACAAGACCTCGCCGCTCGCAATTTCAGCGCCGGCATTCATCTGCGGCGCCCGTCCGCGTGGCGCGCTGAGGACGCGATCCGCAAGCGGCTGGGCGAGTTTCAAAGTGCCGTCGGTGCTTTCGCCGTCCACAACAATGATCTCAACGGCGCTTCCGAGAGTTTTCAAATGGCGCAAAAACGGGCCGATCAGGCGCGCCTCGTTCAAAACCGGCACGACGATGGAAACAGATGTCGTCTCCGGTTTCATGGGCTCGCGTGAATGTACATCGTAATCGTTCCCTCGGCCTCTTGCTCTTGCTCTTCCTCTTCCTTTTACTCGATCTTCAGGCGCCGATTCGATCAGGAGCAAGAGTAAGAGCAAGAAGACAGGGAACGCGCCCCCGGTTGACCACCCGGATATTCAGGTTACTATTCCGTCCCCCTTTCTGGGCTGCCGGGCGTAAGGAGCGCTTGCGGGTTAGCCAGAAAAGCGGCCTCAGCGCCGCGTGCAGTAAAAACTCACCCTTATGTTAATGCAGGATTTACTTGCGAAGTCGTATCGCGACTTCAAGGAAGGTAGCATCGTCAAAGGACGCGTTCTCGAGATTCGCCCCCGGGAAGTCCTGGTGGACATCGGCTACAAATCGGAGGGCGTCATTCCCTCCTCTGAGTTCGAAGACATCGAATCGATGGAAGTGGGCGACGAAGTGGAAGTGCTCCTCGAGCGCCTCGAAAACGACGAGGGCATGGTCGTGCTCTCGAAAGAGAAGGCGGCGTATCGCCAGAATTGGAACAAGATCGCACAGGTCTTTGCCGGCGACGGTTTGATCAAGGGCAAGGTGAAGTCCGTCGTCAAAGGCGGGCTGATGG
>JBHELY010000049.1:0-21695 GCA_046262815.1 Chthoniobacterales bacterium | reverse complement strand
GACTTACACCACGATCGCCGCGTCGCTCTGGGGGCGGAAATATGCCAAACCGTATGTAGTTTCAGTACATGGCATGCTGGAGCCGTGGTCGCTTCAACATTCCCGGGTTAGGAAATGGTTTGCCCGCCGATTATATCAGGATGCGATCCTGGATCGAGCCGGGTGCCTGCGCGCGACTTCACAGATGGAAGCGGACAATATCCGCGCCACTGGATTGCGAAGCCCAATCGCCGTGGTTCCAAACGGTGTGACTTTGCCGCCACGTCCGGACACGGACCCTCGGCCGCGCAGCAGACGGACACGTCAGGCGCTTTTTATTTCACGGCTGCATCCTAAGAAGGGTTTGATGAATCTCATCGCGGCCTGGGACGAACTGCGGCCAAAAGAATGGAAGCTCACGATTATTGGTCCTGGCGAAGCGAGCTACGTCAACGAGCTTCGACAGGCCATTTCGCATGCCCGCCTGGATCAAGCGATTGAGATTCTCGATCCGGTCTGGGGAGACGAACGTTTCCGTTACTATTGGACCGCCGATCTTTTTGTTTTCCCTTCGTTCAGTGAAAATTTCGCGATGGTTGTCGGGGAAGCTCTGGCGTGCGAGTTGCCTGTCATAACGACGAAGGGTTTGCCTTGGGCCGATCTCCGGCGCCATGAATGTGGTTGGTGGATCGACATTGGATTGGAACCCCTGCTCGAAGCGCTCCGAGAAGCATTTGCGTTGTCTGATACCGAGCGAACCGAAATGGGAAGGCGGGGTCGCGAATTGATTGCAAGGGAGTACACCTGGGATTTGGCGGCCGAAAAAATGACAAGCGTTTACCGGTGGCTCGCAGGATCGGAGCGGCCGGATTGGGTCGAAATTGCAGCCAGATAGCGAACCCGCTGCCGCTTGGGTAGCCGTTGCAGGGGAACAGAATTCTCCTCTGACAACCGGGCGTGATGCCTGCTAATGTAAGGAGGCTGAGATTAAAATGTCGGCGCGAAACTCACGGCTAAGTATGGCAACAGAAGATGTCGAGGTAGCGGACCGCGACGCCGAGAGCACTCCGCCTGAGTCGGCCTGGCTATCCCGGGTTGCGAACAACGAGTGGCTGATTAGTCTTACCCTCCTCCTAACCGATATTCTGAGCTGGATCGTCATTTACGGCACAATCAGTTTTATTCGTCGCGATCTTTTTTTCGTAGGGCCGTTCGAATTCGTTTTAGTCGACGTAATCCAACTGGTCGTCTTGTGCCAGGCGCTATTCATGATCGGAGGGTATGATCCTCGTAACGATAAACGAGGGTTGACCTACACGGCCGAACACATTCTTGCCGTTATCGGGGCGGCTGCCGTGAGCTCACTCATTGTTTATTCAGCCGCGGTTTATGACGGCTCTATTAAACCAAGCCGTGGCGTGGTTCTATTAGCGTTCGTCGTTTTCCTTCCATGGTCCGTTCTTTATCGGCGGTTGATTCAACGATTTGTCATCGGGTCGACGGCGAACCGAGCGTTCCTGGTGATCGGAGTCGGGCCCATGGCGGAGCGGTTTTACCAAGCTTACCGATTGTCTTCAAATCGGCAGCGGCTCGAGTTTGTCGATATCGCCGAGGAACGGGTTGGCGAACACATTGCGGGAAGTAGCTCCCCGATCATCGAAGGAAATTTGGCGGCGAAACTGGGCAGCTTGAATGAGCGTTACAGTGGCGTGGTCCTGGCGGAGCGAGTCGATCGGATTCCGGCGACGTTGATCGACCATCTGGTCCGGACGCAGTTTCAACGGACGCGCGTTTACACCCTCGAATCATTTTACGAAGCGCACTGGCGTCGGGTGCCGGTGCAATCGATCGATCCGTTCTGGCCGCTCCAGATGGGGTTCCAGCTCGCCCGCAATTCGCCTTATCATTATTTGAAACGGCTTTGCGATATCGGCCTGGCGGCCGCGTTATTGGTTATTAGTTCTCCGTTATTCGTCCTGATCGCGCTGGCGATTTGGCTGGTCGATGGGAGGCCGATTCTGTTCAAACAACTGCGCGTGGGCCGGGAAGGAGAAGTGTTTACCGCTTACAAATTTCGCACCATGCGCGTGGACGCGCCGAACGGGGATGCTGAAGACATTTATACGCGCGAGAACGATCCGCGAATCACGCGAATCGGTAGGTGGCTCCGAAAACTCCGGCTCGATGAGCTGCCCCAACTTTGGAATGTGCTCCGCGGTGACATGAGCTTGATCGGGCCGCGCGCGGAATGGATCAAGTGCGCCGAGCGTTACGAGCAGAAGATCCCGTTCTATCATTTTCGCCATTTGGTGAAGCCGGGTATCACAGGCTGGGCGCAGGTGAATTATCCGTATGGCGAAAGCGACGAGGATGCGATCGAGAAATTGAAATACGATCTCTATTACATCCGGCATTACTCGTTGAAGCTCGATGCGATGATCGTGCTCAAAACGGTGCATACCGTTCTCTTCGGCAAAGGACGCTGAATTCGCCGACGGCGAATTCAGCGGGTTATTCGTTATTGGTTATTGGTTATTGGGATGGCCGCGATCGCTGCGGATTTGATAATGTGGCGATATGAGTGTTTCTCCCCAACTGGTTCGCCACTTTGAAGATCTTGAATGTTGGAAAGCCTGTCGCGATCTGCGCCGATTTGTTTCCGGCGAGGTTGTTCCGCGCCTCCCGAAGGATGAACGCTATCGACTGGGTGATCAGCTCTTGCGCGCCGCCCGATCGGCCACGGCGAACATCGCAGAGAGTTATGGTCGATTTCACTATCTCGACAACGCTAAATTCTGTAGCAACGCTCGAGGCTCGTGTTGGGAAGTGCTCGACCACCTGATCACCGCCAATGACGAAAAGTTGACGAGCGATGAACTACTGGTTCGCGGTCGAGAACTCGTCGAGCGCGCCATCAGATTGATCAATGGCTACATGCGATATTTGAAAGGGCCTCGAATCTCCAAGAGGAAGCAGAGGATGAAACACCCGAGATTTTTCAGTTGAGGCCAACACCGAATAACTAATAACCGATAACGATGCACTCGCTTCGTGACCTCTCCCGCTGGTTGTTTCTCGCGACGCTCATTGTTGCGCCCTGGTTCTATGGCGGGACGACGGCGTGGTCGATTGAGCTGACCAACGGGCTGGTGGGCCTGGTGCTCGTTTTTTGGGTCGCGTCGCTCGTGGTGGATTGGCGCCGGCCAATCGTGCCGCGCAGTCTGATGATCATTGCCGGTGCGGTCCTGCTGCTGGGATGGTGGATGGCGCTGAATGCGCACTCGGTTTACGACACCAGGTTTCGCATTTTCGTGCCGGTCGCAACTCTGCTGCCCGCGCTCGGGGGTTCGGCTGATTACGTTTTGAGCTGCGCAATGATGGTGCGCGTAACTCTGCTCCTCGGTACAATTATGTTTGTCACCGAAATGGTGCAGCGACCGCGTTGGTTGCTGCGGCTTTGGTCGGCGCTCGCGATTTCCGGCGGCGCCATTGCCTTACTCGGGTTGCTCCAAAAAGCCAGTCGTGCCCCGATGATTTTTTGGCAACCGGGCGGTTCACCCGCTCATTTCACGAGTACGTTTTTCGCTTCCTTTTATTATCACGCGAACGCGGGTGCATTTTTGAACTTAGTGCTGCCGGCAGTGATAGGACTGACGTGTTGGTTTGTGACGCGACATGAGCGGGGCGTAGCCCGTGGCCTTCTCGCAGGCACATCGGTCATCATGCTGATCGCAATTGCCTCGAACACTTCTCGAATGGCGCAGATCGTAAGCGGGCTGTTAATTCTTACATTGCTCGGAACAGTCGTTCGGCCGTTGATCACGAGAGCGGTGCGTGGCGATAAGAAAACGCTTGCCATTGGCGCCCTCATCGTTGCGATCGTTATCGTGGCAGTCGCGCAGGCAACGCATCTGGATCAACCGCTGCTCCGATGGCAGCAGTTTACGAAACAATTGCCGGTCGACGAACGGTGGGCTGCGAACCGCACCGCGTTGACCGCCGCGGGCGATGCCGGCGCGTTCGGCTTCGGTCCGGGAGTTTTCCGGGCGATCTTTCCGCATTACCAACAATTAGCGGGCGGACATCCGAGAGGCACCTGGCGATTTCTCCACGACGATTATTTGCAGACGGTGCTGGAGTGGGGATGGATCGGCGCGATTGCACTCGGAACGCTTTTTTTTGGCGGGATCGCGTTTGCGGTGCGCAACTACCTGCGCCCCGAAGAGTGGAGCAATCGCCAGCGCGTCCTGTTGTTATGCTCGCTGCTCGCGTTAATCGGCGTGGCGATTCATGCCGCGGTGGATTTTCCGCTTCAGATCTTCTCGATCCAATTGCTGGTCGCGACTTATCTGGGGATTTGCTGGGGAAGCGGGACCTGGAAAGTAGAAAGTAGAAAGTCTAAAGGCTAAAGTAGAACGGAGCCGGGGAACCTTAGACTTTAGCCTTTAGACTTTCTACTTCGCTTCTTCGCGTATCCGCCGGTGTAGGAGCCTTCGCCGGCGCCGTAACCGTGGGAGGCGTAGTAGTAATAGTAATCAGTGCCGCGGTTGCGAGGCAGACGATTGAGAATGACGCCGACCGGTCGACTGCCGGTGCCGCCGAGCAGGAGGACGGCGCGTTGGACGGCATTACGTGCGGTGCGCCTTGCGCGAACGACCATGCAGACAGTTTGAACGTGTGGCGTCATGAGCAACGTGTCGCTCACGGCGAGAACCGGCGCGCTATCGATGACGACGCGATCATAGCCTCGCGCAGCTTCGACGAGCAGCTCGGCGAATGATTGGCCACTCAACAACTCGGCGGGGTTTGGCGCGCGCCGGCCGCCGGCCAGAACTGAGAGTTGCCCGCCGGTGGCGGTGACGGTGCTGGTCGAATTGGGATCGCTGGTCCCGATGATGTCGACGTCGCGGGCGGAAACCACGCGAACGGCATCGGCGAGCGCAACGTCGCCGACGAGGTAATCGACTATGCCGTATTGTTCATCGTCAGTTTTGGAAGCGGCCTGGCCGCCATCGGGTCCGAATTGACGAAAGATCTTGTGCAGACTCGGACGGCGCAGATCACCATCGATGAGGAGAACGCGATGTCCCTGTTGGGCGAGTGAGAGCGAATAGTTCGCGCTGGTAAAACTCTTCCCCTCGTTAGGCAGCGCGCTGGTGAACAAGAAAATCTTGCGCTCGGCTTCGGGGCCGAGGAGCGAAAGAGCGGCCCGCAGATTGCGGAACGCTTCGGCGGCCGGACCTTCGGGCGCTTCGGCGACGAGCCGGTAACTCGAACTGCCGGGTGGTGCATTTGATTTACTCTCAGGGCCTTTGGATTCTTCAGCAGAGATTTCCGGAATGGCGGCGAGCACCGGCAAGCCGAAATTCGTTTCAGCCTGGTCGACCGTTTTCACGGATCGATCCAGCGCGTTCGCGCCAAAAATCGTGGCGAGACCGGCGGCGATTCCACCGAGCAACCCGAGCGCGATCACACGCATCGTGCTTGGACTTACCGGCGAACTCGGCAACGGCGAATGTTCGATCACGCTGACCGCATTTGTCTTCGTGCCTTTGGTCAAATCGGTTTCCTTGATCTGGCGGAGGACGCTTTCGTAAAGGGCGCGGTCGGTATCGGCCTGGCGTGCGAGTTCCTGGTAACCGATCGCGGCCTTGTTCAACGCGAGCGCGGCTTTCTCCTGTTCGCCCCCAGCGGCGCGGAGCGATTCTTCCGTGGCTCGCGCCTGTTCGATCGCGTTCTTCAACACGGCCGGCTGCTGCATCACAGTTTGTTTCAACGCGGCGCGCGTCTCGTTAAGGGCCGCCTTCGCAGCGATCATGCGCGGATGTTTTTCTTTGTAACGCTGGCTGAGGGTGGCGAGCGCGGCCTCCACCTGGGCGACGTCCCGGCGGCGTTCGACGACGGCAGGAGCGTTGGCAATGCTGGGAACGGCGAGCAGCTTGTCGAGGTTGTCACCAGCCTGCTCGATCAAAGCCAACTCGCCTTCGAGGCGCAAACGCTCGGTCTTCGCCGCGGTCGTCTTCGTGCTCAACTCCTGAAGTTTTTCTTCCACCCCACCGGTGCGGCCGGCCGTGTTCTGACCGGTGTTTGAGTTCACACCGCCGCCGAGCTGAAGAGCGTCAGGCGTCTTCGCTTTGTATTCCGCGACCGCCGCTTCGCTCTTCGCTAGGTTCCCTTTTAAGCGTTCTTCTTCCTCGAGCAGGTAACGCAAAGTGTCTTCGGCGAAATTCGCGCGGCGTTCGATCGAGCTGCGGATGTATTCGCGGCCAACGGCTTCCGCCAAGCGTTGGGCGAGGGCCGGGTCCTGGTTCACGACATACAAATCGATCAGCCGGGTGCCGCGCCTAACGACTGGTTTCACCATCGTAGAAAGGGCGCCGCCGAGAGCCTGCTCGGTTTGGGTGAGCGCCATTTCGCCCGAAGTCGCCCTCGTCGCGGCGTCCTTTTTCGGAGCGGGCGGCGGCGCCTTGCTCACTCCGAGAAGCGCCCGGCCGTCGTCGTCAGCCAGCCCTTCCGCGCGGATGACGCGGGCAAGCAGAGTGCGATTCGTCAGGTTCTGTTCGATCGTGCGCAAGGCATCCTGGCTGGCCAGAAACGCCGAGCGCATGCGGCTCGACATATCGTCGCTGCGAACAATGGTCGGCTCCTGGATGTCGACTTCGAGCACAACGTGGCCCTGATAAAGTTTCGGCGTGCGCGCGAGATAGCCCAGGGCGAGAAACAGCCCGGCGATAGTGCAAAGAATCAGGATCCAAAGTTTTTCCAGCACTGTGTGCCAGAGATGGCGAAAATCCGTGCGGGCCCGCTGCTCCGTTCCAAGGCTAGTAACGGACGTCGGTCCAGGCGCGGCGGAATCGGCGGGCGTGAGTCGAGGTTGAGCGGGCGAAATCGTCTGGGTGTTCATGCTTGCTCTTTAGAAAATACTTTCGCCGACGGTGATGGTGTCGCCCGGAAGCACCATAAAGTTCTTGTTCCCTTGGCCACGCGCCAGCCGTTTCGCATCTACTTTCAAAACTTCATCGCCTTTCTGGCCCTTGCGTCGAACCGTGATACGCTCCGGCGCGGCGATGCGCGTATAACCACCGGCCATCGCGACCGCTTCGAGCAGATCGATTCCACCCGGGCTGCCTTCCGGCATTTCGAAACTTCCCGGCCGATTGACCTGACCCAGGACCGTGAAACGACGCTTGGCGTAACTGATCAGCGACACGTTGACTTTCGGGTTCACGAGATAATCGCGCGCGTAAAGGTCAGTCACGCGCGAAGTGGCCTGGGTGAGAGTGAGTCCGGCCAGATGAACCGAACCGAGGAGCGGCAAACTGAGATTACCCTCGGCGTTGAGCCGGCCATTCGAACGCAAATCGTCTTCGCCGAAAACTTCGACCGCGACCTGATCGTTCGCGCTCAGGACGTAGCCGGCTGGTGCATTTACGGAACTGGTTGTCGTAACGGTCGGACCCATCGGACCGGTTGAGACGGATGGCGGTGCGGGGGCGAGAAGATTTCGGGCGGCGGAGGATTCCGGCACGGCGGTGGGAGATTGGGCCAGCGCCGACGTGGAGATCGCGGCAGCCAGTGCGAGGCAGAGCGCGACTCTGCCGCTAGAACTCCAGCGTGCTGCGGATTCCGACCTGGTTATCATGAAAACCAAATGCATCGAATGAACTGTTGTTTACCCGGTGCAAATAATACGCGCCCACGGTCCAGAATCTAGTGATGCTGACTGCAATTGAAGGTTGGACAAAAAAGTAATCGTCGTTTCGGCTCGCTGGAGTGCCGCCGGTGGTGCTGAAATAATCGGAGTTTTCGTAGCCGGCGTTGAATCCGAGGAAGACGCGCTGGAGCAAACGCTGTTGAATGCCGGCGCTGACATTCGTGACGGTATAATTCTGTTCGGCAAGAACGGCTGAATTGAGAATGCGCCGATTCGCGGTCAACGAAATCTTGGTGCCGTCGAACGGCGTGTAATTCACGCCAAGCTCGAAAACGGGGGAAACGTGAGTGTCGACCATGTCGCCCTCGAAGTGCCGGAACTCGACGCCCACCGAACCGGCGAAATCAATTTTCCCGGTGGCCTGATATGAAACGCGGACATTGGCCTGCTCGAAATTCTGATCGGGATTCGGCTCGTCGACTTTATCATAGCCGAATGTTCCGCCGAGGCCGACGACGACTTTCGCGCTGTAATTGTAGTTCACGAAAAAGTTCCCGGTGATTATCTCCGAGCTAATCAGCGATGAGTAATTGGTGTTCGTGTAATCGGCGCCCGCGGACAGAAATGTTTTTCCGGTGACGTAATACGCAGCGTTCAGATGGGTGTTATAAATGTCGAATCGTGTCCGGCCGGCAACATCGAGATTCACCTGCTGGTCCAGGCCGCCCGACGTGTTCTGCGTTTGAACATCGACGCCGTCCATGAGCTGGACCGTCTGCGACAGATTCAGCGTTAACCGGCTTGCGCGATACTGGCCCTCTAATCGAATCACATGCTGGACGGAATTGTTTTCCGAGTGATCGGCGAAAAGAAACACGGCCGGGATGTAATCGAGGCGGAGGTAATTCTCTGAGCGCCCCTCGGTGTCCCCGAAGCCGAGCATGAGTGCCGGTTCGATCGAAGTGTAAAAGTCCGAGATTCGGTTGGTGTGAAAGAGATTAATGTTGTCGTCGTAAACGGAGCGCACGGAAAGTTGCAAATGGTAATGGAACCGCCGCGGGACGCCCATGTCCGCATTTGTTGCCGGCGCGTTTTGAACCGACGGGTCGGTAGAGGCGACGGGCAGAGGCGGATTGACTTCCGAGGTCAAATCGACGGACTGCTCCGGTGCAATTTCCGCGTTCGGCTCGGTGGTCGTCACGCTGGCCACGAGAGCTTCCTGCGCTTTGGCGGAGCTAAACGCACAAAGGAACGCGATGGCTGCCATCGCGAGGAGCGAGCGTTTGTCGTGGAGAAAAGCGAGATTCACAGGGCCGGATAATTCGAGGTCAGACGTAGAAATGCAAAACCTTTCTCGGAAAAACAGCGCGAAAGAATCGTTTCCCGTCGCCTCAATGCGATGGCGGTTGCTCCGGTGAATTGACAACGCCGTTGCCGCCGATTTGGGAAATGTTCGCCGGATTTAGGTTGCCGCTTCCCCAGGACGAAAAGCCGCTGGCATCGGAGGCCGAGAAAGTCAGGAAAGCCAATGGAATGGTTTTCGCGCTGGCCGCTTCGAGGATTTGATCTTTCGCCTGCGGTGCGGCTGCAATCGCGGCGCTGATGACGCAAACTCGGGATGTGGGCGCCGCCGAAGCGCCTGCTTTCGCGATGGCTACGGCAGCGTCGGGATTTGCGGCAATGGCCGCCTGGACGATCCGCTCGATCATGGCGCAAAGTAATTGCGGCTGCGTCTCCCGGTTCTTCCTCGCTGCTTTGACAGCCACGGCAACGACGCTGGGTGCGAGGTCGGGGCGAAGATTGATGGCGCCGACGACGTAATTCGGCAAATCGCGCGGCTGCACGCGGAATGTGACAGCCGCGAAGGCTTTGACAAACTGCCGTGGTTGCGCCTGCGAAACATCGCTCACGCCATTCGCTTCAACCGCCCGAGTGATTTCTTCGGCCGGGGTCGCGAACACCGGGACGGCGATTAACGCACATCCGCACAGCACTAGGTGTCTTAGGAAGGCTTTGGGTCGGTGAAAGGAGTTCACGCCGATGCCTAAAGCTAATTCTGCGCCGAGTACGGCGAGTATCGCTGAAAGAGTCGGCCTAACGAGGCAAAACGTTGCGCTTCCGGACTGCCAGATCGCGTAGTTTCTGCTCGAGCTCAGCGGCTTGCTCCAACGCGTCCTGGCCGCGCGGATCGCCGTCGGCCGCGGTGATATTTCCACTAGCGGAAGGCCACTGGCCGATCGAACCGGGGGGCACGCGCGTCGATTTGGCGGCGCCGGACGGATGAAACTCAACCCACCCGCTGGCGCAGGTGACGCGTGTATTTCCATCCGCGCACTCGATCCAGAAGGCGGCGTTCGAGGGAGTGGAAACTTCGCCGTTGGCAGTGGAAACAGCCAGGCGGGCGCGGGTCTCGCCCCAAACATGGGAAACGAAAATCCGGCCGTTGATCAATCTCGCTTCGGCCAATCTCGCCTGCATGTCGTCGCCGGTTTCGTTCCCATCTTTTGTGAGGGCAAGGCGGACGATCGCCAGACAAGTGTTCTCTTCGAGATGGACGAGACAATTGGGCAACAACGCCAGGGAGAGTTGCGATCCAGGCGAAGTTCGCAGGACGGCGTGGCTGCCGGGGTTCTGGGCAGGGCGAAACTCGGAAAAAGTGCGTCCGTCATTGACACTGATCGAGGCGGGACCTTCGAGGGAAAGAACCGTTGCCAGCACCTCGCGGCTGGTCCCCTCCCAGCAACCGCATTCCGCGAGCGCGATTATGAGGACGGCGAGAAGACGGAAGGTCGACGCGAGCGCGCCTCCCGGCCAGACAGCCACGGAGGGCAAAATTTAGTGGCCGCCGGGAGTCTCGTTGCCCGGCTTGTCGCACGGACCGGCATCGGTGTCGCCGTGCCGAATGTGGGCGTCGTAGGCGGGGCAGGGCAGACAAATAATCATGCCGTTGTGATGCACCGCCTTGAGACATTGTTCCTTCTCAGGCGATTGGGTTGGATCGCTGGAAGTCGAGGCGTCGGTGATCGGTAATGGACATGGCGTGTCCTGATTCGCGGCAAAGGCGCACAGGGCCAGGCCGGAGAGAGTGAGAAGGACAACGAGGGAGCGTTTCAATGCAATCATCATGTTCATAAAAGGAGACCGATTCGAGGCGCATTGTAGAAACTGGAATCCCCGTGGCAAGCCTTTTTTTGCGTGCCGGGGAAATTCCGCTTTCCGCCCCGGCGAAAACAACGCTTGGCAAGGGCGGCTGGTGCACGTAACACTTCTTTCGCGTGAGAAAAGAAGTTTTCGTTTGCGATAATTGCGGAGCGCGAAAGCGGCTGCTCAGTTCCCAGCGGCATTGGTGCGAGGAGTGCAAGACTTCGAGGCCGGTGGAACTGCGACCGGTGCGCGATAAACGTTCCGCCCCGAAATCGGACACGGCGGAAACTGCCGGATTCGGCCGGCGTTATTAAGCGGCCACCTGAGTTGTCAGGTCCGTCGAAATCGGAGCGATGCAGTATCTAAATCTCGGCCGATCGGGCCTGAAGGTTTCCCGCCTTTCTCTCGGGACGATGACTTATGGTTCGAGCAAGTGGCGGCCGTGGGTGCTCGATGAAGGGGCCAGCCGGCCGTTGATCAGGCAGGCACTCGAAGCCGGCATCAATTTTTTCGATACGGCGGATATGTATTCGTTAGGCGCGAGCGAGGAAGTGCTCGGGCGCGCGCTAAAGGATTTTGGGCCGGGCCGGGAAAACCTGGTGATCGCGACGAAAGTTTTTTATCCGATGGGTGACGGTCCGGAGGATCGCGGCCTTTCGCGCAAACATATCATGGCGGCGATTGATGCCAGTCTGCGCCGGCTCGGTACCGATTACGTTGATCTTTATCAAATTCATCGGTTCGATTCCGAGACGCCGGTCAAAGAAACGCTGGAAGCGCTCCACGACGTGGTACGCGCGGGCAAAGCGCGGTATCTGGGCGCTTCGTCGATGCCGGCCTGGCAATTTGCGAAGCTGCTTTACACGGCGGACCTGCACGGCTGGACGCGCTTCATTACGATGCAGAATCACCTCAACCTGATCTATCGGGAAGAAGAACGCGAAATGATTCCCTTTTGTATCGATCAAGGCATTGGCGTGCTGCCCTGGAGCCCGCTCGCTCGCGGACTTCTCGCCGGCAAACGCAGGACCAAAACCGTTCGCGCCGGGACGGACAGTTATGGGCATCAGCTGTACGGCGAACAGGTCAATGAGGCGGATGCGCGCGTGATCGATGCGCTCGAAACCGTAGCCGCTGAAGAGGGAATTCCGCCCGCGCAAATAGCTTTAGCGTGGCTGTTGCAAAAGCCTGCGGTCATCGCGCCGATCGTTGGCGTTTCCAAACCCGGCCAGCTGGATGATGCGCTGGCCGCCTTGAAAATGTCGCTCACGGCTGAGGTAATTCGCCGGTTGGAAGAACCTTACGTGCCGCACCCTGTCGCCGGAATCTAAGGCGCGACGCAGATTTTACTTAGCCCGCCATCGGGAAAATACGTAGGCGAGGGCACAGAAGCCGCTATTTGGCAGCGGACGATGCTCCCTTACAGGATGACTGGAACCGGGCTCGCGTTTCTGCCGAATGGCGTAACGCGATTTTTTTGCGCCTTGATCTTTTTGGCGGCGATCTCCTGTGCGCAGGCGGGAAGCTGGACTTGGAATGGTAACGGCGGAAACGGCAATTGGAGCACCGGCGCAAACTGGGGCGGAAGCGCACCCGCCAGTTCCTCGACCACAGACCTGACTTTCGCGGGCAGTAACAATACAGGGACCGCGCTCGTTCCGTTGAACCAGAACATTGCGAATCCGTTTCAGCTCAATACCCTGACTTTTGGCTCGGGCGCCGGCAGCTTTTTTCTGGGCGGAAACGCGCTCAGTTTCACGGGAGCCTCAAACACGATCACCCAAAGCTCCTCGAACGCCCAGAGCATCGCGAACGGTATCACGGCCAGTAACAATTCTACGGTGGTGCTCACGCTGGCCGGCAACGGCTCTGGAATCGGGACCTTGAGCGGCGCGATTACGGCCGGCAGCGGCAATCGCGATTACGCAATCACGAAGACAGGCACGAGCACGTTCACGCTTTCAGGGGCGAACACCTACGGCGGGGCGACAACAATCAACGCCGGCGCGTTGAATATCCAAAACGCGACCGCCCTCGGTACGAATGCGTCCGGCACGACGGTCGCCTCTGGCGCCGCCTTGCAAATTCAAAACAATATTGCCGTTGGGACGGAGGCGTTGACCTTGAATGGTTCCGGCATCGCGAGCGACGGGGCAATCCGAAACATCAGCGGGAACAACAGCTTCGCAGGGGCGATCACCTTCGGATCCGCGAGCAGAATTAGCTCGGATTCCGGAACGCTCACGCTAAGCGGCAACGTCAATAATGGCGGTTTTCTTTTCACCGAAAGCGGCGCTGGAAACGTCACAATCACCGGCGTGATCAGCGGCGCCGGCGGCCTAACGAAAACGGGTGGGGGCACGTTGACGTTGAGCGGCGCGTCCAATAACACCTACACGGGCGCGACGACGGTGAGCCAGGGCACTCTGGTTCTGGCCAAGCCGGGCTCGATTCTCTCGCCAGCGATCACGATCGGCGGCGCCGGATACAGCGCGACGGTGCAACTAAGCGCCGCCCTGCAAATTTACGGCGCGAACACGACGATCAATGCGCAGGGGCAATTGAACCTGAATAATTTCAACGAGTACATCGGCACTCTGACCCTTAGCGGCGGCGGTAGCATCGTCACCGGAACCGGCATCCTCTACCTCGGAGGGACCGGTATCACAAGCAACGCAAGCAGCGTCACCTCGACGCTGCCCGGCAACTACTCGCTCGTCACGAATCAGATTTTTAATATCGCCAGCGGCACGGCACCCGGCGGCACCGACGTTCTTCTTTCCGGCGCAATCGGTGAGTTTACGGTGGGCTCCACGGTGACGAAAACAGGCACGGGCAAACTGGTTTTGTCGGGCGCAAATTCGTGGACCGGACTAACGACCATCAGCGCGGGCGTGCTGAACATTCAGAACGCTTCCGCTTTGGGAACGACCGGAGCGGGCACGACGGTAAGCCCGGGCGCTGCGCTCCAAATTGAGGGCAACATTGCAGTCGGCAACGAAGCGCTCAGTTTGAATGGCGGCGGAATTTCCAGTGACGGCGCACTTCGCAATATCAGCGGCAACAACAGTTACGGCGGCGGGATCACACTCGGTTCCGCGAGCACGATCAATTCGGATGCTGGTACCCTGACCTTGAGCGGCGGGATCGTGAACGGTGGATTCACCGCGACATTCGGCGGCGCGAGCAACACTGCGGAAAGCGGTGTGATTAGCGGCAACGGTGTTTTGGTCAAGACTGGCGGCGGCACGCTCACGCTGAGCGGCGTCAATACGTTCGTCGGCGGATCCACGATCAACGGAGGCACGCTCGTCGTCACCAGCAACAGCAACCTCGGAGGACCGACCGGTGCGATTAACTTGAACGCGGGAACGCTGGAGATTGGGACCGGTTTCACGACCGTCCGGACGATTACACTGGGGGATCCAGCCAGCACCTTTCAGGTGGACGCAGGACAAACTTTCACGGTCAGCACCGCGATAACCGGTACTGGCACACTCAATAAGACTGGTTCCGGGACGATGGTGCTCAGTGCGGCAAATCTTTTCAGCGGCGGGACAAACGTCACGGCCGGGACGCTTCAGTTGGGTGCAGTCGATCGGCTTCTCACTACGGCGAGCCTGACTGTTTCCGGCGGAACTCTTGACCTTCAGACATTTGGACAAACCACGGCCGCGGTCACGCTTTCCAGCGGCACGATCAGCGGCACCGGGACCGGCATTCTGACGGGTACTTCATTTACGCTCCAAAGCGGCACCGTCAGCGCAATTCTTGCCGGAACCGGAACCGTAACGAAAAACACGAGCGGCAATGTTACGCTCAGTGGCTCGAACTCCTACACCGGGAGCACGACAATCAGCGCCGGCACGCTTCAGGTGAATACGAACAACGCTCTCGGCTCCGCGGCGAGCGGGACGACAGTCGCAAACGGCGCAGCCCTGACACTGAACAATGTCAATTACTCAACTGCGGAACCGCTGACGCTCAACGGCAGCGGCATTAGCAACGGCGGCGCCTTGCATAACACTGGCACGAGCACGTTCGCCGGGCCGATCAATGCGGCGACGAACGCGACGATCAACGCAGGCGGTGGAACGTTGAATCTCACCGGCGGCGTTTCGAAAAACGGGACGACGTTGACAATCGCCGGCGGCGGCACGGTGAACATCACCACCAACGGAATCACCGGCAGCTCTCCCAATTCAGATTTGGTCGTCGACGGAACGACAGTCGTTTTGAGCGCGGCCAATTCCTACAACGGTCCGACCACGATTCAGAATTCCGGCACCTTGGAACTCGGGAACAGCAATGTGCTGCCGACTTCGCCGCAGACCGCGCTCACGATTAACACCAGCAGCGTGTTCGATCTGGCGAGTTACAGTGACGGCGTCGCTTCGCTCAGCGGCGACAGCACCGCGATCGTCAAGAACAGCGTGGTCAGCGGAACGAGCACGCTCACGGTCAATCCCGGCACCGGTGTGTCCACCACCTTCTCCGGCGTGATTGCCGGCACCAACGGCGGCACGCAGGGAAATATGGCGCTGCAGAAGAATGGGGCCGGCGAACTCATCCTGACGGGCGCGAACACCTATAGCGGCTCGACTACAGTGAATGGCGGAACGCTCACCCTCGCGAATAGTTCCGGCAGCGCGCTGGGTTCCACCAACAATATCACGGTAAATTCCGGCGGCACCGTTCTGCTCGGCCAGAGCAATCAGATCAATAATACTGCTACGATGACGCTAGCCGGCGGCACCTTCGCGAAAGGCGACTTCAGCGAAGGCAGCGCGAGCACGCCGGGATTGGGTGCGCTCACCCTGATGGCGTCTGGTTCCCATCTCGATTTCGGCGCCGGAACTGTCGGCGTCCTCACCTTCGCGTCCTTTACGCCCAGCAGTTTCACGCTCACGATCGATAATTGGACTGGAACGCCAAACACGGTCGGAAGCCCTTCTACCGACCGGCTAGTCTTTGCCTCCGACCAAAACGGAAACCTCAGCAGCTTTTTGTTCACCGGTTACTCGGGCGCCGCTGAATTCAATCTCGGTGGGGGCTACTGGGAAGTAACCCCGGTCAGTGCAGTGCCGGAAACATCGACGTGGGTCGCGGCCGCGCTCGCTTTGGGAGTGGTGACCTTCCATCTCGTTCGCCGGCGGCGAACGCTCGTTGCTGTTCGTTCGTCCAAAATTTCACGGGAACTTTTCCCAAGTGACGGCACGGGAGTTGCATCCTTTTATCGTCAATAATCCGTCGTGGTCTGCCTTCGAAGCCGGCTGCCGCGGGTGCCGAATTAATCCATTATGAAATCTTTCCTCGCTCTTGTTTCCAGCATTGTTCTCTGTTCCTGCGCCGACATGTACGTTACCCGCACTCAGGTGGCCGGCGGCTCCCGCACCACTACGGCCGATGCGAAAGATTCGAAGGGCATCTACATGACGACCAATTGCGGCGTCGGCGCCTACGCCCCGAAAGCGATTTATATTCGGCCATTCTGCATCGACACCGCGATCTTCACCGGTGACCAAACCAATTCCGACGGCGAAATGCCGATCCGCAAGGCGTTGACGCCAGTGGAATTTGCCGGCGACTTGAAAGAGCAACTCGAGAAAATCGCGCCGGCCCGGATCCTGAAGGACAACGAAAGACCGCGGACCGGCTGGCTGGTGGAAGGCGAATTCACGCTGGTCGATGGCGGGAGCCGCGCGGGCCGCGCCCTATTTTTCGGACATCTCGGCCTTGGCCAGTCTCACCTGGCGTTGCATGTGCGCGTGACGGACGTCGACAAGGGCGTCGTGGTTTACGAATTCGACATGGCCGGTGGCAGCAATCTCCAGGGACGAGGCGGTACGGTCCGCGCCAGCGGACTCGGTTATGCGCGGTCCTTCGACCTCGTAAATGCCGCCGAGCGCATTTATCTCGTGCTGAGCCCGAACGCGTTTCGCTACGGCGCGCGCGCGGACATAGCGCTGCAATAGTTCGCAGCGACTCGGATTCGCCGGTTGCGAACGCAACGACGGCGTTTAACGTGCAGCGATTTTCGTTGCCGCAATGATTTCTCGCCGCTTTCTCGCCACACTTTCTTCTCTCGCTCTCCTTCTTCCACTTAGTCGCGCGGTCGAAGCGCGGACCGCTTACGTCATGATCGACGCCCAGAGCGGCTTCGTTCTCGAACAGGTCGACGCCCGGGATAAACGCCAGATCGGCAGCCTGACCAAAGTCGCGACGGCGATGGTTGTGCTCGATTGGTCGGAAAAACGCGGCGGCGATTTGAATAAGATGGCGATGATTCCGCCAGAGGCGTTCGTCGGCACAGGCGAAAACTTGATCGGGTTTCAGCCCGGCGATCGCATCACGTTGCGCGATCTGCTCTACGCCGCGCTCGTCCAGTCGGACAACGTCGCTGCATATACCCTCGCGAACGAAGTCGGCGCCGCGCTTCAATCCGTCGTTCCCGGGGACGGAAAGGGCGGGCCGGTTGGCACTTTCGTTGGCCAAATGAATTTCCTCGCCAAATCACTCTTGATGGAGCGGACCCGTTTTTCGAATCCCCACGGCATTGATACAAATGTAAAGCCGATGCCGTTCTCTACCGCGGCCGATCTCGCGCGTCTGACACGTTATGCGATCAACAAACCGGCGTTCCGTTTTTATGTTTCGCAAAAGGAACGGCAGATCGCGTTCGAGCGCGGGACCCAGAAGAAAGCTTACATGCTCCGCAACACGAACGAGCTTCTCGGCACGGCCGGCGTTGACGGTGTGAAAACAGGCAAGACGGCGCGGGCGGGTGATTGCCTGATTCTTTCCGCGCATCGCGAGCCCGAGATCCAGAAGCAGGGCGAGCGCACAAAAGTGACCCCGCGAAATTTAATCGTCGTCATGCTTGGAAGCGCGAATCGTTTTACCGAAGGCGGGCAACTTCTCGCGCGCGGCTGGCAGCTCTACGACCAATGGGCCGCGGGCGGCCGCATGATCGATCCCAAGAAAACGCTTTAACTTTCGCTGGCGCAAATGACCAAGCCCCGTATCGGCGTGTTGACGAGCGGCGGCGACTGCCCGGGCTTGAACGCGGTCATACGCGGAGTCGTTCTCGCGGCGGACAGACTGGGCTGGGAAGTAATCGGTTTCCTCGACGGATTCGAAGGTTTACTGCCGCCAGGCAATTACAAAATCCTCAAGCGCCGCGACACCTCCGGCATCATGCCGCGTGGCGGAACGATCATCGGCACGACCAATCGAGGTCACTTCGTGGCGAAGGTGGGTGCGGGTGACCGGACCGATGTCGCCGAGAAGGTAATCGGAGATGCGCGCGATGTTTTGAAGTCTCTCGGCGTCGACGGACTAATTATAGTCGGCGGCGATGGATCGATGGCGACGGCGCAACAACTCCAGGCGGCGGGCATCAATTGCATCGGCGTTCCGAAAACGATCGACAACGATTTGGAAGCGACGGCGATGACTTTCGGTTTCGATTCCGCCGTGGCGACCGTAATGGATGCGCTCGATCGGCTGCATACGACTGCGACCAGTCACAAGCGCATCATGGTTCTCGAAGTGATGGGCCGGCACGCAGGCTGGATCGCATTGCATGGCGGGATCGCCGGCGGCGCGCACATCATTCTGATCCCGGAAATTCCTTTTGACTACGACAAGGTTTGCGCCGCGATCCAATTGCGCGCTGATCGTGGAAATAAATCCGCCATCGTCGTCGCGGCTGAAGGCGCGAGGCCGCGCGACGGCCAGGTGGTGATGCGGCACTGCGAGGAAGGCGAAGATCGTTATGGCGGAATCGGCGTGGTCGTCGCTGGTGAAATCGCGGCTCGCTCCGGAAAGGAAACGCGCTGCACCGTCCTCGGTCATTTGCAACGCGGCGGAACACCGACCACTCTCGATCGCATTCTTGGAACACGCTTCGGCGTGAAAGCGGTGAAGCTGATTGGAGAAAAAAAATTTGGCTCAATGGTAAGTTATCAGAATTACCAAGTCCGCCACGTGCCGATTGCCGATGCCGTAAATCGTCTTCGGCTCGTTCCACCCGATGGCGAATTGGTCCAAACGGCGCGCGCGGTTGACATTTCTTTTGGCGACTAAGATGAAAATCGTCCTCGCTTATTCCGGCGGACTCGACACCTCCGTCATCCTTCGCTGGCTCAAGGAGAATTATCGGGCGGAGATCATTGCGTTCTGCGCGGACATCGGGCAGGAGGAGGAACTCGCGGGCCTCGACGAAAAAGCACTCCGCACCGGCGCGACGAAATGCGTGATCGACGATCTGCGCGAAGAATTCGCCCGCGACTTTATTTTTCCGATGATGCAGGCCGGCGCGATTTACGAAGGCCAATATTTTCTCGGCACCAGTATCGCGCGGCCGCTCATTGCAAAACGGATGGTTGAGATCGCGCGCGCGGAAAGAGCGGATGCGATCGCGCATGGCGCGACGGGGAAGGGGAACGACCAGGTGCGCTTCGAATTGACTGCGGCTGCGCTCGCGCCGCAGCTGAGCGTCATCGCGCCGTGGCGCGAAGAGCGTTTTCGAAAAGAATTTCCCGGCCGCGCCGAGATGATCGCCTACGCGGCCGCGCAGAAAATTCCGATCGAAGCGAGCGCCTCGAAGCCGTACTCGATGGATCGTAATTTACTCCACATCAGTTTCGAGAGCGGAATGCTGGAGGATACCTGGTTCGACGCCAGCTCCGCCGAAGCGCGCGGCATGTATAAATTGAGCGTCGCTCCCGAAGACGCGCCCGATGAAGCGGAATACATCGAGCTGGAATTTCGCGACGGAAATTGCATCGCCGTAAATGGAAAAACGCTTTCGCCCCTGGGCGTGATGCAAACGCTGAACAAGCTCGGCGGCAAACACGGCATCGGCCGCGTCGATCTGGTCGAGAACCGCTTCGTCGGCATGAAGAGTCGCGGCGTTTACGAAACACCGGGCGGCGCGCTCTTGCATTTCGCTCACCGGCAAATGGAATCGCTCACGATGGACCGCGAGGTGATGCATTTGCGCGACAGTCTCGTCCCGAAATACAGTGAGCTGGTCTATAACGGTTTTTGGTTCGCGCCCGAGCGGCACGCCTTGCAAGCGCTCATCACGGAAACGCAACGCGACGTGACCGGCATCGTGCGCCTCAAACTTTACAAGGGCAACATCATCGCGGCCGGACGGAAAAGTCCGAAGAGTCTTTACGATCCTCAGGTTGCGACGATGGAGGGCGGCGGCGCAGACGCTTACAATCAAAGCGACGCGACCGGGTTCATTCGCCTCAACGCCTTGCGGCTAAAAGTTCGCGCCGCGATTTCCGAAAAACCAGTTGGCTGACCGGCAACTCGCCGTAAGTTCTGCCCCTCCAACCGGAAAAATTTCGCTCCTATGATCACTGTAATGCGCAAGCACCACAAATGGCTCATGATCGTCATCGCGATCCTGGCCATTCCGTTCATTTTCTATTTTAACAAGTCCGATTTAAGCGCGAAACGGCAGGACGATCTCGGGCGCATTTACGATCGGCCGGTGACGCAGGTGGAATTTAAGCGCAGCGCACGGCTGATGACGCTCGCGCAAATGCTCGGCCTCTCCCAGCTCGTTCAGGATTTGATGATGCGCCCGATGACCGAGACCGACGCTTACATCAATTTCGCCTTCAATCGCCTTGTTCTGGATCATGAAGCGCAGGCGCTCGGCATCCGGCCCAACTCGGCGGAAGTCGTCGCGTTTGTCAAAACGCTGGCGCCGTTCCAGGGCAGCGGCGGGTTCGATATCAATAAGTACCGCGAGTTTGTCCAAAATCGTTTGCCCGCCCTCGGGTTCACCGAAGCGCAGCTGGAAGAGCTGGTCTCGGATCAGCTCGCGTTGAATCGCCTCAAGGACCTGCTCGGCGCCGGCCTTCATGTCGCCGATTCCGAAAGCCAGGAATACTACGACCAGGCTTACGGGAAACTGCACGTCGCGGTGGTTCGCTTCCGGGACGAGGATTTTCAAAAAAACGTAAACGTCAGCAACGACGACGTTGCGAAATATTACGAGGCGCACAAAGCCGAGCTGAAGACCGACGACAAACGCACGGTGGAATTTGTCGGGTTCACTTTTGGCGACGCGGAAAAAAAACTGACCGGCAAGGAGCGGGTCGAAGCTCTCCAGAAACTGGCGAATCGCGCGAACGATTTCGTCCAGGCGGCGCTCGAGAAAGGAGCAAAATTCCCGGACGTAGCCGCGAAGTTTAACGTTTCCGTGACGGCGACCGGTGAGTTCACCGCGGCTGCGCCCGATCCGAAGCTGCCGAAGAATACGCAGCTCGCTCAGTACGCGTTCCAATTAAAAGAACAGGAACCGGTCAGCGACGCGATCCAAACCCCGGACGGGTTTTACGTTGTCCATCTCCTCGGCATGACCGCGTCGCGGCAACTCACGCTCGATGAAGCGAAGCCGAAGATCACCGAGGCGCTGACGAAAGAACGCACCAAGCAAGCGGTCGCGGCGCGGGCCAGCGATGTCGCCCGCACGATTCGCGAAGCGGCGAAAGCCGGGACGCCGCTCGACACGGCGCTCGCCCAAATGGGTCTCCAGGCAGAACGAGTTCCACCTTTCTCCCTGCTTGAGACTCCGCCCAAGCCGGAGCCGTCGCCGTCCGCCAAGCCCGAGGAAAAAAAACCGGATGTTCCCGATCTCGCTTCCATCAAGAGCGCGGTGCGCGAATTGAGTCCGGGCGATGCGAGCGATTTCGTGTCGACTCAAACTGGGGGACTGGTGACAGTGCTGGAGTCGCGCGAGCCGGGCGATCCGGCTGGGTTTGCCGCAGCCAAGGCGACGTTCGAAAAGAATTATCTTCAGAGCAAACGGATGGTCGTGTTCGACGAATGGCTGCACGATCGGCGCCGCGCTGCGGGACTTCAGGAAGCCGTAGCGCCGCAGGCCCAGACG
>JBHELY010000048.1:0-23485 GCA_046262815.1 Chthoniobacterales bacterium | reverse complement strand
TAATTTTCGTTAAATGCCGGAACCACCACCGCTTCCATCGCAGCGACGAAATGCTAGCAGGCGCTCGGCAAAGATAGTTATAGTCGTGGTTTGCTCAGTCGTGCTCCTGGCTGGGTTGGGTATTTTTCTCGTCATTCACTACATCAGTGTTTCCGGGGTCACGCGCCCGTGGGACAATAAATTCGATGATCAACACCTCAAGACGGCTGTCGCCCTGATTGAGCTCCACAAGATCCGCTATGGTCGTTATCCGCAAAGTTTGCGCGAGCTTCGGTTCACCGGTGAATGGGACCAGCTCGCTCTTAACAGCGTGGAATACTACGCGGCACCCGACGGCAGCGCATATCACGTCGAGGTGGAACGCGGCTGGGTGGGCAAACCAGCATTGGAATTGCCGCCCGAGTTCTGGAAAGGCACTGGATACTCGCCTACACTTAGCCCGCCACCACGATGATAGCTAACCACACCATGCAAGCCCCAAAGGGTTCCGGGCTGATCTTGAATCTCGTTAGATGATAGCGCGATTCGTTATTGCGACCTTAGCGTTGCTCTTGAGCCCCCTACCTATGCGAGCGGCAAAGCCGTTGCCGGGTGTTGGCCGTACCTTTGGCTACATTCCTGATGCCGCGGCGGCGATTCGCGTTGCAGTGATGGTTTGGGAACCGATTTACGGGAAGAAGCACATCGCATCAGAGCGCCCGTTCCAAGCCAGACTCGACGGCGGCGTTTGGCATGTCCGTGGTTCGCTTCCACGTGCTGTCGCAGGTGGCGTTGCGGAAGCTGACATCCGGCGCAGCGACGGTAAGGTCTTGCGCATCATGCATGGCAGGTGAACCATCTAGCCAGCGCATCTGGCGGGATTGAAGTAACGGCTTGCAATTGGCGCTCGAGAAAGGCTTTCTCATAGCCATGCGACTCATTATTTCAGTAGCTATCGGGTTAGTTACATTCATTGCTTGGGCGACCTCCGTTTCGGCGCAAGATCCAGCGGTCGTCAATGCCAAGACGGTAAAAGTTAAATTCGAGAATGAGAAGGTGCGCGTTCTCGAAGCAGAGTTGCCGCCCGGGACGAAAGAGGCCGTGCACTCGCATCCGGCCTACGTCATTTATGTCATGGCCGGCGGCAAGGTCCGCAATTATACAGCCGACGGCAAGACAACAGAGACCGAGCTAAAAACCGGCGATGTACTCTATCGCGAGCCGTTGACGCATGCTGCGGAAAACATCGGCACCACCACGATGCACTTCATCCTCGTGGAGTTGAAGACGAATGGGAAGTGACGTGTGACATGTGACGTGAGGAACGCCGTTAATTTCTTGTTCTGACAATAGCCTAGCGCTTTAGCGCTGGGATAATGCACGCCTCCTCCGCCTAAAGTCCCATACGGGACGAAAGACAAACCGGGTTTCGCGAAACCGCGTTCCTGTCGTCCAGGTCGCCGCGGCGGTCACTTGCGTGTATAGTCGTGGACAGATGCCGCGATTCGTCTTGATCTCGGTCCTGACCTTACTCGCATTAGCTGCGCGGGTGTTTGCAACAGGTTTGAACTTCGCCGGCGTGCCTCTTACTCCCGGCGCGACTGTGAAAGCGAACGTGCCTTTGAACGAGCTGGAAAAATCCTACCTCAGGGAGGGTGGAAATGCGGTTCCGCCTTACACGGTCGCCACGATCGCGGTGCCGCACGGTTTTGATCCGAAGAAATCCTGGCCCGTCCTAATTGTTTTCTCGTCGAGCGATCACCTGTATCCGAACTGGTACGACATGATGGGCTGGTACCGCCGGACCGCACTAGCGGAAGGGTGGGTCCTGCTCACTGGCGATGGACCGAAGCCACCTCCCAAGTTGGATAGCTCCGGCTGGCGCGCCGGTCACGCCCTGGCAGCGCTGGAGGCGTTGAACCGAAGCTTCCCCGGCTCGGCGAAATGGCCGGTGGCGTGCGCCGGTCAATCGGGCGGCGCGAAACGAGCCAGCTACCTGGCGCCAATGTTTGCGGCAGCCGGTTATCGGTTCGCGGGACTTTTTCTAGAGGGGATTAACGAAGAAAAGATCACGGAAGGCTACCGGCATTTTAACCCTGGTAAGAGCTTCCTGCGCACTCCCATTTTCCTGAGCAGCGGCCTCCGCGATTTGATTGCAACGATCGACCAGCAAACTACGGTGAAAGATTCGATGCAACGGACGGGATTCACCAACATCCGGCACGTGACGTTTCCCGGCGGTCATCAGGTGTTGCCCGCCCACGTTGTGGAAGCGCTCCGCTGGTTCCGACACGGCAGGTAGCGATGTCGACATCCAACTTCTTTTCGATCCTCGCTTCCCTCCTTATAGGGTTCGGGTCAGCTAGCTCCGGGTTTGCGGAGGGTTTGAATTTTGCCGGCGTGCCTCTTACTCCCGGTTCGACGGTCAGTGTAAGCGTTCCTTTAAGCACCTTTGAAAAAGCCTACGTCGGGGAGGGGGGCAACGCAGTACCGCCTTACACGGTAGCCATGCTAGCCGTGCCGCAAGGTTTCGATCCGGGGAAAACCTGGCCCATCCTGGTGGTCTTCGCCTCGAGCACTCACCACTATCAAAACCGTGATGACCTTAGGATGCTTTACCGACACACGGCGCTCGCAGAAGGCTGGGTCCTGCTGGCCGGCGATGGACCGGTACCGGCACCGCGCGCGGATAGCTCCGGCTGGCGCGCCGGTCATACCTTGGCCGCGCTGGATGCGCTCCATCGAAGTTTTCCCGGTTCGACGCAATGGCCGGTCGCGTGCGCTGGGCAATCGGGTGGCTCAAAACGGGCAAGCTATCTCGCGCCGCTTCTTGCCGTCGCCGGTAATCGGATCATTGGAGTTTTTCTCGAGGGGATCACCCAGGAAGCATTGCCGGCGCCGTCGGACCCCGCGGCTTCCACCCAGTGGGTGGTAGGTCATCCTAGTGTTTGTTGCGAAGGGATCACTGATGGTTATCGGCGCTTTCAACCAGGCGGCAGTTTTCTGCGCACTCCGATTTTCCTGAGCACGGGACTCTTTGACAAGATAGCCACACCCGAACAACAAACAGCTGTCGCGGAGTCGATGCGGCGGACTGGATGTCACAAACGTTCGCCAGGTGACGTTCCCCGGCGGTCACGTCGTGATGCACGCCCACGTTCAGGAAGCGCTTCGCTGGTTCCGAAAAGGATCCTAGAGCGGAGAGCGGAGATCGGAGATCCGTGGTCAGAGATCGGAATGAAGCTGGAGCTTCGTAGACAAGTGCGTTCCCAAACTGGAGTTTGGGAACGAGGATCCTACCCTCCGTCCTCTGACTCTTACCTGTTCGGAGTCAGCATATCCTTGCGTGTGATCTGGCTGATATTATGTGATGGAACTGCTTCGGCCGATCCTTCCTCAGCCCAGTATCCCGGCAGATTGGTACCTGGGCGTTGCGGTACCCAAACGAATCTCTTGAGGCCTTCCGCCAGGACCCGGCCTCGAATGTTCCCGCTCGGTCCCACCTCGATCGGGATATCGACTCCGGCAATGAGTCTGTCGCTCGTCAGATTATTTTGATTCGCCGAGCGCTTCGCTCCTTCGACCTTGATCGCATACGCAGTAGCCACAATCATCACGCTTCCCGTGGTCTGATGCAGGTCTTTCGCAGATGGCCCCCAGATAAACAGCGTGTAGGAGCCGGCTGGCAGCGCCGAGAGGACAAAGTTCCCTTGGGCATCCGTGACGGCCTTCTTTTTCGGGTTCTGTTTTAGGGCCACGTTGACCGCGGCGACGCCGCTAGGTTCCTGGCCGCCATAAGTGAGCGACGCCGAAAAAGCGACGACGCAAAATGCAATACTGGCCGTTATTTTCTTCATGACTTCAGAGAATAACGTCCGTTCGTTTCCAGGGCGAGCTTATTTCATGGTAGGGCAACCGCGTCGGTTGCCATCATCTTTCCCCCGGCAAGCGGAGCGCTCGCCCTACAAATGATCAGCCGCGGCTTGCCAGTCTGGTTCGTTCCGGTTAGAACGAGACACCTACAACTTATGCGCCTTAATCATATCCACGTCGCTGTGCGCGACCTTGGTGGAGCGCTTAAGTGGCTTACCTGCAAGGACCCGGTCGCTTAACCTTCGAAATCGAACAACCACTAAAATGATATGACACCCACGTTTGGTAACGGAAAAATCTGCTACGTCGAATTGCCTGCGACCGATATCAGTCTTTCCGCGTCGTTCTACGAAAAGGTTTTCGGCTGGAAGACAAGACGGCGCGGCGACGGTTCGATTGCCTTCGATGATGGCGTAGGACAAGTGAGCGGCACCTGGATAACGGGTCGGACGCCGGCGACACCGGGATTACTCATCTACATCATGGTGGACAGCGTAGTAGCGACGGTGGACGCCATTGTCGCCAATGACTGCGAGATCGTTCAGCCGATCGGCGCCGATGCGCCCGAGATCACCGCGCGGTTTCGCGATCCTGGCGGGAATATCCTCGGACTTTATCAGCAACCGGGCTAGCCAAGGCTATCCGCTTTCGCCGCGCTCGATTTCGCAGACGATGCGGAAACCGATGTCGTTACAGGAATAGTTCGGCGCGTTCGAGGCGCGGGCCGTGGCGCGCAGGTTGGTGAAGCGCGATTTCCAACTGCCGCCGCGATACATTCGCTGCATGCCGGAAACAGGGCCACGCGGGTTTTGTTTCGGCGAACCTGCGTAGGTATGGGTGAAATCGAGACACCATTCCCAGACATTGCCGGCCATATCTTCGATGGCGAAGAAACTCGCGCCGCGCGAAAAGGCGCCGACCGGTGACGTTACCGGGTATCCGTCATTGATCCGCGGATCGCGCCACGCGAAGACAGTGCTGGCATCGGCAAAATTAGCGAACTCGCCCCGACCGGGATCATTCCCCCATGGATATTTTCGGCCGTCGGTCCCTCGCGCGGCGAATTCCCATTCGGCTTCGGTAGGCAAACGGTAAGTCCGGCCATCCTTCTGGCTGAGCCACTCACAGAACTTCACTGCTTCCAGACTCGTGACGTAGACGACCGGATGATCCGCGCCGGCGCCATCCATTCTTTTCGCCTTATGCCTCGGATCGAACTGCTCGAACTGCGCGTTGGTGATAGGGTGCTGCGCGATGTAAAAGCTGCCAAGACTAACCGGAGTGAGTGGTTGTTCGTTAGGCTGCGCTTCGGGATCATCGCTCCCCATGATGAAATCTCCCGGCGGAAGCAGCACCATGGTGGCGCCGACCGGATTAGTGAAACTCGGAGGTAACTCCGTCGCAGCCGGCCGTATCCTCGGAACAAAGTCAATGATTGGTTTGGCGGACTCTTCCGCGGCGGGAGCGCCATCTTTGCGGGGAAGCTTGATCATCGGCTTGCAGTTACCTTGCTTAACAAGAGTCAGCTCCTCGTCCTCGAGAAACTTGTCGAGCAATTGTTCGCCGCGCGCCGGATTGATGCCGAGATTTTCGGCAACCTGGGCAAGCATCGCACGCACAGTGTAGCTCGCGGTCGCCATGTTGAGCGCGCCGAGACAGAGAATACGCAGGTATTCCTTTTCCGATTCTACCCGTGAAGGAGCGGCGACCTGCGCGACTGGAGCCGGCGCGGCGACCAGCGTCGAGCGCCGGGCGCCTTTCCTTTTCAGTTCTTGTTCAATGCAAGTCTTGATCTCATCGTCGGGCAGGCCGTTGCTCTGGCCGAATTCCACCAGGTTCGCCTCTGCCTCGGCCGGCAACACCCCGCCTTTGATCGAGAACCCGATGAACTTGATGAATTCGTCGAGCGCATCCTGGCCGGCTTCGGCCGCGAGCCTTTCGTCCACTTCCTGCCGCCGTTCCGGATCGAGCAGATCCATTCGTGCCTGGACAAGGTAATCGGACGCCTCAGTCAAGCCGCGCCCCAGCAATTGCGCCATCGGATTACTCGGCTGATTCTTCAGCGGCAGCTTGCTCTGCCACCACTGAAGAAGCGCGGCGCAATGCTGCTGAATTAGCTCGTCGCTGGGATCAGATGCCGCGTCCAGGCAAAGGCGCTCGTAGGGGTTGTCCGCGCGATACTTGCTCCAGCCATCCCACTTCCGGGGATCATCGGGAAAAACAGGAGGCGCAGAGGTTACGGCAAGCATAAGGATGACGGAGAAGCCTGGTGGCGGCGCTCTGGGCTGCAACTTCTGTGCCCGGTCGCCTTACGAGATGCTGGGCGCTCAAAAAGAGATTGGAATCGATGCCCACCGACTTCAGACTTCGCCCGCTGATCTCCCATGAAAAATGAATCGGGAATGCGCCTATCCGGCTTGCGCTCAGCGGCGCTACTTGCGTCGGTTTTCGGCGCGGTCGGATCGATCGGATTATTGCGGCACGCGCAGCAGCATCCGCCGGCGCTGTTAGCGGTCCTGTTTGTGATCTGGGTGTTCGCCCCGTTTGGCCTGCTCGGAGTGGCGAATTTACTTTCGAAGAACTGGCCGATCTCTGTCCGCAAGACCCTTTACCTGGTAACGCTCGCAGTCACGGTGGCGTCGCTTGCGATTTATCTCGACGACAATTTCTCTCATCGGACCGCGCATCCGGCCGGCGTTTGGGTTGCGGTTCCGCCGGCATCGGTAGTTCTAAGTGGAGTAGCAATCGCAATTGCTCTGTGGCAGGCTCGGAAGCAAACGACTAACACATGAATGAGTCCTCGTGGAAACGACCGAGCGCGTGGCTCCCTGTCCTCATGTCAGTGACCGCGCTGGCGATCGTGCTTCTTCATATCGTCCGTCATGGGACGGCGCGGGAAGCCGACGAAGGAACTTCGGCGCATCTTTGGCAAATCCTCATGGCTGGCCAGTTGCCCATCATCGCGTTCTTCGCGATCAGGTGGCTGCCGCGAAATCCAAAGCCGGCGTTGTTAGTCCTGGTGATCCAAGCTATCGCCGGCATCGCCGCACTGACCCCGGTTTATTATCTCGGTCTCTGAATTGGACACGGCCACACCAGTTCAGTCGTGGTCTTCGCTACGACGGATCGCGTTCCGCTTCGGTTTCCTTTACTTCGGGCTTTACATCGTTACGACCCAGATGTTCTGGGACGGTCTCGTGCCAAAATCGACGCCAATAAGAGAACAATCGACCTAACGAAAAATGACGACGCCAAATGGAAAGCTACGCTAAGCTTTGATCGTCCAGCGAACGGCCACCTTACTTTACGAGGCGAAATGGATGGACATCGAGTGGGATTGGATCGGCGCCTGATTGACCGCGCAACCTTCCTTCTCGTGAACCGCGGTTTTCACTGGGTCCAGGAGCGGCCGTTCAACCGCCAATCGGCACAACCCTCTTTATAAGAAACGGAACGAGCGCAGAATCTCACCGGTATCGCCCGTGCTGCCAGCGTCATCGGGACTCTTGAGGTCGTGACTGTAGGAAGTCCCAAGTATCAGGATGCTGACACCGTTTCGTTTCCCAGGCGGATGAACGACGATCACTTTTCCGAATATCTTAACGTTGGGAAGCTCCTTGAAGTCGGCGCGGAAAAGAACGGCGCGGCTGGGCACCCCGTCTACCGTCACCGGAACACGTGTAATCTCGGTATAGTTGTGAAAGGTGCCCGATAACTGTTGCCCCAGTTGATCGAGTACCTTGTCATACAAGGCATCGTTTTGGACACTCGGCGGCTCAAACCAGGCCGAACCGACCGCGAAGTTTTCGGCGGTGCTGTCATTATTGTCACCGCCGGCCTTCTCGACTTTGACAAAGTTGACCTGCGAGGCTGGCTGAAGCTGGAACGTCTTGGGATATTCGAAGCTAAAGGCGACAAAGTTCGTTTGAAGCTTCGCCGGCAGGTTAGCTTTCACGTTCGTGTAGGTGATCCATCCTTGTTTCGGCACTTTCGATTCCTTCTCGTCAATTGATTTCAGCGCGGACTTAAAGTCGCTTTTGAACTCTGTGATTCGCTGCTTGGCGCGATAACTCAGCATCGCAATGACCACGCAAATAATAATGATCAAGGTAAGGCAGCCGCAGCCTCCAAGGACCCAGGGCATGGCGCTTTTCTTCGCCGGCGAAGCCGGCGGGGGCGTGTAAATGGGCGGGCGCGGCGGTGGCGGAGGCGTGGAGGCTTCCGGTGGAGCCGGTGGCGGAGTGAATGGCGGCGGCGGCGGCGGTGGTGGTGTCGGTTCGGATGGATTCGTCGGTTCGTTCATGATGATGCGTCCAGATTCTTCTCGAGTCCCGAAATGGAGATTAGCAAAACGTTTCGGGTAAGCTACCCTATTTACACACTAGCCTCCCGAACTCACTCACAATCCTTATGAAATCGATGTTTACCCGTTTCCTGTTCCTGGCGCTCGTTATCACTTTCGCCGTCGCCCCGCCTAACGCATCGGCTCGGACGATGGCCGACATTCCCGGGGTGTCGCTCGCCGGTTTGCGCACCTACCTGCCGCAGGAAGCTTATAACAAGCTCATTAGTGCACCGATCAAAGCGTGGATCGTCATCCGTGGGCAGATCGTCGGCACAAAGATCTCGGGCGCGAGAGTCATGCACTCCGAGGGGAACCATGTTTACGATAAGGTGTGCCTCCGCATGGCCGGTGAGATGCAGGTTTACACGGATGTGACCGCGAGCCGCCTGGCGCCAGCCGTTGTTGTGAATGTCTTCATATTTCAGTTACCGAACGGGAACGAAGATGCGCTGGGATACGCGCAGGACGAAAGCCTCGGCGCGAGTAACTTCATTTACTCGCGCTCGCTCATCATGAGAACGATCGGAATGGCCAAACAGCAGCAACCGTCGCCCGCCAAGCCAAAGAAGAAGTAGCGCTACCTCGACGGCGCCAACGGCGGGCTGGGGCCCGGCTTTGCTCCCGCCCGTTTGAGGAGACCAAACAGGTCGCTGTCGGTTGACAGGACGATCGTGGATTCCTTGGTCAAGACCTTTCGATAGGTTTCCATGCTTTTGAGAAAAGCGTAAAACTCGGAGGCTTGCGGGTTCTGAGTGTAAGCGCGCGCGTAAATCTCGGTGGCTTTTGCATCAGCTTCGCCGCGGATTTCCTGCACCTTGCGATAAGCGGTGGATTGAATCTCATTCAGGTCGCGCTCCTTTTGTCCCGCAATCCGCGCAGCTTCACCTTCACCTTCAGAACGAAAGCGCTGCGCGATCTGCCGGCGCTCACTGATCATGCGCTGATAAATCCGATCCAGGACGTCCGGGTTATAGTTCACCCGTCTAAGTCTCAGGTCGAGTAGCTCAACGCCGAACTCAGCCAGTTTCACAGCCGCGGCTTTCTTGATTTCTTCTTCTACCTTGAGCCGGCCGAACGCGATGGGAGGTAGCACCCCAATGGTTCCCATTCCTACCGGGCCGGTCTTCAGGCTTTCATCGTGCATCGGTTTCCTGTCCTTGTCCGTCCGCACGATCTCAATCAGGTCGTGCTTGGCGATCGCGTTCCGAGTTTCACTGCCAAGAATGTCTTCCAAGCGCGATTGGGCGCTGCGTTCATCGTGGAGCCGGACGAAATAAGTCATCGGGTTGGCAATGCGCCAGCGAGCATAAGTATCGACGTGAATGTAAGTCTTATCCCTTGTAGGAATGGCTACGGGAAGGCCGTCCCATTCCAGGAAACGCTTGTCGATGCGGTTCACGTCCTGGATCAAAGGCAGCTTGAGATGAAGGCCTGCTTCAGTTATCGGGTCGCCCATTGGCTGACCGAATTGAGTTATGATCACCTGGTCGGTTTGCTTAACGGTGTAGAAACAGCCAAGGAGAAGCCTGAGGACAAGGAACACGCCGAAAACAAGGACCGCCCAAAGACAACCGCGCCGATTCATCGTGACGGCTCCGGTTTAAGCGAGAGCGGCAGGATCGGAAGCAGCTGCTTCATCGAATCATCGATGATAATTTTGGGGCCCATGCCGGGTAGAACGTCGCCCATCGTCTCGAGGTAGAGCCGCGTCCGCGTGATCTCCGGCGCCTTGATGTATTGACCTAGGATCGCGTTAAAGGAAGCGACATCGCCTTCCGCTTCGTTCACTCGTTTGAAACGATATCCTTCCGCGCCGCGCACGGTCTGGTCGGCCTGGCCGCGCGCGCGCGGAACTGCTTCGTTATAATCGCCGTTGGCCACATTGATCGCGTTCTCGCGGTCCTGCTGCGCCTTGTTCACTTCGTTGAAAGAAGCCTGCACTTCCCGCGGCGGATTGACGTTCTTCAACTGGACCTGATCAACCCGAACCCCGAGCTTGTAACGCGTAGCCAGGTCCTGCATTCGCGCCAGCGCGGCCACCTCGATATCCTGCCGGCCAATCGTGATCACTTCATCCACGGTGCGGTCGCCGATGACTTCGCGCATGGCCGCTTCGGACAAATCGCGCAAGGTCTGGTTCGGATTGCGAACATCGAAAAGGAATTCCTTGGGGTCGGAGATCCGGTACTGAACGACCCATTCGACAAGGGCTGCGTTCAGATCACCGGTGACCATCGATTTCTCTTCGATCTGATCGTGCGACGGCTGGTCGGGATTCGTAAACCCGGGAGTGTAAAAACCGAATTCCAACTTCAGCTGCCGGCGTGTTTGGACCAGGGTGTATTCATCAACGCCCAGCGGGATTTTAAAATTGAGGCCAGGTTCGGCGATCCTAAGAAAGCGGCCAAAACGCAGGACGACCGCTTCGGATTCGGCGGGCACAGTGTAGAAAGAACTCCAGATGACCACCAATCCTACGAATACCACCGCTGCGATGCCGATCAGCCGCCAGGGCGGCTTCGGAAGGTTCATGGTAACGACCGCGGGCGGCTGGTTATTCATGGAGCGTTGCGGCGCACGCTAGTGTAAAATGCAATTGCAAAGAAGCTCAAAGTTATCTCGCGACTACGGTGAACATTCGGAAGGCAACGGTAGACGACGCGACGGCGATCGCGCGCTTGAGCGGCGAACTCGGTTATCCGGTAGAAGCTCACGTGATGCGAGAACGGCTCGCGCGCCTTCTCGGGCGAGACGAGCACGTTGTGTTCGTCGCGGAAACAGCGGAAGTCGCGGGCTGGATTCACGCCGCGGAACACGAGCTTCTGGAAGTCGGGAGGCACTGCGAAATCTGTGGCCTCGTCGTCGGCGCCGGCCAGCGCGGGAAAGGCATCGGCCGGCGTTTGATCGAAGCCGTCGAGGAATGGGCGCCGAGCCACGGACTGAAACAGATTTCTGTCCGCAGCAACGTCATCCGTCCGGAATCGCATCCGTTCTACGAGAGCGTCGGATTCGAACGCTACAAAACCCAGCACGCTTATCGGAAACGTTTGGCCTTGCCCGACTCCTGAGCGCGGGGTACCTTTCTGCGACCTATGAAAAGGACACCCGAACAAGTCGCGAAAGCCATCGACGATTTCGTCAGTGGGGACCGGAACCAGTGGGATTGGGATGGGTTTATCTCGATTCGCATCGATGATCCCGAGCTGGAGAAGATCCGGCACCGTTGCATCTCAGTCCGGAACGAATTTCCTCCGGACAAGGCGGGCGACTATTGCAGTCCGGCCGGGATGGAAGTGATGCGCAAGCTCTCCGAAGGGCTGCACGCGAAAGCTGCCTGACGGCTGCTGAAATCCTGCGAACGCGCGCGAGAAATTCTTCTCGTGAACGCCGCGTCGCATTTTGGGGTCTTAGCTAGGCAAATGAAGACCATTCCTGGTTTCGCGGTTGTCTTTCTGTTGGCCTGTTCCATTTCAATCCGCGCCGCGGAGGAACCGATCCCGAACAAGATGATCGATTACCACGGCTTTCTTCAGAATGCGGAAGCAGTCGGCAAACTGCGCGCGCAACGGCGGATCACGGAAGCAGAATTCATCCGGATGGCGAAGGAGCCCGGGACTGTCGTGTTCGATGCGCGGAGTGACTCGAAGTTCGCCATGTTTCACATCAAAGGCGCGAAACACTTGTCCCTGCCGGATGTCACCGCGGACGAGCTGGCGAAGATTATTCCCGACAAAACGACCAGGGTCCTGATCTACTGCAACAACAATTTCCTTAACGAACCGACCGCGTTGCCGGCAAAAGCGGTTACCGCCTCGCTCAATCTCTACACGTTCAACACGCTTTACAGTTACGGCTACACCAACGTCTACGAACTCGGTCCGCTCATCGACGTAAAGAAATCGGCGCTGATTTTCGAAGGCTCGCGGCAGGCGCGTTGATGGAATATTTCGAGGAAGCGAAAGTTCGCCGGCTGCTTCGGATTCCCGAGCTGATCGCGGCGATGCGCCAGGTGCTGGCGGAATTCTCCGCCGGAAAATGGCAGCAGCCGGTGCGCGGCGTCCTCTCGCAGCACGACGGATTTTTCGGAGTCATGCCGGCCTCGGGTGAATCGATGGGAATCAAGATGGTGACGTTCTATCCGAAGAACACGGCATTGCCGACGCACATGGCGGTGATCGCGTTATTCGATCCGAAGACGGGCGAACCGCTCGCCCTCATGGATGGACGTTACATTACGGAGATGAGGACGGCGGCCGTATCGGCGGTGGCGACCGATGCGTTGGCGTCGCGCGACGCGAAAGTGCTGACGTTGCTCGGCGCCGGCGTGCAGGCGCAGGCGCATCTTGAAGTGTTGCCGCACGTTCGCCAGTTCCAGGAGATCCGCGTTTGGAATCATCGTCCCGAAAAGGCGCAGCGTTTCGCGGAAGAGCACGGAATCAAGGCGATGAATTTGGAAGCGGCCGTGCGCGACGCGGATGTTGTTGTGACCGCGACGAGCGCCCGCGAGCCGGTTCTGAAAGGTGAGTGGTTGAAACCCGGCGCGCACGTCAATGCGGTCGGCGCGGCGCGGCCCGACTGGCGCGAGCTCGATGACGCTGCGATGCGAAACGTCGTGATCGTCGATTCCTACGAAGGCGCCCGCAAAGAATCCGGCGACGTGATTCTTTCCGGTGCGACGCCATTCGCAGAGCTGGGCGAAATTTTGAACGGCACAAAGCGCGTCGAGCCAGGGGTGACGACGGTTTTTAAATCGCTCGGGATGGCGGTCGAAGATGTGGCAACGGCAAAACTGGTTTACGAAGCTACGAAGCGAATTGGAGACGGCCCGCCCTCAGGCCGTTGAGGGAAAGCGTTCAGAGCATCAGATCGTGAATGATGCCGCGATAAGGCCAATCTTCAAAACGCTCCACTAAACCGGCGCGCACCGGATTCTGTTCCAAGTAATCCCATTTTTGTGAATAGCTCTCGGCCGAACGCAGATAACGATCGAAATAATCAGGCTGCCAGATTGGAGGAAGGATTCGCAAAGCTTTCGCAATTCTTCTCGAACTCACGCCTCCATAATTGAACCCATTTTGCCATCGCCCGACCGCCAATTTCAGGTCGCGCGAAAAAATGAACGTGATCGGGCATCAGAATGTAATGGCCGACCCACCAGCCATCACTCACTGATTGGGTCCAAATCGATTTGAGGATTTCGTGGCATGGAGCGGCGTCCATGATCGCTTTTCTTCTATACGTACACGCGGTGAAAAAAACGATTGGGTTGTCAGCGTAGGAAGGAACATGGGCAAGATGCGGACGGGGGACCATGCAAGAATGATGACCGACACAGAGGCCGTTAGCAAGAACGGTGGAGACGGCCTGCCCTCAGGCCGTGGAGGAAAGGCGGGGTACGTCTCGCCCCTTCCGGCACGAGGGCGTGCCGGCTCCAAATGGATTTGGAAATGCCGCTTCTTGATGCTTCGCTAATTACCGTCGTAAACTCAGACTCGTGAGGACGGTGCGACGAATCGAGCTCTCGGAGATTCGCGAAGCGCGAAAGCGAATCGCAGGCACTATCGTGCGGACACCGCTGTTGCGGCTCGAGCTCGGTCCTGATTTTCCCGACATCCGGCTGAAGCTGGAAAATCTTCAACCGATTAACGCCTACAAACTTCGCGGCGCGGCGAACGCAGTCGCGATGTTGTCGGAGTCCGAACGCAAACGGGGAGTGTGGACGATCAGCGCGGGCAACGCCGGACAAGGCGTGGCCTACGCGGCGAGAAAAGCCGGAGTGCCCAGCACCGTCGTCGCGATCGAGACCGCGCCGGCGGCGAAGCTCGAACGGATGCGCGCGTTGGGCGCGAAGCTCATTCTGGTTCCGTACGAGGTCGCGTGGCAGGCGCTCGAAGCGCGCGCGTATCCAGGCGCCGACGGCACCTTCGTCCATCCGTTCGACGACGATAATTTCATCGCGGGTCACGCGACGATGGGACTCGAAATCCTGGAGGACGCGCCCGCCACCGCCGCGGTGATCGGCGCGATCGGCGGCGGCGGACTGATTACCGGCGTTGGCAGCGCGATCAAAGCCTTGAAGCCGGACGTGAAAATTTTTGGCGCAGAACCGGAGACGGCCGCGCCGGCGGCGCTCTCTTTCGAGAAAGGCTCGCCGCAGGTGTTCGAGAAGTGGCAGGCATCGTTTGTCGATGGCGCGGGGGGCCAAAGCGTGTTTCCGCGAATGTGGGAGCGAATGAAACCGGTCGTGGATGGTTACATCGTCGTCACTCTTGAAGAGACGAAAGCGGCGATGCGTTTGATGGCGGAAAAAGCCCGCGTGATTGCGGAAGGCGCGGGCGCGTTGCCGCTGGCGGCGGCGTTGACCGGCAAAGCCGGCAAGGGCCCGATCGTCGCGATCGTGTCCGGCGGAAATATTGACTTGAAGAAGTTTTCTGAGCTAATCGGAGCAAAGACATGAAAGCAATCGCACTCTTTATCGCTGCACTGTTGGTGTTATTCGGACTGACCGGCGTGCTGTGGCCGGAAGGGTTAATGCAATTAGCCACGTATTCATTTTCCCGCTCCGGGTTGTACGTGGTGGCCGCAGTCCGAGTAATCCTTGGCGGACTGCTTTTCTTCGCCGCTTCCGCGACGCGCACACCGAAAACAATTCGCGTAATCGGTCTCGTGGTCCTGATCGCTGGAATCGCGACCGCGCTCATTTCGCCCGAACGCGCAGATCTCATGAAAGACTGGTTGCTCGCTCGCGGCCCGGACACGCTCAGAATTGCCGCCTGTTTTCCGCTGGTTGTCGGGATTTTCGTGATTTGGACTACTATTTCGCGGCGCCGCTGATCGCCTCGGCGAGCCGCAAATTGCCCTGAAAAACGCGTCCGCTGTGGGCGCTCCCTGCGATACGTTTCTGGATAGTCCTGGCCGCGATGCCTCTTCCGCGACGTTGCGGTCCCTCAATCACACTACGGTTTCTGGCACTCAGACAAACTACGACGATAACGCGGCAACCGATCTTAGTAAGACCTACTATTACAAGGTCGTAGCGGTCAACAGCGTCGGCAGTTCCTGCAGTAACAATGAAATAGCGGCCCCCTACGTCGGAGACACCTGCGCCGGTGTTATTATCCATCAGAATCTGCCCACTCATCCGGAAAGCAATTCGGCCAATGCTAGAATAGTGACAGCAGTAGCACGGTTAGCTTTGAATATGGTGAGATCGCGACCGCGGTTGTGGGACTGGTTGTGGGAGTACCCACGGAAACCAAGAAGGGAGTTCCGTTGCCCGCGAGTAATTTCAACGCGGATGGAACCATTACGATCGTTATCGCCAAGTCCTCGGTCGGCAGTCCCGCCCCTAGCGATTTACTCGGCGCGGTGAACGGCCGGACTTTCACTGGTGACACGCCGTCAACCGTGACTTTAGAGCGCTCAACGGCGTTGATCGATCATACCTTTGTGAAAGCCCAGACGGACAACGCTTATCCACCGGCTGCTTATACTGTAACTGATAACAGCGCCTGCACCGGTCCGGCTCCTAGTCCTACTCCGCCTACAACACCGGCCCAATTACAAAACATCTCAACCGCGCCCGCGTTCTGAGTAATGACAACGTCCTTATCGGTGGATTCATCATCGCAGGGACTGATCCCAAGAAGGTGACCGTGCGCGCTCTTGGCCCGTCCATTACTAGCAATGGCGCGCCCGTTCCCGGTCGTTTGGCAGATCCGATCCCGGAGTTACATGCTGGTAACACCGTCGTGACTAACGATCTCGAATCAGCTATCGTGCGCACTCTATCGCCCGGTAACTATACTGCGGTTGTGCGCGGCGTTGGCGGCGGCACTGGCATCGGTCTGGTGGAAGTGTACGACCTGAGCCAGGCGAGTGCGTCATTGCTCGCCAACATTAGTTCGCGCGGTTTTGTCGATACCGGCGATAACGTGATGATTGGTGGTTTCATCATTGGACCAGTCGATCGTAGCAATCCGCGCGTAGTCGTGCGCGCTCTTGGACCGAGCCTGAGTAGCTCCGGCGTGCCTAACACACTGCAGAATCCTACCCTCGAGCTGCATGATGGCAGTGGAACCACTATAGCCTCAAACGACGACTGGCCGACCGATCCTAACTCAAGCCTGGTCGTAGCGAATGGATTGGCGCCAAGCGATACGCGAGAGAGCGCAATCTTCACTCCACTCACGCCCGGGGTTTACACGGCGATTGTGCGCGGTGCCGGCAACACAACCGGCGTTGGGCTGGTTGAGGTTTACAACTTGCAATAAGACACCCATCACGCGGTGACCTAGGCTTAGCGGCATTTCAAGCTTGCCGTGCGCGCTGCTCTTAGCTCAGCTATCCCCAGCTTTTATGAAAGACATGACCGAAGGCTCGGTGACGCGGCACCTGCTGCACATGGCGTCATTCATGGCCGTGAGCATGGTGGTGCAGACTCTGTATCTGCTCGCCGACCTTTACTGGGTCGGATCGCTCGGCAAGGAGGCAATCGCTGCCGTCGGGGTCTCGGGAAACCTGATGATGCTCGTGTTGGCGCTCACGCAAACACTCAGTGTCGGAACAACGACCGTGATTTCGCATGCGGCTGGACGCAAAGACCAGCCGCACGCCGAACTTGGTTTTAATCAATCAACCGTTCTCGCGCTCGTCGCCGCGGTTCTCTTTGGCGTTTGCACGTTTCCTTTTCGCGATCAATACAGCGTGGCGCTGAGCGCGGACGCGGCGACCGCAAAACTCGCCGCCTCTTATCTCGGCTGGTTCATCCCGGCGCTGATGCTTCAGTTTCCGCTGGTGTCGCTAGGCTCAGCTCTTCGAGCAACTGGCATCATCAAACCCGCCGTTGGTCTCCAGGTTCTGAGCGTCATCCTGAACATCATCTTCGCGCCGCTGCTGATCTTCGGCATTGGTCCGTTGCCGAAAATGGGCGTGAGCGGTGCGGCCCTGGCGACCTTTCTCTCCATCCTGATCGCAAATGTTCTCACGATCATTTATTTCGAGCGCAGTTTTAAATATCTGCGGGTCCGATTTTCGCAGTGGAAACCGCAGTTAAAGATTTGGTGGTCGATGCTGCGGATTGGGATCCCAGCCGGCGCTGAGTTCGCGCTCATGGCCGTTTACATCGTCGTGGTCTACGCAATCATTCGCGGCTTCGGCGCCGCGGCCCAGGCCGGATTCGGTATTGGCGCGCGCGTCATGCAGGCAATGTTTTTGCCAGTGATCGCGGTCGCGTTCTCGGTCGCGCCTGTAGTCGGTCAAAATTTCGGCGGCCGTCGCGCCGAGCGCGTGCGTTAGACATTTTATTCCGCGGTCTTGATCACGACCGCGATCATGGTGTTGCTGACGATCCTGGCGCAATTTTGGGGAGGCTTATTCATTCGGGGATTCAGCAAAGACCCGAGCGTGATCGCGTTCGGCGGCGAATATCTTCAAATCATTTCGCTGAACTTCGTGGCAATGGGGATCGTGTTCACCTCGTCGAGTGTTTTCCAGGGCATTGGGAACACGTGGCCGCCATTGATCGCCTCGGCGACGCGGCTGCTGCTCTTTGCCTTGCCCGCTTCCATTCTGGCGACGCGGCCCGGCTTTCAAATCCGGCAAGCCTGGTATCTGTCCGTCGTGTCGATCCTGTTCCAGGCTTGCGTGAACGTGCTTCTTCTCCGGCGCGAGTTTAAAAAGAAGCTCGTCTTTCCCGAGCCCGAGATGACGACAGTAACTGGTTCCCCGACTCCGGCGTGACCGCATGAGTTTCCAAAGCCGGATCGGCTGCTGGTGGGTCCGGCTTTATGTGAAACGCAAACCGCCCGGCGCGCCCGCGCTCGTCGATTTCACACGCCGCCGGTTCCGGACCCCGGGCTGGCTCGTTTGGCTCCACTCGTTAGGCGTAAAGATCGAGCGGGTGGAATCGCCGGCGAAAGGCGAATGGGTTTCGCCGCCTGACGGTCCGAAGAGCCAACGCGTCATCTATTATTTGCACGGCGGCGGATACATTTCCGGCTCCGCGAAATCCTGCCGGCCGATCACCGGAACGCTGGCGCGACATTTGAACGCACGCGTGTTCGGTCTCGATTATCGGCTCGCGCCGGAACATCTTTTTCCCGCTGGAGTTGACGATGCTCTGGCTGGCTACCGGTGGTTGCTCTCAAACGGAATCGATCCGCAATCGATCGCAATCGTCGGCGATTCCGCCGGCGGCGGAATGACGCTCGCGCTGGCCTTGCGACTGCGTGACGCGGGCGAAGCGTTACCGCGCTGTCTTGTTTGCCTTTCGCCCTGGACCGACATGACCGGCAGCGGCGATTCGATCATCGCCAATTCGCAGCGCGACCCAATGTTTATGGCCCAGGACATTGAACGCTACGCATCGGTTTATCTTGGGAATCATTCCGCCCGCGATCCCCTCGCCTCTCCGTTGTTCGCAGATCTTGCCGGCCTGCCCCCTATCCTGATTCAGGTTGGGAGAAACGAAGTGCTGCTCGATGACGCAACCGCGCTGCATGAAAAAGTGCGGGCCGCCGGCGGCGTGAGCGAGCTGCGCATCTACGCGCACGTGCCGCATGGCTGGCATTACGGCGCGCCGTTCGTGCCCGAAACGCGTGAGGCTTTGCTCGAAGTGGCCCAGTTTATTCGGGGGCAACGCCGGCGGTCATAGACCGCCGTTACAGTTACTTCGGCGGCACGGATGGAGCGGGAGCTTCGGCGGGCGCAGTCTTCGTTAGGCCACGCCGTTTCAGAAGCGGAGTAACGTCGGGATCGCTGCCAGTGAAGTTGCGGAAAAGCGTCATCGCGTCATCGCTGCCGCCGCGGGAAAGCAACGTTTCGCGGAAATGATCGCCGTTTTCGCGCTTCAAACCGCCATGCTGTTTCATCCACTCGACACTGTCGGCATCGAGCACTTCACTCCAAAGATACGAGTAGTAGCCCGCTGAGTAACCGCCGGCAAACGCGTGCGAGAAATAAGTCGAACGATAGCGCGGAGGCACCGGCGGATAATCGACACCGGCCTTTTTCAGCGCTTCGGCCTCAAACGCGAGCGTGTCGGTAGGAACCTGGTCGGGCGTTAGTTGATGCCACGCCTGATCGAGCATCGCTGCCGCCAGGTATTCCGTCGTTTTGAAGCCCTGGTTGAATTGTTCCGCGGCCAGAACTTTGTCGAGCAACTCCTGCGGCATCGGCGCGCCGGTCTTATAATGTTTGGCGTAATTCTTCAGGATCTCGGGCCAGGTCGCCCACATTTCATTGACCTGCGACGGATACTCCACGAAATCGCGCGGCACGCTCGTCCCGCTGAAGCGCGGATATTTAACGTTCGAAAACATTCCGTGCAATGCGTGACCGAATTCATGAAACGCCGTTCGCACTTCGTCGAACGTCAACAGCGTCGGCTCGCCGGAGGGCGGTTTGGGAATGTTGAGATGATTCGCGACGACCGGTTTCGTGCCGAGCAGCGCATTCTGACCGACGTACTGGTTCATCCAGGCGCCGCCGCGTTTTGAAGGCCGCGCATAATAATCGCCGATGAAAAGCGCGAGGGGTTTCCCGTCTTTATCGGTCACTTCCCAGATGCGGACCTCGGGCAAATAAGTCGGGAGGTCCTTTCGTTCCTTGAAGCTGATCCCGTAGAGCTTGTTCGCGGCATAGAACACTCCGTCGGTCAGGACGTGGTTCAATTCGTAGTACGGCTTGAGCTGCGATTCGTCGAAAGCGTAGCGGGCTTTGCGAACTTTCTCGGAATAAAAATCCCAGTCGCAGGCGGCGAGTTGGAATCCGCCATTTTCCTTGTCGATGATCTGCTGCATGTCCGCGCCTTCCTTCTTCGCGTTCGCCACCGCGGCCGGTGCGAGATCGGAAAGAAGTTTGTTGACGGTGCCGACGTCTTTCGCGGTTTGGTCCTCCAGCTGATACGTGGCGTGATTTGCGTAGCCGAGAAGCGTTGCCCGCTCCGCGCGCAGCTTCGCGATGCGGCTCACGATTTCCTTATTGTCGAATTCGCCGCCGTGGCTGTTTCGCGCCAACGAAGTCGCCATTATCTTTTCCCGCAGCGCGCGATTCTGAAGCGAAGCCAGCGCCGGCTGTCCGGTCGTGTTCAGCAAACGAATCACCCATTTGCCTTCCTTGCCGTCCTCCTTCGCGGCTGCCGCAGTGGCCGCGATCTGGTTCTCGGCCATGCCGGCAAGATCTTCCTTCTTGTCGAGCACGATGGACGAAGCGTTCTTTTCCTTGAGCACGTTCTGCTCGAAATCAGTCGTCAGCTTGGCCAGCTCCGCATTGATCGCTTTCAGGCGCGTTTTTTGTTCGTCGTTCAGTTTCGCGCCGGCTCGAACAAAATCCTTGTAGTAACGCTCGAGCAGCCATTTCGATTCCGGGTCGAGATTGCTCGATTCCCGGGCGTTATAGAGCGCTTCGATTCGGGCGAAGAGCGCACTGTTGAGATGGATCGCGTCCGAGTGCGCGGAAAATTTCGGCGCCATTTCCTTGTCGAGCTTTTGCAGGTTCGAATTGGTGTTGCAGGCGTTCAGGTTCGAGAAAATGCGTCGCGCCCGGTCATAAAGCCGGCCGGATTTTTCCAGCGCGACCACTGTGTTCTCGAAAGTCGGCTTCTCTGTTTGCGTCGCGATGCCTTCAGCTTCTTTCAGGTCTTCGGCCATCCCCTGCTCGAGTGCCGGCTGAAAATGTTCGTCCTTGATCTTGTCGAACGGCGGGAGATTGAACGGCAGTTTGCTCTCGGTGAGAAGCGGGTTGGCGGCGGTCACGTCTGATTTCTTGCTGGTGTCTTTGGGCGATGACGATGGCGAGGGCTTGGCTGCTCGACAAGGCGTGATGATGGCGCAGCCCAGAAGGAGCGCGCTGAGACAAGCGAACCGGAGGAGACCCGAAGCGGACGAATTCAGATTTTGCATAGATTTTGAACGGCGAGTTGGACAGTTCGCTTCGGGGCCGTGAAGCGAAGGGTGCACTAAAGCGCGGCAACGGTTGTAGGGCAAGCGCACCGCTTGCCGATGCCAGCGACGAGGCAATCGATGCGCTTGCCCTACACGGCCGGGAAAGGAACGACCGATCAAGGGCGGCTTGGAACGCCGCCTGCTAGGCAAGAGGCGGATAAAACCACGCGTGACCAGTATCTTCTCCACCGCTCTGCATGAACGAATCGCTGCCTTCTCCAAACTCATCGTCTTTCGCTGCCGATAAAGCAGCGGACCTGGCGCCAGGCGACGCGATCTTTCGCGAGCTCTTTGAAGGCGCGCCGATCGGCATGGCGCTGCTCGCGCTCGACGAGCGGTTCCTGCGCGTCAACGCTTCGTTCTGCAAAATGGTCGGCTATTCCAACGAAGAGCTGCGGCAACGCACCGCCGAGGACATCACTTTTGCCGATGACATCGAGCCAGGCCGGCAGCTCGCCCAGGACCTTTTGGACGGCACCGCGCGCTTCACCGGCGACAAACGTTACATCCACAAGAACGGGGACGTGCTTTGGGTAAGCCGCACCGCCAGCGTGATCCGCAATGAGCAGGGCAAGCCGCAACATTTTTTGTTGATGGTCGAAGACATTTCCGAGCGAAAAGCGAGCGAGGCTGCTCTCGAAGAAAGCCGCCGTGCCCTCGAAGCAGCGCACCATGAGAATCAACTCATCATGGATAATTCGCAGGATGTGATCTGCACCGTGGGCGAGGATGGACGCTTTGTGAAGGTGAGCGCGGCTTGCGAGGAATTGTGGGGCTACACCGCGGCGGAATTGGAAGGACGCGCCTACATCGATCTGGTTCATATCGAAGACCGGCCAAAGACCGACGCGGTCGCCAAGGAATTGTTTACGACTGGAAAGCTGACCGATTTCGTCAACCGCTATGTTCGCAAAGACGGGACGCTGGTCGATGTGCTCTGGTCGGCTACCTATTCCGCCAAGGACAAAATCATGTTCTGCGTGGCGCACGATGTCACTCACCGGTCCTGCATCGAAAAAGCGTTGCGCGACGCGAAAGAGGAAGCCGATCGCGCGAATCACGCCAAGAGCGATTTTCTTTCCCGGATGAGCCACGAATTGCGCACACCGCTCAATTCAATTCTCGGTTTTGGCCAATTACTCGATCGCCAATCGCCGTCGGAAATTCAGCGGCCGCGAATTCGTTACATCCTGAGCGCGGGCCGGCATCTCTTGAATCTCATCAACGAAGTGCTCGACATCAGCCGGATCGAGTCTGGGATGTTGCAACTTTCGCTCGAGCCGGTCTGCATCGAGGAAGCAATCAGCGAAGCGCTTGATCTGATGCGGCCCCTCGCATCCGAACGAAAAATCGATTTCGGCCCGGGCGCACCGCTAGAGACCACCACTTACGTTCTCGCCGATCGCCAGCGCCTCAAACAAGTGCTGCTGAACTTGCTCTCGAATGCGGTGAAGTACACGGCCGTCGAAGGCAGCGTCACAATCGAGTTCGCGGAGTCTGCGCGTTTCACCCGGATTTCGGTGCGCGACACCGGCGCGGGCATTCCCGTGGAAAAACAGGCGCGGCTCTTCACGCCATTCGATCGACTCGGGGCCGAGCAATCGCATGTCGAAGGCACGGGCCTGGGACTCGCCCTGTGTCAGCGTCTGGTCCAGGCGATGAACGGCACCATCGGCGTGACCAGCACGCTTGGGAACGGCAGCACGTTCTGGCTTGAGCTACCCCAGGCGGAATCGCCCTTGGAAAAATTGCAAACGTCGCAATCCGGAACGGCTGGCGACGATAACGGCTCGGCCGAAACCCGGCGCCTTCTCTATATAGAAGACAATTTTTCCAACGTTACCCTCGTCGAACAAATGCTGGCAGAACGGCCGGCGCTCGAGTTGATGACGGCGATGCAGGGACGCGTCGGTCTCGAGCTGGCGCGAAAACATTCGCCCGATCTGATCCTGCTCGATCTGCATTTGCCCGACATGCCCGGGTGGCAGGTGCTCGCTCAACTCAAAGCCGATCATCTCACCCGGGAAATTCCGGTGGTCATCATCAGCGCCGACGCGACGACTCCGCAGATCAAACGGCTTCTTTCGGCCGGCGCTCGTTCGTATCTCACCAAGCCCATCGACATCACGGAATTTTTCCGCGTCGTGGACGAAGTGCTCTCGCCTGCGGAAGCTGCCGCCTAACGAATTTTGCGCCGGATCGGCACGATAAATCTTGACGCGATTCCCGCGCTTCAAGTAAAAGCGCGAGCGATTACGTCACCCGACGTTTCAACGCATCTTTGGCCGGGATAGTAAGGGCGGTGGCTGAACCTTCGCTGGGAGGTCGCTTAACGCTATCACAG
>JBHELY010000047.1:0-24047 GCA_046262815.1 Chthoniobacterales bacterium | reverse complement strand
GGCGAGGAACGCGCCGGCGCTCTGGATGCCGTCCTGCGAATTGCCGGCGAGGCGAATGACAGCGTCGTTAATATTTTCCGGACGCAGATCGGCCCGGTCCCGGTCCGATGCCGGACTGGCAGAGGGCGCTGCCGCGCCAGGAGAAACCGTAGCGGCATCTGGCATTTGGACCTGAGTGTTACTTGGAGTGACGGTGTCGCCCATAGGAGATTGGTCGGGCAAGTACACTAACTAAAGAGCGCCGCGATGCCAGCGGGGATTCGATTTCTCGCTTCGCTCGCAAAGTTAGAGATCCGTCGACTTCGCTCAGGATGACATGAAAAAAAGCTGCAAGAGATTCGGGCTGGCTCGCCGGATTGATATCGTTTTACGATCAGGAGATCGGAAGCATCGGGAGAAAGGAATCGATATGGCAGACAAACGGAGATGGGGGAAATGGGACGGCCCGCAGCCGCCGGAAGGCGAAGGCGGACTCGGCAGCGGCAGTTCGCCATCAGGCGGCAGCGAAGCGGAAGGGCACAGCCGTCAATTCGTGGCGACCTGTTTCAAGTGCGGCGCGCAATCGTACATCGGCGGGGATTGGAAATGGTTCACGTGCTGGAAGTGCGGGGCGATGAGCACGGAAATGGTGGCGTGATGACGCCGGAGGCGCCGTTAAAGTAGAAAGTCTGAAGTAGGAAGTAGAAAACGGACAGTTAGTACGGAATCTTGTCCGGATTCGCGGACCAGTCGCTGAATAAATCTGCGGCGGCGGCGGTGGGGAGCTGGATCATGGGGAGTGAGCGGGCGCTCAGCTCGAGCGGGATTTGTTGGTAGATGAAATCGTCGTCGAATCCGATTCCGGCAGCGTCCTTTCGGGTCGAAGCGAAGTAAACGCGATCGAGCCGCGACCAATAGATTGCGGAGAGACACATCGGACAGGGCTCGCAACTGGTGTAAAGGACGCAGCCGCGGAGCTCGAAGCGTTTCAAATTGCGGCAGGCATCGCGGATCGCGGTGACTTCGGCGTGCGCGGTTGGATCGAGCAGAGTCGTCACCTGGTTCCAACCGTGGCCGACAATCTTGCCGTCGGCGACAACTACGGCGCCGAACGGCCCGCCGCCGTGTTCGCGCATTCCCGCGCGCGCGAGCCCGATCGCTTCGTTCATCCAGTGCGCGCGCTGCGCGTCATCATTGGTGGGATCAGGCATGGCGCTCGGTTAGTCGGCGACCAGGGTTGTTAGTTTGAGATTCACGGCGTCGACCAAGCCCTGGTCGGTGAGTTTCAAGGCGGGAATCGGCGACAGACTGAGGAACGAGAGCGACATGAAGGGCGCGTCGAGCGCGGAACCGAAGCGCGCCGCCGCGGACTTCAGCTCGGTGATTTTTTGAATCACAATTTCGAGCGGCTGATCCGAAACGAGACCGGCGATGGGCAACGGAAGCGACGCTTCGATTTTTCCATCCGCGATCGCAACCTGACCGCCACGCATTTCTTCGAGCGCTCGAATGGCCGCGACAATGTCCGAATCAGTCACGCCGACAACAACGACGTTGTGGGCATCGTGCGCGACGGTGGACCCGAGCGCCCCGCGGTTGAGGCCGAAGCCGCGAACAAATCCCACGCCGACATTGCCGGTGGCGCGATGGCGTTCGACGACCACGAGTTTCAAAATGTCGCGCTCGGGATCGGAAACGATTTTCCCGCCCGCCAAGGTCGGCGCCACGAAAACTTCTCTGGTCACGATCTGGTGCGGGACGATTTCGATGACGCGGATCCTTTTCGCAATTCCATTTTGCGGAACCCGCACTTCGAAATCGGCGGGTGCACGATAACTCAGGTTCATCGTGCTCCGTGGCTGGTCCGTAGCCGGACTGGCGGTATTGAGATACCTTCCGTTCTCTGCCACGAGAGCGCCTTTCTTGTAAACGCGCCGGACTTTAAACTCCGGCAAATCGTCCACGACGATGAAGTCCGCCCAATAACGCGGCGCGATCGCGCCCTGATTTTTGAGCCGGTAGTAACGAGCGGTGTTGATCGTTCCCATCTGGATCGCGGTCACCGGAGGCACGCCGAGCGCGATGGCTTTCCGGATCGAGTGATCGATGTGGCCTTCGTGCACGAGATCGCCCGGCAGCTTGTCGTCGGTCGCAAAAGAGCAATTGGCGGAATTCTGCGGCGTGACCAGCGCGATGATGTGTTCGAGGTTGCGTTCGGTGCTGCCTTCGCGCACGAGCAGGTGCATTCCGAGCCGCAATTTTTCGCGGGCTTCCTCCAGCTCCGTGCTTTCGTGATCGGAGCGAACCCCGGCCAGCGCATAAGCGTTCAGGTTTTTCCCACGCAATCCGGGCGCATGCCCATCGATCACCTTGCCGCGACCCGCCTCGATTTTGGCCAGCTCGCTCTCGTGCCCGAGAAACACGCCGGGATAATTCATCAGCTCGGCCACGCCCGCGATTCGATCGTCCGACATCATGAACGCCAGATCGTCGGCGGTAAAACGCGCGCCCGCGGTTTCCAAATGCGTCGCCGGCACACAGGAAGGCAGCATGATAAAAAAATCGATCGGGAGATTCTTGCTCGATTCGAGCACGTAACGAATGCCATCCATGCCGAGGACGTTGGCGTATTCGTGGGGGTCGATGACCATCGCGCCGGTGCCATGAGGAACGACCGCGCGGGCAAACTCCGGGATCGTGACCATCGTGCTTTCGACGTGGAAATGTCCGTCGATCAAACTCGGCGCAAGATAGGCGCCGGCAATGTCGATGGTTTCCTTCGCTTCGTAATCGCCGAAGCCGATCACGCGGCCATCATCGACGGCAACGTTCGTTTCGTGAATCTCGCCGCTGAGGACATTGACGAGCTGCGCGTTCTTGAAAAGCAACTCCGCCGGTTCTTCGCCGCGGGCGACACTCAACTTGTGTTGAATGTCTTTCACGACAAGACCCCATCGGCGACGGCGTGTTCGGGCGTCTCTGCCGGCGTCGTGGACGAAGTTCGAGAATGGATTGCGTTGTAGATCGCTTCGCAGGTCGCGGGTGAAGCGAGCGGCACTTCGCCTTCCGATTTTCCGAACGCGGCGACCGCATCACGAATTGCTTCGCGGACGGAGATCGCGAGCATCAACGGCGGTTCACCGACGGCTTTGCTTCCGTGAACGACGTTGGATTGCGTCGCGCCGGAAAGAAACGCGACATTGAAAATGTCCGGCGTATCGCCAACGGCCGGGATTTTATAAGTGTCGGGCGAGTGAGTGAGCAACCGGCCCTCGGAATCCCAAACCAGCTCTTCGTTGGTGAGCCAGCCGGCGCCCTGAACAAAACCGCCTTCGACCTGTCCGAGCGTGACGCCGCGGTTAATCGCGTCGCCAACATCATGCAGAATATCGACGCGGCGGATGTGCGTCATGCCAGTAAATCCATCGACCTCCACTTCGCTGACGGCCGCGCCGACTGCGAAATAATGGAACGGTTTTCCGCGGCCGGTCTCGCGATCATAATAAATGTCGGGTGTGCGATAGAAGCCGGTCGCGCTCAAACTCGTCCGCGCGAAATAGGCGCGTTGGAGAAGCTCGGCGAATGGAAATCCGGCCGCGGGATTCCCGGGATCGATCACCATGTTATCGTTGAAAACGATCCGCTCTGCCGGAACCGCGCTGCTGACTTTTTCGGAAAGCATTTCAACGGCGAACGGCAGAAGCCGCGCGCGCAAAGTGTCGCACGCGTTTTTGACGGCGGCGCCGTTCAAGTCCGTGCCGCATGACGCAGCAGTCGCGGACGTGTTCGGCACCTTGTCGGTCCGCGTCGCCATCACCCGAACGCGATCGGGCGTGAGTCCGAGCTCTCGCGCGGCGATCAGCGCGATGTTCGTGTAAACGCCCTGCCCCATTTCGGTGCCGCCGTGGTTCACCTGCGCGGTGCCATCCTGGTAAAGCAGGACGAGCGCGCCGGCCTGATTCAGGTGCGTCGTCGTGAAAGAGATTCCGAACTTCACCGGCGTCATCGCCATCCCGCGTTTCCGCTGCGGATGTTCGCGGTTCCATTTTGCCAACTCTTCGCGGCGCGATGCGAATTCGCTCGACTCGGTCAACTCACGCCAGATGCGCTGAATGCGATTGTCCTCGATCTCCTGTCCGTAATGGGTCGTGTTCGTTTCGCCCGTGTCGCGATACAGATTCCGCGCCCGGACGACTTCCGGCGCCAGACCGGTCGCGCGCGCGACGCGATCGATGATCTCTTCGATGACGAGCATCCCCTGCGGCCCGCCGAATCCGCGAAAGGCGGTGTTGGACGCGAGATTCGTTTTCACGACGCGTCCGCTGAATTCGACGTTCGGAATGTAATAGGCGTTATCGAGATGAAACAGCGCCCGGTCCGTGATGGCGCGGGAAAGATCGAGTGACCAGCCGCCGTTCGAGAACAAATCGATCTTCGCCGCGAGCAGCATCCCGTTTTCATCAAACCCGACGCGAAACTTTCCGAGAAACGGATGGCGTTTCCCGGTGATCATCATGTCCTGGTCGCGATTGAAACGAACGCGGACTTTGCGTTTCGTTTTTGTCGAGGCAAGTGCGGCCAGCGAAGCCAGCATCGCGGCCTGCGTTTCTTTTCCTCCGAATCCGCCGCCCATCCGCGGGCATTCGACGACCACGCTGTGCATCGGCAGGTCGAGCAGATGGGCGACGATGTGCTGCACTTCTGATGGATGTTGAGTCGAGGAACTGATGAAGACTGTGCCGTCTTCGCCGGCCTCAGCCCAGGCCGCGTTCGTCTCGAGATAAAAATGGTCCTGGCCGCCGAACGACAGCTCGCCTTCGAGAGTTTTCGGCGCGTGAGCGAGCGCCGATGATGCTTCGCCACGACGAATAAAATGCGGGTCGCTGTGAAAACTGCCGGCCTCAATTGCGTTCTCGATTGTGAAAATGGGCGGCAGCGGTTCGTACTCGACGAGGATCTTCGCCGCGGCGGCGCGACAAAGCTCCTGCGTTTCCCCGACGACAAGCGCGACGATGTGTCCGTGATAAAGAACTTCGTCGTCCGCGAGGAGAATTTCATCGTGGCGGACAGCCCCGACGTCGTTCAGGCCTGGAACATCTTCGGCGAGCAACACCGCATTGATGCCCGGCATTGCCCGAGCGTCCGCGGCATCGCGCCGCAAAATTTTCGCGTGCGCATGCGGCGAACAGACCAGCCAGACCTCGAGCATGGCTTGCGACTGGGCGACGTCGTCGACGTAGATCGCTTCGCCGGTGACGTGCTTGTGCGCGCTTTCATGCGGCTGCGGCGCGTCTGGTCGCGGTGAGAGGAAACGCGTGATTTTCTTGTCCGCGATTGCGGTTTGTTTCTGCGCGAAAAATTTGCGAAGCAGATTCGTAATCACCCGCTGCCGGTAAGCTGCGTTGCCGCGCACGTCGGAAATGGGAGTGAACTCGTTCTCGAGAATCGGAACGACCTCTTGGCACGTTGAATCGCTCCACCGCTTTCCGACGAGCGCCGCCTCAGTTTTCTTCGCGCGAACGGGCAAGGCTGCAACGCCGCCATAAGCCAGCCGCGCTTTCGTTATTGTTCCGCTTTCGTCCAGCGTGACCGCAAAGCAGCCTGCGACCGTACTGATGTCCATCTCCCGGCGTTTCGAAACTTTGTAAAAATGGCGCCGCGTTTGGGTGCCGGGTTGGGGTCGCGGGATGATGATCGACTTCAAGACTTCGCCGGCTTGCAACGCGGTTTTGCGGTAGGCGACGAAGAATTCGTCGAGCGGCAGAATGCGTTCGCCGGTGGCTGAAGCGATCACGACGGTCGCGTCCAGAGCAAGTAAGACCGGCGCGGAATCGCCGATCGGTGATGCGGTGACAAGATTCCCGCCCAGCGTGGCGCGATTACGGATCTGGCGCGAGCCGAAGACGGAAAGCATTTGCCGGATCTCGGAAAACTCAGCGCCGAGGAGATCATCGAGCTTCGTCAGAGTGGTTGCAGCACCGATCTGCCACTCGGTGTCGGTGGAACTGATCTGGTTCAATTCCGCGACGGCCTCGATGGAAATTAGCGTCGGAAAACGTTGAAAACGTTTCGTGATCTCCAACCCGAGATCGGTTGCACCCGCGATCAGTCGCGCCTCCGGACGTTCCGCCATGGCGCGGAACAATTTTTCGAGCGAAGTCGGGCGCAGGAAAGTTTCGCCGGCGAAATTGTATCGCGCCGCTTTCAGCTTCGCTTTCGCCGTCTTGAGTTGCGCGTCGAATTCATCGGCGCGGTTGCGTTGCGCGAAGGCGTCCGCCGCGGCATCACGGATCGGACGGTAGCCGGTGCAGCGGCAGAGATTGCCACAAAGTTGTTCGTCGAGCTGCGCGGCGGTCTTGAGGTCCTTGCGATAATAGCCTTCAAAGAGCGACATGATGAAGCCGGGCGTGCAATAGCCGCATTGCGATCCGAAATTCTCGACCATCGCTTTTTGCACGGGATGCATTCGCGGACACGCGACGCCTTCGGCGGAAACAATCTCGCGGCCGGCCATGAGCGGCAGCGGCACGAGACAACTATTGATGGCGCGGTAGCAACGTTTGCCGCGCGCATCGCGATCGACAATCGCAACCGAGCAGGCGCCGCAATCGCCTTCCGCGCAGCCTTCCTTCGAACCGGTCAGACCATTGGTCCGCAGCCATTCCAGCAACGTCATGTTGGGCGAGACCGAATCGACCCGGACGGGCTCGCCGTTCAGTCGAAACTCGATCGCGCTCATTTTTGTTTTCGCCGGCCGAGCAGAATTTTCAGGAAAGAACGCGAGCGAATTTCCTCGAGGCTGAGACCGGTCGCGAGCGCTTCTTTTTCCGTGATCGCGCCGCACGCCATGCCGCGCAGGAAAAAATTCAGCAGACCCTGGCCGGTCGCGGCGTCATCAAAAACATCGCCGAAAAGCGAAGCGAGCGCTGCTTTCTCGACAAAGGTCTTCAGTCGGTTCGAGGCGCTTTCGAGGCTGCCGAGAAAGAAATGATAAACGGCGGCGTAACGCGTGACGAACTGCGCCGGATGCAGGTCCCAGCCCTGGAAGAAACCGTTTCGGAGTGAATGCATATTGTCGTCGAACCCGAGCCGCCATGCGCCGTGAACGGCCTCGCGATTTTGCCGGAGCTGATCGTCGGTCAGCGGTTTGCCTTCGCTCGCGCGATGCGGGCCGACCGGGAGAATATTCGTTGCGCCGTCGGAAAGATGAATGCCGGTGCCGGCCATCGAAACGAGCATGACCTGACGGGCGAAATCGCAGGACGGATGCCGCATCGCCTGATACGCGGCGGTGATTCCGCAGGACGCGGTGTAATCGTAGACGCCAAAATGAATGCTGCCGCAGCGTCCTTCCGCCGCATCGACCAGCGAGTGTAAACCGAGCCGGCCGTCGCGATTGATGATCGCCTGTGGCGTCTCGATCATCGGCTCGATCTTCAATGTGCCGGGCTCGAGATTGTTTTTCCGCTCGAGAATCTCGAAGAAACGCACCGCGGCCGTCATTTGCTCCGGCAACTGAATTTTCGGGACGGTGATGACAAATCCCGCGGGCAATTTGCCCGTGGTCTCGCGCAACAGCGACGTCATGAAAATGTCGAGAGTGCGAATGCTGCGGCCGCGCAGATCTTCGTTCAGCGGCTTAATGCGAATGCCGATGAAGGACGGGAGCGTGCCGGCGGCGAGACCGCGCGCGACTTCGCCGGCCGCGGAAGCCGCGTGGCCATCCTCTTCTTCGTCAGGTCGATTACCGTAACCGTCCTCAAAATCGAGCCGGAAATCTTCGAGCGGCTCGCGACGCAATTTCTCGACGATGCGCGCGTAGATTTTTTCGCTAGCGTCGATACCGATCGCGCCGGCAAGCGTCTTCGCGTCCGGCGCATATTCCTCGAGTGAGCGCAAGGCAACCATCCCGAGCTTTTGGGCCGAGTCCGCGCGAAAGAGATGGGCGCCGCCGTAAACCGTGTGCACGGCCTGGCGCCGATTCGATTCGCCCGGGTAATAGCGCATGAACGCCTTGTTGGCGTCGCTCAACGCCGCGCTGATTCGCGCGATCTCGTCCGGCTCAAAGCTGTGTGGTTCGCTCACGATAAATCTGGCCGCACCAATCTTCCCATCGGCCGGGCGGCGAACTTACCATCCTCGAAGATCGTTTGTCCGCGCAAAAATGTGCGCCGGACGCGGCTTCGAAGGGTGCGGCCGATGTACGGGCTTTGTTTGTGACGGTAATGAAGCGATTCGGGAGTGATGACGTTTGTCGCGTTGAGATCGACCAGGGTGAAGTCGGCATCTTTCCCCAGGGCGATCGCGCCTTTCGCGGAAACGCGGAACCGTGACCCGACATGACCACTCGTTAGGCGGCGAATCTCAGCTACCGAGATTCCGGCATCGAGTAACAATGGCAGCAGATGCTGGCATCCCGAGATGCCGCCCCAGACATCGAAGAAATTTTCTCGCTGCTTCATTTCCGGCGGCGAAGGCGAATGGTCGGAGCCGATAGTCGTGATGTCCCCCAGCCGGCCGCGAAGCCCGACTTGTTCGTCGGCTGACCGAAGCGGCGGCGCGCACTTCGCGACAGCACCGAGCCGTTCCATGTCCTCTTCCGTGAGCAGGAGATAATGCGGACACGTCTCGCAAGACACATCGATTCCCTTCGCGCGCGCTTTTGCCACAAGCGCGACGCCGGCTCCGCAGCTTACGTGAACGATGTGAAGCCGGCAGCTGGTTTCAGCGGCAAGGTCGATCGCGCAGCGGATGGCCTCGAGCTCGGCGGCAATGGGTCGTGAATTCAAGTAGTCGCGAATTCCATTCCTGTCCGCGGCCCGAGCGGCTCCAGTCAACGCGCTCGTTATCTCTTCCGATTCAGCGTGGACCGCGACGAGGAGATCGAGTTCGGCGGCGCGTTTCATTCCGCCGCGCAAGGTCGGTATATCGACGTGCGCGAAATCGCTGATGCCGCTATTGCACATGAACGCCTTCAGCCCAACGACGCCGCAGTCGCGCAGCAGCTCCAAGTCCGACAAGTTTCCGGGAACGAGTCCGCCCCAGAGACCGAAATCGACTTGCGAGCTGGATTCGGCGGCGGCCCGCTTCAATTCGAAGCTTTCACGGTGCGTGGTCGGCGGATGCGCATTCAACGGCATCTCAAACACGGTCGTTGTTCCACCCGCCGCAGCCGCGCGAGAGCCAGTGTCGAACCCTTCCCATTCCGTCCGGCCCGGCTCGTTGAAATGCACATGCGCGTCAATCACGCCGGGAAAGACGGCAAGCGCGCGAGCGTCGATCTCGCGCTTTGCGCTGCCCGTCAGGTCAGGGCCAAGAGCGACGAATTTCCCCTCGCTAATGCCAAGGTCGCGCTCGGGTCCGCGCACGAGAACGTCGAAGTCGCTCATGGGCAAAATGACGAAATCCGAATGACGAATGACGAAGGAAGTCCGAATGACGAAGCTCGAAGGGGAAGCTTGTCGTCATTCGGGCTTCGACATTCCTTCGTCATTCGTCATTCGTGCTTCGTCATTGTTCAGCCGTTCCCCAAACGCGCAACCGGCTGACGCCGCCGTCCGGATAAATATTGAGCCGAACATGCGTGCAGTTCTCGATCATCAAAAGTTCGCGCTCGAAAAAATGGCGCGTGTCGGCCTGCAATTTCGTTTTCGGCAGAATCTCGCGCCATTGAACAGTCCCGAGATCTTCGATCGACGCGCCGGGCGCGAAGCAGCCTTCGATCGAGCACGTGTCGGGGTAGTTACCCTTGAAGTGGTTCGTGTCGACTTCGATTTTTCGAATCGTTCCGGGCAACCCGAGTTTGAGAATGATCCAGTCATAGCCGGGACCGCGCCGCCGTTTCGTCTCCCAGCCGTCGCCCATGTTCTCGGAACGGCCGGGCATGATCAGGTTGTTCATCGAACTGAAAAACATGTCGCTGCAGGCGAGCGGCACTCCGCCGTTCTCGACAGCCGCCAGATCGACGAGCTCGCCCGGTTTCACCTTGCTCCAGTCCGGAACGACGATGCCGTAAACACGCAGCCGCGCCACGCCGCCATCGGGGAGAATATTGAGCCGGACATGAGTCCAGATCTGGACGTTCGAAATCGCCAACAGGTTTTGCGAACCAGGATTCAGCGGCGACTTGTCGAGGATCGGCGTCCAGGAAAGCGTGTTGATTTCGTCCGGCAATCCGTTCGTTAGGCAGACGGCATCGAGCGAGGCGAACGGCGGATGATTGCCGAGAAAATGGTTCGTATCGATGTCGACCTGTTTGATGATGCCGCGCAATCCGAGCTGCACGACGCACCAATCGTGCCCCGGCGTTCGGCGGCGTCGCGTTTCCCAGCCGTCCATCCACTTGCCGCGATCAGTGTACTTGTCCGCGATGAAAATTCCGCGGCCGGGCTTTAGCAGGTTCTCTTTTTCGGCGAAGAACTCGTCGTTCGCGATGACGGCTTTCCCGCCGACCCGTTCCGCGGCGAGATCGACGAGGCCGGCCGGCGCCGTCGCTTTTTGATCGCCTGGATTCACCTCAGCTTCCGCGGTAGGTGCTGTAGGCCCACGGCGAGACGAGCAGCGGCACGTGATATTTCGCCGTCGCGTCCGCGATAGCGAATCGAACCGGGACGCGATCGAGGAAGCGGCGTTCGCCAAAATAATCGCCGACGAAAAAAATTAGCTCGAAGGTTCCCGCCGCCATTTCTTCTCGGGAGAGAAGCGGCGTATCAGTCCGGCCATCGGAATTCGTCGTCACGCTCTTGAGCAGCTTCGATGGATCGACGGACCAAAGCTCGACCTTCATGCCGGCCGCGGGACGGCCGCGCATCGTGTCGAGGACATGGGTGGTCAGCGCGCTCATTGAACCAAATCCTTCAGGCGCAGCTCGGCGATTTTCGAGATTTCCTCCAAAGCGGTTTCGATTTCCTTCTCACGCGCATTCCGCAGTCGAACCGGAAAGGCGCGCGCGATCGCATCCTTCTTATTCAATCGCGCGCAGATAACGAAGGGAAATCCGAAGCGCCCTCGGTACTGGCGGTTGAATTCGCAGAACTGTTTCGCTTCTTCGGGAGTCGCGTCCTGGAGACCGGCACTGGCTTGTTCGCCTTTGGAGGCAGCCGTCAACTCGCCATCGCCGATCAGATCCGGATGCGCGCGGATCAAACAAATTTTCTCTTCGTCGCTGGCTTTCTCGACGGTTGCGACGAGCGCGGCGTGGAGCGCTTCACCTGAAGAAAACGGGCGCTGCACTTCAGTCCGCGCCGCAACCCACGGCGAATGCTCGAAGACCGGTCCGACGACGCGGACAAACTCCACGCGATCCATGGCATTCAACTCGGCCAGCTTTGGCATCGCCTTGTGGGAGTAAATGAATTAATCCTCGGACGCAATGGCGAAGCTGACTGCTCATCAATACGGCAAAGCGCGGGTGCGCGTCCTGAAAATCCTGCGCGATGGACCGGTCCATACTTTGAAGGACCTCGACGTCGCCGCCCGGCTGAAGGGCGATTTCGAGTCGTCCTACACGAGCGGCGACAACACGAAGGTCGTCCCGACCGACACGATCAAGAACACGATCAACGTTTTCGCGCGGCAACATCTCGGGCCCCAGATCGAGCGGTTCGGGCTCATTCTCGGCGAACATTTTGTGTCGCGTTATTCGCAGGTGCGCGAGGCGCAAATCGAAATCGCGGAGCGACGGTGGGAGCGACTGGCGGTGGATGGCGCGCCGCATCCGCACTCGTTCCAGGCCGGGAGCGAAGGCCGAATGTTTACGCAGGTGACTTGCGACAGAACGGCGAAAACCGTCTGTTCTGGAATTCGCGACCTGGTTATTTTGAAATCAACCGGGTCCGGTTTTGAAAATTATCCGAAGGACGAGTTCACGACGCTGCCGGAAACGGCCGACCGGATTTTGGCGACATCGTTCAGCTCGACCTGGACGTTCAAAGACCAGCCGGCCGATTACAATCGCGCGAACGACGCGATCCTGTCCGCGATGCTGAAAGTGTTCGCGAACAACTACAGTCCGTCGGCGCAGACGACGCTTTTCCAGATGGGCGAAGCGGCGCTGGCGGCGTGTCCGGAAATTTCAGAACTCGATCTCGCGATGCCGAACAAGCATTGCCTGCTCATCAACCTGGCGCCGTTCGGCCTGGAGAATAAGAACGAGGTGTTTGTTCCGACGGACGAACCGCACGGCGACATCAGGGCGACCGTGACGCGCCATGACTGAGGCCGGCGGCAGCGGACGAAAACCGTTCGCGGTCGTGACGGTCGCTGCTACCACAGGGTCGGTGCCCCGCGCGCCAGGCTCGAAAATGTTCGTCTATGCGGACGGGCGGATCAGCGGGACGATCGGCGGCGGGAAGTTTGAATCGCTCGTGATCGCGGAGGCGCAGGCGGCGATGGGAAAGAGAAAGCCGTTGCTAAAAACTTATCCGCTGCGCGAAGGCGAAACGGATTCATTCGGCGCGATCTGCGGCGGCGAGGTCACGGTGTTCATCGAACCGAAGATCGGTGGCGAGGCGCTTTATCTGATCGGAGCCGGCCATTGCGCCCGGGCCATCGCGAAGCTCGCCGCCGAGTGCGGCCTCTTCGTCACTGTCGTTGATGATCGCGGCGAATTGATCGCCGATCTTCCGCCAGCCGTTGTTGGGATTTCGGATTGTGCGCCACGCGACTTCATCGCGTCCCGTCCGTGGCGAAACGATGAAGCGCTCGTGATGGTGAGCCGGAATCACGAGATCGATTGCGAAGCGCTGGCGGCGGCAATCGAACAAAATGGCGCTGGATATATCGGCATGATCGGGAGCCGGAGAAAAGTGCTGAGTGTGTTCGATCGGCTTCGGGAGCGTGGCGTATCGGAGGAAAAGCTGGCGCGAGTTTACGCGCCGCTCGGCCTCGATATTGGCGCGGACTCTCCGGCGGAGATCGCGGTCAGCTGCGTCGCGGAGATTCTCTCCGTCCTGCGCGGCCGGTCGGCGAAACATCTGCGGAAGTAGCATTGCGCGAGAATCGGCGTAGCAGTTGCGAATGCGACTACGACTGGCGGTGTTGATGGTAAGCGGCGCGATCGCGCTGCAGAACGCGACGGCGAGCGATGCCTACAAATTCCTGAATGAAATCCCGATCGGCGGCGACGGCGGTTGGGATTACCTGAGCGTGGACGCCGCGGCGCGCCGTCTTTACGTAACCCATGCTACCAAGGTCGTGGTGGTCGACTTGGACAAGAATGTGGTCACAGGAGAAATCGGCGATACATCGGGTGTCCATGGATTTGCGGTCGCGGCCGAACTGCAGCGCGGATTTTCTTCGAACGGCCGCGAATCGAAAGTGAGCGTCGTCGATCTAAAGACGCTCAGCACAATCTCGAAGGTGGAAGCCGGCGAAAATCCCGACGCGATTTTGTATGAGCCGGGTCGCGCCGAGGTCTATGCCTTCAACGGGCGCGGAAAATCCGCGACGGTGATCGATGCGAAGAGCGGCAAAGTGACGGCGACGATTCCACTACCGGGCAAACCGGAATTTGCAGCGGGCGATGCGAAAGCGAATCGCGTTTACTGCAACATCGAAGACAAGAGCGAGGTCGTGGCGATCGATACCGCGAAGCACGAGATCGTCGCGACGTGGCCGCTCGCGCCGGGCGAGGAGCCGAGCGGGATGGCGTTCGATAGTGCGCATCACCGTTTGTTCCTTGGTTGTCACAACAAGATGATGGTGATGATGGATAGCGAGACCGGCAAAGTCCTTGGCAACGTGCCGATCGGAGCGGGCGTGGATGCGTGCGAGTTTGATCCGCAAACGCAACTCGCCTTCGCGTCGTGCGGCGACGGCACGGTGACGATCGCGAAAGAAGAAACGTCCGATAAACTCAGCGTCGTGCAGACGCTGCAGACGGAGAAAAGCGCGCGCACAATGACGCTCGATGGTTCATCGCACCGCATTTATCTCGCGAGCGCGAAGTTCGGTCCGCCGCCATCCCCTGCGGCCGATGGTAAGCCGCAGCGTCCGCCAATTCTTCCGGGCACGTTTAAGATTTTGGTCTACAGCCCGGGCGAATAACCGTGTCGTGCGCCGAGCTCGCTCGTTAGCCGCTGGCCCGACATTCTTCGGGGCCGAGGCGAAAACTTGTTAGATGGTGCTGGGAAGGACGAGGCAAAATTCAGTCCACTCTGCTTCGGAAAAGACGAGCGTGACGTCGCCGCCATGGGCGCGCGCAATTTCCCGGGCGATGCTCAGCCCGAGACCGTGCCCGCCGGAACCTTCACCGTGCGCGAGATCGCCGCGGTGGAAACGCTCAAAGATTTCTCCGCGCGCCGCGTCCGGAATCCTGGGCCCGGTGTTGCGAACCGAAAGGACGGCGTTTTCGCCAGTGGATGAAGCGGCGACGGCGATCTTGCCACCGCGACGATTGTACTTAATTGCGTTATCGATCAGGTTCATGACCGCGCGGCGGAGAAGGCGAATATCGCCGCGCACCACCAGGTGCTCCGGCAGATTCCATTGCAGCGAAAGCCCGGGTTCCGCGCTCAGGATCTCCGCGTCTTCTTTCAGCTCGTGCGCGAGCGCGACAAGATCGACGGCGCTCTGTTCCAGGACGAGACGGCGATCGTCCGCGCGAGAGAGAAAGAGCAGACCATCCACGATCTGGGAGAGCTGCGAACATTGCTCGATCAAATCGGCCAACAACCGGCGTTGCGCCGTGGGAACCTCGCCGCTGTTCAAGCTCGTTTCCAATTGGGCGCGCATCAGGGCGAGCGGCGTCTTCAATTCGTGCGATGCGTCGGAAGTAAAGCGCGTGACCTGTTCGAAGCTGCGCTGCAAGCGGTCGAACATGGCATTCAGGACATGAGTCAGATGACCGATCTCGTTAGGCAAACGGGGCTCGGGGATCCGCTGATGCAGATCGGAAGCGGAAATGGTCTCGGCCCTTTCAGCGATCGCCTTCACCGGGGCGACGGCCCGATGAGCGATGAACCAGCTGCCGAGCCCGACGACGATCGCGACGACCGGAAGCGCGAGAAGATAGGCGGTGGCAAGTTGCCCGAGGGTTTCGCTTGTTTCTTCGGTGTCTTTCCCGAGCGCGAGAATGATTCCGTTTTCCGCAAAAACACCGAAGCGCAGCGTGCGCCCATTCCAGGTCACTTCGCGCAGTTGCTGGCTGGGCGTAATCGGAAACACGTTCTGGTTCTCGAGATTCGGTGAACGATAAAGCAACCGTCCCGAGCCGTCGTGGATGTCCACATAATGGAAGCGTTTCGACTGGTCGAATAGCGCCTCGACACTGCGCGGATCGACCCAATTCACGCCTTGCTGTTTGATCCCGGAGAAAAAATCGCTCGCCTCCGTTTCGATTTCTTCATCCAGGTTCTCGACCATTTCCCGGCGGAGGTTCCAGGCGGCGCCGGCGCCAAACAACAAGAGCGCGCCGGTGACGAAGCCGACGGACCAGAGAGTCAGTCGGCCGCGGAGGGTTTTAATTTTCATTTCTCTTCGCGGATCGCGTAGCCGGTGCCGCGAATCGTCTGGAGCAACTTGTGCGAATGGCCTTCGTCGACCTTGCGTCGCAGCCGTTGGATACAGACCTCGACCACGTTGGTGCCGGTATCGAAATGATGTTCCCAAACATGTTCGCAGAGCGCGGTTTTGGTGATGACCTTGCCGGGATGAGCCATCAAATATTCAAGCAATGCAAACTCGCGATTGGTCAGCTCAACTTTCCTGCCAGCACGGGTGGCCTCCCGGGTAATGACATTGAGCGACAAGTCGGCGACCTGCATTACAGTCGCATGTTCGCCAGAAGCGCGGCGCAACAACGCTCGCACTCGCGCCACGACCTCGGTGATCGAAAATGGCTTAGGCAGGTAATCATCCGCTCCGAGGTTCAAGCCTTCCACCCGTTCGTTCACGTTCCCGCGGGCCGAGAGCAGGAGAACCGGGGCGTTGATATGCTGCCGGCGCATCTCGCGGAGAACGCTGAGGCCATCGCGTTTCGGCAACATGATATCGAGAACGATGGCGTCATAGCCATTGGTCAGGATGCGTTCCAGCGCTTCCGCGCCATCGTGCGACAGGTCGACGATAAAATTTTCTTCGGCGAGTCCCTTGCGCAAAAAGCTGGCCAGCTTCTTTTCGTCTTCCACCACCAGCACGCGCACGCGGCATTCTAATGGAAAAAGATCGCAGTGCGAGACGCCGCCCGCAGATAACAAAGATGTAACGGAGGTGAACGGGTATCGACAGCTTGGCCGCGTAACCTCGGATCCAATATGAATAAACGGTATAAGACTCTTCTGCTCGCGTTCACGTTTGCCGCCCTGGCCGCTTCGCCGTTGCTGGCTATCGAAGAAACCGATGCGCAACTGCTCAAGGAAACGAAAATCACTCGCCAACAGGCGGAACAAATCGCGCTCGCGAAAGTGCCGAACGGCAACATCACCGCGGGCGAGTTGGAAAAAGAGCACGGCCTTTTGATCTGGTCGTTCGATATCGCGATGCCGCACTCGAAGAACATCACCGAAGTGCAGGTGGATGCGAAGACGGGCAAGATCGCTAGCGTGCAGGTGGAAACCCCGCATGATCAGGCCCGGGAAGCCGCCGCGGACAAGAAGGCAAAGAAGTAAGCTGACAGCTATTCTGTCCTCCGAATACTTCAACGAATGGAGCGAGTGCAGACGTTGTGTTGAGGAGAAATGTGCGGCGCGGATCGATCTTTGTTGCGCTCGCGCTCTGCGGCGGGAGCGTTCCGCCGCTCGCTGCGCAATCGGATGCGCCGTACGTTTCTACGTTGCGCATTCCGGCGACGCGGATGCCGGAGATGCGTCTCGAACCGATCCCGTTCGATTTACGGGGCGGGATCGGGCCGGATGAAGCAGCGATCATTGCGACCTATCTGAATCCGGCGCTGCGTTCGGCGCGCGCGCGGCGCGGGCTGGCGGTTGCGCAGGTTATCCAGGCCGGCGTGCTGCCAAATCCATCGGTGACGTATAGCCGCGATTACGTTACCGGCGGGAACACCGCTGGAACGCAGACGGCCTACAACTTCACCGCCGGTTGGGAAGTGACTTCGTTGCTTCCACTCATTCCCCGAGAGATCGCGGCGCGGGCGAACCTGCGGTCGGTCGATCTCGATATCGCGTGGACCGAATGGCAAACCGCCGAGATGGCGCGGACGGCGGTCTATCGCGTGATTGGATTGCGCGAACAGGCCGGCAGCGCGCGCCAGGCTGCAGGCGAGTTAGCCGAGAGCGCGAAGACATTGCAGCGCGCACTCGAGGCCCACGAAAAAACCGTGATCGACTACGCAGCGGCGGAAAGTGCCAGTCAGGACGCGCTCGCGACTGCCCTCGGTCTCGAGCAGGAACTGCAAAAGCAGCAGTTGGTCTTGAAACGCACACTCGGTCTTCCGCCAGAAGCAGAAGTCCGGTTGCGAGCGGGGATCGGATTGCCCTCGCATCTCGAGGTCGGCAGCGCAGAACAGCTCGCGCACGGATTGGAAGAGCGGCGGCTCGACTTGTTAGGCCTGCAACAGGGCTATCGCAGCCAGGACGCAATGGTGCGGGCCGCGATCATGGCGCAGTTTCCAAGAATTTCTCTCGGCTTCGCCAAAGCGAGCGACACCACGAACGTGCATACGGAAGGGTTCGCGATCACCGCGGACGTTCCGATTTTCGATCGCAACCAGGGAGTGCTCGCGACGGAACGCGCGACCCGCCAGAGGTTGCTCGACGAATATCATCAACGCGTCTTCGAAGCGAAATCCGACATCGCAACGGCGGTGGCGGATATTCGCTCGCTCAACCGACAGATCACTGCGGCCGAACAGGCACTGCCGATTTTCGAACAGCTGGTGAAATCCGCCGGTGAAGCGATGGAGCAAGGCAACACCGAAGTGCTCGCCTATTATGCGGCGCGCAACAGCCTGCTCCAGAAACGGGTGCAAATCGTCAAATTGAAGGAACAACTATTGGAAGCCGAGACGACGCTGGAGACCGCCTCGGGGCGCTTTCTGCCGACAAATCGCGCCGTGCGTCTGCGATGAAAAGATTGACTCGAATTCTCATCGGCGCGGGACTTTTGCTTGTGCTGTTTTTTCTCGGCCGCTGCGCGTGGGAACACTTTGGCGGCGGCGAGGCGGAGAAAAAGCCGGAGCCAATCGTGCGGGTCGAGGTGCGCCCGGTAGAACGGAAAACGATCTCCGAAAAGATCACGGCCTACGGCAGTGTCGTGGCGCAACCGGGAAAAACGCATTCCGTCTCAGTCGCGTTCGAGGCCCGGGTGCGCCATATTCTCGTTGCTCCGGGACAATTCGTTAGGCCAAACGATCCGCTGATCGAGATCGAGCCGAGCGCCGCGGCGCAGTTGCAAGTGCAGCAGGCGCGCAGCGCCATGCAAAGCGCCGAGCAGGGGCTGAAACAGACGCAGCAGCGTTTCAATCTAAAGCTCGCCACCAACCAGGAGGTGACCGCTGCGCAAAAAGCTGCGGCTGATGCGAACGCGCAATTATCCGCGCTCGAGCGCGCCGGCGCCGGTGGAGACAACCGAATTCATTCCGATATCCCCGGTGTGATCGCGAAGGTGGATGTGCAGGATGGCCAGATCGTCGCAATCGGAAATCCGTTCGTCGAGATCGTGGCGGAAGAAGAGATCGAGGTGAAGCTCGGGGTCGAGCCCGAGGATGTCTCGGCGCTGCAAGAAGGTGGAGGGATCGGTATTTTTGCGGTGAACAATCCCGAGCCCAAAAAAGTCGATGGGACCGTCCGGCTGGTCACGCGCCGGGTCGACCCGACGACGCGCCTGGTCGACGTCTATGTTGCTTTACCCGCCGGCACGAAACTCTTGCTCGAGGGTTTTGTCCGCGGTGAATTCGCGCGCACTGCGAACGAGGTGCTTGTCGTGCCTTTGTCCGCCGTGCTCCCGGATGAAAGCGGCGGGTTCAAAATTTTCACCGTTGAAAAAGATCACGCCAAAAAAATTGGCGTACAGCTCGACCTGCAAAACGAGCGGGAAACCCAGATCGTCTCCGATGCGGTCAAACCCGGCGATCAGGTTGTCGTCTCCGGGAATTACGAGCTCGAGGACGGGATGCGTGTCGCGGTCGTCCAACCAAAATGAATCTGGCGGCGTGGGCGCAGCGGCATGCGCGTTCGATTTTATTCCTGCTCGGCGCGGCCGCGCTGGCTGGAGCAATCGCCACGTTTTCGCTGCCGGTCGCGCTCTTTCCGCAAGTCAGTTTCCCCCGGGTGCGCATCAGTCTCGATGCTGGCGATCGCCCGGCGGAGCGGATGACGGTCGAAGTGACGACTCCGGTCGAGGAAGCGGTGCGCGCGATTCCCGGCGTGCGCGGATTGCGTTCCACCACCAGCCGCGGAACGGCCGAGATCTCGATCAACTTCGATTGGGGCGCGGACATGATTTCCGCCATGCTCCAGGCCGAGTCGGAAGTAAACAAAATCATCTCCACTCTGCCGGCGGGGACGACCTTCAACATCGAGCGGATGAATCCGACGGTGTTTCCGGTCATCGCCTACAGCCTCACCTCGAACTCGCGCTCGCTAGTCGAGCTGCGCGATCTCGCGCTCTACACCTTGCGGCCCGCGCTCTCGACCGTGCCGGGCGTCGCCACTGTCGGCGTGCTTGGCGGCCGGACCGAAGAATATCGGATCACGATCAATCCCGACAAGCTGCAGTCGTTCAACCTGACGCTGGACGATGTCGCAAAAACTCTTTCCGCCGCGAATGTGCTCGTCGCCGTCGGCCGCCTCGAACAATACGACAAACTTTATCTCATCATCTCGGACACACGTTTCCGGAGTTTCGAAGAAATCGAGCGCACGGTGATCCGCTCGAGCGCGGCTGGCGTCGTGCTGCTGAAAGACGTCGCCACGGTCGAGGATTCGATCCAGCCGCAATGGACGCGCGTCACCGCCGACGGTCGCGACGCGGTACTCTTCCAGGTTTATCAGCAGCCGGATGGCAACACCGTCCAGATCGCCACCGGAATCAAAGCCAAGCTGGCGGAGTTGGAAAAACAAATCCCACAAGGAATCAAAGTCGCGAATTGGTACGACCAAAGCGACCTGATCGTCGCATCGGCGCACAGCACCCGCGATGCAGTCCTGATCGGAGTCGGTCTGGCCGCCGTCATCCTGATTCTCTTTCTCCGCAACTGGAAGGTCACCATCATCGCGGTTTTGACGGTGCCCGCAGTTCTCGCCGCCACGATTCTGCTCCTCTTCGTTCTGAAGATGAGCTTCAACATCATGACGCTCGGCGGCATGGCCGCGGCAGTCGGTCTCATCATCGACGACGCCATCGTGATGGTGGAACAAATTGTCCGGAAAGTTCGCGCCCAAGCAGGCGAGGCGGCGGAACACGCGCGCGACCGGGTCCGCGATGCGGCGGCGGAATTCACTTCGCCGCTCGCCGGTTCCTCAGCGGCGACCATCGTGATTTTCGTTCCGCTCGCCTTTCTCACCGGCGTGACCGGCGCGTTCTTCAAAGCACTTTCGCTCACCATGGCAGCGAGCCTCGTGATTTCGTTTTTCGTTGCCTGGCTCGCGATTCCGATCATCTCCGCGCGCTTGCTCAGCGCAGATGATGGCGGTGAGGAACGCGGCAAATTCATCACCCGAGTTCATCGAGGCTATCGCCGTGTGATGGAACGATTGCTCGCGCGGCGCTGGCTCGTTTTGCTCTTTGTTCTTCCGCTCCTGCTCCTCGGTTATGTCGCCTACAAAAACGTCACCTCCGGTTTCATGCCGACGATGGACGAAGGCGGTTTCATTCTCGATTATCTTTCGCCGCCGGGCACATCGCTGGCGGAAACCGATCGCCTCTTGCGGCAGGTCGAAGGCATTTTGCAATCTACCGGCGAAGTCGAGACCTACTCGCGACGCACTGGGATTCAACTTGGCGGTGGATTGAGCGAAGCGAACATCGGCGACTTTTTTGTGCGGTTGAAACCGTTCCCGCGCCGTCCCATTGAAACCGTCATGGACGATGTCCGCACCAAAATCGAGGAGCAGGTGCCGGGTCTGGAAATCGAGACCGCGCAGTTGATGGAAGACTTAATCGGCGACCTCACCAGCGTGCCGCAACCGATCGAGGTGAAGCTTTATTCCGACGACGAAAAGACGCTGAGCACAGTGGCGCCGCGCGTGGCCGACGCGATTTCGAAGATCAACGGCATCGTCGAAGTAAAAAGCGGGATTGTCCCAGCGGGCGACGCCTTGAACATCGAAGTCGATCGCGTGAAAGCCGCGCTCGAAGGGATGGACCCGGATGCGATCACGAAATCGCTAAACAATTACCTGACTGGAAACGTCACCACGAACGTTCAGAAAGGACCGAAGCTTGTTGGCATCCGGGTTTGGATCCCGCGGCCGGCGCGCGAGACGATGCGCATTATCGAACACTTGCTCTTGCGCGCGCCGGACGGTCATCTTTTTCCGCTCAAGCGCGTTGCATCGTTGAAGCCGGTGACCGGCCAGCCCGAGATTATGCGCGATAATTTGAAACGGATGGTCGCAGTGACGGCGCGGATCAGCGGGCGCGATCTCGGGTCGACTGCGGCTGAAGTGAAGGCGTTGCTGGAGAAACCGGGCACCCTGCCGCCTGATGTTCCGTTTGTGCTCGGCGGACTTTACGAACAGCAACAAATCGCGTTCCGCGGTCTAACGATCGTTCTCCTCGCCGCGGTCGTGCTCGTCTTTTTGCTCCTGCTTTTCCTTTACGAATCTTTCCGTATCGCGATTGCAACGATGCTCACCACGCTCTTCGCCGTGGCCGGCGTTTATCTCGGTCTCTGGATCACACGCACGGAGTTCAACATCACCTCGCGCATGGGCATGACGATGATCGTTGGCATCGTGACGGAAATCGCGATCTTCTACCTCTCGGAATACCGCGACCTTCCGGCGAGTAACGATCGTTTGATCGTCGCCGGGTTGAACCGCATGCGGCCGATCGCGATGACAACATTCGCCGCTATTTTGGCGCTGTTGCCGCTGGCGTTGGGGATTGGTCAAGGATCGGCCATGCAGCAACCGCTCGCGATTGCGATCATCTCTGGCCTTCTTTTCGGCCTCCCGCTGGTGCTGATCGTCCTTCCCGCATTGCTCCGCCTCTGCAAGATCCATAGGGCTAGACACGTCGAAGCGGACACAGCTGCCGAGCGTGGGCTGCAGGCATAAGGACCGCTCGATTTAGCGTGTGCCATCATTCCTCCGGGAGCCAGGCGTGCTCCTGCCACCAGGCGACGAGGGCGTCGTTGCTGCCGCGAAAAATATTGCGCTCGGCTCGCGCGATGTTCGCGACGCGAACCGGATAGGAGGAGCGCGGACGCAGATCGCATTTGCCGTCGCCGGTGTATTGCCACAGCCGCCAGTGACTCCAGGGCGAACTCGGCGTCGGCGGATAATGATAGTTCGCGATCCAGAGCCAACAGTTCCCGAGAACGGCCTTGTCGGTCGCGCTGACGCCGCGAGCATTCATGACGGCGCGGAGACGATTTTCACTGCCGTAAATGCCCGGATATTTTCCGGTCCGCTGTTTGATGCGTTCAACAAAACGCGCGGCCTGATCGGCGCGCATCGTGCCGCCCGGATAATGCCCGTTCCTTTCGAAATCGAGCACGAGCAAAACGCCACTTGGCTGAACGGAGGGACCGCGCCAATTCGCGGCAACGACGTTCAGGAAATGTTCCGCCTGACGGATGGGATCGGTAGCGTCGCCAAAATGATAAGCGCCCCAGAGCAGACCTGCCCGCGAAGCCGCCGTCTGCCGCGTTCCATAATAAGAGTCGCGATCGAAACGCGGATAAGTCGCCTCGTGAATCACCGCGACGATGCCCTCGCGTTTCATCGATTCGAAATCGACGCGCATCAGATCGTAGTGCGACAGATTCACGACGCTATTGCCGGCGAAGGCCGACGCGGTGAGGCCGACAGCTAAAATAAAAATCCGGGCCGCAAAAAATTTCATTCGCGCGGACGATAAACGGCGACGGCAAAGGCACAAACGGAAATGGCGTTTTGCGCCCCCGTTGTCACTGAATTTGTCTTGCTGTTGCGGGAACTAAGTCGGCACAATTATCAGACCGTCATGTTCACCCGGCGTTGAGCGGACAAAGGAAAGCATTGGAGGGAAAAAACTATGCAAATCAATTCGATGAATCGCGCGAAACGAATCGGCAGCATGTTCTTCGGGCCTTCAGGCTTGGTCTTGTTTCTGATCGGCCTGGCGGCGCCGAGACTTACTGCGCAACAACCAACAGCACCGAACGACGTCCCGACGATTCCGCCGGGGTCGGCCTACCGGGTGACGACGTTGCTCTCGGACATCCCGGGGCTGGCTCCAGTGCTCGATCCATTGCTCGTGAACCCATGGGGGATCGCAGCGAGCAGCAGCAGCCCGTTCTGGGTTGCGAACAACGGCACGAGCACAGCTCAGCTCATTCGCGGTGATGTCGGTGGTGCGCCAGTCGTTCTCAATCCAAGCCCGCAGACAATCACCATCCCGTCCGGGGTGCCCACCGGCGTGGTGCGCAATTCGACCACTGACTTTCAGATCACACCGCCGGGCGGGGGCACACCCGCAGCCGCGGCTTTCATCTTTGATTCGGAGATCGGGGACATCTCGGCGTGGAATGGCTCCTCCGGCACCGCGGCGCAAACAGTCGTGAGCATGCCGGGCCATGTCTACAAAGGGTTGGCCATCGCCAACAACGGTTCGGGTAATTTCATTTACGCGGCGGATTTCGCGAACAACAACATCGACGTCTTTAACGCGACGTTCACTCTCCAGACAAACGCGAATTTCCCTTTTGACGATCCCACGATTCCGGCCGGCTACGCGCCATTCAACATTACGAACCTTGGTGGCTCGCTTTACGTGATGTACGCGAAGGTCGGCTCGGGTAATGATGAGGAGGCCGGCGTTGGGTTCGGTTACGTCCGCAAATTCACTACGAACGGCGTGCGGCTCCTGACTTTCGGCATCGACCAGGGTCAGTTCAACGCCCCGTGGGGCGCGACGATCGCGCCGAGCACGTTCGGCGTTTTCGGCGGCGCGTAGCTGATCGG
>JBHELY010000046.1:0-24254 GCA_046262815.1 Chthoniobacterales bacterium | reverse complement strand
GGGTGACGTACATCTCGGTGTAGGAAAGCTGCCAGAGCAGAAAATTCGAGAGTCGCATTTCACCGGAAGTCCGGATGAGAAGATCGGGATCGGGATAATAACGCGTGTAAAGATGCTTGCTGAACATGTCGACATCGATCATCGCGCGGTCGATGTGGCCCGACTCGATCTGGCGCAGAAGGCTCTTAATCCCATCGATGATCTCCAGGCGCCCGCCGTAACTGAGGGCAAGGATCAAGGTGAGGCCGGTGTTTGCCGCCGTGCGTTCGATGGAATCATGAAGCTGTTTCTGGCAACTCGGCGGCAGATCCGTGAGGCGTCCGATCGCCTGGAGCCGGACATTTTTTTCCAGGAGCTCCGGCGTTTTTTCTTTCAGGAATTTTTCCAGGAGCCGCATGAGCGCGAACACTTCCGTCTTCGGACGCTGCCAGTTCTCCGCCGAAAAGGCGTAGAGCGTGAGGAATTCGATTCTCAATTCCCCACAGCCTTCGACGCATTCGCGCACCGCTTCGGCGCCTTTCTCGTGGCCTTTGATCCGAGGGAGACCGCGGCTCCTCGCCCAACGGCCGTTGCCGTCCATGATAATTGCGACGTGACGCGGAATCAGTTTGAGCGCCGCAGCCATGCTTACAAAATAATGGTTTCGTTGCGCGTCGGACCGACGCTGACGATCCGTAACGGCGCACCGGTTAGTTCGGCGATCGCCCGGACGTAGCTTCGCGCATTCGACGGCAGCTCGGAAAATTTTCGGGCCGGTTGCGTCGGCTTATTCCAGCCGGGAAATTCGCGGTAAATCGGCTCGCAGTTTTCCAATTGCGCGGCATCGCTCGGTGGAACATCGAGGCGCTTGCCATTTAACCGATAACCAACGCAGACCCGGATCGGATCGACGCCATCGAGACCGTCGAGGTTGGTCACTGCCAATTCATCGATGCCGTTGATCATCGTCGCGTAATGCGTCGCAACAGCGTCGAACCATCCGCAACGCCGCGCGCGTCCAGTGGTCGCGCCGAATTCGCGGCCCATCTCGTGAAGTTTGCGCGCAAGTCCCGCGTCTTCCGTCGGCAACGCCCCCTCGCCCACTCGCGTGGTGTATGCCTTCATCACGCCGACCACGCGATCCATCCGGTGCGGCGGAACTCCGGAGCCGGTGCAGGCGCCACCCGCCGTGGTGTTCGACGACGTCACAAACGGATACGTCCCGTGATCGATGTCGAGAAAAGTTCCCTGCGCGCCTTCGAACAGGATTTTCTTTTCGCGCTGCAGGGCGCGATGCAGATAAACGACCGTGTTGGTGACGAACGGCCGCAGCTTTCGCCCAGCCGCGAGATAACTTTCGTTTACTTCGCGATAATTGATCGGCTCCGCGCCGAACGCCTGGAGGATGCTATTGTTCTCGCGCCCCTTGGCCTGCAATTTTTTCGAGAACAAAACCGGCTGCATCAGATCGGACATGCGCAGGCCGGTCCGCGCGGCTTTGTCGCCGTAAGCCGGCCCGATCCCGCGCTTGGTGGTCCCGATTTTCGTGTGCCCTTTGCGCAGCTCGCGTTGCTCATCGAGCAGCCGGTGATACGGCAACACCAAATGCGCGCAATCGCTGATCAACAAATTCTGGCCGATATGAACACCGAGTTTGCGCAACCCTTCGATCTCAGCCACGAGCGCGACGGGATCGATGACGACTCCGTTTCCAATCACGCAACGCTTCCCCCGCCGCAGAATTCCGGACGGGATCAGGTGCAGAATGTATTTCGTCCCGCGATGAATGACGGTGTGCCCGGCATTGTTCCCCCCCTGGCTGCGCACGACGATGTCCGCTTCCGCCGTGAGCACGTCGATGATCTTGCCCTTGCCTTCATCGCCCCACTGCGCGCCGATCAAGATGGTGTTGGCCATGGAAACAATAAATTGTCCCGACGCATCCGGCTCGGACACATTCGGGACTGCGCAAAACGATAGGATGAGCGGCTAGGCCTGCAAGGATTTTCGCGGGCTCGTGATCAGAAGCATGAGATGAAGAAAAGCATTGTCAGCGCTTCAACCGGTCACCTACCCTCGCGCCATGCGCACCATACTCCTGATTATTCTGATTCTGTTGCTGGTCGGAGCATATCCGGGATGGGGTTACGCCTCGGGCTGGGGTTATTATCCGTTCGGCGGAATCGGCCTAGTTCTGCTGATAGTCCTCATCCTCGCGTTGATGGGCAAACTGTAGCCGCAGACGTCTTTTGGTAGGGCGAGACTCTGTCGAGCCAAACGCGCCAATTACCAAATCGATTCGGCTCGACGGAGTCTCGCCCTACCGACTGCTGACCGCGCGACGCAGCGCGGCCGACGACTCACCCGTGGTTCGGCGGTGCGGCCCGAAATCGCGGTTCTTATCGAAGTGATACATCCAATCGTGGGTAAAGGTGTTCATCGCCACCTTGTAATTGGCGCCGCCACCGGAGAGATGCCGATGCGAATTAATGAACTGCGTCGGGTCGTAGTAATTGCTGAAACTTTTGTCGAACTTTGACCGGCTCATCCCGATCTCGAGATTCTTCCGGATCTCGAAATGCAGGTGCGCGTCGTATTGGCCGTGGGCCGTCCCCATCGTCGCGATCTGTTGGCCGCGTGAGACCCGTTGACCGCGCCCGACGAACATTTTTTGGAGATGCCCATAAAGCGCGTCGACGTACTTCACGTTCCCGCCTTCGCGATAGGCGTGCCGCACGATAACGACATTGCCCCAGCCGAGATGAACGTCGCGGGCAAAGACGACAATGCCGTCGCCGACGCTGTAGATTGGGTCGCCCAGATCGGTGTCGCCGCCGCGAATGCCGTCCCAATCTTCGCCGACATGGCCACCCGACCGGAACCCGCGCGCTTTGTAATAACCTTCCGCTTCAGGTTTGCCGACTGGGAAATCGAAACCGTCGGCGATCTTGGTAAAGCCCATGTCGAGCGAGCTGGTCATCGCCGGGATAATTTGCGGCGGCTCTTTTTGCGACGGCACCGAAACCATATCGGATTTTGTCTTGCCCGGACCTTCAGTTGGCGGCGCCGGTTCATTCTTCGCGATGAACGCTTCGCTCTTCGTCGGCTGCGGTTTCGTCGCCGCTTTTTCTTTTTCCTTAACCGGAGCGGCCTTCTCAGTTTTCGCTACGACCACTTCCGGTTTCGCCGGTTCTTTTTTCGAAACTTTCTTTTCTTCCTTGGCCGGGCTCTCGTCTGTCTTTAACGATTTCGACGCGGCAACCGTCGCCGGATGATCTTTCAACGCCGGCTTCTCCGATTTCGCGGTGACGGTCTCCACCTTCGCGCCGTCCGATTTCGCAACGCTCTTTTCTTTAGCCGGAGCTTTGTCCGACTTCGCGACTGCCTTCTCGTCCTTGGCCGGCATGCCCGTCTTCTCCTTTACGATCTCGGACTTCGCTGCCTCGGCTGTCGCTATCGGCTTGTTCGTCGCCGGTTCTTTTGCCGCTGCGACTTTCTCGATCTTTATCGTCGGAATCTCGACGTCAGCTTTTTCTTTGGGCGGAGTAACCTTTTCCTTTTTCCCTTTTGGCGAATTAGCCGCGGTCGTTTTCTCGACTTTGATCGTCACCAGATCGTCGGCGGCTGGAGTTTTAGGAGCCGCAGATTTTTCCTTCGTTGAAACGGGCCTGTCCGTTTTCGCCGCGGCGGTTTCTGTCTTCGGCTTGGCGTCGTCCTGTGTCATCGCTTCCGCGCGCCGCACAACTTCCTTCGATTTCTCCGGCTTCGCCTCGGGCTTGTGTTCCTTCGTCGGATGGACCGCCTGCGCCTTCAATTCGCGCGGAACAAAAACGTCCTGGCTGTAAGCCGGCGCGGTCAACGCGAGCACGCAAAACAGGCTGGGCAAGGCTCTTCGCAACATGCGGGCGACCTTTGTAGACCATCGGACGCCCGTCTGGCAAGCGTTCAATTCTGAATTTTCCCGGGAATTATTGGGGCGGCGCCAGGGTCATCCGAACCACCGGCAACGGAAAGCGCAGACGCAATTCGTTCTCGAGAAAAACCTCAACGTGATGGAGCCCGAACTGCTGGAACTGCACGCCGCCAAAGTAATGAACGTTCGTCGCGTGGCCTTCCATCTCTCTCAGCTCGAATTCCACTTCGGCTTGCGCGAGCACCTGTTGCTCGTCTACGCCGACGATGCGCGATTTCTGCCGGAATTTCCCCGAGCCGCTGCACCAACGCGACCAGATGCAAAGCCTGAGAGCATTCACCGGCAGCGCCGGCGCGGGAATCACGTTGATCACGCCAACGAGGGTCTGCATTCCGTTGATCTCGCAACGAACGTCTTCGCAAAGGACGCAGCTTTGCAGGTCTGGCAGGATCTCGTTCGCTTCCATCTTAGAGCGTGCCCCGCGCAATCGCGATCAGGAGCGCAATCCCGAGCGCGATTCGATAAATCGCAAACGGCGCAAAACCGCGGGTCCGCACCCATCTCATGAACCAGGCGACCACTCCCAGCGCGACTACGAACGAAACCAGGAACCCGATTGCGACCACGACCCAGTTGTGGCCGGTCATCGTTAAAGGCGCCAGCCCGGCTTCCGTCGCCGCGTCATGGTGCGGCCGGAGTGTTTTCAACAAATCGTAACCAGTCGCGACGACCATCGTCGGGATGGAAACAAAGAACGAAAACTCGAGCGCGGCTGAGCGCGACAGCCCCGCGGTCTGGCCCGCGGCGATGGTCGACATCGATCGCGAGGTGCCGGGAAAAACCGCCGACAGAATTTGGACCGCGCCCACCCAGATGGCCTGCGGCAAACTCATTTCCTCCATGTGATTCGTGGGCGGCCTCGTGCAGACCGCATCGACGATCCACATCACGACGCCGCCGATCAACAGCGCCCACGCCATTACCGACAGGCTCTCCAGGTTCTGCCCGATTTGCTTTTTCAGGAGAAACGCGGGCAGCGCCGTGACCACGAACGCGACTAACGTGAGACTGAGCGGATGGGTGAGGACGGTGCGGTCGCCGCGTTCGCCGCGCGGAAACGTCGCCATAAACTGGAGGATTCGATTCCAAAAATAAACCGGCAACGCCAGGATGGCGCCGAGCTGGATCACGATCGTGTACATCTTCCAGAAGCTGTCGTGGAGGTTAAGGCCAAACATCGCTTCGACGATGCGGAGATGAGCGGTCGAACTGACCGGGAGAAATTCGGTGAGGCCTTCGACTATCCCAAGAAGAAATGAGACAAGAAAATCGTTCATGTTTGTTGATCAGTGTCTGGGGGCGCATCGATGGCCGCCAGCTCGGCTTCCACCATCTCGCGAACGAGATCGTTGAAGGAACCATGCGGCTTCCACCCAAGTTCAGCTTTAATTTTCGCCGGTGATCCGATCAACCGGACCGGATCCGCCGGTCGATCGAAAGCCGGATTGTGTTTCACATATTTTTCCGGCGACAAATTGACCACGGCGAAAGCAGCCTCCACAAAATCGCGGACGGAATGACTTTCGCCGGTCGCGACAACATAATCCGCGGGCTTTTCCTGTTGCAGCATCAGCCACATCGCCGCGACGTAATCCTGGGCCCGGCCCCAATCCCGCCGGCTCTCGAGGCTGCCCAGCGACAATTCGTGGTCCAGCCCGCGCGCGATCCGCGCCACTGCGCGCGCGATCTTGCGGGTAACGAAATTTTCTCCGCGCCGGGGGGATTCGTGATTGTAGAGGATCCCGTTGCAAACGAAGAGCCCGTACGAGTCGCGGTAGACGCGTGCCAGCTGCGTGGCGAATGCCTTGGCGCACCCGTATGGACTCGCCGGTCGCATCGGCGTGTTTTCGGTTTGCGGCGATTCGCCGGCGTTGCCGAAAATTTCCGAGCTGGACGCGTGATAAAATTTTACCGGCTGCGACTGATCCCGCGCCATCTCGAGCAAGCGCAGCGTGGCCATGCCGATTTCTTCGCAGGTTGATTCCGGAATCTCGAAGCTGAGACCAACATGGCTTTGCCCGGCGAGGTGATATATCTCCGTCGGTCGCACTTCCGAAAAAATCCGCCGCAACGCCGTGACGTCGGACAAATCGCCGTAATGAAGAAAGAGCGATTGTCCGTAAATGTTTTCGTCGTTTCGGAGATGCTCGATTCGTGACCGGAGCAGATTGCTCGTTCGCCTGACGACTCCGTGGACCGCGTATCCTTTTTCCAGCAACAGCTCGGCCAGATACGAACCGTCCTGTCCCGTGATGCCGGTAATGAGCGCGATTTTTTCCATGGAACTCCGCGACGGTAAACGCACCGCTAAACTTTGCGCCCGAATTTTTTCTCCAGCTCCGCGAGCGAAATCTGGATCATCGTCGGCCGGCCGTGCGGACAGCAATAGGGCAGATCGCATTCGAGCAGGTCCATGACGAGTTTTTCTACCTCGAGATAACGGAGCGGGTCGTTCGCCTTTACCGCGTGCCGGCAAACCGTCTTCGCGATCATTTCTTCTCCGAGGCGCATGGCCGAGCTGCCGTTGCTCGCGCTCTTCAATCCATCGATGACCTTGCGCATGAACGTAACCGGATCCGCGACATCGAGGAATGTCGGCAGGCTGTCGATCTTGAACGCGTTCGGGCCGAATGGTTCGATCCCGATTCCCATTTTTTGCAGCGTCGCGACGTTGCGTTCCACCCATTCCGCATCGCGTGGCGCCAGCTCGAAGGTTTGCGCCAGCAGGAGCCGCTGCGAAGGCACACCCTGCTCTTCCATCCGCCGGCGCAATTCTTCGAACAGGATTCTCTCGTGAGCGGCGTGTTGATCGACCAGCACTAATCCATCCTGATTTTCCATCAGGACGTAGAGCTTGTTGAGGACGCCGATGATCTGGAACTGCTGCGGACCGGACGTGGGTGCGGAGGGCGGCGGCTCCCAATGCGACACCAACGACTCGTTAGGCTGAACATCGAGCGAAGGCAGACCCGCGGTTGGAGCGGGGACCACTGGCGCCGCTGGGGAAAAAACTGGGACTGGCGGCGGCGGGGCGGTAATCTGCGCCGGCGCACGAAATTGGTCCTGCCACTGCTGCCTCCCGCTTTCGAGCGTTCGACGAATCGCGGCGACGACAGCTTCGCGCACGCCGTTCGGATCGCGGAACCGAACTTCGCGTTTTGCCGGATGCACGTTCACATCCACCGCGCCTGGATCGAGATCGAGAAACAGAAACGTGACCGGGAACTGCCCTTTCATCAGTGCGGTGTGATAGCCCTCGCGTAACGCAGCGGTGAGCACGGCATTTTCGACAGCGCGCCCGTTCACAAAAACGAGCTGTTGGGAGCGGGTTTGCCGGCTTACTCCTGCTTGCCCAATCAGCCCGCGGATTCGCATCTTCGGATCGTCTTGCTCCACAACCGCCAGAAGCCGGTCGACCAGATCCTTGCCGTGAAGATCGCGAATCCGATCCAACAAACTCGGCGCGGCCGGTAGTTGAAAAACGACGCGCTCATCGCGAACAAACGCGAACGCAATTTCCGGATGGCCGGTTGCCTGAAGATGCAGCTGGTGTTCGAGATTGCGGCTCTCGGTATTCTCCGAGCGCAAAAATTTTCGGCGCGCCGGCAGATTGTAGAAGATCGAGCGCACTTCGATTTGTGTGCCCGGCGCTTCGCCGCCGTCGCGAACCGTTTCGATCTTGCCGCCAGCCACGATGATCTCCGTGCCCGCGACCGCCTCCGGCTCACGTGTCGTCAATCGGAAACGTGAGACGCTCGCGATGCTCGGCAGCGCTTCGCCGCGAAATCCCAGGGTCGCGATTGCCGCCAGGTCGGCGGCTGTCCGGATTTTGCTCGTGGCGTGCCGCTCGAGGGAAAGCAACGCGTCGTCGCGATCCATTCCGGATCCGTCATCGACGACGCGCATGAGCGAGATGCCGCCGCGCCGGATGCTGACCTCGATCTTGCGCGCGCCCGCGTCGATGCTGTTCTCGACCAGTTCTTTCACGACCGACGCCGGCCGCTCGATCACTTCGCCCGCCGCGACCTGGCTGGCGAGAATTTCCGGCAACAGGCGAATGCGGCTCATGACATTTCGATTTTAGATTGTCGATTTTCGATTGCGAAGGAAAACGGGGCAGACGGTGATAACCCTAACCCTCGCCCGAGGAAGGCGACGCTAGCGAATTGTCTTGCATGCGCGCCGCCGCCGAAAAGAATCGAGGTAACCCCTGCTTCTTTCACCCCAAACCCACCCACCACCCCAAACTTCCATGAATGATTTGCCTGCGCGCCAACCTCAGGCGCCTACGCTGTTGCCCACTCTTCTACTCTGTGTCGTAATTTCCATTGCGCTCTCGAGTCGTGTTTCGGCTCAAACATTGCCGAGCGATCCGCAGCCCAGCTGCACGGTCAGCCCAAGTACCGTGGCGGGTTGGTTTCAGGGCGGCAAGCCGGTCCTCAACGGCGTCGTCACGCCAGTGGACAGCACCTCGCTGGATACGAGCACAAATTGCAATTTCTACGCGTGGGCTCAACACATGTTTCTCTGGCTTACCTCACCCGCGGCCTCTTACGGCGGAGCTGGCCGGGTTTTCAACTCGAACCTCTTCTACGATGTCTCACCGCCGGATCCGAACACTGGGAACCGCAACCTGATCCCAAACGAGCCGGGTCCGAATGCAAATTCCTCACCAGCGCCGCGCGTCCTGGCTCTTCGCGACAATAAACGGGGCGAACATGGACTGCCCACGAAAGTGAGCAAAGCCGGACGCCTTTTCGAGATAGATAAACCCCAGCTTGGACCGAGCGGTAAACCTTTGATTTCGACTGGCTCTGGCAAGTCCGTCGAGGTCGAACAGATCACCGTCGAAAAGGGCAAAGCGGTCTTTCATGATAAGGCCGACAAAGTCATCCCGAATGCGCGCCCACTCCTGCGAACCGACTTGGCGAAGCTGCTCAAGGCCGGTCCGAGCAAGGTCGCAATCGTCCAGTGTTTCGTAATCGGCGGCCTGCCGATTTGTGTCGATCCTTTCGGTAACGTCGTCGAGTTCGAACAGGGCGAGGCCACCACCGGGGCGGTGCTCGAAGCGCAGAAAGGGTCGCTGGTTTACTACGGCATCACGGTCAACGACGTTTACGCTTACTTTGTTACCGGCATAGTGGACGGCGGCATCACTCCCTCGTCGACGCCGTTTCCGACGAAGCAAACGGAGCTGACGGCGATCACCAACTTCGCGAAGAGTCACGGGAAAATCTTCACCCCGACCGAAGCCAAGACGCTCACGATCGAATTAAAGACGGCCTGGGTCCAGGCATCCAGCGTGGCGAATCCGGATACCTATATCACGATGGAGGCAACGATTCCGACCTACGATACCTCGAGCTCGGTTACGTGGACGCCGAACGGCCAGCAAACCGTCAAGCTTGCCTTGGTCGGCATGCACATCGTCGGCACTTCAACCGGCCATCCGGAAATGATTTGGGCTACCTTCGAGCATTTCGGCAATACACCCAGCGGTCAGTATTCATACACGTCGACCAACAGTTCGACCGTCACCGTTCCAATGAATACAGGCGGCGCGTGGCTCTTTTGCGCAGCAAACTCTGCCGGCCCCTTCAATAACCAGCACATGGACGTTATTACGAATCCGCCGAACATCACCGCGGATCCACCGCCGGGTTCCACGGCAACGCCTCCCCCCTACACTATCAGCGCGAGTGATACCTTACGCACCGCTCCGTTTGGCGCCTCCGACAATGTCACACCCAATACGAAGGACACAAGCGCTGCCCAGTCCAACAGCGATGTGATCGCCGCGAACAACGCTGTCCTTAGTCAGTTGATCAGCGACGATGTGCGCGCCAACTATTATCTCGTCGGCGCCACCTGGACCTTTAACGGAGCCGCTCCCGGCGGCAACTACGATGGCAAAGCCGTCACGCCTACGACAAATGAAGTAGGTACCAGTGTGTTAGCGAACACGACGATGGAGACCTATGTCCAAAGTCCAATCGGGAACGCTTGGAGTGCGCAAAACAATAACTGTTTTTCCTGCCACGGTCGCGGTACTCCCGCCATTCCCAGTAACCTCAGTCACATCTTCTCGAACTTGAACCCGCTTTTCCCTGCCGCGGCAACCAAAACGCCGCCGAAAAAACGTTGATTCCCGAGACGTAGCCGCGCGTTCAGTTTTCCAACCTGCTCGATCAATTGACTTGAGAGAGCGTGATCGTAGTCTCCGAAGAGTATGATCACGGTGACGGATAACGCTGTCCGGCAGCTGCTCACCCTGCTGGAATCGCGGCCCGAAGCCGAGCAGAAAGGCCTTCGTGTCGGCATCGCCAAGGGCGGCTGCTCCGGTTTGCAGTACGAGATGTCGCTCGGGGCGCGGAAGCCCGGCGATGAAATTGTCGAGCGCGACGGCGTGGAATTTTTTATCGACAACGAGAGCGCCGATTATCTGCGCGGCGCCACCCTCGATTACCGCGATGGACTCACCGGCGCCGGTTTTTACATCGAAAATCCAAACGCAGCGCGGACTTGCGGATGCGGCACATCTTTCGAAGCAGCCCGTCCGGCTTGAAAACAAATCGTTCCCCAGGCCGGCGCCTTTAGATGGCTCGCGACTACTTTCGTTACGAACCAGCCCAGAGCTACGGACGGTCGCGGCGCAAAAAAACGAACTTTTTCGGCTGGGCCGTCGCCATCCTTCTTCTCACCGGGTTCGCTTTCGCGGCGTGGCTCGGCAGTTTTTACATTTTCTGGCAACCGGAGCGGCCGCAGAGCTATCGCATTCTCAAGAAGCTCCACAAGATCGAGCCGGCAAAACGGTTTGAACTGACCGCCGCGCCCGCCGGCGAATTCCTGAGCTCGAAGCAACTCTACGATCGTTACATCGCGATGAGTCCCACCGAGCTCGCGACCGTGAACGCCGAGCTGGTCCGCAATTACATCCGCAATTTCCAGCAGGTCCGCGGTCTCGTGCCGTATGTCGTCGGGCGCTTCAACATCATGCAGGCGCGCGAGCTTACGCCTAACGACGTGTTCCTCTCCGGGATGGTTGCGCTCACTAATTCCGTCGATCACGGCGAGCTCCTGATGGAACACGTCTATCCCGCCGATCCGCAAGCGTTGCCGCTGATGAAACAAACGCTCGTCACCGGCCTCGAGGTCAAGTTTGAGCGGACGCACGATCTTTCCGCGGTCGTCCACGCCGAGCGTTTATCCGATGGCCGCATCCTCATCACGGCGATGCCGCTGCTCTACGGCAGTTATACCGTCACAAAAGGGCCGGGCACCTTCACGCTCGAGCCGCCGCTCGATCTCAACCTCGACGCCGGCTGGCCGTTGTTCAAAGACGGCGAACGCAAGAACGTGGAAGCCCAATACGCCGCGTATCGCGAGCGAACCACGCCGAAAACCGCCGAAAACGTGGCCGGCATCGCGCCAACTCCACCGCCGCCGGCCGCGAATGAGTTGATCCGCGTCGAGCAGGCGGCACCGGCGGAAACGCCAAAAGTTGCAGTCGTCACGCCACCGCCACCGCCGCCGCCTTCGCCGACACCGAGCAAGGCGACGAAGGGAAACAAGAAGAACCAGAAAGCGACGCCAACTCCTTCGCCCACACCGGCGCGAACCCCGACCATGGTCGCGCAAAATTCGCCGGTCCCAAAACCGACGCCATCGCCGGTGGCTACGACGCCGCCGAGTGTTGCCGTTGCTTCACCTTCCGCTCCGCCGGCTTCGCCGTCACCCTCGGCAAGCGCATCGGACAATTTGCTGGCATCGACTGCGGGCGGCGGCAATTGGAAAACTTATCCGCCAGGAAAAATGCCGGTCGGCCGGTTGATCACGCTCGGGGATTTAAATGATCTCGCAGATCGCGGTCTCGGCGGGGAACGCGTTTACCTCAAGGGCCAGTTCGTCGTGAACTTCACCGAACCGAATCGAGCCGTTCTCCGCCCGAAGACCGGAATTACCGATGCCGTCTTGAAACTGGCGGGTGGCGGAAAAAATTTGCGCATCGTCGTGGACTTTCCGGCGGGTTACACCCCGCCGAGTCGTGGTTCCACCGTTACTCGCGACGAGTCGCGGCCGTACGAAATTACCGAAGTGCGCAAACAAAGCGATGGCCAGCTGAACGTTTTCGTTCGCGAGATAATGCAGTGAGAACGCGAATTATCGCGTGCCGGGAATCTTCCCGCCGCTCTCGATGACGACTTTGTTGTCTTCGATCGCGAAACTCCTGATGTCGTACTCGGTCGCGTATTCGTCCGCATAACTGCGCAGCGAGCGGAAGCCGAGAAGCGTGTTCAGGATTTTATCGGAGAAGCCGCCGAGCGCGACCTCGCTGATCTCGATGTTGCGCGGATTGCGATCCGGCGCGGACTTCACTTGCAGCTCGCCGTTCAAAAACCGGCCGCGGAATCCCACTTTTTCCATCGGCACACTTACCTGGACGCGGGCGACATTGTTCTCGATGGAGACAAACGCTTTGCCGCGCAACTTCCGGCTGCCGGCGATCAATTGATTGATGTCCGATGCGGTTAACTCGATCCGGTTCGCCGAAGGCGTCGGCGTTGGCACAACTTCCGTGGTCGTGGTTCCATCGGGCGGCGGCGGCGGTGTCTCGACCGGTGCTGTGCGTGGCCCCGCGGTGAAGTCTTCCCATCTTTGTTTCACCGCCGCCTGATCGGCCTCCGAAGTTTCCACCTGCGGAATCGGTTTCGGCTCCGTCGAAGTGACGACGTAACGCACGCCGACGTAGCCGCCGACAAAGAACGCAACGCCGAGCAGAATCATGAAGACCACCAGCATCAGGCAGCCTTTTCCCAGGCAACCTGTTTTCCTCGTTTTCGGCGGCGGTTCGATCCAACTGGGCATAAATCAGGGCGCGTTATTTTTTCCGATCCGTTCCTGGGCGGCCATCAACTTGTCGTAAAGCCCGCGCAATCCGTCCGAGAGCATGCGCGTTCCCGCCAGGACGGGCATGAAATTCGTGTCGCCGTTCCAGCGCGGCACAATGTGAAGATGCAAATGATCGGGGACACCCGCGCCGGCGCACTGGCCGAGATTCAATCCGATGTTGAATCCCTGCGCTTTCATTGTTTCGCGCAAGAGCCGTTGTGCGTGGACGGCGAGATTCCAGAGCTCGAGCACTTCGTTTTCGCCTAACGAAGAGGCGTCGCCCGTCTTCCGATACGGCACTGCCATGAGATGACCCACGCTGTAGGGATAGCGATTCATCATCAGAAACGCGTTCTTGCGGCGCGTGACTACGAAGTGCGCGGCGTCGTCGCTCGTCCGCGCCGCATCTGACAGAAAATCAGGGTTCGGTTTTTCCTGCTCGAAATATTCGACGCGCCACGGGCACCAAAGCGCTTCGATCTCCGACTTCGGGAACTGCATCAGGTCCTTCAAGTTGGACGCGAGACTACAAATCGTCGCGCCAAAGTCGAGCGGCTTTTGCCGATCAACGCACGAGGAGAAAGTAGCGTTTGGCGGAGCGCCCGGCCCGGCCGGAAGTCAGCCGTTTCTTCGGGTCGCCCTGCAACAGCGGGATCAGGCCGTCGATCTCGTCATCGGGAACAACCAGCGCGTCGAGTTTGCCGGCGTTCCAGTTCGCCGCTGCCTCTGCCGGGTCGAGGAATTGCATTCGCTGGACATACAGGAGCATTCCCTCCTCTTCGCCGCCGATCACGCCGTAGCGCCACTGGTGTTCGCTGGTTTCTTTCAAGACCGCCCGCCCGAAAACGGCGAACGCGTCGCGCTGTTCCCGATTCGCCGTCGCGATTTTCTGCGCTGCGTAACCACTCGTGAAAAGAGCGGCCAGGACAATCGCCACGGCACAACAGCGTTCAACGCTCAGTCTGAAATTATCCTTTTGCTGAAACTGGCCCACGAACGCAGCCAGCAACAAACAGAACGGCGGCACAATTGGAAAAATTCGGTCGATCCGTTTCGATGGAACGAACGACATCAATAGAAGTCCGCCGAGACTCCACGCGATGAGCCAAAATGTTTCCGGTTTGGTACGGCGAGACTCAGTCGAGCCGTCGTTATTTTCTTTCAGCGCGATAAGGCCAAACGCGATCAGCAACAAACTCCACGGCGCGAATCGACCGAGCAGGTGCGGGAGATAAAAATAAATCGGCTGCGAACGATGCACTGCTTCACTGAAACGACCGGCGAATTCTCGAAGGACGACGTGCTCCGTGAATTCCGGGACGAAAAGAATCCCGCCGGCCGCCCAGAGAATGAAAACCAGAAAGGAAAGAAGCCACGGCATCCATCCTGACCACGCCGAAGCCGGCGTTTTCGATCTTCGCCGTCGCCATTCGAACGCGACGAGCCCCGGCAACAGAAACGCGTAAACGATCGGGCCTTTGATCAGCATCCCGGCGCTCAGAAGGAGAAAAAGGATAATGCGGTCGCGCCGCGTCCATGCGCTTTGCGTCCGGATTTTCTCCCAGATCAGCCACCCGATCGCGAAGATCATAAGCGCCAGCGGCATGTCCGTTCGCACGAGCGAAGCCAGCCGCAGCGCGAACAAATTGAAACTCAACGCGCACGCGGCCGTCAGCGCCGCAATTATTCCGGACGCCGATGACGCCCGGAAAACGAGGAGGACCAAAGCAATCGCCGACAGAAATGACGGCAACCGCCAGGCCAGCTCCCACGATCGCGTCGCGCCGAAAATCCCGGCCGAGATCCAGCCGACGAGCGGCGGTTTCGTTGCCACCCACCAGTTTGGGGTGTGCTGGTAAAACCAATTGCCATTCGTCACCATTTCGAAAGAGGTGAAGGCCTGCTTCGCCTGATCGAAGTCGTCCAAATGCCACGGAAGATTTCCGATCGCGAAGAGCACAGCGGCCAGGGCGAGTAAACCCCAGCGTGTGATCGGAGATTCCAGAAAACGGCTCACCGCGCGTTCTACTCCCGCCAAAGAATCGCGCGGACCGGCGCGGCGTCGCCGCCGGTTATCCGCAAAGGCAACGCGGAAAAATGATAGAGCCCGGCTTCGACTTCGCTTAGATCGAGTGACTCAACAATCGCGATGTTCGCGCCGGCCAGCGCGTGATGATTAACCAGCACCTTCGCCTCGATCGGATCGACCGACGGCAGATCGAGCCCCAGCAACTTCACCTTCCGATCTTGCAACCAATTCGGCACGTCCCGCGCGATCACCGGAATCCGTTCCGGGAAAATACTCGGATCTTTCCAGACACCGATCTTGAGCAGAATCCGCGGTGCTGACTCCGCCGCCGCGCCAATATCAGCAATCGTAATCTCGAGTGCCTCGCTGTCCGCGAATCTACTCGTTAGGTCGACGACGACCGCTTCGCCGAAATACGTCTCAAGGGGCATCCGATCGATCGTGGTCGCGCCTTCTTCGAAATGAAACGGCGCATCGGCGTGGCTGCCGTTATGGACGCCCATCGTCACCGCGCCGACATTGACCGTCGCGCCTTCCGCCATTTTCCAGTTCAGATCGAAACGAAAAGCGGTATCGCCCGGCCAGGGCGCAAGTCCGTTAAAAAGCGGACGCGAGATATCGAAAATCTTCATGAGCAACGCCGCTCAGGTTATCGCGCCGCGCGACGCTCGACAATAACGAGCGCGATTCCGCCCAGGACCGCGATGGAAGCGAGAGCGAACCGCACCGTAATCGTTTCGCTGAGAAAAACGATCCCGCCCGCTGCCGCCAACACTGGCACGCTCAACTGCACGGTCGCCGCCACGGAAGCTTTCAACGCCGGCAAAGCCGAATACCAAATTGCGTAACCCACTCCCGACGCGAGCGCGCCCGAGATGATCGCGAAAACGATTCCGGCGCGATCGAAATTTGCTGAACGGAAAGCGGCGACGCTTAGCACCATCGCCATCGGCACGGCGCGGAGAAAATTTCCCGCCGTCGCCCGAAGCGGATCGCCCGCGCTCTTGCCCCGCAGCGAATAAATGCCCCACGCGATTCCCGCGCCAAACATCAACGTTGCCGCTCCGAGCGGCGGCGCGGACAATCCCGGAAAGACGAGCGCGACCAATCCGGCAATCGCCAGGATCAGGCCGGCAATTTGAATTGGACGAAAGCGTTCTCCTTTTCTTAGCGCCCAGAAAATCATCGTCGCCTGGACCGCGCCGAACAAAAGGAGGGCGCCCGTCCCCGCTGTGAGCTGAAGATAAGCGAAGGAGAACAGCGCCGCGTAACCGAACAGCGCCAGGGCCGAGAGCCAACTCCCGGCCTTGGCGAACGAAGCTTTGCGCGTAACGACGATGATCCACAAACAAACCGCGCCGGCGAGAATGCGAACGAGCGTGAACGTGGCCGCATCGATCGCCGTGTGCTTGAGCGCCTGCCGGCAAAGAAGCGAATTCCCCGCGAACGCGATCATCGCCAAGGCAGTGAGGATCAGGACTCGGAACCGGCTCATCGATTATTGCAGGAGTTGACGCTGTTCGCGGCAGGAAATACGCTCGCTTATCACAACCTCGACTCTTTCACCATCGCCAACCATCGGCAGCGGCACGACAACCAAAGTGTTGCCGCCCATAAACGTCGATGCCTGGATCGAAGCGAACCGCGATCTGTTTAAACCGCCGGTCAGCAACCGTTACCTCTACGACGGCCGCGACTTTTTCGTCATGGTCATCAAAGGGCCAAACGCGCGGAACGATTTCCACCTCGTTGATTCCGAGGAATATTTTTATCAACTCAAAGGCGACATCAAGGTCCGGATCCGCGAAGGCGATCGGATCGTCGATCATCTCGTCCGCGAAGGAGAAACGTTTTTTATTCCGCCGAACGTCCCGCACGCGCCCGTCCGCCCGCCCGACACCATCGGCATCGTCGTCGAACGCCGACGTCCGGCTGGCGAACACGAGCACGTCATCTTTTATTGCGACAACTGCGGCGCGCTCGTGGAAGACATCGATTTCGATTGCGCCGATATCGTCAACCATTTCAGCCAGGCCATGCTCGATTTTTGGAACGACGACGAACGCCGCACCTGTAAAAACTGCGGCCATAAAGTCCCCCAGCCCGAGCCGGTGAAGCCGTTCTAGGTAGGGACATCGCGCTACGATGTCCGTGGACGCCGCAGCGCGGCGTCCCTACCATGTTTGCGTGAAGATCGATCTCCACACCCACATTCTTCCGCGCGAGTGGCCCGATCTCGACGCGAAATACGGCTACGCTGGATTCGTTAGGCTCGATCATTACCAGCCGTGCTGCGCGCGGATGATGATCGGCGACCGCGTCTTTCGCGAAATCACCGATAACGTTTGGGAGCCATCGCGTCGTCTCGAAGAAATGGACCAGGCCGGCGTCACCATGCAGGTCCTTTCGACGGTGCCGGTCATGTTCAGCTATTGGGCAAAACCGACGGACGCGCTGGATCTTTCCCAACGACTCAACGATCACATCGCTGAAGTCGTGCGTGCGAATCCGACGCGCTTCACCGGTCTCGGGACAATTCCGTTACAGGATCCCGACCTCGCTGCGCGCGAGCTCGAGCGTTGCGTGCGCGAGCTCGGTCTTCGCGGGGCCGAGATCGGCACCCATGTCGACGCGAACCAACATTTCGGCCGGCTCGATCCGTTAAACCTCGACAACGCCGCGCTGCAACCGGTCTGGAGCGCGGCCGAACAACTCGGCGCCGCGATCTTCGTTCACCCATGGGACATGGTCGGTAAAAAGCGGATGCCGAAATATTGGCTCCCGTGGCTCGTCGGCATGCCGGCCGAAACTTCACTCGCTATTTGCTCGATGATCTTCGGCGGCGTTTTCGCGCGCTTTCCAAAACTCCGGGTGGCCTTTGCTCACGGCGGCGGCGCGTTTCCATTTACGATTGGCCGCATCGAACATGCTTTCCACGTTCGCCCCGATCTATGCGCCATCGACAACAAGGCTACCCCGCGCAGCTATCTCGCCACCGCGACCGAACCCGCGCATTTCTACGTCGATTCCCTCGTCCACGACGCCGACGCTCTCCGCCTCCTCATCAATTTGTTTGGCGCCCGCCGCGTCGCCCTCGGCTCCGATTATCCTTTCCCACTCGGCGAAGCGCACGCCGGTCAGCTCATCGAATCGATGAATCTCGCGCCGGAAGAGACAGAGCAATTATTGTCGCTGAGCGCCCGTGAGTTCCTAGGCCTCTCCTAGTTCGACATTGGACGTTTTCTTCACTGGTCACTGATCACTCTGAGATACTCCCGGTCCCACGCCGCCGGAATTGCTTCGCGCGAAGAATACGGTCCCGGCTCATAGGCGCGGGACGCAATCCCCTGCTGGCTCAGCTCGCAAACGTGCCAATCCTGCTTGTTGGTCATGTCCCAGAATTCAATTGCGTCGTCCGGGTTGAAATCCTTTCGCGCGAACGCATCCGGATGAAACAGCCAGTCGCAAATGATTAGTGTGCGCTCCGGCGATTGCGGCCAAAGCTGGTGCACCATGACGTATTCCGGATGCAGACTCAGCAGCATGTTCGGAAAAATCGAGTAATAGAAGACTTGCTGGAGGTTCTCGATCTTGCTGACAAATGCGGCGCACGCGTTTCCGCTCATGGTCAGGCTCTTGCCCGCGTTGATCTTCATGAAGCCGCCGAGGAAAGGGCCTTCGCGAAGATCGTTCTCCGCCGAATCGTAAGGCGAAACTTTTTGCAGCTGCGGATGCACCCCGGGGCAGTGATAACACTCCGCGTAATTTTCAAACATCAACTTCCAATTGGCGCCGACGTCGTACTCAACGCGCTTTGCCGAACGCAGCTTCGCCAAATTCCAGTGAGAGAACTTTCCGCTGAGCGGCGCGAACCATTCTTCAAGCGGCTTCGCATCATCGGCGAGGTTCACGAAGATGAATCCCTCCCAGACGCCGACCTTCACCCGATACAGCGGATACTCGTTCCGATCGAATCCGCGCACTTCATCCATGTGCGGCACGCCGATCAGCCGACCATCGAGTCCATAGGTCCAGGCATGATAAGGACACTGGATGGCCGACGAATGTCCGCTCGCTTCCTCACACAATCGCGTCCCACGATGCCGGCAAACATTATAGAACGCCCCGACTTCTCCTCCCTTGTCCCGAACAACAATGACTGATTCACCCGAAACGTCGCGCAGGAAGTAATCTCCCGCCTTTGCCACATCCGACTGGTGGCCGACTAGCATCCAATGCCTCGCGAAAATCTTGTCCTGCTCCTGTTCGAAGACTTCGGACGACACAAAATACTTTTGCGGCAATGTCTTCGCGCCTTGCCCAAAACTGTCAGACGTTTCGCGAAACGCGTGGATAACCTTGGCAGCCATGCGACCTGGCTGCTTTTAACCCGTCACTCGTCACTTGTCACTTGTCACTTGTCACTTTCGCTACACCCGTAGCGCAGTCACCGGATCGATCCGCGCGGCGCGGCGAGCGGGGAGAAAACAGGCGATGAACGCGACGGCTATCATAACGGCCAACGCGAACCCGAAAGCCAGAGGATCGCGCGGACTAACCTGGTAAAGCAGGTCGCCCATCAAACGGGTAAGGCTGAGAGCTGCGACTGTGCCGATGATTATTCCTGCAATCGTCAGCCGCATTCCACGCGAAATGACCAAACGCAGAAGGTCTTTGACACTCGCCCCTAACGCCATCCGTAAGCCGAGCTCACGCGTGCTTTGCGAGACGGAATAGGACATGACCGCATACAGACCTATGGCGGCCAGGAACAACGCCATCGCACCAAAGATCGCGACCAAGGTGGCCGAGAGCCGCGCCGTGTAACCTTTCCTGTCCACTTGTTCCTGGACGCGGAATGGAGCCGTCGGCCCGAGATTAGGATCGAGCGCCTGCACTTCGCGCGCCAGCGCGTTGCGGATTGCGCCCGGCGTGGCACGCGTGCGGATGAGAAGGTTGCTGCTGACAAAGAAATTCTGTCGCACTGGCACATAGAAGAATGATCGGGGTAGCTCGAGTTTGTTCTCGTACTTTACCGTTTTGGCCACGCCCACTATTTGCAGCCAACGATCCTTAACCTTTACTCGCTGCCCGATCGGATCCTTTCCACGCCAATACTGAGCAGCCATGGTTTCGTTGATAATAGCTATCGGCAGCGCGTTTTCGTCATCCGCGCGTTGGAACTCGCGTCCCGCTACCATTGGAATGCTCATGGTCTTGAAGTAGTCTTCAGCTACTTCCAGGTAGGATGAGCTTATCTGCTCGTCAGGCGCGCGTTGGTACCCATCGATCTCGAGCGGCGCGGTGGAGAAAACGCCGTAACCAAACGGGACCAGGCGCGAAAGAGTCGCTGCTTCGACGCCGGGGATTTCGCGCGTGCGATCGAGTAACTGGGTATGGAATGCTTTCGCGCGTTCCAGATTGTATCCAGCAGAGAACAAGTCTGCGCCGGATACAATCACATCCGTATCGAAACCGGGACTGGTGTTCTGCATGCGTTGCAAGCTTTGTAAGAGCAAACCGGTGCCGGCTAGTAAGATGAAACTTAATGATACTTGGACGAGAACCAGACCGTAGCGCAGGCGCGAGCGATTACTGCCACCTACTACCCCGCCGCCTTCGCTTTTCAGTGCGCCGGAAAGATCAACGTGACTCGCCTGGATAGCGGGCACGAGCGCAAAGAGCATGGTCGCTCCAATGCAGATAGCTACACTTGCTAGCAGAACCCGCCAGTCGATTTGCCCTGGAAAATCAATTACGATTCCCGCCGCCGGCGAAGGAAACGAAAGCACCAGCGCATTGCGGCACCAATAGGCCACGGCGATTCCGCCCACGATCGCGATGAAGGCCAGAAGCAGTCCTTCCGTGAAAAGCTGTTTAATCAAACGGCGGCGGCCGGCGCCGAGCGCGAGGCGCATCGTCATCTCGTGCCGCCGCAGGAGCGATCGAGCCAGCAAAAGATTGCTCACGTTCGCGCATGCGATCAGTAGAACAAAGAAAACCACGGCCATTGTGATGCCGAGGGTGGTCGACATGTTATTCGCCTGGTTGAAAGGCGTTTTCCACAATGGTGAAAGTGAGAGGTCGTGCCCGCGATCAGTTTCCGGGTAGTCTTTTTCCAGCCGTTGTGCGATTGCGTGAAGCTCAGCCTCCGCCTGCTGGCGCGTGACGCCAGGTTTGAGGAAGGCATAACCTTCTATCCAACGCGCGCCGCGGTCCTCCAACTTGTAGCCGGTCGTGTCGAAAGTCTCCTGCATCGACGTAGGCACCCAGAAACTGAAGGAGTAACCTATGAAAGTACCGTGAAATTTTTCGGGCGCGACGCCGACGATCGTGTGCTGGATGCCGTTCAGGATCTGCGTTCGGCCGATAATGTTCGGATCGCCGCCATAACGTTCCTGCCAGGTTCGATAACTAATCACCGTGACCGGATGTGCGTTGCGCCCTGTGCCTTCTTCCGGTCTGAACCCGCGTCCCAGGATGGGCCGCACTCCGAGCGCGTCGAAATAGTTGGCGGACACAATTCCGCCGGTCGCGCGTTCGGCGCGATCGCCCACGCTCAAAGTTGTGCCCATAATACGATCGACGATGAACGACTCGAAAAGCGTGGAATTCTTTTCGTAATCGAGGAAGTCGGGAAACGAAAGGCCGGTGTATCCTGTGACGCCGCGGGTAGTGGCGTTCAACGCGAACATCCGGTCCTGGTGCGCGACCGATGGATAGGGACGAATCAAGATTCCTTCGATCCAACTCAGGACGGCGGCGTTTGTTCCTATCCCGAGAGTCAGGCATAGGATCGCAAGGATCGAGAAGCCCGGGCTGCGAAAGAGCATCCGCGCCCCGAAGCGCAGGTCCTGCCAGAATTGGTCGGCCGAAACCCAGACGCGCTGTTCGCGGGCCGCTTCTTTGATTTGTTCCAGGCCGCCGAATTCGCGCCGCGCCGCGGCGCGGGCGGCGTCCGGCTCCATTCCCTCCATGATTTTTCGCCGCGTCAACAATTCGAGATGCGCCTCCATCTCTTCGCGCATTTGCTCGTCGCGCCTCTTTTTTTGAAAGAGCCCAACGAAGCGGGAAAGCCAGGCGCGAAATCGCGGCATAAAAGTTACGCGCCTGCCAGCACGAGATTAATTCCCTTCGTGATCCGGGCCCAGTGTTCTTTCTCCGCCGCGAGCTGCTTCCGACCCGCGGCCGTCAGGGTGTAATAGCGCGCCTTCCGGTTGTTGTCCGAAGTTCCCCACTCCGCCTTGATCCAGCCCTGGGCCTCGAGGCGATAGAGCGCGGGATAAAGCGATCCTTGCTCGACGTGCAAAATCTCCTTCGACATCTGTTGGATCCGGTCTGCGATCGCGAGGCCGTGTCGTGGATCATGCTGGAGCGCTTTCAAGATCAACATGTCGAGCGTTCCGTAAACGAGGTCGGGTTTTTCTTTTGCCATATGATTCAGGCCGTAATGCGGCCGGCCAATGATTTTTGTTTCAACGCGGAATCGATGCTCCAGTTGCCCGCTCCGTAAAACACCATAAAGAAAAAGACGAAACAATATGCGACCGCCATCTCACCACCGTTCGCGATAGGGAAAAAACCCCTCGCGGCGGAAAACATGAAATATGCGACGGCCATTTCGCCGCTCGCAAAGAATCCCGCGATTCTCGTGAACAAACCGAGCGCGATTAAGAATCCGCAGATTAATTCGATCCAGCCGCTGACGAATCCGAGCGTACTCTGGGCCGGGCCATATTGACTGGCTGGAAAACCCAGGATCTTGGTCCCACCGTGACAGGCGAACAGCAGTCCCATGACGATGCGCATGATGCAATACACGAGATCAGGATATCGATCGAGCTTGTCCATTGGATACCTAGACAGTCTTGGTAAGCGAGCGTTCAATCTTTTCCCTAGACTGTCAAGACAAGAGGTTATTTCTCCGGCGTGTCCCAGGCCTTCGAGAGGCGTGAGGTAGGCACCGCCGGAATCGCCAGGCCCGCCGCTGAGTAATGCGATGTGTCGTTGAACAGCGTGAGCCGGGCACTTACGGCGTCTTTGAAGTCCACGATGTTTAACGCCGCCGGACTTTGATCGAGCGTGTCGCGATAGCGGCGGGGGTCGAACCCGATCAGCGAGCTAAGCAGGAGGCGGATGGTGGCTTTGTGAGACACGATCAGAACGTCTTCGCCGGCATGGTCGCGCACGATCGTCATCAGCACAGGCAACGCCCGCGCCGTCACCGCGAGTCCGCTTTCGCCGCCGACGGGCGCGAACGTGTACGGATCTTTTTCCCAGGCGGCCGCTTCCTCGGGAAAAGCGGCTTCCACTTCCTTGCGCGTCATTTGTTCCCAGCGGCCGTGCGAAATCTCGCGTAGTCCATCGCGGGTTTGAACCTCGAGGCTGTGAGGTTCGGCGAGGATGCTAGCGGTCTCGACTGTTCTTCCCATCGGCGATGCATAAACTGCGGCAATCTTTTCCCCGGCCAGGCGAACCGCGAGCCGGCGCACTTGTTCCCGGCCTGCATCGGAAAGCTCGACCTCTGTCGCACCGGCGAACCGATCTTCAACGGTGAGCACCGTCGCCCCATGGCGAACGAGAAAAATACGACTATGCATGAATGTTTCCGATTAGCGCCTTCCAGCGTGTCCCTGGCGGGAATCGAACCCACATTTAAGGTTTAGGAAACCTCCGTTCTATCCGTTGAACTACAGGGACGCAAAGGCAAAGATCAGCGGCACATTCGCGAAAAATGAGGCGACGGCCAAGCTTCATTTTCCCTTCGAATTCCGGCGATTATTCAACGGCAGCTTGGGCGAAGAAGGAACCGATGGCGTAACGCCAGTCGTGACCGAGACGGTCGGTAAGGAATATAAAAGCAGTTCAACGTTATTGGAGAAAATAAACCTGAACCACGCCGATGCCGCTGGCGTTGTTCTTGCCGCGCACCTGCGCGGTGTACTGGCCAGGTTGAATCGTGGTGACGAGCGCCGCTTCGAGATCATTGCTCGGTTGCAAGCCAGTGCTTTCCAGCTCCGCTTTCTGATTATTCTTCCAGTCATCGTTGGCCAGCACGAGGTTTCCGTTCCCATCATGTAGCTCCAGAGTCGTGTCCGGCAACGCGTTGCTGACTCCGAAAGCGAGTAACGATGGACCTAGCGCCGTTACCACAACTCTCACTGGACCGTTCTGAATAATGAAACCTGCAATCATGAGCTTGTCCCCCGGTTGGACCAGGCCCCGGGTTGCGATGTTCGCCAGCCGCGCCGGCGACGCACCACTTAGATCGTAGGCGTCGACAACCCCGGTGCCTGTGGTGTTATTCACGCCGCGTACCACCGCTGTGTAACTGCCCGGGGCGAGATTCGCGATGACCGCGGATTCCAGGTCGTTACTCGGTGC
>JBHELY010000045.1:0-24366 GCA_046262815.1 Chthoniobacterales bacterium | reverse complement strand
CGTCGGGGTTCTCGATGCACGTTCCCTCCTCCGCGAACCAGACCGCGCCGTCGGGCCCGTCGGTGATGCCGCGGATTTCCTTCGGCAGATTGCTCATGACTGCGATGCCGCCGGCGTTGTCGGTTATCGGACCGAAGGCATCCAAGGAGATGATGATCCCGGCCATGGAAAGCATGCTCATTACCGCAATCGCGATTCCGTAAAGACCGGCGAAATGATAGCTGAGGAAAATCGCGATGCCGATAAATCCGACGGGCAACGCGGTGGCATGCTGACCAATGGCCAGTCCAGCGATGATATTGGTGGCGTGACCGGTTTCAGACGCCTTGGCGATCTTGCGCACCGGCGCGTAACGCGTCGAGGTGTAGTAGTTCGTGATCAGGACGACGATGCCCGTCATCAACAATCCGACCAGCGACGCAAGATAAAGGTCGCCCGCTGAACGAGCGATGCCGCCGATGGTGACGGCTTGCGGGAAGAGCATGTGGGTCGCGGGCCAATATAGAATCGCCGATACCACGCCACTCGCGCCGACGGCACCCATCAGAACCGATCCCGGTCTGCCGCCGCTGATGTTTACGAACAGAATTCCAATTACCGCGCCGAGCACTGAGATGCCGCCGAGCACAAAGGGGTAAATCACCGCGGCCGGGTAATTGCCGAGGGTAAGCGCGCCGACGAGGATGGCGCCGATCAGACTGACGGCGTAAGTCTCGAAAACATCCGCGGCCATGCCGGCGCAATCGCCGACGTTATCGCCCACGTTGTCGGCGATCGTGGCCGGATTGCGCGGATCGTCTTCCTCGAGATTGCTCTCGATCTTGCCGACGAGATCGGCGCCGACGTCAGCTGCTTTCGTGTAAATGCCGCCGCCGAGTCGCGCGAACACGCTGATGAGGCTGGCGCCGAGCGCGAGACCGACCAGACTTTTCACCGCCAGGTCATGACCGATCCACCGGTTCGCGAGCGTGTAAAAAATGCCGACCGACAACAGCGCGAGACCAACGACGAGAAGTCCTGTAACCGCGCCGCCGTTGAAAGCCACGCGCATCGCGGCCGCACGAGATTGGCTCGCGGCCTGGGCCGTGCGGGTATTGGCGAGAACCGCGATTCGCATTCCGATGTATCCGGCGGCCAGCGAACAAAACGCGCCGATCAGGAAACCGATTGCCGTGAATTTATCGCGAAAGATGAAGAGAAGAACGAAAATGACCGCGGCGATGACACTGATGGTGACGACCTGACGTTTGAGGTACGCTTTCGCGCCTTCTTCAACCGCGCCGGCGATCTGGCGCATCCGATCGTTGCCCGCTGAAAGCCGGATGACGGCTTTGATGAGAAGGAAGGCGAAGAGCAGGCCCAAAACCGCGCCGACCATCGAAAGGGTCACACCGGATTTGAGGATATCGAGGGCAAGAAAAGTCATGACGGCTCCGTTGAAAGCGGGGCACTGTAGTTAGGTTTGCCGGACTGGCAATCGGTAAATAGCTGGGCCGTGCTACAGCTCGAAAAAGGTGCGCAAGCGGCGCAGCAAATTGGACCGATATTCGGATTCCTTCTTCTCGTGCTCCAGTGGCTTGACGGCTTCCTGGACGATGCCTTCGCCTTCGAGTTTACGTTTCGCCAGGAGCTCGCTCAACGCCGTCAGGCACTGCGGCGATTCACGCAGCACTTCCGCCATGATTGGCTTGCTGATCTCGAGAACCTCGCAGTCGTTCTCGGCCCGGACCGTCGCCGAGCGCGGTTCGCCCGTGAGCAGCGAGAATTCACCGAAGCAATCGCCCTGACGCATCGCGCCGACGCGCACGCTCGTCCCGTCGCGCGCGATCGAAACCGCCGCCACGCCCCGCAGCATCACAAACATCGAATCACCGGCATCGCCTTCCTGGATCAGACGCTCGCCGCGACCGTAGCGATGAATCGGCGAATTCTCGAGAACGGTCGCGAGCTGGCCATCGTTCAGGCAATCGAAGAGCGGCTCGCTCCGCAGAATCACGCGCGCTTCGGCCTGCGGGTCGCCGGTCCGCTTCGGGCCGCGCTGGATCTGAAGGGTGCGGATTGGGAACGGAATCGTGATCTGCTGGCGCCGAAATTCGTACCAGATATTGGTCCGGATCGCGTCGCAGACATCGTTGTACGCGCGATGATTGCCCATCGAGAACTTGATTTCGTAGACGACGGCGGAGTCGGCGAAATCCATTACATAAACTTTGACCGGCGGTTCGCGGACGACCCCTTCCGCACTCTCAGCTGCACGATGGAGTGCGTCTTTCACGCGATTGGGGGGCACATCGTAATCGACGCCGACGCGCAACCGCATGGCGTGGATCTCAGTGGGGTAATGGAGATTGATGATCGGGTTCCGCGCGATCTGGTAGTTGGGAATGTCGAGATAAATCCCGTCGTTTGTGCGCAACCGGGTGGAACGCCAATTGATCTCCATCACTTCGGCGAAGCGGTCCTGGATATGGAGCCAGTCGCCGACCTTGTACGGTTTGCTGATCTGGAGGGCGATGCCCGCGATGATCCCGCCGAACAAATCCTGGGTCGCGAAACCGAGGACGATCGCGGCGATTCCAGAGCCGGCGAGGATGCCTCGCAGTTGTCCTTCCGCGTGATACCCGACGCTCAGCACGAGCAGGAGCGCGATCAGGTAAATGAAAAGCGCGACGACCTGGCGAAGAAAATGGGGAATGGTCGCGCGCCGCTTTTTTTCCCAATAAGCATCCCAGAGATAGCGATCGAGAAGCGCGACGAAGAACGCCGTGCTGAGAAGAAAGAGAACGGCGCCGACGTGATTCCGCCAGTCGGCCTGGACGCCGTAGAACCACATCGCGGCGTAAAACGCGAGCGTGAGGCAGAAAAGCTGGAAGAGGACGCCGAGCGGCACACTCGCACGGCGCTTGAGAATCCGGCCGACAGTGAGCGACGCGAAATAGGTTGCGATGAAAATAATCATCGTGACCAGCGCCTTCTGAGACTGGACGAATTGCAACATCACTAGCGGCAGAATATCAGGGCGAAGGCCGGTGGGACAAGTGCGCGGTCTTCTGTAGCCGCCGCCCTGTGGGCGGCGTGGGATGTAGTGATGCAACTCTCGCGCGTCGCATAGCGACGCGGCTACAGAAAACTAGACCCGTGGCGCAATGACCAGCCAGGCCCAGCCGGCAAGAAAGCAAAGGCCGCCGAGCGGCGTGATAGCCCCGAGCCAATCCCGCGACTGCGGGGTCAACGCCATTGTGTAGAGACTGCCGCTGAAGAGAACGATGCCGGCGAGCAGAAGGAAATACGTCGCGCGATTGCCAGCAGCGAACAGAGCCAGCGCCACAAGCGCGATGGCGTGCAGAAAATGATAGAGCACGGCCTTATTCCAAACGTCGAGCATTCCGCTCATTTCCAGTTTCGCTTTCAGAGCATGGGCTCCGAACGCACCAAGCGCTACCGCCAGAAAACAAAAGGCCGCTGCCAGGCGTAAGAGCGCGATCCGGCTCATTTGCCTCCAAAAAATTTCCGGAACGATTGAAAGAGCCGGCCCGGAAGAGTGGTCGCCTTTTGTCCGAGGTCCTGCAATTTCTGGGCGAATTGGGTCTGCGTGCCGCCGTGAATTTCGCACGCGACCGTCGGCACCTTGTCGTCCGGCAAGGTGATCTCATAGGCCGTACCCGCCGCGTTGCATCCCGTGGTCGCGAGATGATTCGAGATCGAACAAACCGCGGCCGTCGCCAGCGGCATTGTAGGCTCGAGCGGCTTCGCTGGATAACGCTGCGCTGCTTTGGTCATGACCTGGGTCCAGACCGGCAGTGCGAGCGCCGCGCCGTAACCGCGCGGCATGATCGTTTGCGGTTGGTCGAACCCGACCCAGACGCCGCACGTGATTGCGTTCGTGTAACCAACGAACCACGCATCCTTGTAATCGTTCGTCGTGCCGGTTTTTCCCGCCGCCGGAAGTTTGAAACCTAACGACTTCGCGCTCGCGGCCGTTCCGCTCACGAGCACCTGTTCCATGAGCTGCGATGTCATCCAGGCCGCGCTCGGGTCCATCGCCGGGACGCTCACATGCGCCGCGCGATAAATTGGATTGTGATCCGCGTCGTCGATCCGCTCGATGATGTAAGCCTGTTTGCGAACGCCTGCGTTCGGAAAAGCTGTGTAGGCCGCGGTGAGATCTTTCAAATCGGTCTCGAACGACCCGATAAAAATTGCCGGGCCGTGGGGGACGTTTTGGCTGAGCCCGAGGGTCATCGCAATTTTCTGAACGTTATCGAGCCCCGCGATTTCGCCGACGCGCACGCTCATTGTGTTGCGCGAATGGATCAGGCCGTACGAAACCGGCTGGACGCCGCCGTATGTCCCGTCCGAATTGCCTGGTGTCCAGTTTCCGGCGCCCTGGATTTCGCCGGGCTGAATCGGTCCGTCGCTGACCGCCGCACCAGGAAGAAGTCCATGCGCGAACGCGACCGTGTAGACAAATGGCTTGAAGGAAGAACCGATCTGGCGGTTCGCCGGGGCCAGCGCGCGATTGAATTTGCTCTGCGCATAGTCGCGCCCGCCGACCAGCGCGCGGATGCCGCCGCTCTCATTATCAATCGCGACCAGCGCGCCCTGGAGATACGGCATCGAAGAATCTTCGCCTTCGGCCGGCGGCTGATAGTTCGCCTTGAGCGGATGTTTGAACCCGGATTGATGTTCGATCTTGGCCAGCTGCGTTTCCATCGCCTGCGTTGCGGCGTTTTGCACCGCGGGATCGAGCGTGGTGTAAATGAAAAGCCCGCCGTCATCGATCTGCTCGGGCGTAAGCAGAAGGTTCAGATCGCGCTGCACCGCGTCCATCGCGTAGTTCTCCTGAATGAGCGGCATCTTTTTCGGATGGGACGCGACCTTGGCGAGTTTCGCTTCCTGCGCCTGGCTCGCGCTGATTTTTTTCAGCTCCACGAGCCGGTCCAAAACCGTGTCGCGTTGTAACGCCGCGCCGTCCGGATTTCTCAGTGGCGAAAACCGATTTGGGCTCCGGATCAATCCTGCGAGCGTGGCCGATTCCGACAGGTTCAATTTTGCCGCGTCTTTTCCGAAGTAGGCGAGCGATGCGGTCTGGACGCCGTAACAACCGGCCCCGAAATAAATCCGGTTCACATAGAGCTCGAGGATTTGCTGCTTGGTAAAATCCTTTTCGATCCGGAGCGCGACCATCGCTTCCAGGACTTTGCGGCTCAAGGTGCGGCCGCCGAGGGGAAGGCTATTGCGCGCGAGCTGCTGGGTAATGCTGCTCGCGCCTTCCTTCGCCGAGCCGCTCATGATGTCGCGCACCAGCGCGCGCGCGATGCCGCGCCAGTCGATCCCGCCGTGCTCGAAGAACCGCGTGTCTTCCCGGGCGAGGAGCGCATCAATGAAATAGGGCGAGACTTCGTTGAGCGCGACCTTCACTCGATTCGCGCCGGCAAGTCGGCTGTAGATTTTGCCGTCGACATCGAACACGGTGTTTCGCTCCGGCATGTCGCCGACCTTTTTCAGATCGTAGGTCTGCGCCCAAACCGCGTAGAAAAGGAGGACTCCGAAAACGAGAACGATCGGCAGCCCGAGAAGCGTGAGCTTCCACGGAATGCGGATGCGAGTCCGGCTCTTTTTTCGAGCGGGCGCGCGGGCGAGAAGCTTCATCGTTAAAGGGTTAAAATCGTTAAGTGGCCAATCGATTTGACCGCCTCACCGGCTTAACGTTTCAACCTTTTAACGAGGCGATCAAAGCCGCATCTGAACCGCACTATCGTGTTGTTCGTGCGCGCAAGGGGCGTTGGTCGGCACGCCCGCTTCGGCGGCATTTGCCTGGACCAGCTTGTTCTCGATCAAATACGCCTCGACTTCGTCGCCGCTTATGTCGGCGAGCATTTTGTCGTTGATCTCGACGCACGGCGAAAGCGGCTGGCCGGTCTTGGTTTCCATTTCCCAGCGGAAAGCCGGATTCTGGATGATATCTTTTTCGGTGTAAGGAAGATTGTATTTGGCGAGCACGGCGCGGACGCCATTGCTCCAGCCGCAGCTTGTTTTGAGGTAAGCAGTGATCTTGGGCGTATCCATGCCGGAATCTAGCATGCGCGAGGCGGTTTGCATTCGCTCTTCGCGCCGTTAAGAAATGGGATGAGCTTTACCCTGCAAATCGGCGAGCGCGCGCCGGATTTCCGGTTGCCGGCGACGGATGGAAAAACCTATGCGCTGGGCGATTTCGAAAAAGATCCGGTCCTGGTGCTCTTCTTCACCTGCAATCATTGTCCGTACGTCACCGGCTCGGATGAATCGACGCGGCAGACAGTCGAAGAGTTTGCGCCGCGTGGAGTCCGCTTTGTCGCGATCAATTCAAACAGCAGGAATACCTACGCCGAGGACGATTTTCCACACATGGTGAAGCGGATGCGCGAGGAGAAATTCCCGTGGATTTATTTGCACGACGAAAGTCAGGAGGTGGCGCGCGCCTACGGAGCGCTGCGCACGCCGCACTTTTACGTTTTCGATCGCGACCGGCGGCTCATCTACACCGGCCGCGCCGTCGATAATCCGAGGCAAGCCGAACGCTCAAAGACGCACGATCTCGAAGGCGCCTTGGAAGAACATCTGAGCGGTGAACCGATCGCGACTCCGATGACGAACCCGATCGGTTGCAACGTGAAATGGGAAGGTCGCGACGCCCACTGGATGCCGGCGGACGCGTGCGACCTGGTGTGATTCGCTAAATTTTGCTCCGCAACGGCCGCATGCACTGCGTGAGCTTTCGCAGACCCAGTTGCAGCCGCGTCTTCACAGTGCCGAGCGGCGTATGGGTTGTCGCCGCGATTTCGCGCTGGCTTAGCCCGCGAAAATACGCCAGCTCGACGGCTTCCCGTTGCACAGGCGGCAACGATTCCATTTGTCGCCCGAGAAAACGGCGGAGATCGCTTTGCAAGACTTCCGCTTCGGTCCCTCCGGTGCGCGGCGTTTGCGCCTGCGGTTTGATCTCGTCCTCGAAGCGCTGTTTCGCGCGCCGGTAACTGTCCCGCCGCCGCACGCGATCGATCGCCCGCCGGCGCGCGATCGTAATCACCCAGCCGAGTGGCTTGCCGGCCTTCGGCGAATAATGATGCGCCTCGCGCCAAATCTGGAGAAACGATTCCTGAAGAACATCGTCCGCTTCGGATTCCTCGTGCACGACACTGCCGATCAGCGCGCGCAACGAACGCGAGTACCGCGAATAAAGTTCCTTCAACGCCTGTTGCCGGCGCTGCGTGATTTCGTGCATCAGCATTTCGTCGCAGAGGACGGCGCCGTCCGCGCCATCGAATTGTGGGATGATTTCAGGGAATATCGCCATGATACCGATAAATTCGGACGCGGTGTTGGTAACGGCTATCAGCCTGCAGGATTAGCTATCGGTAGGAGAAACTCCGATGCCTATCGCCCCGGGTAACGCCGGGATTCACCGCGAAACTTCGAAGCGTCGTAGGGGTTTGTCCTATGTCTGCTTCAGACCGCGTGCCGATTTAAATGGAGGATCGATCCGCTCTAGTCTGGCGCAGTTCCCAGATGATTAAACCGATCCTGCCAGAAGAGAAGCTCGCGATCCTCCAGGCGAGCGATCTGCGCCGGAAATGGCATTCGCTCGACGATCAACGCGTCTGTGTTTTGTGCGATCGGACAATCACCGGCCGGCAGGTCGAGATAACGCGAGAACCAGGCGGAATGTTTTCCGTGCATTGCCCTACGGAAGGTTGCCCCTCAGTTCCCAGGGACTGGTTTTATCAGGGCAATGCTTGCTCGACTTCGAAAAATCCCACCCTTCGGATGACTGAGGCGAGCATCTGGCAGAGCTGATCCGGTGGTTTACGGAACTTCATTCCGTGAACTTTGAATCAAGAGCCGCCGTTTTCGCCGCAAACGCCTGATCTTGCTCTTGGCGGCCTCGGGAGTCGGCTGCATGGACTTCGGCGGCTTGACCGGTTTTCGACAGAGTTGATCGAGGCGAGCAATGAGCGCGGCGTGTGCATTTTCAGCGCTCAATGACGGGAGCGGGATTTGCTCGCGTTTATCGGTTCCTGGTTCGCTCATGGTCTCCTTTAAAGATACGCATGAGCCTGACGTCTTGCGCGCCATCAGAAAAATCCCTGCGTGCCTCAATCGCAGAGAGCGTCTTGAGACGAGGGTATTTTTCCGCATATTAACCGCTGAAGCCCCTCGCTCACAACCGGACCCGTCACATGAAAAAACTTTCCGCCGCTGTCGTTTTATTCCTTGGTGCCGCCTCGCTCTTTGCCGCCTCGCCGGCGGAACAACAACTGACCGAAGCGATCAAGGCGCCGGGACTGAGCGTCGTCCATCTCTGGGCGCCCTGGTGTGGTAATTGCCAGTCGGAATTGAAGAGCGGCGGCTGGCTGAAGACGGTGAAAGACAACCCGGACGTGAAATTCTATTTCGTTTCGGTTTGGAATGGCGGCGAAGACGGCAAGGCGGTGCTCGCGAAATACGAGCTGGCCCATCAACCCAACGTGACCATTCTCGCTGATCCCGGTCCGCGAAAAGGCGATACGAAAATTAAACGGTTTCTCGATCTTCCGCTGAGCTGGATTCCCACCACCTGGATTTACAAAGGCGACGATCTTCGCTACGCGATGAATTATGGCGAGATGCGCTTCGACGTTCTCCAGCAGTTTTTCGCCGACAGCAAATCCGAGTGGTGAGCGAAATCACATGATCCTGTCGCACACCGCATCCAATCAGAAGCCGCCGTCCATCCTTTCGCTGATCGGCGACACGCCGCTGGTCGAAATCACTCGGATCGATACCGGCCTTTGCCAGCTTTTCCTCAAGCTCGAAAATTACAACCCGAGTGGATCGATCAAGGACCGGATCGCGCTCTCGATGATCGAAGCGGCCGAACGCGATGGGAAATTGCAGCCGGGCGGCACCATCATTGAAGCGACTGCCGGAAATACCGGATTGGGACTGGCGCTGATCGGCGGCGCGAAAGGATATCGAACCATTCTCGTGATCCCCGACAAGATGTCGCAGGAGAAAATCGCGCATGTCCGCGCGCTTGGCGCCGAAGTGCGGCTCACGCGCTCCGACGTTACGCGAGGGCATCCGGAATATTACCAGGACATGGCGGCGCGGTTGGCCTCGGAAATTCCGGGCGCGTTTTACGTAAACCAGTTCGGCAATCCGGCAAATCCGCGCACTCACGAAAAAACCACCGGGCCCGAGATCTGGGAAGCGATGGGTCATCATCTCGACGCGGTCGTTTGCGGCGTCGGTTCCGGCGGGACGATCACGGGTCTCTCGCGTTTCTTCGCGCGAGTGCAGCCGAATCTGGAAATGGTTCTGGCCGATCCGGCTGGTTCGATCCTGGTCGATTACGTGAAGACCGGGAGCGTCGGGACCGCTGGAAGCTGGGCCGTCGAGGGGATCGGCGAAGATTTTGTTCCCGAAATCGCCGATCTGTCGCGGGTCGCTGAAGCTTATACAATCGATGACGCCGAAAGTTTCGCGACGGCACGCGAGCTTTTGCGCAAGGAAGGAATTCTCGCCGGTTCTTCGAGCGGCACGTTGCTCGCCGGCGCGCTCCAGTACTGCCGAGCCCAAACCGAAAAGAAGCGCGTGGTCACTTTCGTCGCCGACGACGGGAACAAATATCTGTCGAAAATGTATAACGATTTCTGGATGGCGGAGCAGGGCTTCGTCAGCCGGCCAGCGCAGGGCGATTTGAGCGATCTCATCAGTCACCGCTACGAAGCTGGCGAAGTCGTGACCGTTGGGCCTAACGACACGTTGCTTACCGCGGTAAAACGAATGCGGTCGGCCGAAATCTCGCAGGTGCCCGTCGTTGATGAGAGCGGCAAGGTGGTTGGCCTTCTCGACGAATCCGATGTGCTCGTGAAAGTCCATCAGGATCCGGAGCGGTTTAATCACGCCGTTCGCACCGCGATGACCGATAAACTCGAAACCCTCTCGCCCACCGCGAAAATGAAAGACTTGCTCGAAGTTTTCGAGCGCGGTCGGGTCGCGATCATGTTGGACGGCGACAAATTCCTCGGCCTCATCACGCGGAGCGATCTGCTTTCCTATCTTCGCCGCCAAATGCCGTCATGAAAGCGGAGAACTGCATCTTCTGTAGCCGTCGCCCTGTGGGCGACGCCGGATTACAGCGTTCCAATTGTAATTCCGCCGCACTCGCGCGGCCCACAGGGCCGCGGCTACAGAAGAACGGGCGCCAAATGCCTTCATGAAAAAGCAACACGACATTGCCACCCGCGTGATTCACGCCGGCCAATCGCCCGACCCGACGACCGGCGCGATCATGACGCCGATTTACGCGACTTCGACCTACGTCCAGGAAAGTCCGGGCAAGCACAAAGGCTACGATTATTCCCGCTCGATCAATCCGACCCGCAGCGCCTACGAGCGTTGCGTGGCCAATCTTGAAAGCGGCACGCGCGGATGGGCCTTCGCTTCAGGTTTGGCGGCGATGGCGACTGCGCTCGATGGACTCGACAGCGGCTCGCACATTCTCGTCAGCGACGATCTTTACGGCGGCACCTTCCGGCTGTTCGAACGGGTGCGCCGCCGTTCCGCGAATCTCGATTTCACCTTCATTGACATGTCGGACGCGTCGAAGATCGAGGCGGAGATACGGCCGAACACCCGAATGGTTTGGGTGGAAACTCCGAGCAATCCGCTCTTGAAACTGATCGATCTCGAAGCCGTCGCGAAAATCGCGCGGGCCCACCAAGCGATCAGCGTTTCCGACAACACTTTTGCCAGCCCATGGATGCAGCGACCGATCGAGTTCGGTTTCGACATGGTGATTCATTCCGCGACGAAATATCTCAACGGCCACTCCGACATGGTCGGCGGCGTGATTGTCGTCGGCGAAAACAAGGAGCTCGGCGATCAGATCGCGTTTTTGCAGAACGCAGTCGGCGCGATCGCCGGCCCGTTCGACAGCTTTCTCGCTTTGCGCGGATTGAAGACGCTGGCGTTGCGGATGGAACGGCATTGCGAGAACGCGCTCGAAATCGCGCGTTGGCTCGAGAAGGAGCCCAAGGTCGAGAAAATTTATTACCCGGGTCTCGAACAGCATCCGCAACACGAGCTGGCGAAGAAACAGATGCGCGCGTTTGGCGGAATGGTCACAATCGTGTTGAAGACCGATCTTGCCGGCACACGGCGTTTTCTCGAGAACACGCATCTGTTCTCGCTCGCGGAGAGCCTCGGCGGCGTGGAAAGCCTCATCAATCATCCGGCGATTATGACTCACGGCTCGATTCCGCCGGAGATGCGGCAGTCGCTTGGCATCACTGATTCGCTGGTTCGGCTTTCAGTCGGCGTCGAGAAAGTCGACGATCTGATCGACGATCTGAAGACCGCCTTCGCTGCGATCTGATCTGTAGCGGCGGTCTATGACCGCCGTCTTCGTGCCGGAAGCTTTCGGCGGTCATAGACCGCCGCTACAGGCTCGTCTAAGATGAGCGCAACATGGGCAGCAGCTTCGGCCAACTCTTTCGCATCACGACGTGGGGTGAATCCCACGGCGGCGGGGTCGGTGTCGTGATCGATGGTTGTCCGCCGCGAATCGCGTTGACCCCAGACGACATTCAGCGCGAGCTCGATCGACGCCGGCCGGGCCAGAGCGCGATCACGACGACGCGCGATGAAGCCGATCACTGCCGGATTCTGTCCGGTATCTTCGAGGGCCAAACACTCGGAACGCCCATCTCCATTATCGTGATGAACAAGGATGCGCGCCCGGACGCGTACGTCGAAATGAAATCGACCTACCGGCCGTCCCACGCCGATTACACCTACGAAGCGAAGTACGGCATTCGCAATTGGCAGGGCGGCGGACGGGCCTCCGCGCGCGAGACCATCGGCCGCGTCGCCGCCGGTGCCGTCGCGCGCAAAGTTCTCGCGGGATTATTTCCGCGCTTCGAACTGCTGACATACGTGAATCACGTATACGATGTGAGCGCGGAGATTGATCCTGATGGCGTGACGTTGGAGGAGGTGGAAGCGAATGCGGTTCGCTGTCCCGATCCCGTTGCGGCCGAGAAGATGATCGCAGCGATCGAGAAAGCGCGGGCGGATGGCAACTCGTTAGGCGGCACGATCACTTGCGTCGCGCGGGGAATCCCGGCCGGCCTGGGTGAACCTGTTTTCGACAAACTGGAGGCTGATCTCGCAAAGGCGATGCTGAGTTTGCCGGCATCGAAGGGCTTCGAGATCGGATCCGGTTTCGCTGGAACACGAATGCGCGGATCCGAACACAACGACGCGTTTGAAATCCGCGACGACAAAGTGCGCACAGCCACCAACCATTCCGGCGGAGTGCAAGGCGGAATCAGCAACGGCGAAAACATTTTGTTTCGCGTCGCGTTCAAACCAACCTCGACGATCGCGCGCGAGCAAAAAACTGTCACCGCGGCCGGCGAGGAAACGACGCTGGCTGCCCGCGGACGGCACGATCCGTGTGTGTTGCCCCGCGCAGTTCCGATTGTCGAAGCCATGGCCGCGCTCGTTCTTTGCGATCATGCGCTGCGACAGCGCGCGATCGCGGTGAAATGAACTCGTCTGCCGCCGGCTCGACGCTTTGGCAGACCATCTTCGTCTCTTTCGCGGTCGTCCTGCTTCTTTTCGAGATTGTTCGCGGTTATCGGCTCGGTCTTCCGCGCCAATTAGTGCGAGGCGCGGCCGTGATCGCTGCTTACACCGCGGCATATTTCGGCGGCAATCTCATACTGCCTTTGCTGCGCCCGGTTTTGAAATGGCCGGATTTCATTCTATCGATGGTCGGCGGCGCGCTCCTCGCCATCGTGGTTTATGGCGTCATCGCCAGCCTCGGCTCGCTCCTCTTCAAACGAACCGCGCAGCATCCGTCCGGCGCCGTCCGGCTCGTTTACGGTTTCAGCGGCGCATTGACCGGGATCGTCTTCGGCTTGTTTTTCATTTGGCTGATTCTCGTCGGGATCAGGTCGGTCGGTTCGATAGCCGACGCGCAGATGCAGGCGCATCCGCGTGTCGTAGAGAACAAACCCTCTCCCTCATCACACGATGAGAAAACAATCTCTTTGGAGAAGTTCGATGCCGATTCGCTGACCGCGTTTCTGGCGCGGCTGAAGAATTCCGTCGAGCTGGGAAAACTTGGCGACGTCGTCAAAGAAACCGACGTAACGCCGCCGGCAGTTTATCAAACGCTGAAAGATGCCGGAACCGTTTGCGCGAACCCGGAAAGCGCGCGCCGCTTTCTATCTTTCCCGGGCGCTGTCGAATTGAGTGAGCATCCGAAAATTATCGCCTTGCGAAACGATCCGGAGATCGCCGATCTGATCCGGCAGGGGCGCATCCTGGAGCTTCTTCAGAACCGCCGCGTCCTCGAAGCCGCGAACGATCCAACCTTGGTGGAGAAGGTAAAGCAGTTCGACATCAAGAAGGCGCTGGAGTACGCGGCGAAGAAGGAATGAGCTCAAGCCTCTACCGACCTCGTTCCCAAACTCTGTTTGGGAATGCCAATGTCCCCGGCAACTCTGTTGCCTCGGGGACGAAACAGAGTTTCGAAGACAAGTGCGTTCCCAAACAGAGTTTGGGAACGAGGGAAGTTGAGGTCGCAATCGCGCCGTGCGAATCCTGATCGCGCCAGATAAGTTCAAGGGCTCCCTCAACGGGAGAGAAGTTGCCGACGACATCGCCAGCGGGTTGCGCGAGGTTTTTCCGGACGCGATCATCGAAACAATGCCGGTGGCGGACGGCGGTGAGGGGACCGCTGAGGTGATTTGCCAGGCGCTTGGAGGGGAAACAATCAGCTGCGCGGCGCATGATGCGCTCGGGCGGGAGATCGAGGCGACTTATGTCTGGCTCGGCGATCGAGCGACGGCGGTGATGGAAATGAGCGCAGCCGCGGGAATGTGGCGGATCGCGGCGAAGGAACGTGACCTGTTGCGCGCGGATACTTTTGGCGTCGGCGAGATGATCAAGGATGCGGTTCGGCGTGACGCGCGGGAAATCCTGATCGGCCTGGGAGGCAGTGCGACAAACGACGGTGGCTTCGGGATGGCGCGTGCGCTTGGGTTTCAGTTCTTGGCGAATGAGCACGAAGTCGAATCGCCAGCCGAGCTGGTGAATGCGGCGCGGATTCGAATGCCGACACAACGACTCTCAGCAAACATCACCGCTGCCGTCGATGTTCGGAATCCGCTGCTTGGTCCGCGCGGAGCGACGCGCACGTTCGGTCCGCAGAAAGGTGGAACAGGAGAGCAACTCGAAATGCTCGAGAGCGGATTAAGGCAACTGGCCAATATCGTCGCGCGCGATCTCGGTTGCGATTTTCGCGAAACACCGGGCGCGGGCGCGGCCGGCGGACTTGGCTTCGGCCTGATGAGTTTTTGCGGCGCGACGATCAAGTCGGGGTTCGACGTTGTGGCTGATTTCATCGGGCTAAGACACGCGATTGCGAAAGCCGACGTCGTGATCACGGGCGAAGGCCGGTTGGACGAGCAAAGTCTCGAAGGTAAAGCGCCGGCCGGCGTGGCGCGGATGGCGCGCGAAGCGGGCAAGCGCGTGTTTGCGATTGCCGGCAGCGCCACCGACACGCCTGCGGTGCGAGCGCTGTTCGACCACGTCCTCGTCCTGGCCCGGCCGCCAATCACCCCGGAACAATCGATCACCCGCGCGGGTGAGCTTTTGCACGAACGCGCGCGAGAATTAGCCCGGATGATGTAGAATAGGCTTCCGTTGATGGAAGAGTCTTCGCCCGAGATCACCCCGTTTGTTTTTTCCGATCCCGCCGGTAAACGCTGGCCGCGTTTGCGCCTCGTTTTGTTGATCGTTGGCATCCTGGTTTTTCTCGGGACGGTTCTTTTCGTCCAAACGCTTTTCGTGGCGCCGCAATTGAATCTCCCGTTTTCCTTGCGCCAATTGAAAGGACAACTCAAAGCGCTCGCAACGGTCAACCCCGCCGGACAGACCGCGCCGAATCTCGCGCTCTGGGAAAAATTCGCCGCGGCGCGGACGGCTGGGAAAAAACCGAAACCGCCGGTAGCACCAACGCCGCCGGCCCATCCGCGCAAGAAATCGCCGGCGAACGAAGTGCACCTCGCGTTTTACGCCAATGGCGATCCCTACAGCTACACGTCGCTGGAACAACACGCGTCGCAGATCACCCACGTCTGTCCGGAATGGATGGCGATGAGCAATGGCGCGGGAGATTTGGAAATCGACGCGGACAGCCGGCTGCTGAAGCTCGCGGCGACGAAAGGTTTTGCGCTCATGCCGTTGCTGACGAATCTCGTCGGCGACACCTGGCAGCCGGAAGCGGTCGAAAATCTTGCGCATAGTTCGACGGAACGGCAGGACCGTTTTATCCAGAAAGTGCTCGCGATCCTGAACGACGCGAAGGCCGCGGGCGTCGTCGTGGACTGGGAGCAAATCGATCCCGCCTACAAGAAAGACATCACCGCGTTCCTCGACCGGTTTACGGACGCGTTGCATTACGACGACAAACAGCTCTGGCTTTGCGTCCAGCCCGGACAAGACCTCGATTATATCGACTTCGATGAATTGTCAGACAACGTCGATCGCTTCGTCGCGATGTTGTTCGACGAAACTTCCGACATCGATCCCGCCGGACCGCTCGGCTCGAAGCGCTGGTTTGAAGGCTGGCTCAACGTGCTCATGGACGGCGCGGAATCGAACCAATGGATCATCGCGCTCGGCAGTTACGGTTACGATTGGACGAACGGGGGAAAAAAAGCGGAGCTGATCAGTTTTCCCGAGGCGATGAGCCGCGCCAGCTACGCCGAAGTCGGGAAGGCGACCGTCGAAGGGCCGCATTACAATCCGTATTTTTATTACGAGGACGCTGACAAGGACCATTCGGTCTGGTTTCTCGACGTGGTCACGTTTCTGAATCAACTCAAACGCGTCCGCGAAGCGAAGGCGGGCGGTTTCGCGGTTTATCGCCTGGGAACGGAAGACGTTGCCATCTGGGACGCGCTCGGAATTCCGAACGATTTCAAAATGGATACGGCCACACGGTCCGCGCTGGAAGTCTTGAAGGGCACGGACACAATCGCGGACGTCGGCGAAGGCGAAATCGTTTCCGTCGATGAATCGACCTCGGACGGCCAGCGAACCGTGGCGGTCGACAACGATGGTTACCTGACCGCGACCTACTCGAAGTTCCCGCAATTTCCGACGCTCTACCATCAGGGCGCGGGCGGCCCGCATCAGGTCGCGCTCACCTTTGACGACGGGCCCGATCCGAAATGGACGCCGCAAATTCTCGACATCCTGAAAGCCTACGACGTGAAGGCGGCGTTCTTCCTCGTTGGCGCAAACGCCGAGGAATATCCAGCCCTCGTTAGGCGGATCGTGGACGAAGGCCACGAGATCGGGAACCACACCTATTATCATCCGAACCTCGCGCTGTGCTGGCCGGAGCATGTTCGCGTGGAGCTGAATGCAACTCAGTTGCTGCTCGAGACAATCACCGGTCGCTCGACCACCCTCTTCCGCCCGCCCTACGCCGCCGATACCAGCCCGTCGAAGATCACGGAACTGACGCCGCTCGAACTCGCGCAGGAGCTCGGTTATCTCGTCGTGCTCGAAAACATCGATCCCCAGGATTGGGCGCGGCCCGGCGCGGACATCATTCTCCAGCGAGTGAAACAGCAGCGGCGCGACGGCAGCATTATTTTGCTCCACGACGCGGGAGGCGATCGCGAGCAAACCGTCGAAGCGCTTCCGCGAATTCTCGATTATCTCAAAACGCGCGGCGACACGGTCGTGTCGCTCAGCACGCTGCTCGGGACGACGCGCGATTCGTTGATGCCGTTAACCGACACGAAACCGCATAGGCTGACCCATTTCGTTTCCGGCGCCGGGTTCCGCATCTTTCACGCGGCGGAAGAATTTCTCTGGGCGTTCATGATCGTCGCCACCGCGCTCGTCGTTCTCCGAACGTTGATCGTGATCTGGCTCGCCGCGCGCTTCCAGCGTTCGTGGTCGCGCGATTTTGCCGGACCTATCAGTGTGATCGTGGCGGCGTACAACGAAGAAAAAGTGATCGCCGAAACGCTGCGTAGTTTGCTGACAACGGATTACACCGGTGAGCTGGAAATTATCGTGGTCGATGATGGCTCGATCGATCGGACCGCGGCGGAAGTGGAAAAGATCGCCAGCTCAGATTCACGCGTGCGACTGCTTCGCCAGCCGAATCACGGTAAAGCGCGCGCCTTGCAACGCGGTCTCGCGGCGATGCGCTCCGGCATCGCGGTTTTTCTCGATGCCGATACGCATTGTCAGAGCGATACGCTCCGGCGCCTGGTCGAACCGTTCTCCGAAAAAACAATCGCGGGGGTTTCCGGTCACGCGAAAGTCGGGAACCTGCGGACGTTCATCGCTCGCTGCCAGGCGCTCGAATACACCTGTGGGTTCAATCTCGATCGCCGCGCTTACACGCTTTGGAATTGCATGACCGTTGTTCCCGGCGCAATCAGCGCGATCCGCAAATCGGCCATCGACGACGCTGGCGGCCTCAGTTTGGAAACGCTGGCCGAAGATACCGATCTCACGCTCGCGTTACACAAGCGCGGTCATCGGATGGTGTATGTGCCGGAAGCGATCGCATGGACCGAAGCGCCGGAAACGGTGAAGACGCTGGCGCGGCAGCGTTTCCGCTGGGCCTACGGCACGCTGCAATGTTTGTGGAAACATCGCGACATGGTGTTCAACTGGAACTACCGCGCGCTCGGCTGGTTCAGTCTGCCGAGCGTTTGGTTTTTCCAAATCATCCTGGTCGCCATCACGCCGATGGTGGATTTGTTTTTGCTCGCGTCACTGCCATTCGGCGCGTGGAGCGCGCTCCTGCCCTTCGTGATTGTTTTCCTGAGCATGGATGTGTTGCTGGCCACGCTCGCCTGCATCATCGAACACGAGTCGATCCTCGTTGCGTGGCGGATTCTTCCAATGCGATTGATTTACCGGCCGATGCTCAGTTACGTGATCTGGAAAGCGATCCTGCGCGCGATCAAAGGCGCGTTGGTGGGTTGGGGAAAGTTAGAACGCACTGCCTCAGTCCCGGTTAGGGTCTGAGGAATGACGAAGCACGAATGACGAATGACGAAGGAATGACGAAGCCCGAATTCTTCTAAAGCCGGTGCGTTTAAGTTTTCGTCATTTAGTCATTCGGAATTGTTTCGTCATTCGTCATTCGTCATTCGTCATTTTGCTCGCCCTAGCCGCGTGCCACAAGACCGAGCCTCCGCGGTACGTCGACCCGAACGCCCCCGTCGAAGTCCTCCTTCCCGAGCGCGGCGCTTACACCGGCGCATTCATGGATTTCGGCGACGCCGAGGATGAAGTGACGATCGAGACCATCGAGGACTTTGAAAACATGGTCGGGAAACATCAGGCGATCATTGCTTCTTCGAGCTACTGGGGTGAGCAAAGTTTTCCGACGCGGAACCTCAACCTCATCTGGCGCCACGGATCGCTCCCGCTCGTTTTCTGGTCGCCGTGGGACCGGCCTTACACCCAGAACCGCGGGCCGGATAAATTCAGCCTGAATGAAATCATCGCCGGCAAGTGGGACGCTTACATCGATAAATGGGGCGATTCCGCGCGCGAATTCGGCAAACCGATGATCGTCGTCTTCGGCGTGGAAATGAACGGCGATTGGTTTCCGTGGTCGGGCTGGTATTACGGTGCGGACGATTGGGTCGACGACAAACCCGATGAATGGGAAGGGCCGGAGCACTTCAAGAAAGCGTACCGGCATGTCGTGGATCGCGTTCGCGGGCGCGGCGCGTCGAATGTGAAATGGATGTTTCACACCAACAATTATTCCTACCCGATCGATACCTGGAATTTCGCGCCCGCTTATTATCCCGGCTCCGATTATGTCGACTGGCTCGGGATGAGCGTTTACGGCCAGCAATTCAAAGACGAACCGAATCCGGATATCCCGTCGCTGGTCGACTGGCCGTACAAGGAATTGTGCGGACTCGATCCGGACAAGCCGGTCATGATCGCAGAATGGGCTACCGGCGATTTTCCATTCTCCGCTGATGTACACGGCATGCTCAAACCGGCGTGGATAACGCAAGCGCTGGAAATGTTTCGGACGCGTTATCCGCGCGTGAAGGCCGCCGTCTATTGGCACGAGCGCTGGCAAAATCCCGATCAGAGCTACAGCAATCTGCGGGTGAATTCTTCCGTCGAAGCACTCGACGCCTTTCGCGCTGGCATCGCCCATCCTGATTGGCACGGCGAATTGATTACGAGGCCGGCACACTAATTCTGTAGCCGCTTCGCTGTGCGAAGCGCCAGGGCAGCGACGCTTACTCTCGCGTCGCCCACAGGGCGACGGCTACAGAATCGCCCACAGGGCGACGGCTACAGAAATCACTCCGCTCTCAGCGCTACCATCGGGTCGACGCGGCTCGCTCGAAGCGCTGGAATCCAACACGCGAAAAGCGCGACCGCGCCCAGCAAGAAGGTGACCCCGACAAACGTCGTCGGATCCATCGCATCGACGCCGTAGAGCACGCTCTTAAGTAATCGCGTCGCGCCAAACGCAATCGCGAGTCCGATCACCGAACCAATCAACGCCAGCGTCATTCCTTGGCGCAAGATCAGGCGTTGCACGTTTCCGTTTCGCGCGCCCAGCGCCATTCGTAAACCAATCTCACGTGTCCGGCCGGCGACCACATAGGACATCACGCCGTAAATGCCGACTGCCGCCAGGATCAGCGCAAGCATGCCAAAACTTCCGAGCGCGCCCGCCGCCATCTTCGCTGGGAAGAGCGGGATCTTCATGTGTTCCTTGAGTGTCTTCATGCCGTAGAGCGGCAGCGTCGGGTCGAGGTTCCGCATCTCGCGCTGCATCGCCCCCAAAACTGTTTTCGGATCGCCCTTTGTCCGCGCCACCATTGAGACCGCGGTGCTGTAATCGCGCCATTGCGGCCGGAACAGCGCCGCTTTCGGTTCTTCACCTAACGAGTTGTATTTTCCGTCGCCGCACACCCCGATGATTTCCCAGAACGGATTCTCTGACCCGCTGAAGTTGAACCGCTTCCCGATCGGGTCCTGGCCCGGATAGAATTTCTTCGCGAAAGTTTCGTTCACGATCGCGACGCGGTTTTCTTTCTTCTCTTCCTGGTCCGTGAAATCGCGACCGCGAAGTGAGATTCCCATCGTCCGGAAATAATCCGGGCTTACGGAGCTGGGAATGGCGAGCGGCAACTGCGCCTGGGGCGTCGGCGGCTGTCCCTCGAGGTAAATGGAGGTGCTGTTGTAATTGAGACTGAGTGGGATGTTGTCCACGAGGGCTGCCGCCTCAATTCCGGGAAGCGCTCGGATCCGTTCGAGCGCCTGTTTCTGGAGCGCGCGTCCTTTCGTTTCATCGTAACCCTGCAAGCCGACATCGAATGAAAACGCGACGGCGTTTTCGGGATTAAATCCCGGCCGCATTCGTTGCGCTTCCTGCAAACTTCGAACGATCAGGCCGGCGCTGATGAGGAGGACAAGCGAGAGCGTGATCTGGGCGATGACCAGGGTATTGCGCAATCGCGAGCGGCGGAACCCCGCCATCGATTGTTCGTCCTTCAACGCGGGGACCAGCTGCGGCTTCGATGATTGCAGCGCGGGAATAAGACTGAACAGCATTCCAGTCAGGATCGAGAGACCGAGGGTGAAGGAAAGCACCCGCCAATCGATCCGCAGATCGAAAACGAGCGCGATGTCGATCGGAAAATCCACCCGCTGCGCGATTCGATTGATCGCGGCCGCGACCAGCACGCCGAAAATTCCGCCGGCCAGGGAAAGCATCACGCTCTCCGTCATCAATTGCCGGATGAGCCGGCGTCGGCTCGCGCCGACAGCCAGCCGGATGGCGATTTCCTTGCGCCGATCTGTGGCGCGCGCGAGAAGCAGATTGGCCAGGTTCACACACGCCAGGAGGAGGACGAGAAAACCGACCGCGCCGAGAACCGCCGTGAAGGCAAAGACCCCGTTGCGGATGTCGGGAATGAACAGGCCGGGCGGAATGAGCTCGATGCCGCGGCCGGCATTCTCTTTCGGGTGTTCCTTCCCCATCTCGAAAGTCAACGCGCGCAGCGAGGCTTCCGCCTGCGCCTTGGTGACGCCGGGCTTGAGGCGTCCGACGACGAAAGAATTGTCGCTATCGCGATTTTCAAGCCAGTTGCTCCCGGGCTCGATCACCGGACCCATCATCAGGGGCGTCCAGAATTCGGGCGCATAGGCGACATCGGTGCCGATGAAGCCTTTCCGGGCGACGCCGACCACCGTGAACGGCACGTTGTTTACCAGGACGGTGCGGCCGACGATCGAAGGATCGGAAGCGAACCGTTTCTGCCAGCAACCATAACTGAGCACAACCACCGGGTGCGATTTCGGGGTTTGATCTTCCTCCGCGAGAAAGCCGCGACCGAGCAGGAGCGGCACGCCAAGAACATCAAAGTAATTGCCAGAGGCCATGGTGCCCCAGACGCGTTCGTTGTTGCCATTGTGGCTGAGGCTGGCGACGGCGATGCGATAAGCAATCAATCCGGAGAAAACTTGATTGCGGTCACGGTAGTCCTTGTAGTTGAGATAGGACTGGAGGGTGTAATCCGCGCCGTTGTGCAAGGTGCCGTAAAGTTCCTCGAGCTCGGACGCATTGCGGGCGGGCAGGGGACGGAACGCGACGGTGTCGACAAGGCTAAAGATCGCGGTGTTCGCGCCGATGCCGAGCGCCATCGAAATGATGGCGAGCAAAGTGAATCCCGGACGTTTCAGTAACTGGCGCGCGCCGTAGCGAAGATCCTGGAAAAGCGTCTGCATTTGTTTGGTAGGGCGAGACTCTGTCGAGCCGCTCGTTGTCTCCCGAATGAGATGCGGCCCACGCGCGAAACGGATTCAGATTTTTTTGCTACCTGGGAAACGGACGCGGCTGTTGCCAATCCAGAACGAGCTGCCACGCGCCGACCGCGTTCGTTTGCCAGATCTGAAGGAAATATCCGCCGGCGGTGCGCCCATCGGAATATTTTCCGCAGTCATAAGCGAGGTCGCTCGTACTACTCATTTCGCCGTTCATGACTTCCATCGTTATCCCGGCCTGCTCCGGCCCGAGCAGTTCGACTCCATCCTTTTTCCCGATCGTCGGAAACGACCCATTGCGATAAAGCCGCCCCGCCTCACTTCCAAACTGGCGAAACGCTTTCGTGAAATCGAGTTTAGCTGTGGCGATAAATGCGTTTCGCGCTTCTTCCAGCGACTGCGCGATTCCTGTCGCGGCCGCTCGGGTTCCTTTCTCCTGGCCGGTCTGATAAAATTTTCGTTCCGCCTCAACCATCGCGCGGATCGCGTCGACCGGAGCTTCCGCGCGCAAAGCCACCGTCGTGGCCACGAGAATCGTTAACACCCACCGCATTGCAGGGCCATTGTCCGAGGACGCGCCGTCATTGCCAAGAAACAACGGCTTTTCTTTTGCGGTAGTTCGAATAGAACGCCTTCATGGACGGGAAAGAGCCCGCAGCCTGGTTGGACCCGTTAACCGGCGATCGAATTCCGATTCTGGGTAATTGCTCGATCGGCCGCTCGCCCAAGAGCTGTGTCCTCCTGGATTCGCCGAAGGTCTCGCGGCGTCACGCTATCATCAACGTGCAAAATGTCGGCGAGTTTTGGCTGATCGATCTCGGGAGCAGCAACGGGACTTTTCTGAACAAGCGTCGCGTTCACAACCCGGTTCGGCTTTGTCATCTCGACCAAATAACCGTCGGGGACAGCGTGTATACTTTTCAGCAGCCCGAAGAGATTTCAGTCGAATTCAGGACCACCATGGCGGAACAAACCATTCGTGAATCCGCTGATGTTCCGGTGTGGCTGCTTGTCGCGGACATTGAGAACTTCACGCCGTTAAGCCGCAGCCTGGTCAGCGAAAAGCTGGCGACGTTGGTGGGAGGCTGGGTCTCTACCTGTAAGGAAATCATCGAACAGCATCACGGTTTGATTAATAAATATTTGGGTGACGGTTTTCTCGCTTACTGGCAGGCAGAGGAGAAAGATGCCGACAATGTTGCGGCCGCGTTACTAGCCTTGCGACAAGTCCAAGAGAGGCAGAAACCGCCGTTCAGGATCGCATGGCATTTCGGAAATGTCGCGATCGGCGGAATGGAATCGATGGGCGAAGAAAGTTTGCTCGGTCCAGAAGTGAACTTCGTTTTTCGGATGGAGAAGCTCGCCGGCTCGTTAGGTATCGGCTGTTTCTTGAGCAAGATAATTCGGGAGAAGCTTGGCGATCGCGTGGCGTCGGCCGGTGTCGGCTCCCACGAAGTAAAAGGATTCGATGGGCAATATGAGTTCGCGAGCTGTGACGCGACTTAGAGCTATCAAGGTCCTGTGACCGAGTAAGTGATGGTAAATGGAACTTCCCGTGGACAACCAGGTGTAGCATGCCATTGCCTGAGCGTGGCGATCGCGGCCTGATCCAGAACGGCGGAGCCGGTTGACTGGCTTATCGTAACGTCAAGCAAGTTCCCAGTCGGTTTGTCAAAGTGCAAAACGTAAACCCCGACGCCGGTCAAACCCTGGCCGCGTGCTTCCGGCGGTGGTTGAGGCTTGGGGCCGGACATCGACCCAGAGGGTCTCAACGCCACTGTACTATAATCCTGGTTGTTAGTGGTCGACGCAGTCGTCTGGACAGGAGTCGGCGTATTGGTGGAAGTCGAAGACGGAGGCGCAGCGCCGGTCCGGCGCAGGGTCGAAGTAGTGCTTCCCATGAAACCTTTAAGAAGGAATTGGGCGGTCTGCCCATCGTTATTTGGAGTAAGGCTTGCCGTGGCGCTGAGAGTTGCGGCGGGCCAGGAAAGAGTATTACCCGTCAATGTGGCCGGATGAGTTCCGCCGCCCATGTTCTGACTCGCTTGCACGGATGTGGCGTCCGCCGAGACCGTATAGGTTGCGGTGACATGGCCGATCCACCCTTGCTTGATTTCTCCACTCCAAGCTCCAGCGAATCGCGCCGGTCCTTGCAAAGGCGTGGCGGATTGGTGGCTTTTTGTTTGCGAGGAGCTACTCTGTGTCCTGGCTCGTGGTCTTAGCTTTTGCTTAGCGGTTTGTTCGGTAGTCGTCGTCTGTTGCTCCTGCGTTTCGATAATTGGGGCAGGGGATCGTGTTACGCTCAGCGAGAGAAATAGGATGGCTGCGGCTATGATCCTGGACCGACAAGCGCGGCCAATTCTCATGGAATGATGAAGAGCTTCCCAGAAGCCGGGTCTCTCATGATCACTCCATGCCCTCTGCTTCTGACGTCGAAGACCCCCGGCTCCCGGCTAGAATCGAATGGGTTGTAAACAAAGC
>JBHELY010000044.1:0-24439 GCA_046262815.1 Chthoniobacterales bacterium | reverse complement strand
ATATGACGCAGTGGCCGCCGTGTCCGGCTGATAACCGTGCCGGCCGAGAAGCGCTTCGAGCGTGAGAAGGATCGGCCGCTCATCGTCGATGATGAGGACGCGGCGGTTCTCGCTGTGGTTGTTAGGCATCGTTGCGGAATAAATTCTTAAGTCTTGGAAGGGAAACGGAAAGATGAATCGACGCAAGAGCCGCGCCTTTCATTCATCGAATCGGAAATTTCCCTATGCAGTCGTAGGGGCGAGCGGAAGGGTGATTGTGGTCACGAGCGATCCTGTCTTCTTGTCATGATGTGCGTCGAACTTGCCCCCGTGCGCTTCAATAGTCGCGCGAGTCCGATAAAGGCCGAGACCGTAGTGCCCCTGACCGAGTGCGCGGAGCGGTTCGCGGCCCCAGTTCTCGGTTGAGCGGTCGAAGGTCGGCTTTGGTTCGGACAGAGTGAAGACAAACTGCGCTTTGTCGGTTCGCGCCGCGGCGGTGATCGGACCAGCGCCACGATCGTGACGGAACGCGTTTGCGAAAAGTTCGGAGAGGGCGGGCAACAACAATTGTGGATCGATGTTCAACGTCGAGTCGCCAACGTCGACATCCCATTTCACCTGCTCGTTTTCCGCCGGATGATCGCTCACGATTTTCTGCTGCAAATCCTCGATCAAATCTTTGGCCGCGTACGGCATTTCGGTGAGGCGCGGCTGGCTGAGCGCGGCCGTTAATCCCTGTAGATTTGCACCGACCTGCGCAATCATCCCGCGGAGCCGTTTGATTTCGTCGCGCAGCTCGCTGTTCTCCGCGATCTCGAGCAGGTAAGCGGATTGCAGCTCGGCCGCGTTCAGGTGATTGCGAAGATCATGCGCGAGTTGGCGAACGAATTTTACCAGCTCGGGCATCGACAACTGAATTTCAGAGGGGTTCGATTCGCTCATTGCAAATTTTTCACTCGTTCGCGCGAAGGTGGCGCAGGATGTGGAAAACGTCTTCGGGATCGGCGCCGAGTTCGCCGGCAATTTCTTCGGGTGTCTTGCTGGCGTAGCCGGAGATTTTTTTCACCCGCGCCTGCAACTCGAGGACGCGCGTCGCCGCCTTCTTCCCCGCTTCGACTCCGGGCTGGTGATAAGCGTTGATGTTGACGAGCGAGGCGTAGAATCCGACCGCGCGTTCGTAAAGCGCAATCAGCGCACCGACATAAAACGCGTTCACTTTCGGGATCGTGATCGTAATCGATTCGCGGCCGCTCTCGTAAAGCGCCGCGCGCGTCCCGCGCAGGAAACCCTGCAGATAATCACCGCTGGTCACGCCGGGTTCGACTTCGAAGCGCCCGGCCCTGCGATCCTTTTCCACCTCGACGAACGTGACGAAGAAGTTCGGGACGCCGTCGCGAAGTTGTTGCACATACGCGTGCTGGTCGGTCGAACCTTTGTTGCCGTAAACGGCGATCCCTTGATGAACGATGTTGCCGTCGAGGTCTTTCTCTTTGCCTAACGACTCCATGACGAGTTGCTGGAGATATTTGCTGAACAACATCAGCCGATCCTTGTAGGGGAGAATGACCATGTCTTTCTTGCCGCGCCCGCCGCCGGCGTAATGCCACATCAAGGCGAGGAGCATCGCCGCGTTCTGCGGCGTTTCATTCGTTCGCGTCTTCGCGTCCATCGCGGCGGCGCCGGCCAGGAACTGATCGATGTCGAAGCCTTCCAACGCGGCCGGCACCAGTCCCACCGCGCTCATCACCGAAGTGCGGCCGCCGACCCAGTCGTGCATCGGGAAGCGCGTCAGCCAGCGTTCTGTCTCCGCGTGCTTGTCGAGCTCGCTGCCAACGCCCGTCACTGCGACCGCGTGTTTTCCGAAATCGAGTCCCGCCTTTTCATAATGCGCAGCTGCCTCCAGCATTCCGTTCCGGGTCTCTTTCGTGCCCCCGGATTTGGAAATCACAACCGTCAGGGTATGCGCGAGATGATCGCCGATCCGGGCGAACACGCGGTCGAAGCCGTCCGGATCCGTGTTGTCGAAGAAGTAAATGTTCAGCGGGTCGTCGGCCTGGCCGAGCGCGTCGGCGATAAATTGTGGTCCGAGCGCTGAGCCGCCAATGCCGATCAGCAGCACGTGCCGAAACTTTCCCCCGCATTGCGGGGCGATCTTTCCGGCGTGCACGTCGGCGGCAAACTGTTTGACGCGGGCATTCGTTTCTTCGATGTCCGCCCGCAGTTCCGGCGTCGGCGCGAGCTTGGAATCGCGCAGCCAATAATGGCCGACCATCCGGTGCTCGTCCGGATTGGCGATCGCGCCGGCTTCCAGTTCGCGCATGTCCACATACGATTTCTCGATGCGCGGTCGCATTTTCTCGAAAAACTCGTCCGCGAACCGCATCCGGCTGATATCGATGGAAAAATCGAGATCGTCGTAGCGGAGGAAATATTTCTGGAAACGCGGCCAGAGCGACGAGGAAGCCATGCTGATTTTCTAACAGATGACCGGGGTCAATTGGAACACTTTGCTTTGATACGCGGCTAAAGTTAATTTCGCCGTTCAATGTCTGAAGCCGGGATTTTCAGGCCGCGTGTTTTCGTGGCGTTCGTTCTTTTCTCGGCGGGCGTATCCCTTCTCGCCTTCAGCCTCGATGATACCGCGAAGACAAATATTGCGGCGCCGCAACGATATATGCCGGTGCCCGGCGGCGAACCGGACGATCTCGATCGGATGGAAACACAGTGGAACGATCGAATCACCTATCCGACGGGTCGATTCAATCCCGCCTGGGTTCGTCTGGCGGCGGCCGCTGACGCGCGCATCACGCGCGCTGTGCCTTTTGGCGCGACGGCGCTCCGGCTTTCTTCTGCTACCACGCTGGATCCCACGAATTTTACTTCGCTCGGTCCGAGTCCGTTGCGAATGACTGGTTGCTCGGGCTGCTTTAACTACACGCTTACGGAAGGCCGCGTGAACGACATCGTGGTCGATCCAACGACGACGACAACGAACGTCGCGATCGTCGCTTATGCGGCAACAGTCGGCGGCGGCGTTTGGAAAACGACTAACTGTTGCAGCAGCTCGACGACTTGGAACGTAACCACGAACGATCCATTACTCGCGACGATTAGCATCGACACGCTCACGATCGATCCGAGCAATCACAACACCATCTACGCTGGCACGGGCGACCTGAATTTCGGTTCGTTTTCGATGGGCAGCCAGGGCATTCTCAAATCGACGGACGGCGGCGGCACCTGGACATTGTTAGGAGCAAATGTTTTCGGTCCCGCGTTGCCCGAGCCGGCCGGACAATTTCCTCAGTACAACGCAGTCGGGAAAGTCCGCGTCGATCCGCGCAACAGTAACAACGTCGTCGCCGGGACGAAGATCGGCCTTTATTTCTCCTACGACGGCGGCGCGAATTGGACTGGTCCCTGCACGACGAACAGTTTTAACACGCAGCGTCAGGACATCACGGGGCTGGCGCTCATCGATAACGGCTCAGGCACGAGCATTATCGCGGCGGTTGGGGTCCGCGGATTCGCCACGACCGTCCAGTACAACCTGAACCAGAATGGCGCGAACGGCATTTACAAAGGGACGTTGCCGGCGAGCGGGTGTCCGGGCGATTTCGCGCCGATCACGACAAACGCAAACGGGTGGACCGGACTCAACGCAACGAGCGGAACCGCGTATGTGAATTCCACAACCGGGAATCAGGTCGGCCGGATCGACATCGCAGTCGCGGCGAGTAACTCGAATTACATTTACGCGCAGCTCCAGGCGATCACTCCGAATAGTAACAGCGGATGCAACAACGCCAATGGCTGCCAGCTCGGCGCCTATCGTTCCACGGACGGAGGCGTCACCTGGGCGCAGATTCCGAATTCGGCCGGCAATTCGCTCAAAGACTGCGAGGCCGGCGACGGTGATTACAGCCAAAATTGGTACGACCAGGGCATTGCCATCGATCCCAATAATCCCGATCGCGCTTTCTTCGACACGTTCGAAGTCTGGCTCTGGGATGGGAGCACGCCGGCGACCGCCGCCTTGCCGTGGAACGACACAACGTGCGGATATAACACGACGAACAACGGAGTCCATGTCGACCAACATGCGCTCGCGTTCGTTCCGGGATCTTCCAGCATTCTCCTCGCGGGCAATGATGGCGGCATTCACGGAACGACAAACGCGAACTCGGCCACGGCCGCGACCGATCCGACCTGGTTCAACATGGATAGCGGCCTGAACACGATAGAATTTTATTCGGGCGACATCAGCGGGAACTTCGCCAACTCTGCTTCGCCACAGGCGAACGGCGGCGCGCAGGATAACGGTTCGATGTCCGTCACCTTCTCAGGCAGTCCGACGGGACCGGTCGAATGGCAGATGGGCAAGGGCGGCGACGGGTTCTTCGCGCGGATTGATCCGGTCGGCACTGGTAGCAGTCTTCGTTTCTGGCAGGGGAATAACAGTGGACACCTCAGCCGTTGCACGAGTAATTGCACGGCCTCCGGAGCGAGCTGGTCGGATAAGACAGGTGGCTGGCTGGGTGATACGCAGTCTTTCGTTTTGCCGTACGAGTTGTTTCACGGAGATACAAACAATCCGGCGAACGATTGCGGTCCGGCAGCGGCGACGACCGGGTGCGGTCATCTCATCGTCGGGACCGTGCGAGTCTGGGAAACAATTACCGGCGCCGCGACTACGCCTGCCTGGTATGTAAACAGCCCCGCAAACCTGACGAAACAAACGCTCGGCAACCGTTCTTTCATTAACCAGCTCGCCTTTGAACCGTCGCAGCAGACGACTGCCATGGCAGGCACTAACGATGGCAACGTGCAGATCGGTTTTGGAATGGGCGGTGGTAGTAATAGCTCGACCTGGGTGAACGTGACGGGAGGAAACACGGTCTTACCGAACCGGCCAATCCTCGATGTAGCGTTCGACCCGAGCACCACTAACGCGCCGACTGCCTATGCGGCGATCGGTGGTTTCAATGCGAATACACCGACCACGCCCGGCCACGTCTATCGCATCGATTGTAATACCAGCTGCGCGTCCTTTACCTGGAGCGATAAGACCGGCAACCTGCCAGATATTCCCGTGGACGCGATCATCGCGAATCCAAACATCCCACAGCAAGTGTTCGCGGGCACTGACTGGGGCCTGTATTACACCGATGACATTACGGCGACTACTCCAGTTTGGTCACGTTTCGAGAATGGGCTCCCACATTCGATGATCTGGGACCTGCAAATCGATCGAGGCAACACCACCTTATCAGTCTGGACACGCGGACGTGGCGCTTACGTCTGGCCGTTGCCTGTAGCATCCAGTGCGACGCCAACGCCTACTGCTAGCGCGACTGCGACTCCAACCGCTACCGCGACAGCTACTGTGACTGCGACTGTTACACCTATGGCTAGCGCTACGGCCACGCCGACGGCGACCGCATCGGCAACTGCCAGTCCAACTCCGACGGCATCCGCGACTGCTTCACCCCCGCCTACCGCGAGCGCGACGGCGTCGCCCACACCTACTGCCACCGCTACACCGACAGCGACGCCGGCTCAGTTGTTAAACATCTCAACGCGCGCCAATGTCCTGACCGGCGACAACCTCTTGATCGGCGGCTTCATCATCACCGGCAACGATGTAAAGAAGGTTCTGATCCTGGCGAAAGGTCCTTCAATCCCGGTTGCCGGGCGAATGAGCGATCCTACTTTGGAGTTACACGCCGGGAACGGTGCTCTCATGACGAGCAACGATAACTGGAAGGATTCGCCGGACCGCGCCTTGATCGAAAGCAGTGGGTTGGCGCCAACCGACGATCGTGAGAGCGCCATCATCCGGACGTTGGTGCCGGGAGTTTACACCGGCGTAGTAGCCGGGAAGAACAATACGACCGGCATCGCCTCGATCGAAGTGTATGACCTGGATGTGAACAAATCGATCCTTGGGAATATCAGTTCGCGCGGGCGAGTGGATACCGGCGATAACGTGATGATCGGGGGATTCATAGCTGGGAACCAGAATGGGAACACGAAAGTGCTGGTGAGGGGAATAGGTCCTTCGTTACAAGGGCAGGTGCCCAATCCGTTGGGCGATCCGATTCTGGAGCTGCACGACTCCAACGGGAATACGCTGGAGACTAACGACAACTGGAAAGATTCGCCGGACCGCACGGAGATCGAAGCCACCGGAATTCCGCCGGGTGACGATTTGGAGTCAGCCATTCTGAGGATGGTAAGTCCGTCCGGATATACGGCGATTCTCCGCGGAAAAAGCGGAACAGGTATCGCGGTGGTAGAGATTTACAACATTCAGTAGTCCGCCCGCGCTTCCGGCGGGTCTATTACATTTCGGTAACGTTGGCGAAAGCTGGCATCCGCCGACCCCCAACTTCCGATTACAAGTTAAACCTGCACAGATGAGTCCCCCACTCAAACCTCTGTCCCGAGGGCTAAACTATGCAAAATAATCGCGAATCCGGATTCTACAATCCGCGCGTCTTCCTCGCATTCGTTCTCTGTTTCGGCGCCGCTTTGCTCGCTTTCATGAGCTTCGCAGTGCCCCCCACTCCGTCGAGCGGAACAATCTCTCCCGCATCGCCTACGCTGACTTACTCCGATGGGCCTTTTGTCGCGCCGAATCCAGCCGCCTTCACGAGCGGTAATCCGGTTTGCACCGCGCCAATGTCGTGCAGTGATTTTGCGTTGACCGTTGACATGTCGTCGGGCCCCGACCCGGACCCGACAAAGCAAATTAGCGTTAGCGTGAGTTGGCCGGTGGCAAACGCCGATTTCGACCTATTCGTGTATGCCGGCTTTCCGGCAACCGGTTCTCCCATTGTAAGCTCGGCGACGTCGGCCGACCCCGAAGCCTTGATTCTGCCGGCGCAATCGGCGGTCTACACAATCCGGGTGGTACCTTTTGCGCCCGCGGGCCAAACCTATACCGCGTCGGTTAAGCTCGAGAACAAGGCGGTCACGCTTTGCGACCCGAACACGGCGAATTGCGACCCGCCGCGTTACCAGAATTATCCTGCCGGCCCAGGCCAGGCGGATGATGCGGGCGAACCTTCGCTCGGCGTGGATTGGAATCCGAACAACCTCGCCTTCAAACACGACAAGGTTAATACCGGAGGCGTTGCCTTTTTCACTTCGGGACCACACGAATGGCGCGTTAACTTTGACGATTGTCCGTCGCCCGCGATCAATCTTTGGGAAGATGTCTCCCCTCTATTCGACCAGCAATCTGTTTTGTCCGATCCAATCGGTTTCGTGGATCATTATAGCTCCGCTGAACTAGGTCTTACTTATCCGCCCATACAAACACCAGGTCGCGTCTTCGCTATTGACCTTTTAGGTGGACAAGGCAATAGCGTCGGCGGCTTTTCGGACGACGACGGAGCATCCTATCTTCCGGGTGGAACTGGGGGACCGGGGCAAGGACCCGATCACGAAACGCTTGGCGGGGGAGCTTACTCGGGAACTCCTCCTCCCACTGCTTCCTATCCTGCTACCGGAACAAAGAACGCGATTTATTATTGTTCGCAGAATATAGCCGCAGAAGCTGAATGTTCCCGTAGTGATGACGGTGGGCAGACCTTTGGTCCTGGAGTTCCGATTTATAATCCTTCGGTATGCCCCCTCGGGAGTATCACCGGCCACGTCAAGGTCGCAGCGGATGGAACTGTTTACGTTCCGACTCACTCCTGCGCGACCTCGGGACCTAATGGTGGCTTCGACGGGGTGGCAGTCTCAACCGATAACGGGCTTAACTGGACTGAAAACAATGTTCCAGGCAGCACCGGAGGTCAGGACCCCTCAGTTGGCATCGGCCAGAACAATGTCGACAAACCAAATGGCCAGACGACGAATACAATCTATCTGGGCTGGATTAGCAGCGACGGTCATCCGCACATAGCACATTCGGGTGATCGTGGCGCCACCTGGAGCGGCGATACCGATGTCGGCGTTGCCTTCGGGGTTCACAACTCAGTCTTTCCGGTAGTAGTTGTCGGGGATGATAACCGCGCAGCTTATGCTTTCCTCGGAACAGGCGACGCCGTCCAAGCTCCGGGTACCACAGAAGCCTGCGACCCCTACAGCGGTGTAGATTCTAACGGCAATTTCAATTGCGCAAACATCTGGCACCTCTACATCGCGACCAGCTATGATGGCGGCACGAACTGGCTGACGATTGATGCTACGCCGAACGACCCGGTTCAAATAGGTGGCATCTGCCTCGGAGGCACCACTTGCGGTGACCCGCCGCGTAATCTTTTAGACTTTAATGATTTCGCTATCGATAGCGAAGGCCGTGGGTTGGTGGGTTACGCCGACGGTTGTGTCAATTGCAGCAATACCTTTTCAGGACAATCCGCTTCCAAGCACGGAACCGTCGCCCGCCAATCAGGTGGGCGCAGGCTCTTTGCCTTCTTCGATCCTAATCCGCCGGAACCTGTCGCGCCGGCCGCGCCTCAGTTGATCTCTGCCGTCCGGGCATCAGGTGTGGTAACCGTTTCGTGGCGTGAGCCCGATAATGGCGGGTCACCGATCACCGGCTACAAGGTCTATCGTAGTACGACGAGCGGGACGGAGACCTTTCTCGCTGACGTTTCGGCGGGAGTTACCAAGTACGTCGACGCTACCGCGCCCTCCTCTTCTAACTGGTTTTATCGCGTGACGGCTGTCAACGCCGTCAACGAGGGAACCTTCTGCGGTGAGGTAAACGTCAATAATGTAGGACCGGAACAAACTGCTTGCCAGGCACCGTACATTCAAGTGCAGGGCGCTGCCCCGGCGGCTACCGACCCAACTGGCCAGTTCTCGATCCAATACGTGAGCATGGGTGAGCCCTTCGTTAATTGCAGCACCAAACAGCTCACATCCATACTGAAAGTGAACACGATGGATCCCAGTAACAGCGGGACGGCCGCGCCGCCGCCCGTCTCTACCTGGGAAGTTTATTTCAGAATACCAGGCAGCGCTAATTCGACTGGCCAGCCGCAGACGCTGTTTCTCGAGTACGACAATACGACGCTTCCAGAAGGCGAGTTTATTGCTGGATGGGTAGATCCGGCAACTGGAAGCGACTGCGGCACGATTTATCCACCTGGCGACACTACGAACCCGGTCACCGGAACAGTGGCTGCCGACGGATCGATCACCATGAATCTGAACTTGAGCAGCGATGTGACATTTGGGACATGCGCGGCCACAGGCGGAACGGACATGACGGTGACCTCCAGCCAATGGACACCTGGATTGCAGCTCACGAACATCAAAGGCATAACCTATCAGCGCCAAGGAGGGGTCATTAGCGGGGTCAAGGAAACCAAGGCGCAAACGACAGGCGATGGCACTTATACAACGGTCGGCAACGGAGCCGGATGTAACGGCCTGGTTCCCATCGCTGAGCTGTCAGGCACACCGCAGACTGGGACCGCTCCTTTAACGGTTAACTTCACCGGCGCGGGTTCGCACGAGCCTCCCGGCGCCTGCGGCACGATCAACTCCTACACGATGAACTTTGGAGACGGGACCGCACCGCTTACTCAATCCGATTCGGCGTTCTCGCATACTTATACCGCGGCGGGGGATTATCCTGCCAGACTTACTGTCTCGAATACCGGCGGCCAAACGAGCACCAACGCAGCTCAGGTGCTGGTCTCGGTCGAGGATGGTTCTGCAACACCTACGCCGACAGCTACCGTTGCCTCGACCGCAACGCCTACAGCTACCGCGGCAGCGACCGCAACTGCAACCGCAACTCCGACAGCTACCGCGACCGCGACACCTACAGCTACGCCCGCTGCCTGCGCCTTTCCTGGAGTGACGATCTTTACCGATCCCGCTGGCGATGAAACCGACATGCAACCCGCGCATGACGCCCAGAGCTTGTCGGTCGCGGAGCCGAGCGACATCGGGGCGGGCAAGATCGCGTTTGTCATAAAGATGGCGAATCTCAGCGGAACGTTGCCGCCCGATACCTACTGGCCGGTGCAGTTCAAAGTCGGCACAACGACCTACACCGCGAGAATGAGTACTACCGCGCCTGCTTCGTCGGCAGCTCCGGCTTTCGAATACTACCAGGGTTCAATTAACACGATCGTAATTGGCCCGTCAGTAGCCGATCCGGCCAGCAGTTATAGCACTGACGGGACGATCACTCTTGTCGTTCCCAGAAGCGGCATTGGCAGCCCGGTCGTAGGATCGAATCTAACCGACTTTCTAGTGAGAATCGCAGTTTTCGCAGGAGCCGGAGTCGTTTACCAGGACAACATGCCCGATAACTTTACGGCAGCAGGCAGCTATACCATCGTCGGCAGCGAAAATTGCGGGGCGCCGACACCGACACCAACCCCAACGCCGACACCCGTCGGGACTCCGACTGCAACTCCGGCAGACATAACCTTCAGCGCGAACTATACGACCCGCGCGCCCTACATTGGACAGGATGTGGAACCGAGTGTGCGCTGTGACAAGTTTGGTAACTGCTACGTCGCTGCTATCCGCGGCGTCCCCGGCGGCACAGACCTTTGGTACTTCGATTTGCGTCCAACAGTCAATGGCCTGCCCAACCCGAACTACGATCCTAAGATGCGCAATCCGCAATATCGAGGCCAGCCGGATAAGATTACGGCTGTAACGTGCCAACCTGGGGTTCCGTGTGACGGAACCGTAGGCGGCGACGGCGGTGGAGACGTGGATATAGCCGTTGGATTCCCGAGCGCAGCGACGGAAGATCCTAATACACCTCCCAACCTGGCTTATGCTAGCTTGGTCGTGGGTAACATTTCGACCCAGAAATCGACGGATCGCGGAGTAACGTTTACTCCTAATCCGGCAGGCAATGTCTCGGGGGGTGTGCCGGTGGATGATCGACAGTGGCTGGAGTTCTTTGGCCCGAGCACCGTTTACCTGTTCTACAGAACTCTTGAACCGGCCATCTCCCAGGTTCAACAGTCGACGGATGGCGGACTCACTTACGGCCCGGCAGCGACGGCTGGCACTGTTGGCCAGGCCGGAGGTATCGCAGTCGATCCAAACGATGGCACAGTTTACATCAGCGGGAGCAACGGCAGCGTTTCAGTGGGCGTGCCAGCGGGGCCGGGGCTACCTCCAGTTACCTACACCACCCATAACGTGGCCGGTGCAGGCAATGCCCACCTTTTCTTCCTGGTTAAGGTCGGTCCTGACGGGAATGTCTATGTTTGCTACTCCGACGATCACAACGTTTACGTCCAATATTCCACTAACAAAGGCACGAGTTGGAGCGGACCGATCCAGATCAGTCAGGGCGCGGAAACTAAGACGGCTGTTTTCCCCGCGATAACAACGGGGCCCGTGCCTGGCACCATCGGGGTTGCTTGGTACGGCAGCACCAAGGACAGCACGCAAGACGATTCCGCGGACTGGTATGTCTTCTACTCGCTTGTAACCGATGTTACAGGCGCGCCGGTATTGCATCAGGCCAGGGCAAGCGACCACGTCATCCATGGATCGAACATTTCCGAAAATGGACTTGATCCAACCGGCATGAATCCACCAAATCGCAACCTGGCGGATTATTTCCAGATTGCGTTCGATCCGACAGGCGCGGCTGTCATTGCCTACGCCGACGATCATAACGACATTAGCGGTCACACCTATGTGACCCGGCAGGTCAGCGGCCTTGGCGCGACTGGCGCAGAGGTGCCAGCGCCAGTGGAAGGGAGTGGCTTGCCTGCGCCGTTAAGTCCACCCATTCCGACTGCCGACGAGCAGGCGTCCTGGACGGCGGCGGGCGTCAATGGCATCCCGGGATCACAGGTGACGGATTTCGCGCGTGACGTGCGGCTGGGGGGCAATCCTGAACTCGGTGGGACCGCCGTCGTGCCTACAAGTGATCCGTTGGATATTGTTTCGGTCTTATATTCGGCTGAACCTACTTCAGCGACAGACAACGCGACGATGCTGGTTGCGACGATGAAGGTATCTGATATGACGGCGCTCCCGCCGAGTTCGAACTGGCGCGTCACCTTTACCGCCAACGCCCCCGACTTAAACCTCAGTCCGACGAACGAATACACCTTCGGCGTTTCAGACCGAGGCGACGGGTTCTTCTTCCGGGCTACAACTGATTCGTCTGGCGCGCCGACCTTTGTTTACGGAACGGCCAAGAGAAACCACGACGGCTCAGTTGCCTATACCGATAAAGGGACGGCCGATTGCGGATTCTTCGATGCTACTGCTAAGACCGTGACCATCAAGGTCACGCTCAACAATCTGAACGCGATCCTGCCCGTCGGCCACACGTCAATTGATGTGGGTTCGGTCCTGGTAGGACTTCGCGCGAGCACGTTCACGACGGCTGGTTCGGGAGCGAGCGGCAATAATAAGGCCGATACGGCACGGGGCGGCACTCAATATACTGTCAGCGTTGGCCCATTGACTCCATGCGGCCCGGCTGGCGGCGGACCCACCCCGACGCCCACGGCCACCGCCACGGCTAGCCCGACCGCGACGGCAACCGCCACGGCTAGTCCGACAGCTACGGCAACGGCCACGGCAACAGCTAGCGCGACCGCGAGTCCGACAGCTACAGCTACAGCTACGGCAACTCCTGTGTCGACGGCCACCGCAACGGCAACGGTCGCGCCGACTGCTACAGCTACCGCGACCGCAACAGTAGCTCCAACCGCCACCGCCACAGCTACCGCCACCGCCGCAGCTACCGCTACCGCAACAGCTACCGCAACAGCTACCGCTACAGCGACTGCTACTCCGACGGCTACCCCAACCGCAACCCCGTCTCAGTTACTTAACATCTCCACACGAGCCAATGTCCTTACCGGAGACAACATCCTAATTGGCGGCTTCATTATTACAGGAAACACTCCGAAGAAGGTGTTGATGATGGCCAAAGGCCCGTCCCTCAACGTCAATGGTAATCCAGTCCCGGGCCGCATGCTCGATCCCACCCTGGAGTTGCGCGCTGGCAATGGGGCGCTCATGACGAGCAACGATAACTGGAAAGATGCGCCGAACCGAACCCAGATCGAGGCGAGCGGCCTTCAGCCGAGTGACGACCGCGAGTCGGCTATTCTTCAGACCCTGGTCCCTGGTGCTTACACTGGTGTCGTGATCGGAAAGAATAACTCGACCGGCATCGCTTTGGTCGAGGTTTATGACCTGGACGCGAACAGTTCCATCCTCGGGAACATCAGCTCGCGTGGGTTGGTCGATACCGGCGATAACGTAATGATCGGCGGCTTCATCGCTGGCAACCAGAGCGAAAACACGAAAGTGTTAGTGCGCGGGATAGGTCCTTCGTTGCAAGGCAAGGTGCCTAACCCATTAGCGGATCCGGTTCTGGAGCTGCACGATTCCAACGGGAACACGCTGGAGACGAATGATAACTGGAAAGACTCCCCGAACCGGGCGCAGATCGAAGCTACCGGCATACCGCCGAGTAACGACTTGGAATCGGCCGTTATCCGAACGGTAAGTCCGGCCGGATACACAGCGATCCTGCGCGGCAAGACCGGAAACGGCATCGCCGTCGTCGAGATTTACAACATCCAGTAATTCTATGCAAAGCCGCGAACCCGGATTCTACAATCCGCGGCTTTTCACGCCTTCATGCCCTTGCCTGGCGTCCTTCGCCCGCCCTTCGAGAGATGCGTCATCTGCCAAATGTAATCCATTATGAAAACAAACCGATCGTCCCTAACAGCTCGCGTAACCATTAGCGCGCTCTTCGTCCTAGGTGGAATTAGTCTTTTGTGTTCGATTCCGTTCCTGAAGACACGTGCGCAAAATCCCGCGTCCGGATCGGTCGGGCCGAGCCCGGGTGGTGCCACCGCATCATGGGATCAAACCATCGTCACTCCCGGTGGTGGGGTAAACACCGAAGCCGCCTGTGTCGATGGCGTAAACTGTGAAGTGTTTACGCTCACGGTCAATGGCACCGTAGCCAGCTGGACCGGACAGAAGGTGCAAGTCCGGTTAAGCTGGTCGAGTAACGGAAACGAATACGACATCTATATTCACCAGGGAAATTCAACCTCCGGCACCCTGGTGACTTCGGCTCAAAGTGGGCCCGGGCTGACTAGTCAGACTGCCTTCATTGATCCGGCCACGGATGGAGTAGGCACTTTCACCATTCATGTTGTTCCCGATACCACTCCCGTCGTGACCGATAAGTATCACGGCATCGCGAGCGCGGTCCCGTTGGCCTCGGTCCCACCGGCTCCGGCTCCGCAGGATAACGGCCCCAAGATAGGATACGAAAATTTTGCCGTTCCGGGAGTTCTGGTGCCGGTTAAAACTACCTCCGCTGGGCAACAGGTAAACTCCGTGGAATACATGGGGCGAAATGGAGGAGAACCTTCCGTCGGTAGTAACTGGGCGACCGGAGTTGCAAACTTCCAGTCCGATCTGCAAACGCTCTTTATCAATTTCAACGATAGCTGCCCTGCGGGCGGTCAACCGGCCGTTTGGGTTAACCGCGCCGCGCCTTCGTCCGTGGTCGTCGACTCCGATCCGATTGGCTTCACGGATCGAGGCTTTACTGACGCTCTGGGTATGCTCCACAGCCGCGTCTTCGCAGCTGAGCTTACCTTGCTTAGTCCTAACACGGTGAAGATCTCGCACACGGACGACGATGGTGTTACCTGGGTAGGACCCGACCAACCGGGTGGGATCGCGTCGGCCGTCGATCATGAAACCATCGGGGGCGGGCCTTACCACGCTCCTATCCCAAGCAGGCCCCCTGGCACCATCTATCCTAATGCCATTTATTATTGTTCACAGGACATCGCCGCCGCCTTCTGTGCGCGCAGTGACGACGGAGGTATGACCTATGGCGCTTCCGTGCCTATTTCAAGCGTGGCCAACTGCGGCCTTCTGACAAACCTGCACGGTCACGTAAAGGTGACACCGGATACATCGGCGACCAACACGAATGGGCAGTCCGGAACCGTCTACGTGCCAAATAGAGATTGTAACGGTGTCCAGTCGGTCATCGTCTCGGCCGACAACGGAGTTACCTGGACGGTCAAGCCTGTCCAGAACGGCACCAGCACATCTATCCCCGGCACAGTAGGCAGCGGTGACGATCCGGCGGTGGGGATCGACGACAACGGCCGCGTTTATTTCTCTTTCTCGAATGACGGGACGGCTGCGGCGGTAGCTACATCGGATGATACTGGTTCGACTTGGAACAATATCTTCGATGTCGGCGCAAGCTACGGAATAAAGAACGCCGCCTTTGCCACCGCAGTCGGAGGCACCGGTGGTCGCGCCGCGGTCGCTTACTACGGTTCGACCACGCCGCAAGGCGGCGCGAACGGCGACTCCAACACTACTAACTTCACCGGTGTGTGGCATCTTTACATTGCGCATACCTTCGATGGTGGCCAGACCTGGACTACAACGGATGCGACGCCAAACGCCCCAATGCAGCGGAGCGGTTTGCTCCGAGGTGGCGGCGCCGATATTACTCGCAACCTTCTCGACTTTTTCGATATCACGATCGATAACAAAGGCCGCGTCCTGGTGGGCTATGTCGACGGTTGCGACGGAGGTAACTGTAAACAGGCGGCGCCGACGGCGACCGGCAACGCTTACACGGTGGTGGCGACCATCGCGCGACAATCCTCCGGCCGCCGGATGATTGCCGGGCAGGATCCCGGTACTCCTACGTCGAAACCTGGCATGCCTTCCGTTTCCCAGGTGCGCATTGGACACGTCGTCCATCTCGCCTGGTCAGAAGCGGACACCGGCAATTCGCCGATCACGGATTATAAGATACTCAGGGGAACAGCGAGTGATAATGAGACGCTCTTAACTACCGTGCCTGGAACTCAGACTGGCGGAACGTTCGACGATGTAACAGCCAACGACACAAGTAAGACTTACTATTACAAGGTGGTTGCGGTTAACGGCGTGGGAGCGTCCTGCGACCGCAATGAAATCGTCGCGCCCTATGTCGGCGATGGTTGCACCGGGATTGTCATGCACAAGAACGATCCTACTCACCCGGAGGCGAACGCCGGTACGGCCACGCCAGCTTCTCTCCTGATCGATTACATTGCGGTGGGTGAACCGGCCTCGAGCCCCGGCAATTTCATGTTCAAGATGAAAGTAAACGATCTATCGAGTGTGCCACCGAATAGCCGATGGAGGATCATGTGGAACTCGGCCGCGGCGGAGACCTATCCCTCTCTCGCAAACGATCCGGTGAGCGGAGACCCACTTTATGCCCAGCAGTTCTATGTCGGTATGACGACTGGCCCCAGTGGTCCTCCTACGTTTGAATACGGAACTCTTGCCGATGCCGGCGTTCCGGCGGTGTTCGTAATCTCAGAAGGAAACTCGCAGGCCGCTTTACCCGAGAGTAACTACACTTCGGACGGCACCATCACGATCTTTGTCCCGAAGACCGCCTTCGGGCCGCAGACCCCAACGCCGACGGCGCCTGCCGTAGGTTCTATCCTGGGTGCGGTTGGCGGGCGAACCTTCACGGGGGACAGCCCCGGTAGCCCGGAGAGCAAGCTCGAGCGTTCAAACACATTCGTGGATCACACGTTCGTGAAAGCGCAATCGGACAACAGCTACCCCGCCGCCACTTATACGGTTGCGGGCAACGTCGCGTGTCCTAGCGCGGTGAACAACGCACCGACTGCGGTGTTGAAGGCAACCCCAACCTCTGGGCCGGCGCCGCTCCTGGTAACGTTCGATGGATCGGGTTCGTTCGATCAGGACTTTGGCGATACCATCACGAGCTATAGCTTTGATTTTGGCGACGGATCGAACGCTACCGGCGGTTCGCCTATCGTTAGCCACAACTACTCAAATCCTGGGACGTACGTCGCCACCCTGGTGGTTACAGATTCGCGCGGAGCTACCAGCACAAACACCGCCGAACAGGTAATCACGGTAACGGGAAATCCGTCGCCTACTCCCACACCTACCGCAACGCCTACGGCAACTCCTACCGCGACGCCAATGGGAACAGCTACAGCCACTCCTACCGGAACACCGAGTGCAACTCCAACGGCTACCGCAACGGCTACTGCAACCGCTACAGCTACCGCGACACCTAGTGCTACACCTACCGCGACACCAACGGCCACGCCGAGCTCTACACCGTCGAATGTCCAGCTCGTTAACATTTCCGGCCGCGTCTTTGCCCAAACCGGAGATAAAGTTGGGATCGCCGGCTTCATTATTTCGGGTTCGGGAACGAAGCGGATCATGGCGCGCGCCATAGGACCATCCTTGAGTGTGAACGGCAAGCTGCAGGACCCTTACCTTGAGATCCACGATAGCAACGGGAACCCGCCCCTGACCAATGATAACTGGCGGAGCAGCCAGGAGGCGGAGATTCAGCAGACCGGTCTTGCGCCCACCGATGACCGTGAGTCCGCCATTGTGAAGCGACTGCCCGCCGGAAACTACACCGCGATTATCCGAGGAGCGGACAACAGTCCGGGCGTAGGTGTGGTCGAACTGTACGACCTGGACACGAGCGATCCCGGTGAACTCGGCAACCTGTCGGTCCGCGCCGACGTGCAAACGGACGACAAGGTGTTGTTCGACGGCTTGATTTTACAGGGCGGGATTCCGAAACGCGTCCTGTTCCGAGCCCTCGGTCCTTCGATCAGCGTCAATGGGAGCCCGATTCCCGGCACGTTGCAAAATCCTACGCTCGAGCTTCACGGTGGAAACGGGACTCTGCTGGCGTCGAATGACAACTGGCGCGATGCGACGAACGCGTCCGACATTCAGGCTACCGGCCTGGCTCCCAGCGATGACCGCGAATCAGCGATCCTTGTGACGCTGGTGCCCGGCAACTACACCACGATTGTGCGCGGTGTTAATAGAACTACCGGCATCGCGCTGGCGGAGGCTTACAAACTTAATAACTAAGCCTTAATGCAGCGGCGGCTGTCACCAGCCGCATAACCCATGGTCGCGGGTGGGACACCCGCCGCTCCAGCTACATGTGTTCGATAATGTTATCGCCAAACTCGCTGCACTTGATCTCGGTCGCGCCTTCCATGAGCCGCGCGAAATCGTAGGTCACGCGTTTGCTGGCGATCGCGCCGTTGAGGCCCTTGAGAATCAGGTCCGCGGCGTCGTTCCAACCCAGGTAACGGAACATCATTTCGCCGGATAGAATCACCGAGCCGGGATTCACCTTGTCGAGGTTCGCGTATTTTGGCGCGGTCCCATGGGTCGCTTCAAAAACGGCGTGGCCGCTAATGTAATTAATGTTGCCGCCCGGCGCGATGCCGATCCCGCCCACCTGCGCCGCGAGCGCGTCGCTCAGATAATCGCCATTCAGGTTCAACGTCGCGATGACATCGAAATCTTCCGGACGCGTCAGCACCTGTTGCAGCGTGATATCCGCGATCGCGTCCTTGATCACAATTCCGGCGCCGGGTTTGCCCATTGGAATCTTGCACCACGGGCCGCCGTCGATTTCTTCGGCGCCGAAATATTGTTTCGCGATCTCGTAACCCCAATCGCGAAACGCGCCCTCGGTGAATTTCATGATGTTGCCCTTGTGGACCAGGGTCACGCTTTTGCGCTGGTTCTGGATCGCGTAACTGATCGCGCTGTGAATCAACCGGATGCTGCCTGAACGGCTGACCGGTTTGATGCCGACGCCCACCATCACATCGTCCTTCTCCGGCGCGCCGACCGCTTTCCAAAAATCGGCTGCTTTCTGTTTCGTGCCAAACCGGATTTTCGCGAACGCCTTCGGGAATTCCTGCTCGAGAAATCCGAGCACTTTCGCCGCCTCGGGCGTGCCGGCCTTGTATTCGATTCCGGCATAAATGTCTTCCGTGTTCTCGCGAAAGATCACCATGTACACTTTTTCCGGATGCTTCACGGGCGAGGGGACACCCTCGAAATATTGGATGGGCCGCAGACACACGAAGAGGTCGAGCAATTGCCGCAGGGCGACGTTGAGCGAAGTGATGCCGCCGCCGACCGGCGTGGTGAGCGGTCCCTTGATTCCGACCAGGTATTCGCGAAACGCCTCAACCGTATCGTCCGGGAGCCATTCGTCGAACTTGTCCTTGGCCGCCTGGCCCGCGAAGACTTCGAACCAGACGATCTTCTTCTTTCCGCCGTACGCTTTCCCGACCGCCGCATCGAGAACGCGCTCGCTCGCCGCCCAGATATCGGGCCCGGTGCCGTCGCCTCGAATAAAAGGAATGACCGGGCGGTCCGGCACGTTGAGCGTTTGCGTCCGGGTGATTTTTTCGCCCGCGGGCGGAGTGACATTCTTGTACGGCATAAGGGAGGAATGTAAGTGGAAAGTGAAAAGGCTAAAGGAGAAAGAAGTCGGAGATCAGAGGTCAGAGGTTAACGTCCGATTTCAGTATTTCAGTTTTTCAGCGTTTCAGGATTTCCCAAGAATTGGCGTGACTTTACGTCGAATTTTCTTCATCCTCGAATTCCATGAAATCGCTGCCTCGCTTCGTCGTGGCTGCTCTTCTCCTTGCGGCTTCCGCAGCCGGCCGCGCTCAATCGATTGCCGAATTGCCGGACGATAAATTCAAATCGCTGGTGGACAAAACCGCGATCTACGACAAGGCCCTGGCGGCGGCGCGGGTCGTCCAGAAATCGTACGACCGTTACGCGACCTGGGTCGACGTTAAGGCCGGCCCGATCGGGAAAGAGAAAAACGTCGAAGGCCTTCCCGACATCGCCGCGGCCGCCCAGGAAATCGCGAACGCCGGCGCGACCGGCCCCGGAATGTGGCCGCCGTTGCCGGCGGTGGATGACGGCGCGGTGAAGCTTGCGAAAACGACCGCGACGCTTGCGCCCTTAGTCAAGGACGCGTCCGAATATTACGCCCAGAAGAAATACAAGACCGATGCGGTGAAACACGGCCACGAATTGCACGCGCAAATGCTGCCGATGTTCGAACAGTTTTTTAGCAACGAGCTGGCGTTACGTCGCGAGTTAGGCGTAGTGCGCGAAGACATCGAGCGGCGCAATCTGGCCCAGATCGAGAAGGAACACGGGAAAAATTACGACTGGCACCTGCGCAGTTTCCTTCTCGCCGCGAGAATGGTGGTCGATCTTCTCCCGAACCACGTCGATGCCGCGATGATCGAGACCGCGCGTTACCGGACGCGGTTCGCGAATCTTCAGGCCGCTTACACCGCCTTTACCCAATACTGCACCGAGCACCCCGCGGAGGTTCAGAAGGCCGTGCTCGCGACGTCGCTCGAGGATTTCTTCGCTGCCACTCGGATCCTGCGTGGCATTCTCGACGCCCCGAAGGCCGATCGTCAGGTTTATCTCGGCAAGATAAACGATCTCGCCGCCAAGTACGAGGTGCTCATCCAGCGCACCACCACCACGACCGCGTCGCGGTAAACCTTCGATAAATTAGATCACGTCGATTGGATGCGACGTAATCCACACATCCAGCTGCTGAAAAGCGCGATTTCAGGCGGCCCTTGAATGTTACGAAAAAGTCGCGACAGCGCAATTCATCGGGAACATCCACGAAGAAACGTGTGAGATTGTCGTGATAGCGAGTGCCACTTTGCTCCCATGTGCCTCGCACGATTTGCGTTTCCCACGGGGCCGCGCCGAACTGCTTTCGTAATTCGAAGAACGTCTCCGTCAAAAGCGCCGGAGGAACCGGCGTCCCGTCGTTAAACAACAACGGAACCAGGACTTCGTAGCGACGTAACGAGTTCATAGGGGGCAAGACCGATGACCGTGAATGCGATTCCTTCTTCGGCCAGGAGTCCCAGAGCGGGCGATGGTACTGCCATCTCCCCGGTTTCCCAGCTTTTGCCGGAGAACCGCGGAATGAGTTTTTCCAGTGCGCGCGTCTCGGTTTCCTTATTTGGAAACTTGATCAGGATTTGCATCTCTCCCGTCCATTGTAGGTCAACGGTAGGCTGAATCCACCGCAAAATAGTCCCGACGCCGCCAGCGACGACTTCGCATTGAATATCAACCTCGCAAGATTCGTCTATTAACGAACAGCGGAGCGCGCATTCGGCGCGACTCCAAAAGGGCAATGAGCTGCGCTGTCAGCTCGTAACACAAAGGGAAGGGTAAACTTATGAAACTAAATTTGAGACAATCTTTGGGTCCCACGATTGTCAGCTGCCTCGGGCTGGCTTGTTCGGCCCTGGCCGCCGGAAATGGGAATGGTCATGCCGGCGGTAACTCATCGTTCGGCATGAGCCAGCGAACTGATCTTCGCACCGGCCCGGGCAACTCGGAATTTGGGCGCAGCACCTCGGCGAACGCGCGTCTGAATAATTCCACCGACGCCGATGATCAGGACGAAGACGACGTGCCGAAGACGAAAAAGGTCAAGACGGCAAAGCACACGTGGTCCACGTATCCGGGGAATTCCGCATTCGGCCGCAGCCAGCGCGTGAATCATCTCAAGGGTTCGGGCAATAACATCCATGGCAAGACCGTCTCGGCCAATGCCAAGGCAAAGCACCTGAACAAGAACCATTGATCTGATCGACCGGTTCCAAGAAACCGCGGCGCGAAAACTCGCCGCGGTTTTTTGTTTCCCCCTGTAGCGGCGGGTGTCCTCACCCGCAAAATTGCTTTTCGACCTGCGGCTGGTGACAGCCGCCTCTACACTGCAGCCATGACAGATCCTTCGCCTCCGATCCGCCGCCCGCGTTACCGCGGAACAATCATCGCTGTTCTGATTGCGGCGGCTCTTTTGTATTTGGTGTCGCCTTATTATTTTGTCTGGCGCTTTAGCGAAGCGCTCCGCGCCCATGACATGAACGCGCTCGCGGACCGCGTCGATTTCAACGCCGTCCGCGGCTCGCTCAAGCAGCAGATCCGGGATCATTTCCTGGGGGTGTTGAAGAAAAAGAAGAAGGACCGCCTTGCGCAATTCCTGGCCGCGAACGCCGTCGATCCGCTCGACCAGCTCATCGACGCTTACATCACGCCCGAAGGCCTGGCCGCGATCATCTCCGATCCCGCGCCGATCAAAAGTGCCAGCTCACTCTCCTCACTGCCCGGGATCGAAGGCGCCCAGCCGCGCGAGATCGATTGGTCGAAATTCCGCCACGCCTTCTTCACCAGCCCGCGCGATTTCGCTGTCGAACACGAAGGAATCAAATTGCGTTTCCGCTTCAACGGCGTGGGCTGGAAATTGCACACGCTCGATTTGCAGCTGGAAGCAAAAGCTGAAGCGCTGAAAAACTGAAAAGCTGAAAAGCTGAAATAGTATGAAGGTCTAAGGTACGTTAGCTTTCAGCGTTCCCCATCCGCCTCCCAGGACCTTTCCGAGAATGGACTAAAAAATTCGCGTCAGCGATCATTCGACTTTACGCACAATTACCGAGAGCACGCCGGAACGTCCAGGTTCTGGGTCATCAATTGCTGCGGGCCGGGACGTCAGTTGCAGCGCACGTCCGCGAAGCATCAAGGGCACGATCCGATGCTGAATTTGACAGCGAAGCAATCGAACAACTGTATCAGGAAACGAACGAGTTGATTGCGATCCTTGCCACCATGGCCAGCAAGACCAGGCGGAATCTAAGGTAGATCAGCCTTTCAGGTTTTCAGCGTTTCAGCTTTTGAATGGCGCGTCCGCGCGCCATAAACCCGATCGCGCCCAGCGCCAGGGCGGCGCCGACCCAAGTGCTCGGCTCAGGCACGGCAGCGAGCGGGACTACTTCACCATCGAGGTCAGTTCCCCAGGAACCGAACCCGAGGAAAGTCGAGCCGGAGTCGGAATAGAAACTGATCTGCGCCAACTGCGATGGCGCCAGGCCGGTCGTGTCGGTCCCAAAATAAAGTTGATCGGTGCCGTTGCCGGTGATCGGGTTGCCGCTCCAATTGTAAATGCTGAGCGTGCCGCTCCAGTTGGCTGCCTGTAACGTGCTGTTGGCAAACGCCAGGATACTCGCGCCATTCGAAAGATCGATGATCGAGCTCGATTGCAACGTCAGCGCGCCCATTCCAGGTAAGACCGATCCGACGGTGTATTCGCTCAGGCCGGCGGTGTTGATGGACGCCGTCGCCGAGCCCTGGCCGTTCACGGTGATGCCAGCGTTGTTATTGATGCGATCAATCGTCCCGCTGTTGCTAAAGAGTAATGTGCCGCCGCTATTGACCGTGACGTTCGAGGTCGATCCCACCGCGTTCGTCGTCGCCGCGTTCAGGACGCCTTGATTGATCGTCGTCGTTCCCGTGTAAGTGTTCGCGCCCGTGAGAGCGAGCGTTCCGGGACCGATCTTCGTCAGGTTACCAGCGCCATTGATGTTCCCCGCGATCGTGAACGTGTTGCCGTTGCTATCGAACCGCGCCGTGATGCCGCTCGCGATATTAATGTTCCGCGTCGCCGCCAGCGTGATGCCGTCCGCGTCTGCGCGCAGCGTGGGTTTGATCGAATCCGTATTCACGTTCGTGCCCGGCGCGATGAAGAGAACATTGTTCGCCGCATTCGTCGGCGCCAGACCGAGACTGCCGTCGCCGAAAATTCCGAGGATACCGCCGCCGATCCGTGTCCCGTTCGCATTCAACGCCGCGGCATTCGTGCCGGTGTAAGTGTTGCTCGTTCCCTGGAGAATCAGCGTGCCCGATCCATCCTTCACCACCGATCCGCCGGTAGCTTGTGAGCTTCCCAGCACTTCGTTAATGTTCACGATTCCCTGGATCGAATAGGTGTCCGCGTTATTGGCGCGGAGGTTTGTGTTCACGGTCAGCGTGCTTGTTCCTACGTCGATGGAACCGCCTTGGAATAACAGCGTTCCTTGTCCATTCGCCGGCGCGCTACCGACCGCTGCTGATTGCACCGTCAGATCGGCGTTCATCGTCACCGTGCCGGAGTAAGTGTTCGTGTTACCATTCTCGGCCAGGCCAAGAAGCGTCCGCGTTCCCTGAGTGCCGGTCGAAGCCTGGACGATGAGCGGATTCGCCAGCGAGGTCCCACCGCTCGTCGAACCGAACGTAAACATCGCGCTTGGACTGTTAGCCGCAGTGTCACCGAGGCGGATTGTGCTCGCGGCGGCGATTGAACCGCTCGGGAAAAGAATAAGTTCGCCACCTGCAATAGTTGTAGTGCCGGTGTAAGTGTTCGCTCCCGACAACGCCCAAGTGCCAGTCCCACTCTTCAATAAGTTAGTAAGGTTTGTTCCGGTAAGATTGTCGACAATCGCGCCGCTGACGATGTTCACGGAAGTGTTGCCTCGGAGAGTTAAGGTCTTGGTGCCAGCTCCCGTTGCTGTAAAGCCCGCCGACAACGTAAGACCGCCGACTGCACCGGTTGTATCAATTATACCGCCCCCGGTAGTGCCGCTAAGGTTGAATGCCTTATTGGACGTCTCCCCTGCGCCGGTGTAGAGCAGCGTCCCGCCCACATTCGTGTTGCCGAGATTGACACCGCCCGTACCCAGATTTCCACTCGCGCCAGCATTGCCGAGATTCGAAATGCTGATCGTGCCAGCGG
>JBHELY010000043.1:0-24766 GCA_046262815.1 Chthoniobacterales bacterium | reverse complement strand
GAATGTTTCCAAGCACGCGCTCGCTCGAGACGCGGGACGCAATCGAAGAAGAACGGCGGCTGTTTTACGTCGCGATCACCCGCGCGCGCGATGAGTTATACCTGACCTATCCGCACATGCGGTTGAGTGGTGGGTTCGGCGATATTTTCCAACGGCCCTCGCGTTTCCTGAAAGAAATCCCGGACAAACTCGTGGAGGATTGGCAAATCCGGCGCGACTAATCAGAGAGGCTCACACAAAGGACACAAAGGCTCACTAAGTTCAGGAAACAAAATTATCCGTTGTGTTCCTTTGGGACCTTTGTGTGATCTATGAATTTGTCGCCTGAGCGCAAAATCGCGGGGGTCCTCGCGCCGTTGTTCGCCTTACGGACGGAGAACGATTTGGGGATCGGGGATCTCGGAGCGCTGCGAGAGTTCATCGATTGGGCCGCGGAGATCGGGTTCGAACTGGTGCAGCTGTTGCCCATCAACGAAATGGGCGGCGATCATAGTCCGTACAACGCGATCAGCGCAGTAGCCATCGAGCCGACTACGTTGCATCTCGCGCCGGGATCGCCGGAAGATCTGACGCCGCGGGACTTCGATGAAGTCGTCGCTGAGTTTGATCTGGAGCGGATGCGGAAAGGGCCGGTGAAATACGTCCGGGTGCGCCGGCTGAAAATTACCCTGCTGGAAAAAGCGTATCGTCGATTCGCGCAGCGAAATGAGTCCGACGCCGAGTTCGTGTCTTTCTGCAAAGGAGAAGCGGCGTGGCTCGATGACTACGCATTCTTCCGCGCATTGATGGAAGAAAACGGCGGACGCGAGACGTGGGACGAATGGCGGGCCGAACATCGCGAACCCGCTTCGGCGCGGGCATGGCTCGAGGCGCAGCCGCGGGAGAAGCGCGATCAATTTGCGGATCGCGCGAGGTTCTATCGCTACGTGCAATGGATCGCGGAGCGCCAGTGGTTCGCGATCCGGTCGTATGCGGAAGAGCGCGGAGTCGCCTTGATGGGTGACATTCCGTTCGGGGTGAATCTCTACAGTGCCGACGTCTATTCACGCCGCGATGAGTTTGCGATCGACTGGTCAGGTGGCGCGCCGCCCGAGCCGTACTTCAAGGATGACAAGTTCACCCAAAAGTGGGGACAGAACTGGGGAATTCCACTTTATCGCTGGGACGTGATGCGATCGCGGAACCTGGATTGGTGGCGCTGGCGGGTGCGCGGTGTGCAAAAAATCTTTCACGTCTTTCGCATCGACCATGTCCTTGGGTTTTATCGGATCTACGCGTTCCCCTGGCGGCCGACGCGGAACAAGGAATTCCTCCCGCTTTCTCAGGAGGAAATGTTAGCGCGGACAGGCGGCGCTTCTCCGCAGTTCTATCCGCGCGATGATTCGAGCTGGGAAAACTGCGAAATGAATCGGCGCGACGGTGAAGATTACCTGCGGGTGGTGCTCGAGGAAGCGCGGCAAACGCGTGTGGTTGGTGAGGATCTTGGGACGGTGCCGGATTATGTGCGACCGAGTTTGCGTTCGTTAGGCATCGCGGGCTTCAAGATTCCGCAGTGGGAAAATTATCCGGACGGCCGCACGATCCCGGGAAGCGAATATCAGCGGGTCTCGGTCGCGACTTATGCGACCCACGATCACAAGCCGGTCCGCGCGCTTTGGGAGGACGCGTTCGAGAGCTCGACTGCCGAAACCGAGCAAGCGCGGAACGACCTCGGGAAGATCGCGACGTTCGCGCACGTCACCGCGCCGAACGAAGAGAGCGAGTTCGACCGTGACTTTTACGCACCGATCATGGAGGCGCTCTTTCGTTGCGAATCGTGGATTGCGCTCGTGATGATCACAGACCTGCTCGCGCGCAAAGATCGTTTCAACGTTCCCGGCACGGCGGCGAGTTCGAACTGGAGCCGGCGAATGGCGAAAACGATCGCGGATTTGAAGAAGAGTCTGCGCGTCCGACAGCGGATGCGTTTGATCGGAGACCTGCTCCGCAAGAGCGGCAGAATCAGTTGAGAGTTCATAGTTGAGAGTTGAGAGTCGGCAAAGCTGCTCTCAACCACCTGCTCTCAACTCTCAACTTTTGCATGAAATCACCCATTAAAGTCGCGATCACCGGCGCGGCCGGACAAATTGGTTACGCCCTTGTCTTTCGCGTCGCGTCCGGCGCGATGTTCGGTCCGGACCAGCCAGTCGCGCTCCATATGATCGAAATTCCGGCGGGGTTCGAAGCGCTCAAAGGGGTGGTCATGGAACTGGATGATTGCGCTTTCCCGCTCCTCAAGGGGATGGTGGCGACGACCGATCTTGACGAAGGCTTTCGCGACGTGAACTGGGCGTTGCTCGTTGGCAGTGTGCCGCGCAAGGCTGGGATGGAGCGGAAGGATTTGCTCGGGATTAACGGCAAAATTTTTACCGGCCAGGGACAGGCGATCGCGAAGAACGCGGCGAAAGACGTGCGCATCCTCGTCATCGGAAATCCGTGCAATACGAATTGCCTGATCGCCATGAACAACGCGAAGTCGGTCCCGCGCGACCGGTGGTTTGCCATGACGCGGCTCGATGAAAATCGGGCGAAGGCGCAGCTCGCGCAGAAAGGCGGCGTGGAGGTTACCGATGTCAGCAACGTGACGATCTGGGGAAATCATTCGGCCACGCAGTATCCGGATTTTTACAACGCAAAGATCAAAGGGCGCTCGGCGGCGGAGGTGATCGCCGATGAGCCGTGGCTGAAAGAAACGTTCATCTCGACGGTGCAGCAGCGCGGCGCGGCGATCATCAAGGCGCGCGGCTCGTCGTCTGCGGGATCAGCGGCGAACGCGATCGTGGATACGGTGCGTTCACTGACGACTGATACAACAGAAGGCGACTGGAACAGTGTCGCGGTTTGTTCCGATGGCAGTTACGGCGTCGAGGAAGGATTGATCTGTTCGTTCCCGGTTCGATCGCGGGGTGGCAAATGGGAGATCGTGCAGGATGTGCGGCTGAACGAATTCGGCAAAGCGAAGTTCGACGCGTCGGTGGCGGAGCTGAAGGAAGAAAAGTCGATGGTGAGCGACCTGTTAGGCGGGTAATTCCTGTAGCGGCGCTCCGGTCAGCCGTTCGAACGCTTCCCGATATTTCGCGGCGGTTTTCTCGATGATCTCAGCGGGCAGTTTCGGTCCGGGCGAGGTTTTGTTCCAATCGAGCGTCTCGAGATAGTCGCGCACAAATTGTTTATCGAAACTTGGCGGACTTTGCCCGACCAGATATTGGTCTTGCGGCCAAAAGCGCGACGAATCTGGGGTAAGGCATTCGTCGATCAAAAGTAATTTCCCATCGACGATTCCGAATTCGAATTTCGTATCGGCGACGATGATTCCGCATTTCGCGGCGTGCTCGCGACCGGCTTGATAGACGCGCAGACTGAGATCCTTCGCCTGTTCAGCGATCTCGCGGCCGACCATCGCGCAGCATTTTTCCCAATCGATGTTTTCGTCGTGGCCGGATTCGCTCTTCGTCGAGGGCGTGAAGATCGGCTCAGGCAATTGCGACGCGAGCTCCAAACCTTCGGGCAACGCAACGCCGGAAATGCTTCCGCTCTGCTGGTATTCTTTCCAACCCGAACCGGCCAGGTAACCGCGCACGACACATTCGACCGGAAGCGGTTTGGTTTTGCGGACGATCATGGACCGCCCGCGAAGCTGGTCGCGAAAGGGCGCGAGTTGGGCCGGAAACTTTTCGATCTCGCCGGTGACCACATGATTCTTGACGAAGTCGAAGCGCCGAAACCAGAAAGCGGAAATCTGATTCAGAACTGCGCCTTTATCCGGAATCGGGTCCGGCAGGATGACGTCAAAAGCGGAAAGACGATCGGTCGCGACAAAGAGAAGCGTGTCGCCGAGATTGAAGACTTCGCGGACTTTGCCGGAGCGAAGTTTGGGAATGCCGGGAAGTTCAAGCGAGGTCATGACGAAAACGTTCAACGCCCAACGTCCAACGCCGAATTAAAGAGGCTGTTGGACGCGGCTTGGCGAAGACTCCACTTTCCTTCTCGTGGCTGGATTAGTAGTCAAACCAAGAGCGAGGATTTTCCACGGGCACGATTGGGTGTTCTCGGGCGAAGTGCTGAAGGTTTTCGGCAGCCCGGCGGATGGCGATGTGATTTCGCTCAAGGACGGGAAAGACCACCTGATCGGGAGCGCGATTTACAACAGCAAATCGCAAATCGTGGCGCGGAGATTTTCGCGCCGAAAACAGGATCTCGACCTCGATTTTTTCCAACGCCGGATTGGACAGGCGGCGGAATATCGGATGCGGCGCGGCGTAAATCCGCGTTTGTGCCGGGTCGTTTGGAGTGAGAGCGACGGCTTGCCGGGAGTAATCGTTGACCGTTACGGCGACAATCTCGTCCTTCAAACGTTGACCCTGGCGATGGATCGGCGGAAGGCGTCGATCGTTGAAGCGCTACGAAACGCGCTCGAAGGAATCGACGCAATCATCGAGCGGAACGACGCGCCGGTCCGGCGCGCGGAAGGCATGGAGCTGCAGGTGGGCGTCCTGTTCGGTGAAACATCTACTGAAATCGAGATCGAAGTCGCAGGGCTGCAGCTTGCGCTCGATTTGGTGCACGCGCAGAAGACCGGATTCTATCTGGATCAATTGGCGAACTACGAAGCAGTCGCGCAGTTCGCGAAGGATCGTCGCGTCCTGGATTGCTTCACCAGCCAGGGCGCGTTCGCTTTGGCGTGCGCAAAGGCCGGCGCAGGAGAAGTGACGGCAGTGGAGGAGAGCGCGCCGAGCCTCGCGAACGCACGCCGAAACGCGGAACACAACGGGCTCCGGGTAAACTGGATCGAACAAGATGTGTTCGCATTTCTGCGCGCGGCGGAAAAGAACCGCGCCGAATATGATCTGATCGTTCTTGATCCGCCGTCGTTCACAAAAACCAAAGGCGGCTTGCGTGACGCGTTGCGCGGTTATCACGAGCTGCACGTTCGCGCTTTCAAACTTCTCTCAAAAGATGGATTGCTCGCCACGTTCGCCTGTTCGCATCACGTCACCGAAACGATTTTTCAACAAACGATCGCCGATGCGCTGGTCGACGCGCGCCGCTCGGCGCGACGATTGCGGCGGTTCGAGCAGGCGCTGGATCATCCCGTTCTTCCCACCTTGCCGGAAACGGAATACTTCAAAGGCGTGCTCCTCGAAATGATGCCCGGAAGATGAATCGCTCCGTAAATCTCGCCGAGGAATTCGCGAAGCTGGGTCCGTGGATTTACCAATTCCAAATCGAGGGACAAACTTACGGCGGTGGGATAAGCGCTGTCGGAGATGTGCGAGTGGAGCGTTTCCTTCGGTTCGCGCCCAACGCGGAAACAATTCTGGAGCTCGGTTCGCTGGAAGGCGCGCAGAGTTTTATTCTCGCACAGCATTCGGGCGTGAAACGCGTCGTGGCGCTGGAAGGGCGCGCAGCGAACTTGCGCAAGGCGCGATTCCTCCAGGAGCTGCTCGAAATTCGCAACGTGGAATTTCTCCAGGCGAATCTCGAGGACGCCGAACTGACGGGGTTCGGCAAATTCGACGCGGTTTTCTGCTGCGGCCTTCTCTATCACTTACCGCAGCCGTGGAAGCTGCTGGCGCAATTACCCTCGTTGGCACCAGACCTCTTTATCTGGACGCAACACGCGGCGGAGGAGGAAGCGCGCGATCTCCACGACGGTTTGCGCGGGAAAATTCATGTCGAAGGCGGACCGGACGAACCGCTAAGTGGCCTGTCGTCGACGGCGACTTGGTTGACGCTCGATTCTTTGCGCGCGGTACTGGCGGCGAGCGGTTACAAGAAAATCGAGGTGATTGATCACGACCGCGACCACGCGAACGGACCAGCGGTCACGATTGGCGCGCGGTGCGATTGAGGGCTCAGTCTGTTTTCGCGGCGTTGCTTCGCAAAACGACGATCCGCTCATCATTGCTGCGCCAAAGATAAGGAACGACGAAGGCCGGCCCGGAACCGAGTTCGATCTGAACTGGAAGAGGCGCCGTCATTTGTTTCCAGCGCGCCGAGGAAGCGGTGGCGGCAGCCGGATCGGGCGCGTAACGTAAATCGAATTCGCCAGTCACTACAAAATCGAAGTGCCCACCTTCGAGTTGCGCGGCTGCGTCCCGCAAAGGGACGACGGTCGCGGTCGCGGCCAGCCGTTTCCATTCGGCAGGCAAAATTGCGAGCTCGCGGATGCCGAGAACGGTCTGTTGTTTCGTCGCATGCTGCTGGAGCCAACTGATCACCTGGACCCGGCTGTCACGATGAACGATACGCTGGCGCGTGGGAGGAAACGCTGAGCAAGCGAGACTGAGGGCGGAAGCGGCAAGCAATGCGATCGCAGCGATCGCGCGCACTTTTCGCGGGCTCGCCCATTGCAGCAGATCGGCAAACGCTATCGCCGCCGCGATGCATACGAGGGGGACGAGCGGAAGCAGGTTGCGAAACGGCTGGAACGGCCTTCCGATAAACGGCGCCAGCAAGACGATGGCGAACAAACACCAACTCAGGGCGATGCTCCGCGTCGAATCGCGGCGAAACATGAGGATGACGCCCCCAACGCCGGCCAGCATAAGCGGCCATTCTAACTCGATCGCACTCACCGCCTGACCGAAATATCCCGGGGACGACCGGATGACGTAGTAGTTGCGGGCCGTAACCGCGATGTCGCGCATAACTGTTCGCCAGTTGAAAAGTGTAGCCGGCGCGCCCAGCGCGATGCCGAACAATAATCCGCCGCTCGCGATGCCGCTGAGACGCATCCGGATTTTTTTCGACGTGGACAATTGCCAGATGGTCATGATGACCGCTGCGAAAACGGCGCCCGCGGCATATTTGGAAGCGAATGCGAGCCCGGCGGCGAGACCTGCAGCGGCGGCCCCCCGAATGTCGTTAGGCCGGATGTGCCCAGAGAAATAGATGGCGAGCAAGGCAAAGAAAGTGGCAAACGTATCGACGATGACATTCGAGCTGCGGAGAACGAGGGCGGGGCACACAGCTGTTATCAGCATCGCCATTAATCCGGCCGCGCGTCCTCGAAGGCGGGAAGCAATAACTCCCGCGAGAAACACCGTCGCGATACTGAGAGCGGCCGCGACGGCACGGCCGGCGGCGATGAGCTCCGGCGGCGAGATGAGATCGTAATTATAGCCAGCGTTGGTCTGGGCCTCTTCCTCGCGCGGAAGATCACGCCGGAACGAACGACCGTGCGCGCGGCGATAAATCGGATTCCAGGCAATCAGAGCGGCCGCGGTCAGATAAGCCGGCAGGGATGGATAACCGTACCATTGAGTATCGAAAGTCCGCCGGTTGAGCAGATGGATGGTCTGATGAAGGGCGTATCCTTCATCGACGTAATCGATATAGGGCAGGCTGGCGGCGATCGGAGCGAGCCGAAGGACGGCCGCGACAAGAAGCAAGGCCACCCAAAGAATCGATTCGTTGCGTTTACTTAACACCCCTCATATTGAACAGAGCTCGAACACCCAAAACAATGCAATGGTATTTCGCGCTGGCCGAGGATTCGACGGCCTTCCGGCAATACGCCGAGATGATCATGGTGGCGGTGCACACGGCGAAAAAAGTGACCGCGCTCGAGCCGCATTGCATTTACGAGGGAGCTGAGAACGATTTCACCGAATGGTTGACGAAGAGAGGCGTGCGGATCATCTGCCACCGCAGTTTCGTCCGCGAAGCGCTCGAAGAGCTCGCCCGCCGGAAAGAGAACCCGCATCTGGCGGCGGCGCTTTCCGGAGCGTTTTCGCGGATCGAGCTGCCCGAGATCGTGGAGCGGACCGGCGGGGCCGGGCGTATTCTGTACACCGACTGCGACGTTATGTTTCTCGGCGACGTGGTGCCGGAGCTGGAAGCGAATTCATGCCGTTACTTCGCGGTAGCGCCGGAATCGGTGCGCGAGGATTACGTAAACATGAACACCGGGGTGATGCTGATGAACACGGAGCAGCTCCGGGAAAGTTTGCCGGCATTTCGCGATTACGTTTCAAAAAACCTGGCGGCGCTCGAGGCTGAATCGTGGGATGAAGCGGCGTATCGGTGGTTTTACCGCGACGAAAACGGGCCGCTGTGGGATCGGTTGCGTCCGGAATTGAATTGGAAGCCGTACTGGGGGGAGAATCCTCAGGCGAAGATCATTCACTTTCATGGGCCAAAGCCATTTCAACGCGAGCACCTCGATTCTCACTGGCCGGAACTGAAAGAGCACAGCGGCGGCGCGTATCTGGCGGAAGTGGAGCGGTGGTCGGAGCTGCTGGAGGGAGCGCGCTGAAATTATTTGTCCGCGACAGCGAAGAAATGAACGTACAACGGGACGCCGTCGCGGGTGCGGAGGGGATGTTCGCCGTAAGGAAAAATTTCGACGTGGCGGAAGAAGCGAGAGAGCAGAGCGTGCAAACTCCCGCGGGTAAAGAAATTCTTGTGATCGCCTTCGAGCAAATGCCAGGGGACGACGCGCCAGTCGTGGAGATACGGGAGCAGTTCCAGGTTTGGAACTGAGAAGAGAGCGCGACGCCGGATGATGCGTGCGATTTCGCCGGCGAACGTTTCGGAATCTTTCGTGTGCTCGAGGACTTCGATGCAAATGGCGGAATCGAATTCACCGTCAGTGGCTGGTAATCGAACAGCGGCGAGATCGACTTTGCGAAAGGGCAACCGGCGACGAGTGAGAATGTCGCAGCAGTGCTTGTTCGCCTCGAGGCCGAGCCATTCGTGACCGGCAGCGATCAGGGACGGACCGTAAGCGCCGGCGCCACAACCGACGTCGACGACGGACGCGCGCTTGGGCAAGTAGGCACGCAGCAAATCGGAAACTTCGACGCCTGGTTCTTCGATCGGCGGACCAGAGCCATAAATGTTTTCCCGGTGAAGGAGCGTTTCGTTTTCCGGAGAGACGACGTCGCCGTAGGGACGGTCGCCCAGCCGTGCAGGGACCAGACGAACGCTTTGTTCGGCAGCAATGTCTGCTGTAACGACGCGCAGGATGGCATCGCGCGGTTCGGATTTACCGGCGGCAATTCGGCCGAGCATGCGAAAGCCAAGTCGTTGATTGTCCGCGCGCGAAAAAAAGAGTCGCGTCTCGGCGATAACGCAATCATCGACAAACGCGCGCACCAGGCACGAGGCTGGATCGCGATCGCCAAGATCTGCGAAACCAGAAATGAAAATCGCTTCGTCGTAGACATTTTGCCCGGGCGCGGGCGACTCGATCACGATTTTCGACGCGGCAGACACGGCGTTCGATCTCACCTTTTTCCGCGCGATCAATCGAGCGCAATATTTCGCGAACGGCGCCGGGAAAACTTGTGGAATTCTAGAGGGCCGCCGCTAATATCAGTCAGCCTGCCGCGAGAGGGACGCGCAAAAATTCGTGGCGGAGAAACCGGAGTGCCATGGCAGAACGAATTCGACCGATCGAACAAATGCTTGAGCTAAGCGAAGAAGAGGCGATGTCGCCGGAGCTGCTCGACTCGCAGGTGCAAAAGGCGCAGGAGCAACTCCTGCAATTGCGGCGGCAGGCGGAGCTGATCGAAAAACAAAAGCGCGAGCTGGAGGAGTTGAGCCGGCGCCAGGAAGAACTCGAACGCGGCCGGGCGGAGATGACGGACAAACTTTCGCGATCGCTCGTGATCCTGGAACGCGAAGGTTACGATTGCCAAAAGAAACTCGAGCAGATCCGGGCGACCCACGAAAGCTTCACGCAACATTTGCAGTTGCTCGAGGGGATCGAGCCCAAGAGCTGGAACCCGGCGGAATTGCCGAAGGAGTTGAGCCGCGCGCTCAGCACGGTGGATGATGCGCGGACCGAATTCAGCCAGCAACGGAGCCGATTGGAAGCGAGCGGCGGAGAATCGAACGAGATCGATCTGCCCGAAGTCACGACGGGCACGGCGGGGCTGGGCGGGAAATCGTTCGTGCAATGGCTGCAAATCGGTTTCGCGGTCACGTTGCCGTTGATTGTTTTCGGAATCCTGGCGTTGCTCATTTTCTTTTGGATGGCGCAGAAGGTTCAGTAATTCCGCATGCGCCGCCGACCTGCTCCTCAACCCGGGACGCCGCTCAACCAAAAACAGGAAGAACTCGCGCAACGTGAATCACTGCTGCGCGGCGAGATGGAGAAACTCGAGCGAATGATCGCCGAAGCGCCGCGGGTGGCGGAGGAAACCACGCGACGGCAGCGGGAGGAATTGCTTACGCGCGCGAGCGAAGGGCGCAGCCGGCTCGATGTCTCGATCGCTCTCCAGGATAAACGCTGGGACGATGAAGGGCGATCGCACGGCCGGCGAAAATCGCTCCGGAAAGAACGCCGCGAAGGCCGGATCATTTTTCTGGTGCTGGTGATCGCGCTCGGCATCGCGATCATCTGGCTCGTCAGCCATCTGCATTTCTAGAAAATTGCGCATCAGGATCAACGGCCCGGCCGGGTGGCGAATCGTCCTCTGGATTTTCGCACTCATCGTGGTCGTGTTCGTCGCCGTGCCGATCTTGCATTCGGTGCGCGGACACAGCACGAAGGATTACTGGGTCTGGTATCAGACCGGCCAGACAGTGTTGCAAGGCGGCGAAATCTATCCGGACCGCTGGCACAAGTTTCCGTTCATGTATCCGCCACCGTGCGCCCTTTTCCTGGCGCCGATCGCGGCCCTCGGACAGACGGGTCTCGTTATTGCGCTGGCTCTGCTCAACGCCGCCGCGTGGATTTGGGCGATTCTTTTTTCGGTCCGGCTGGCAACGGGCGAACGGCGTCGCGCTCACCTTCTTCTCTATCTCGCGCCGAGCCTTATCATGGGCGCGTACGTCTGGGGCAATTTTCTTCTTGGGCAACCGAGCCTCGTCCTGCTTGCGCTCATGCTTGGCGCGTTCATCGCGCTCCAGCGAAAATATCATTGGCTCGCCGGCGCCCTGATCGCGTTCGCGGCGGCGATCAAAGCGTTTCCCGTAATGGCGATCGTTTATTTGATTTACCGCCGTTCTTGGGTCGCGATCGCGTCGCTCGTATTAACCTTAACCTTTCTCCTCGTCGTCCTGCCGATCCCGTTCCGCGGCTTTGCCCTGGCTAAACAGGATCTGCAACGGTGGTCGAGCGGAATGCTCTTCAAATACGACGAGAACGGCGTGGGCCAGCGACTCGGCCGCAGCACTTCATGGAAGAACCAGTCGATCTGGGGCGTGGCGAATCGCCTCTTACGTCACGTGGAGTACGATCACAAATACGAGCCGCACGAACCTGCTTACGCGAATTTCGCCGACCTCGGCTTCAAAACCGTCAACGCCATCATCCTCGTCTGCGGTCTGGGATTGGGGCTCGCATTTATTGCCGTGATGCCGCGATCCGCGGCGCGAACACCGGAGACGGACGCGATCGAATTTGCGTTGCTGCTCCTGCTAATCCTCGTGTTCACGCCACTCTCGTTCGGTTATCTCTTCGGATGGCTGCTTTATCCGCTCACCGTTGTCGTGCAACGACTGGTGGCAAAACCGGGATCGCGCACTACGCTCGCAATCTGCTCCGGGGCAGCGGTTCTTCTGCTCGCCTCTTCGATTCCCTTCCGCGTCGGCGCGCAAACCTACGGCAACACGTTGTTCGCGACCTTGTTTCTTTTCGCCGGGCTCGCGCTCGAACTGTTGCGTTTGAAACGAATCGCTGCGGTCTGACCGCGAAACGGCCTTTTCGCCATCGCGACGATCCAGCGCACAGCGAACACGAACGCCACGCCGAAGCTCATCTTGGACACGCCGTGGTCGCGATCGCGAAATGCGATGGGAATTTCCAACACGCGTAAATTTTTCCCTCCGTGAACGAGCGCTTCGAATGCGATCTTGAAACCAGTCGCTTTGGGAGCGAGTTCCAAAAGCAATTCGCGCGGCACCGCAAAAAAGCCGCACATGGAATCGTGCACGCCGGTGAGCGGATAGGCGAAGGCGGCCGCGATGCGCGATAAAATTTTTCGCCAGAGCGGCCAGCCCGGTGTCGATCCGCCTTTGATGTAGCGGCTTCCGATCACCATGTCCGCGCGCCCGTCGAGTAACGGGCGGACCAGTTCGCCGATTTTTTCAGGCGGATGACTCAGGTCCGCGTCCATGACGACGAGCCAATCGCCGGTGGCAACGCGCGCGCCATCGATCACCGCACCGGCAAGGCCAAAGGACGGATCATCGCGCTCGAGCAAGCGGATGGGCGCGGAACCGGCCAGGGAACGAATTCGTTCCCGGGTTCCGTCGGTTGAGCCGTCATCGACGAAAATTATTTCATCCAGCGGCGGTTCTGATTTCGCGAGCCGAGCGAGCAGCGGCGCGACGTTGTCGACTTCGTTCAGGGTCGGAATGACGAGCGAGATCACGGCTGGCGGCCATCGCTGTGCGACGAACTGATCCGTTCGCGGACGACGCTCTGGGGTTTCTCGCTGATGCCGAGATAAATTCGGCCGACGTATTCGCCGAGAATTCCGAGCAGGAGCAGCTGCGTGCCGGAGAGAAGGAGAATCGCCGCCATGAGCGAGCTCCAGCCGGTCGGCTGCTCGTTGAACAAACGTTCGATGACCACTTCGATGACGGCGAGAAACCCGAGCGCGCTCGTGACTAATCCCGCGAGCGTCATGAGTCGAAGCGGCAGAACGGAAACGTTAACCAGCATGCTGATCCAGAGCCGGACGAGCTTGCGAAAATTGTAACCACTGCTGCCCTCGGCCCGCTCGACGTGGCGCACCTGTGCCGTGCCAACGTTTTGCGTGACCTGGAAAATCAAGCCGTCGATGTACGGATAAGGCGTGCGCGATTTCGTGATCTCGTCGACGACGAAGCGGCTGAGGCAGCGGAAACTGCAAAGGTAAAGTTTGCGCGGTTTGTCGACGACGAAATCGGCGATGCGATTGGTGAGCCAACTGCCGGCGTTACGCCACCACGAGTGTTCCTTGCGTTCGTAAACGCCGAAAACTACGTCCCGCTTTTCCGCTTCGGCGACGGCGAGCAGCTTCAGCGCTTCGGCCGGCGGATTTTGCAGGTCGTCATCCATGGTGACGACGTAGCGTCCCGAGACAACACGCAATCCCGCGAGGACGGCGTTGTGTTCGCCAAAGTTGCGCGACAAGCTGAGGAACTTCATCGGGAGCTGGCTTTCGCGGGTGAGTTTCAAGGCGACCGCTTCGGTCTGATCGCGGCTCCCGTCATTCACGATGATCAACTCGTGACCGCCGGGGACCTGGAGCGCGCAGATTTCCTGATGCAACGCGGGCAGAGTTTTCTCGGCGTTGTAGAGCGGAACGACGATGCTGAGATGCGGTGACGGATCAGCCATGTTTGCGGGCAACGGCGAAGACGGACGTGCCGAAGGGCAACGATAGGTGACGGCTGGCCCTGAGTTCAAGCGTGGCGAGCGCTTTCAGCGCCGTATTCAGAAACCGAGGCAGCGGACGCAAATCGGAGCGGGCGGCCTCGCGGACGATTTGCGGACGGCTCAGCCACCGGGCGACAGCAATCGGTGGCGTGAGGCTCAGGTTCCAATAAGTCAGTTGTTCGATCGTGAAACCCGCGCCTTCGAGGATGGCGCGCACTTCCGGACTCGTGTAACGCCGGGTCACGTCGGTTGCATGATCATGCGCCCCTTTGAGGAATCCGAAGGCAGCGAGATTCAGAATCAGGCGGCCGCCGGAACGAAGAACACGATGGGTCTCATGCGCCGCGAGGGCATCGTCCACGCCTTCGTGGCTCCAGACATCGAGAGACAGGACGAAATCGAATGATTCGCCCGGAAACGGAAGCTCATGGACGTTTGCGGTCATCAACCTGGCTCTGAGCCCGCGTTCGCTGGTGAGCTGGACGCCGCGCTCAAAGGCGTCGATTCCGGAAAGCTGGGCCTGCGGAAACCGTTCTCGCAGGGCGGCGAGCATTCCGCCGCTTCCGCAACCCGCATCGAGAAGAGAGAAAATCGGGCCGGCAGATTCGACAAGGTCGACGACGTGCTGACGAAGCGCTTGGTACCACCAATAGTGGTCCTCGACCGACCGCATGATGTCGTGTTCCCGGGGTTTCATGCCGAGCCTGGCCTAACGAGTCGTGCGGGCACTTTCATCCTTCAGCTGATACAGGCGCGGCCCGTCGGCGTCGACTGCCCAAAAAGAAAACTCCGCGCCGAGCGGGGCCACGGTTTTCGGAAAGGTGACACTCCATTCGGACCAGAGTTGGTCCATGAGGTGAAAACGTTTCACAATATCGGGCCGCATCGCAAAGGAATCGGAAATCGCGAACAGAATCCATGGTTGGTCGGCGGCGATGCGATACGCGACCACGACACAATCCGCCGGGCGTCGTTTCGCGTCGAGCGCGGCCCAGCCCGTGGCGCGAAGCAAATCGCCGCTGATTGGCGCGATGGATTCGCAGGAACCCGAGGCGTGCCGGCCGTCAGCGGTTTCATGCGGAAGCGCTTCGAGGCGATTCGAGCGGACAAGCGGCGGCCGGATCAATTTCAACCGATCGAGCTCGTCGACGCTTTGCGTCACCGGCCGGGCGTCATTGGGATACGCAGTTTTCTTGATGACTTCCGAAGTATCGATGGCCTGACAAAACAGGACCGCGGCGCGCGCCAGTCTGTCTTTTGCGGAAAGCGCGCGCAGGAAAAAGCGGCTGTTGGCCGCGCAAACTCTGTACGGAATAAGATAGGCCACGACCAGCAGAAGACAGAACGCGCGCGACCACTGATGAGATGGAAAATTGCGATGGCGCGCGTTCCGGTCATAAACAATCAGCGCGACGAGGCCAATGGTTCCGATTGTCAGGTAAATCGAAAACGTGACATAGCGCGACGCGAGCGCATACGGCGCACCGTAACCCACGCGGCCGAGCGCGGCGAGGAGTGCGCTGGCGATGGAATGCAGGGCAAGCGCGAACCAGGGAAGCGTTTTCGAAATGAAAACGCGGTCGCGAATTCGCCGGACGCAATAGACGATCGCGAGGCCGAAGATCGTTAACTGCACCAGACCGAACAGGAGTGCGGCAAGAGCGGGCCGATCTTTCCATGAGTAAGCCAGGCTTCCGCCGAGAAATTCGAGAATGAACCCGGCATATTCCCTCCACGAAACCGTAGGCGCGAAAGCGGTCATTTCTGGCGGTTTTTGATAACCCCAGAAATAGAGCGCTGCGCAGAGCGCGGTGGTCCCGATCCACGCGAAGAGCCAGCTACGCCAGCGCGGAATCGACTGCATGAGCAAAAGAGTTGGAAAAGTTAGCCCCCAGGCGAGCAAACCATTGGCTAAACTGAACGTGCTCGCGGCAGCGACCGTGGCGCAGAGAATGAATTTCCACGTCGTCGCGATTCGATCGGCGCCGATAACGACAAACGCCGCGACAAGGAACAGCGCCGGAAAAAATGAAGGGAAGCCGGAGGCAAAGATCCACAGCTCAAATTTCGCCGGCGTAAAAATCGCGATGACCGCCAGCCAAAAACAGATCGCGATCGCGCCAGCCCGAAGTTCCGATCGGCGAAGCAAAATAAAAATGCCAGCGACCGTGAGCCAGCAGCAGACGACCGACAGCATCATCTGGTCGCGCACATCCCAATGACCGTCGGCGGCCGAGAGAATGAAGATCAGTTTCGGCAAAACGGTGCGCGCCTCTTGTTGCTGCGCGAAAATTTCCGCCCAATGCAGATGTCCGGTGTGCGCCTGGATAATGAGCGGCGCCATTTCCCAATCGTCGAGAGTGGGCACTTCGACCGCGTAATGTTGAACCAGATACGTGAGGCGCAGCATTGGAATCAACGCCACGATCCAGATCAGGATGAAGGCCGCCATGCGATTGCGGGGCGCAGGCGCATCGAGCCAACCGCCCAGCCCAAGAATTTTCTCGCGGCATGCGCGCACAACCGAGCGGGGACTTAGCAAGGCGGCCACGCCGGCCAGAAAAGCCACGATCAGAGGAATGCGCAGAACGTGATACATGAAGAACCGCCGCCAGCGGAGTTCAGCGGCGGTGCGATCGGCGTTTTTAAATCATCGCGCCGTCCGAAACAAGCCGGCGATTTATCGCGGCTTTCGGAGATATTCAACTGTCCGCTCGGCCGACCGGCTATGGTAAATTGTACACTTCCACAAGCGCGTTGCCGTTGCCATTTACCCCTCGGACAATCGCGGTATGCGACCCGACCTGGAGGGAGGCGAGAATGGCTGATTCCTTGGCGTTAGCCGGAGCGAGCCCGGTTTGTTGAATGTCGGCCGCCTGATCGTCCTGCCAATTATCGTTCGTCGCGACGGTCGTGCCGTTGGAATCGTGCAGCTCGAGGATCGGGTCGCTGAGAGGGTTTGCCACCTGGTTCGCGAGCGAGGGTCCGATCGCACGGATCAACACGTTGATGTTGCCCAATCGATTTCCGGTGATGAAGCCGCCGATCAGAACGTTATCGCCGGTTTCGACAAGGCCGCGCGTGCTCAAATTCGCCAATCTCGAATTGTTATTCGCATCGAGATCAAAAGCTTCGACGAGGCTTATGCCGGTGCTGTTGTTTTTCCCGCGGATGACGGCGGTGTAGGCGCCGGGATCGAGCGAGTGGAGGATCGCGGATTCACGCGGGTCTCCCGGGGTCAAGCCAACGGCCTCAATCTGCGCGCGCTCCGGCGCATCCATCCAGTTGTCGTTGCTCACGATGAGCGCACCGTGCGAGTCGTAAAGCTCCAGGGTGGGATCGGCGAGAAATCCCGGAACCTTCGTAGACGGTCCAATTGCGCGGATGCCGACTTTTTTAGGATCGGTTCCGGTAACAATAAAACCGCCGATGAGGATGTTGTCGCCGGTCTGGACCTTGAGTCGGCTCGAGATGTTGAGGAGCTGCGCCGCGCTCGGATTCGAGACGGGATTTACTTCGATGAATTGCAGATCGGTATTCGAGCTCACCTTGCCTCGCGAATCGGTAACGACGAGTCGCACCGCATAGAGCCCGGGTTGGGTAAAGGTGTGAGTGATCGCAGCCGAATTCTGAACAACGTCATCGTTGCCGTCGCCAAAATTGAAGGTGTAACTCCCGATGGTATCGATTGCATCCGGGTCGGAAGAACCGCTGCCATCGAAGTGGACCGTGAGTGAAGCGACTCCGCTATGCACATCCTCGGTGAGGCGGGCGAACGGCGCGGTATTTGGCAAACACAAATTCGCCGGGCGCAATTGATAGCTGGCCGCGCCGGTCGTGTCCGGGATGGTTTCGTTCGTGCCGCCACTTCCCGGGACCTCCGACGGCGGTGAGAAGCGCACGCTGCCCAACGTAATATTGATCGCCTGCCCAGGATTCATCGACCCGCACGTCCCGGTGCAGACCGCCTTTGACTGGAACAGGCTCTTCGGCAGAACCATCGTGATCGTTCCGTCGGCATTATAATGGCTCGCCGTGGGTCCCGTGGGCAGATCGACAATGGTCGAGAAGAAACGCGCCGCGTTTTGCGGGACGCCAGTCGTGCCAAGAGTGAATCGCGGGTTCGTCGGATCAGTCGAGATCATCGAAACGAACCAATCCTCTTGTGCGCCGACAACTGGTGCGTCAGGCGGATTGAATCCTGGAACATTGAACCGAACCGACCAGCGCCAATCCGGCGGGACAGTCGAGAGATCGACCACCTTCATCGTAAAGACAATGTTGTCCGCCGCGCCGGTATTCGGGTTGCTGATTGGCTCCGCCATCGAAACCGAAGTGATGTCATGTGACTTCTGCGCGTCCGTCTCGTCGCCGACTGGATCTGAAACGGCGGTGACGCCGGGCTGGCTGCAAGAGCCGGTGAACTCAATGCGCGGCGTAATCGAAAGCTCGAGCGGATTGCTCGGCAAACCGCTGCCTGCGCTATTCACGGCTACAATCCGGTAGATGTATTTCGCAATGCTGGGATCGACGCTGCGATCCGTGAACGTTTGCTTGTCGCCCAGCTGCTGGCCGATCTGAATTTCCGATCCCGGCGCGGTTGTCGCCCGGAAAATTTTGTATTGGGTGATCGCTGAACCGCCCGCGTCCGGGGCCGCCCAATTCAAATACGAGGCCATGTCGTCGCGGCGCCCAGCGAGACAGGCGCGCTGGGGTGCGACTGGCTCCGAAGTATCGAACGCAGCCAGCAAACCTTTACCGCCGGATTGCCGCGCGATGGTCGCTTTCGAGCTGTAGGAATTCGATCCGCCGGTTTCGCACTGGTCGATGCAACCATCAGCGAAGGCAAAAAGGACGCGGCCTTTGTCGTCCATCGTGATGTCGTTAAAGTCGAGCAGGTTTCGACAAACGTTGGCGCCGCCGCCATTCCAAATGCACGCCTCGCGCTGGACCGGGCCATTTGGTGTCGCGTTCACGGTCGTCCAGGTTTGGCCGCCATCGTAAGTGTGCGCGACCAAGCCCCACCAGGTGCCGGTGAAATCCGCCGCCTGATGATCGCCGCTGCTCCGGGTGCCGAGGAATGCAACCGCGGCGCGATCGCGATCACCGACAACGACGGACGGGAATACCGCGTTGTTAATTCCCAGGCTCGCGCCGATATCGTACGGCTTGCTCCAGGTCACCCCGCGATCGTCGCTATATGCGACGAAAGCGTGATTGTCCGGACTTGGCGGCGCCGGAGTGGCACTCGGCGCCGGTGTCGGTGTTGGCACCGGTCCGGCCCACGCCATGTAAACTCGATTCGAAGTAGCGGAACCCGCCGGCGCATCTTTGCTGATGCCAACGGACGGATCGTCGCTGCCGCTTCGGCTTTCGGCAATGGTGCGCACGGTCCAGGTCGTGCCGGCGTCAGTTGAAACAGCGACAGCCTGGCCGCCGCCGCAGCGCGCGTTCGGCACGTAAACGGTGCCGTCTGGCGCGACCTTCACGTGGCCGTGAATAAGTTGGCTGCATCCGCCTGGAGCCGGCGAGCCGGGATAAATCGGGACCGACTTTCCGAAGTTCAATCCGCCATCATCGCTCCGCGAACAAAAAGCCGTCGAAGCCGCAACCAGGACGTTGCCGGATTGCCCACAATAATAAACCGCGTCCGGATAGACCGGATTGATTCCGGACGGAATTGGATTCGGGTACGGCCCGGCTCCCACCGTCTGGTGATCATTGCTGCCGTCCGGCGGATTCACCTGCGCCGGCGTCCACGTCGCGCCATCGTCATCGGTAAACGACATCAAACTATTCAGACCGACGAGCGCCGGCCCGGCTGACTGACTGTCTAATTGAGAAACGAAGGTCCGTCCCGTGTTCGGGTCTGTGAACAAAATCGGATCGAGCGATTTTGTTTTCGTGAGGAGAAATGAAACATCTTTCCAATCGGCCGGGCACGCTTCGGGGACCGTGCCGAGCGGCGGCTCTTGTTCGGGGAAAGTCACCTGCAACGTCTGCAACCCGGCGAGATACATCGCGTGCTTGGTGGTCTTGTTGAACCCGATCGTCGGTTCTCCGGCGGCTTCACCGATGGTGGCCGGCGGAGCGAAATCATAATAACGCGGGACGCCCGGCGCTGCCGCCGTGGGCGGAATTGGCGGAGGAAGAATAATTCCGCCTGCGGTGGTCGTGATCGTAAGTTTGCCGACGTAGGCTTGCGACGAAGTGTTCGTGAACCCGCAGGCAATGACCTTGTAAGTGCCTTGCGCCAGATTCTTGCCCGTCACGGTTTCGGTCGGATCGCCGCCATCGCTCGAATCAAGTGTGCTGCCGTCGGGATTGAGGACGGTGAGGATTTCATCGTTACCCGACGCTCCGTCCCACGAAATATTGAATTCGAATTTCGCGTTGAGCGAATTGTAGATGCCGGCGGGGACGTTGATCGTCGGCAGGTGTTGATCGACCGCCGCAGTGTCCGCGAGATTCGTGCAATCGCTCGTCGGATTCGCCCCCGGCGGGATTTCCCCAGTCCAGGTAACGGTGATCGTCTGTCCGACCGCGGAAGGCACCGTGATCGTGCTCGTCGCCGGACTGGACGCCCAGCTGAACACGGCTAGCGAAGCGCCGATGGCGCAGAGAACGAACGTTAAAAGGAGGCGCGGATTGAAAACGCCGGAATTCGAAGTCGATTTGATGCGCATAGTTGGATCCTTTCCTGGAATCGGGGATTGGATTGGGACTTGAAGCTGTATTCGGAACGATAGTCGCGGTGTGGATGCTTACATTTTTGTAATGTAGCGTCCGCAAGTTGAGTGAAAACACGCGCGCGCGTTGAGTCCGAACCGTTTGCGCAGCCGTTCGCTGCCGGAAAAAATGATGGAGCCGACGACGGGATTCGAACCCGTGACCTACGGTTTACGAAACCGTTGCTCTACCAGCTGAGCTACGTCGGCCTGTAGCGGCGGTCTACGACCGCCGAAGAAAATCGCGGCGGGAACATGCCATCCGCTCGCGCGCGTGCAACCGGCATGATTCGGCGCTACAGAACAAGAAATGAATCGGCTGGATGAAATTCTGCGCGCAAAACGCGAGGAGATCGAGCGACTGCGGCCGCACGGCGATGAATTGCATCGGGCCGCGCTGTTGCGCAACGATGTGCGCGGATTCACTTCCGCTTTGGAGCGCGACGAAGGAAAGCTGGCGCTTATTGCGGAAGTAAAAAAGGCGTCGCCGTCCGCCGGCGTCATCGTCGAATCATTCGATCCGGTCGCGATCGCGAAAAACTATGCGCGCGCCGGCGTCGAAGCGATTTCTGTCCTGACGGACGAACGTTTTTTCCAAGGGCATCTCGATTATTTGAAATTGATTCGCGAGCAGGTGCCGCAACCGCTTCTCCGCAAGGATTTCATTCTCGATCCGCTCCAGATCATGGAGGCAGCGGTCGCCGGCGCGGACGCGATCCTGTTGATCGTCGCGGCCCTCAGCCAGGAGCAGCTCGCGTCGCTGCTGGAAACCGCGGCGCTCTATCAGGTCGACGTTTTGGTGGAAGTGCACACGCTCGCTGAGCTCGATCGCGCCCTCGAAACGGACGCGCGCCTGATCGGAATCAACAATCGGAACCTCGCGACGTTCGAAGTCGATCTCGGCGTGACGGAAAGGTTGAGCGAACAAGTGCCCCAGGAAATCGTGCTCGTGAGCGAAAGCGGAATCAGAACCGCGGAAGATCTCGCGCGCATTAAAGCGTGCGGCGTCGATGCGGTTTTGATCGGCGAAGCGTTGATGCGCGGACAAGGCGCGTTTCTGGAAAAGCGAAATGGCGCGTAGTTGAACTACGACGTTTTCCCCCAGCTCGAGGCCACGAGTTGCTTCAACGTGCTCCAAATTCCGGCTGGCGCCCCGCCTTTCGCCGATCTCGCCACCAGCACCGGAACGTTGGCGCGATTGACGATTTCCCGCGTCACGTCGCCCATGATGTAATGGCCGAGAGGACCGCGCGTGGGCGACGAACCGGTCACAACCAAATCATGGCCGCGCTCGCTCACGTCCGCGAAAATCTGGTCGAGCACGAATCCGTGCCGGACGCGCACTTCGACGAGAATGCCCAGCTTTTCCAGGCTCTGCTTTTGCGCGAGCAAATTGCGGCCGAGCTCCGATCCGGATCGCAGCAAACGCTCGACGTCTTCCTCGAGCCGCATCAGGTCGAAATAAATCGCGGGCGGTTCGGCCATGACGTGGAGGAGCGTGACCGATGCGCCCACCGCGGCGGCGAGTTTGCCCGTCAATTCCACCGCGGCGTCGATATATTTTTTCCCGCCCGTGCAAACGATGAAACTCTTCAACGTCTCGCAAACGCCGGTTGCTAACAGCACCGGAGTCGGAATCGCTTTGATGACTTCGTAAGTCTTGCCCGAGCGCCAATACGGCCCGCTGCTCGTCTTTCGCCGCGCGCCGATGATCGTCATGTCGTAACGCTTCGATTTCGTTTGCTCCAGAATTTCGCGGATCGGTTCGCCGGACCGCGTCACGATCTCAGGCGACACGCCGAAGCGCCGAAGTTTTTCCGCCTCGTTCTCGAGCGCCTCGCGCAACGGCTTTTCGTCCGCCGACGTTTCGGAAATCCCGAGCAGCGTCGCTTCGGCTTTGGTGGGCGCGGCGACGAGTCCGGCCAGGAGAACGGGTTTGTCCGCCGGGTCGGTGCCGTCACTGCAAATGAGAATGCGCATAAATTAAAGTCTGTGGCCGGTCGCCATCGTGTAGATCACTACGGCGGCGCCGATCAATGGCAGCGGCACGAACGCCATCCGAATTTTCGGGCCCGCAAAATATTGGGTGGAAATCGCGCCGATCTGCGCGCCAATCGCCGCGCCAGTATTCATCACGAGCGCGATCAGGATGTCGACGTTGCCTTTGATTGCGTGGCTGAAGGTTCCGTAGCTGGCTGAAATGATGATCTCAAAAAGATCGGTCCCCACGGCGAGATGCGTTGGAATTCCGAGAACGTAAACGAGCATCGGCATCCGAATGTAACCGGCCCCGCCGCCGAGAAATCCACTGAACAAACCGCCGATAAAGGAGACCAGAATGATCACCCAAAGCGAGATCGCTTTTACTCCGGACGCTGGCAGCGAAATCATCGGCCAAAGTTTTAAACGCTGAATTGCCTGCGTCCGGTGACTGAACGACGACTCGTCCTGTTTCGCCGCGGCGCCTGGGACTTTCGCGCGCGGCCGGCGCTTCTTCTGATATTGCAGCGTCCGCCACGCTTCCCAGATCATGAAGCTCGAGATGCTGACGTAGATTGCGATCGAGACGATGCTGACAACGAAGTTGATGTTTCCGGCGCGCTTTAACATCTCGATCAATTGCGCGCCCACTTCGGCGCCGCCCATCGTGCCGATCGCCATGATAAGTCCAAGCTTTAGATCGACGTTTCCAAGAGCGCGATGGCGTTTCGCCGCCACCACCGATTTGCCAACGATATGCGCGAGGTCTGTGCCGACCGCAAAGCTCCAATCCAACCCAACCGCGCGTAGCGCAGGTCCCGCAATGAAACTCCCGCCGACTCCAAAAAAACCGCCAAGAATTCCGATGAGAAATCCAATCACGACCAGATAGATCGGGCTGATATTCGAGTTCGAGATTGGGAAGAACATTGTTATTGCGCGCGGCGGCGGAGAAATCGCAGGAGCCAGGTCGTTACACTTTCGAGCAACACCGCCTGGCCGATGATCAGGACGATCGCCATCAACGCGTAAACTTTCACGTGATGCAGGTGCAAATCCTGAAGCCAACCGGCGAGAAAATGGAGGACGAGAAAGAAATAGCCCGTCACGAAAACGCCGTAGATCGCGAGCTCAACCAGGAACGCCCGCAACGTCTTCGTTTTCTCTTTTTTGGTCGGCGCGCGGGCCATCTCCTTCACTTCGCCGTTGGTCTCGCGCTTGGTCGCGCCTGCCTGTATTCGGAACAGATTTCCATTTGCGCCCGAGGGCTTTCTTTCTACGTTCGAGGTCGCTTTTAGCGGGAAAATATGGCCGACGCAGCAAACAAATACCCCGAAAACGTTTCCGGACCTTATTACGTCGATGACCAGTGCATCGATTGCGACCTGTGCCGCGAGACCGCCCCGGCGAATTACAAACGCAACGACGACGGCGGCCACTCCTTCGTTTACAAACAACCGGAGAGCCCCGAGGAAGAAGCGCTTTGCAAGGAAGCCATGGAAGGTTGCCCCGTCGAAGCCATCGGCAGCGACGGCGGCTAATTCGCCCTCTCGGTCCCATCCCTCTCATGGGACAAACGTCTGTCGCTCTTAGTATCGCCGGCTCCGATAGCAGCGCCGGCGCCGGCATTCAGGCGGACCTGAAAACATTCAGCGCTCTAGGCGTCTACGGACTTACCGCCGTGACCTGCGTAGTTGCGGAAACGCCGGGCCGCGTTTCGAAAATCGAGCCGGTCAGCGCGGCGCTGGTCCGCGAACAAATCGAAGTGCTGCTGCGCGGCTTTCCCGTCGCTGCGATCAAGACCGGACTACTGTTTTCGGCCGAGATCATCACCCAGATCGCCCAAGCGCTTCGCGATCATCGATCGATCCCTCTCGTCATCGATCCGGTCATGGTCGCGACCAGCGGCGACGCGCTGTTGCAGGAGGACGCGATCGCCAAATACGAGCGGGAACTGTTCTCCCTCGCCACGCTCCTCACGCCGAACCTGAACGAAGCCGCGCGTTTCCGGGGCAAACCAATCAACGACATCGCGGCGATGCGCGAAGCCGGCGAAATCCTGGCGAAGAAATACGGCGTCGCCGTCTTGCTGAAAGGCGGACATCTCGCCGGCGATCAGGCGATCGATCTGCTGTTTCTCGACGGAAACGTTATCGAGTTTTCCGCGCCGTTCTCGCGCGGGATTGCGACGCACGGGACGGGCTGCACTTACTCCGCTGCCATCACCGCTGGGCTCGCGCGCGGCTTGTCACTCGAAGAAGCCGTTCGCCGCGCGAAAGAATTCGTCAGCGCTACGATCGCGCAACATCACGCGTGGAACGACATCCACGCGCTCAATCATTCGCCGCGGCTTTAACTGTTGCCGTCTCCCAACGCCGCGCCTTCATCGCTTCGATTGCCGCCGCCGTTTCCGCCTGCTTTTTGCTTTTTCCCGTTCCCTGCCCCAGCTCCACGCCTTCCCAAATCGCGCGCACGATAAACGTCTTGGAATGTTCCGGCCCCGTCTGCGACATCACTTCGTAAACCGGGCTCCGGGGTGAAATCGCCTGAAGCAATTCCTGGAGCTGGCCTTTCGGGTTCACGTCGATCGGCTCTTCCACAAGCTGCTCCAAGTCTGCCGCCGCCTGTTCGAGAATAAATTTCCGGGCCATGGCGAGATCGCTATCGAGATAGATCGCGCCGACCAGCGCTTCAAAGC